>CAYLRV010000004.1:0-151230 GCA_964386395.1 uncultured Chitinophaga sp.
ATGTACCTGGGACAACTGGGCGTATACTCTGACAATAATTAATATGGCAACAGCCGGAAACAACGAATTACTTAACGGTACAACAGGCATTCTTAAAAAGGATGCCTGTATCGTTTTGGTGAAAACAGAATGGAATGCAGCGATTGCCGATCAGCTCGAACGTGGTTGCATCGCTGCACTTGAAAAAAGCGGGGTAAATAAGGTGCTGGTATTGACGGTGCCCGGAGCAGTGGAAATTCCATTCACCATCAAAAACTATTGGGATAATTGCAGTAAGAAAGACAGGCCCGATGCATTCATCGCTCTCGGCTGTGTAATAAAAGGCGATACCCCGCATTTTGATTATGTGTGTAGTACCGTCACCGATGGCGTGCTGCATCTCAACTTAACCCTTCCTGTTCCCACCATCTTTGGCGTTCTTACCGTAAATTCGGAGGAGCAGGCTATGGAACGCATCGGCGGCAAACATGGCCATAAGGGTGAAGAAGCTGGTATTACAGCTGTTAAAATGATAGCCCTGTCGGCCTCTTTTAAAAAATAGATAATTCTTGAACGTACAACTTTTTATACCCTGTTTTGTCGATCAGCTTTACCCGGACACGGCTTTTAATATGATAAAAGTGCTGGAGAAAGCAGGTTGTACTGTTAGCTACAATGCAAACCAAACCTGCTGCGGCCAGCCCGCTTTCAATGCCGGGTTTTGGGACCAGGCAAGATCGGTTTGTACCAAATTCATCAAAGACTTTAGTGGTTCAGAATATGTAGTAACACCCAGTGCAAGCTGTGCCGGTTTTGTGCGCAATTATTATACAAAGCTTTTCGACAACTCTTCCATGCACAATGAAGTGAAAGACCTGGGCAAAAGGGTAGTGGAGTTTTCGGAATTTATGGTAAATATATTGGGCGTAAACGAAGTGGGCGCCAGGCTGGATGGTAAAGCAACCTATCATGACTCCTGTGCAGGCCTGCGGGAATGCCGTATAAAAGAAGAGCCGCGCAAATTATTATCAAATGTAAAGGGGTTAGAAATCGTTGAGATGAACGATGTGGAAACCTGTTGTGGTTTCGGCGGCACGTTCGCTGTTAAGTTTGAACCCATCTCTGTTGGTATGAG
The DNA here is from genome assembly GCA_964386395.1 of uncultured Chitinophaga sp. GTDB lineage: Bacteria > Bacteroidota > Bacteroidia > Chitinophagales > Chitinophagaceae > JJ008. Next base: position 1,115 of record CAYLRV010000004.1, read on the forward strand.
CGAACAAAAAGTTGATAACGCTTTAGCCACTGGTGCTGAATATTTAATCTCTACTGATCTTTCCTGCCTGATGCATTTACAAGGTTATATCAATCAAAAACAATTACCTCTGCAAACCATGCATATTGCCGATGTACTGGCAAGCGGATGGTAAAAAAAAGGGGGCCGTTGGAAACGGCCCCGCGAGTATAGATAAGGGGATCGGATTACTTAGGCATCAATACATGATCAACTACATGTATTACTCCGTTGCTTTGGAATACGTTGGCAATAGTGATTTGTGCCACACCACCTTTCTCATCTTTTACCCACCACTTGCCATCTTTTTTCATAACCCACAGTTTACCGCCGGCAACCGTAGTCAGTTCTGCCATGCCATTGTTCATTTTGGCTTTCTCTTTTATATCATCTGCACTTAAGCGTCCGGCCACAACATGGTAAGTAAGGATACCAGTAAGGGTGGCTTTATTTTCAGGCTTTACCAATGTTTCAACAGTACCTGCAGGCAGCATATCGAAAGCCGCATTCGTAGGGGCAAAAACCGTAAAAGGCCCGGCGCTTTGCAGTGTTTCTACGAGACCCGCAGCTTTCACCGCAGCCACCAGGGTGGTATGGTCTTTTGAATTCACCGCATTTTCTACAATGTTTTTAGAGGGATACATGGGTGCACCACCCACTTCAACAGTTTTTTCTTTGGACGAGGTTTGTGCAAAAGAAGCATTCATAAAGAGGGATGCAATGAGTAACAGGCTGAATGATTTTAGCGATTTCATGAGTTTGAGTTTTTGTGTTATGTATCCAGATACGGCAGATGGAACCGTTTCAGATTTAGATTTCCAATTTTTTTTTAAGAACACGTATTTTTGAAACGACTAAAACAAAATCAATGGCTTATTGGTTAATTAAATCGGAACCGTTTAAGTATTCCTGGGAACAGTTTGAAAAGGATAAACAAACATTTTGGGATGGGGTGCGCAATTATGCGGCCCGCAACCATCTTAAAGCCATGAAGAAAGGGGATCAGGCCTTTTTTTATCATAGTAATGAAGGCACTGAGATAGTTGGTATTGCCAAAGTAGCCAAAGAGGCCTACCAGGATCCCACAACCGATGATCCTGCATGGGTGGTGGTTGATTTTAAACCGCACAAAAAAATAAAAAAGCCCGTAAGCCTGGCACAGATAAAAGCAGATAAACGTTTAGCTAACATGGCGCTCGTACGCCTCGGCCGCTTATCTGTTCAGCCGGTTACGGATGAAGAATGGAAGATTGTGATGGAGATGGCTGGTGAGCAATAACTGCACTTACTATTTTCCTTTAACAAATTTGAAAGGTTACTTTTTTCAGGGCAAGGGTATCAATAGCTGTTAGCCTCGTTAATCTAAAAAAAGTATAGCCATGAAAAAAATCTTCATCGGCCTGCTGCTTGCTGCAGCAGCCGGAACAGGGATCTATTTTTTATTCTTTACCAAAAAGAACAATGAACCTGTCGTAAAAGACAACAAAGAATTAATTATCGGAAAATGGAAGACCACCAGCTGGGAACCAGTAACGGATTCGCTGCAATTATTTTACACATATGATTTTCAGAACGAAAACAAACTTTATCGCCATGTAACGGACAGTAGTAAAACTGATACGTTGTATTATGATTGGAGCAAAGCCGGTGACTTGGTGATCAAAAAGAACCAGGCCGATTCGCTCCCTGATAATTATACCATCAATCGCCTCGAAGCAGATACGTTGCAGTTGACAAAAACAGCAAATGGCTCAGTAGTTAATCTGCAAAAAATAAAATAATATATAAAGCCCCGTTAACATAGCGGGGCTTTGTATGGTGAAGCATACCTCAAAGCATTCTTTTCAAACTTCTAAACGAACAGCCATGAAAATCAACATCACTGTCACAGCATTGTTGCTGTGTGCCATTATTGCATGCGAACATAAACAACCATCAGCCTCAGGCGAAACCGACCATTTGAAAAGAGACTTAGTCAACCCAAAAGATGAGTCGGGTTCGAAAGCAACAACTGCCGAAGAGTATGCTAGCATAGCGGAGAATACATTTCTGTCCCCGGTTGATAACCCGCTCTCTACATTTGCCATCGACGTAGATGAAGCAGCATACAGCAACGTACGGCGTTTCCTGAACCAGGGACAATTGCCACCAGCAGGAGCTGTTCGAATTGAAGAAATGATAAACTATTTCGATTACAGTTATCCCAAGCCGGTCAATGATGAACCATTTTCTGTAAATACTGAAATAGCTGAATGCCCCTGGAGCCCACAGCATAAGCTGGTGCATATCGGTTTGCAGGGCAAAGAAATTCCAGTCGATAATTTACCTGCTTCAAATATGGTATTCCTGGTGGATGTATCCGGATCAATGGACGAGCCCAATAAGTTGCCATTGGTACAGGCATCTATGAAAATGCTGGTGGATCAGCTCCGCGAAAAAGATAAAGTAGCGATTGTGGTTTATGCAGGTAGTGCAGGACTGGTATTACCATCCACAAGCGGTGGCAATAAAACCAAAATAAAAGAAGCCATAGACAACCTGCATGCTGGTGGATCCACCGCCGGCGGGGAGGGTATCAAATTAGCGTATAAAACAGCCCGTGATAATTTCTTCAGGAATGGCAATAACCGTATCATCCTAGCTACTGATGGCGACTTCAATGTAGGCGTGAGCAGTGATGATGAATTGGTTCGGCTGATAGAGCAGGAAAGAAAAAGTGGCGTCTTTCTTTCTGTACTGGGTTTTGGCATGGGCAATTACAAAGACAATAAAATGCAGCAGTTGGCTGATAAAGGGAACGGTAATCATTCGTATATCGACAACATCAATGAAGCCCGCAAGGTACTGGTAACAGAATTTGGCAGCACCTTATTTACGATTGCAAAGGATGTAAAAATTCAAATCGAGTTTAACCCGGAGAAAGTGCAATCATACAGGCTGATAGGTTATGAAAACCGTATGCTGGCAGCTGAAGATTTCAACGATGATTTGAAAGATGCCGGTGAGTTGGGCAGTGGTCACACGGTAACGGCATTGTACGAAATAATACCAGCTGGTGTAAAAGATACATTCAGTAAATCAACAGACCCTTTAAAATACCAGGCTGGTGCCCGGAAAGTATACAATAATTCGGATGAGATCATGACCATCAAGTTGCGGTATAAACAGCCAGGTGGCGAAGTAAGCAAGCTGATGACACACCCGGTGACCGATAGTCATATTTCACTGGACCAAACAACAGATAATTTTCGTTTCTCTGCTGCGGTAGCTGAGTTTGGCTTACTGCTCAGAAATTCTGCATTCATACAACAGGGAAATTATGGGCAGGTGATCATGCTTGCTAAGTCAGCGAAAGGAGCTGATAACAATGGTTACCGGGCAGAGTTTATTCAGTTGGTACAATCCGCCTCGTCTTTTGCGGCGAGGTAGCTGCGTGGGTGTAATAAAACCGTCAGTGTTCTGGAAATAAAATGGACCTGCCGGTTTTATTTTCATTCCCCTTACATTTGGTTATGCCAAAAAAGAAACTAGTTGTTTTATCAGGTGCCGGCATCAGTGCCGAAAGCGGGTTGCGTACTTTTCGTGACAGTGACGGCTTGTGGGAGGGATATGATGTAAGGGAAGTAGCCACACCCGGTGCATGGAGAAAAAACCCGTCATTAGTATTACAATTTTATAATGAAAGGAGGAAGAACGTAGCTGATGCAAAGCCCAATGCGGCACATCACGGCCTGGCTGAACTGGAGAAAGATTTTGATGTTACTATCATCACACAAAATATAGATGACCTGCATGAACGGGCGGGCTCAACAAACGTGATGCACCTGCATGGGCAAATTTTTCAGATGCGGAGCGAATGGGATGAAACCCTGATTAGCGAAATACGGGGCGATATTAAACTGGGCGATCTGGCAGCAGACGGGGCCCAGTTGCGGCCCAATATTGTATGGTTCGAAGAAGCTGTACCCATGATGGAGCTTGCTGTTCCCGTGGTGCATGCCGCTGATGTATTTGTAGTAGTAGGTACCTCACTGGTCGTATATCCGGCAGCAGGATTGGTAAATTATGTCGGCCCGGAAGTTGCCAAATTTGTGATTGACAAAAAGATCCCATCATTGTCTGCTATGCCTAATCTTACATTAATTGAGAAGCCGGCCACGGAAGGGGTAGGGGATTTGAAGCATTTGCTGCTGACGCTTAAATAATCAGCAACAGAAGATTAGAATTTCGATAACATCATTAAGAGTACCTTGCCGCAGTGATGAAAATCAGGTTAGTCCAGTTATTATTGCTGCTTTTTTCAACGGCCCTTGTTCATGGACAAAACTATGGGCCGTTTGTGCAGGTAAAAAAATACACCTCACAACAGCCCCCCAATAAGTTTGATTCATCGCTGGGTTTACTCACGAACAGGCTGGGGGCAGCGTTTCATTACCTGTATCCGTTATACCAGGCATTGACCTGGGAACAAAAGTTCAGGGCGAAAACCGGTGACGCCGCTTTTTATGAAAGTTTTGCGGAAGCATTGGCATTTGCAGGTGACTATGCCATGGCTTCCCGCTACAGCCAGAAAAAATATATGGCCCTGCCGGATTCTATACAGGACAGTATCCGCAAAAAAGTGGAAGAGCTGCAGCATATTCAATATGTACCTGCGAGAAAAACTATCCTGGACATAGCCCGTCATTATAATACAATAATGATAAATGAAGCCCACTCCAAGCCTGAACACCGGGCCTTTACCTACAGCTTGCTGGATGATTTGTATAAGGCCGGTTACAGGTACCTGGCCATGGAAGCCTTAAATAACTATGCAAATAAATGTCTGGATTCGCTCAATTCATTTACCGGCTATTATACAGGGGAGCCTGTTGCCGGCGAACTAGTACGGCATGCCATTAAACTGGGATATACGCTGATTGCCTATGAAGACACAGCCGGCCACACAAACCTTTCGCTTCGTGATTCAATACAGGCGGCCAATATTTACAACCGTCTCCGGGGTGATGCGGGGGCCAGGGTATTGATACATGCAGGGTATGGCCATACATCAAAAGAACCTATTGGTGATTTTATACCGATGGCGGTGTGGTACACAAAAATTTCAGGGCAAATACCTTTTTGTATCGACCAGACTGAAATGACAGAAGGAAGTTACCATGAATATGGCAGGCTGGTCTATCAGTATTTCACCAAACGATACCAAATAAACGAGCCGTCGATTTTGTTTCAGCAAAACCGGTCATTTAATCCGTCAGGTTTAAGAGGGTATGATGCAATCGTATGCCATCCACCTGTAAAAAATATACAGAACAGGCCGGCCTGGTTAACGTTGAATAATGAACGGCAGCCGGTGCTTATTGCTCCATCAGAGAGAACACTATTCCTGGTACAAGCCTATTATAAAGAGGAATACAGTACTGATATGGTTAATTATACCGTTCCGGCGGATCAGACCTATGTGGCTGCGCCCAGCGGATATTATTGTTTGTTTCTTAAAAAGGGGGATTATAAAATTGTTCTTCGGGATGCGAGCTATAAAATACTTTCCGAAAAAGAACTTACAGTGAAATAGCAGGTCCTTTTTTCAAGTACAGTTCAAAAAAGCCGGTGGCCGTTTTTCTTTTCTGCAAAACGCTTTGGTTTTTCTATGACCACTTCATTACAGCTTAATGTGCCCCTGGCATCTATATATACAAGTTATACGGTGAGTATAAACAGTTTGTACGTATTGTAAAAAATAGTATTTATTCTGCTGCCCCGAAGTGTTTCCAACTTATTGAACCGGGCTGTCTGTCTCAATAAACTGAACCTGGTATTGCCTGAGTTCCTGTAAAACGGGTTCATAGATGGCCGGGTCGGTAGGGATGTGCAGGCCCCTCAACTGTAGTTTATCCTGCAATATCAATTTGGCGGCAATGCCCAATGGCAGACCAACGGTTTTAGCCATAGCCGTACGCAGGCTGTTTTCTCCTTTTACAACAAGTGAGCTTCTGATTTCGGATTGTTTGCCGCCGGTTTCATACACAATTTCATGCAGCATGATGATCATATCCTTGTCATAGGGACGTAGCATCAGTTTTCGTTCCATGGCAAATTGCAGCAGGTCGGCCGGGCTGCAAAGGCCACGGTTCACTATGGTTTCATCATCATCAAGCCCAAGGAAGAAAAGTTGTTTTAGTGTGAGGTTGGTTTCGTGCATACGCTGTGCCAAATAGGCGGCTGCCCGGTTTTTTATCTCGTCTATTTGCAACTCCTCCAGGTTTCCATCAGCATCTGCAGCCATGAAACTCTGCGGTAAATTTTCTCCTTCCTCCGTTACTTCATTTTCAGCTTGAGCAAGTTTCATCAGGTTTTCCAGCATCGATTTAGATTCTTCCATCCGCTGCGACAATTTCTCGTTCAGCCATTCGCTAAAACCATGTTTGTCCATATGCTCTTTAAACACCTGTTGCAGGGTTTTACCATCGGTTTCGTACTGCTTTGTTTCGTCAGTCAGTTTCAGTTCGATGATGTTTTTCCAGCCATACATAAAATCGGGGTGGCGAAGGGTGGTGCGGATGAACGTACTGATGCCATTTAACTCATACAGTTCTTTATAGCCAATAGAATCCCGGTTGGGGTAGTAGCCCCAGTAATCATCTTCCGCTACCCTTACCAGCTGATCATTCGCAAAAAGTTCTTCATACCCGATTGTTTTCTCAATTCCATTTTCAAGAAAACGGGCCCCGGCTTTGCCTGCCAAAACAATATTGCGTGGGTTCCAGCTTATTTTATAGTGCCAGGGGTTATCATCACTTTCGGGAGCAACCAGTCCGCCGCAATGCGATTTGAAAGAAACAATGGTGCCTCCTTTTTCCCGTATACCATCCATAATCTGCATAGCGCTCATATGATCAATGCCGGGATCTAATCCCATCTCATACAGGAAAAGCAGTTTTTGATCGGTAATCTCCTGGCTGAGTTGCCTGATAGCGTCATCTGTGTACGAAGCAGTAAGCAGATGTTTCTTCTGCTTCAGGCATTCTTTGGCCACTTCAATATGCAGAGCCGGGGGCAGCAGGGAGATGACCACGGCTGCCAGTTTGATATACCGGCTTCTTTCCCCCTGATTGTTTATATCGAAGGAAATGGCTTCAGCATGTGAATGGCTGCCCACTTTCGATTGTGCCAGTGGCAGGTCGGCGTCTACTACCAGTACTTTCCAGTTCTGTTCTTTTGCATTATTTAGTAAATAGTCAATTAATACCGTAGCAGATTTTCCGGCCCCAAAGAGTAATACAGTCTTCATGCAACAAATATCTTTCATCTTTCCTAATTCTGCGAATGCATTCGCTCAATCGCCTGCTTCCTGCTGCTTTTACCGGCAAATTCACCTGAATACCCTTTTTTCACGAAACAAACTCACCGTTATAATTCTTTTTTTTCGCAGCTGTAATGCATTGGCAAATTCTAGATCCCGGCACCGGATTTTATGTTCAAAAAGTATTGCACAAGGGTGGAAAAATACCGGTCAAAAAAGGCCTTTTTTATCAGGTTATCCCCCTGCAAAAAGTTAGATTTGCAGACCCCGCAAAAAGGGGAAAAACGGCTTCCGAAAACCGTGTTTACCTAACGATAAAAAAGCTGATAAAACAACGATGGAAGAGAACCAGGTGCCTCAGGAAACGAATGACAATAACCGGATCATCCCTGTAAACATTGAGGAGCAGATGAAGACCGCCTACATTGATTATTCAATGTCGGTAATCGTAGGCAGAGCGCTGCCCGATGTGCGTGACGGTTTAAAGCCCGTACACCGCAGGGTATTATTTGCCATGAACGAGCTGGGCCTCCAATACAATAAACCGTATAAGAAATCAGCCCGTATAGTGGGTGAGGTATTAGGTAAATACCACCCGCATGGTGACACTTCCGTATATGATGCAATGGTGCGTATGGCGCAGGAATGGAGCATGCGTTACACCATGGTAGACGGACAAGGAAACTTTGGTAACCAGGATGGTGATGGCCCGGCAGCCATGCGTTATACGGAAGCAAGGCTGGAACGCCTGGCAGCCCATATGCTGGATGATATAGAAAAAGACACGGTTGACTTTCAGTTGAACTTCGACGACTCTGAAAAAGAACCAACCGTATTGCCAACAAGGGTACCCCAATTGCTCATCAATGGTTCCAGTGGTATTGCCGTAGGTATGGCTACCAACATGATGCCGCATAACCTTACCGAAGTAATCGACGGTTGTATAGCCTATATTGATAACAGGGATATTACCATTGATGAACTGATGCAGTATGTAAAAGCACCGGATTTTCCAACTGGTGGTATCATATACGGCATGGAAGGCGTAAAAGCAGGTATGCACCTGGGCCGTGGAAGGGTAGTGGTGCGTGGCAGGCTGACGGTGGATGCCAAAGCCAGTGGCCGGGAACAAATCATTATAACAGAAGTACCCTACCAGGTAAACCGTGATGCACTGACCAACCGCATTGGTGAACTGGTGAATGAAAAAATAATTGACGGCATTGCGCATGTAAATAACGAATCAAACCAAAAAGAAGGAACCCGTGTCGTTATTGACCTGAAAAGAGATGCGATTGCCAATGTGATCGTAAACCAGTTATATAAACTAACGGACTTACAAACCTCGTATGGCATCAATAATGTAGCCATTGTAAAAGGCCGCCCAAAAACGCTCAACCTGAAAGACCTCATCAGTGAGTTCGTTGAATTCAGGCATGAGGTGGTGGTGCGCCGTACAAAATTTGAACTGAAAGAAGCAGAAAAAAGGGCGCATATATTGAGGGGCTATCTGATAGCACTCGATCACCTGGATGAAGTAATTGCCCTTATCCGTAGTTCTTCCACACCGGATATTGCGAAAGACAAACTCGTGAATGCCGGCTGGGGATTGGATGAAATACAGGCCAAAGCGATACTGGAACTGCGTTTACAGCGCCTCACCGGTATGGAAAGGGATAAAATCAAGGAAGAATATGATGAGCTGATGAAGCTGATTGCGCACCTGAATGAGCTTTTATCCAATGAAGGAATGCGTTTTGATTTAATAAAGACTGAGCTGAACGAGATAAAAGACAAGTTTGGCGACGAACGCAAAACAGAAATTACGTATCTCGATGATGAAGTAAAAATCAAAGACCTCATCAAAGAAGAAGATGTGGTGATTACCATATCACATTTAGGATACATCAAACGCACACCGGCTGATGAGTACCGGGCACAACGCCGCGGTGGCAGGGGTGTAATGGGTGGCAAAACAAGGGACGAAGATTATATCGAACACCTCTTTGTTGCATCCACGCACCATACCATGTTGTTCTTTACAGAAAAAGGAAGGTGTTACTGGCTGAACGTATACGAAATACCCGAAGGGGAGAAGACCGGTAAAGGAAGGGCAATACAAAACCTGATACAGCTTCCGCCGGATGATAAAGTGAAAGCGATTATTGATGTAAAAGATCTGAAAGACGAAGACTTTGTAAAATCACACAATATTGTACTTTGTACCCGCAAGGGCATTATCAAGAAAACAGAACTGGAGGATTTCAGCCGTCCGAGACAAACGGGTGTAAACGCCATCAATATCGTAGAAGGAGATGAGCTGCTTGATGCGCAGATGACTGATGGCAAATGTGAAATAATGATGGCGGTGAAGAGTGGAAGGGCTATCCGTTTTTCTGAAGATAAAGTAAGGGCAACCGGCCGTGGTGCAATCGGGGTGGCAGGTATAGAAGTGGATGATGAGAAAGATGAAGTAGTCGGCATGATTTGTGTAAATCCAGAGACCGACGCATCCAAAACCGTGTTGGTGGTAAGTGAAAAAGGATTTGGCAAGCGGACGGCAGTAGAAGAGTACCGCTTCACTAACAGGGGTGGCAAAGGTGTGAAAACCATCAATGTAACGGAAAAAACAGGTTCCCTTGTAAGCATACTTGCGGTAGACGAGAAAGAAGATATCATGATAACCTGTAAAAGCGGTGTAACGATCAGAATGCCGGTGGGTGGTATCAGTGAGCAGGGAAGGGCAACACAGGGTGTTAAACTTATCAGAATTGATGAGGGTGATGAAATAGCCGCCATAGCCAAGCTGGAAGATGATACGCAAGCTGAAAACCGGGCAATAGAAGAGGAAAACGGAACTGGTGATGGTGGCGACGCAACCGGTTCAGCTGAAACAACATCTACGGATGGTGAAACAGCCTAAAAAGTCAATTAAACAATAACAATAAGACCAATGAAGAAACTCTTATTATTTACAGCGATTATCTTGTCAGTAACTGTTGCTAAGGCGCAAAACATTGAAACCATTAAATTCCTTTTATCAGCCAACCAGTTTGATAAAGCCAGGGAAGAAGTGGATAAAGCAATGGGTAATGCAAAATTTGCGGCTAAGCCGGAAGCATGGATGATGAAAACCTCTATTTATGCTGCCCTGGCCATGTCTGAAGCCAACCGTAACACACCAAAAGGTGATCAGCTGTTGGCTGATGCCGTTGCTGCGTTTACGAAGTATAAGGAAATGGATAAGGAGATGAAACTGATGGATGATCCGCTTTATCAAAATGGCCCGGCTAATATTTACTCAGCCTATTATGGCGGCGCTTATAATGATTACAAGGCCAAGAACTGGGAATCTGCATTTGGTAAAATAAAGAAGACTTTGGAGTATTCAGACCTTTTAATAGCCCGTAAAATACTGGATAAGCCCATGGATACGGATGTGGTGGTACTGGCTGCCATCGTAGCTGACCAGGCCAACCATAAAGAAGAAGCAGCTGGTTTCTATAAAAAATTGGCCGACGCAAACTTATCAGGTCCCGACTTTGAAAGCGTATACCGCTACCTCGTGAGCTATTATTTTGGCAAAAAGGATATAGCATCATTTGAAAAATACAAAGCAGCTGGTGCTAAACTCTATCCGAACAGCGAATTTTTCCAGTTCGATAAAGTTGATTTTGCTGTAGGCCTTGTAAATAATCTGGACGAAAAGATAAAGGCAGTGGAAGAGGTGTTGGCAACTGACCCCGCTAATTTTAAAGCCAACCAGGTAATGGGAGAAATTATATACGATGCCCTGAACCCTGAAAAAGAAGAGACACCCATACCCGCTAATGCAGCTGAACTGGAAACAAAAATGATTACTGCCTTTAATAAGGCAGCTGCAGCGAAGCCAGACAGCGAGCTTCCTTTCTTATATATTGGTGATCATTTTATCAATAAAGCGGTGAAAGTGGACGAGCAGCGCACAGCACATACAAAAGATATGCAGGCCCGGACAAAACCCGGCAGCAAATCTTCACCAGAGGATTTGAAGAAAAGGGATGACCTGGACAAACTGTACAGTGAAACGCTGGACGGTGCCCGTGAGCCATATACAAAAGCCTGCGATATACTGGCGGCCCGTGCCAAAGCCAATGACAACAGCCTTGACCCAAGGGATAAACAGCAATATAAAAAAGCTGCCAGCTACCTGGGCGACATTTATACCAACAAACGCATAAATGCAAAAGGCAAACCAGCCGACCAGGCCAAATATGCGGCTGAAGAAAAGAAATGGGCTGACTTATACGAAGCAATCGCACAGATAAAAGATAAGAAGAGAGGTTCTTAATAAAGCCTTCATTGAATAGGGAAGCCGCCTGCTGATGCAGGCGGCTTTTTACATAGGTCAATTCTATTCTCTTTGCCCAACATACTGCTCACGAGGATATTTGAAAATTCTTCCATCAACACCTTTATAAAGCGATTCCTTAGCTCCTGGTCCTACTGCGACAACACTAAAGTGTACACTATAATCAGTAGGTAATTTCTTTTTGAATCCTTCTGTCTCATTAGCGGGTTGATAAAATTTTACCCCTTCTCCATTTTCATTTATTACAAAACCTAAAATATGTGCAATCCCATTTTTTAGGTACACATGAAAATAAACCTTACGATCTCCCTTTGTTACTAATTCAAAACCTGTATCATCATTATTATATTCATAGTCATTAGGCTTATAGTTATACCATTCATTTTTGTTAATAACTGCAATAGGGTCACCATTTTTGTCACGTATGACAATGTCAACAAATAATTTACCATCTTGAACATATAGTCGGAAAAGTTTGAAAACGTTTCCTGGTGTTCCGATAGACATTTCTGACATTGCAAACCATTCAAATGCTGCATTATCATCAGGGCCTATTGTGAGCTTCGGAATAGTGGCTCCATCCAAGTCATCAATTCTTCCAAACCGTGACTCAACTTCTGCAATTCTTTTATCTTTTAAATTTTGTCTACACGTATTAATTCCAATGACAATAGGGGTGATTACGCCAATAATCATTAGACATCTAGTGGCAAGATCGCTTGTTTTCCATTTATTTTTAACAAATAAGGCTATTATTCCTGATAAAATAGCGAGTAGAATTGGTATTGCCCCCATCTTATATACATTAATATTGTGAACTTAAAATTGTAATTTACTTTGATTTAAAAAATGAATCGAATCCATCCTTAATGGTTTTTAAAGATAAAAATATTGAAACTTCGCTATCTTGTCTGTCAATCAAAATACCTCTTTTTAATAATTCGAATGCAGCCCATTCTTTCTTGATTGAGGTAGATACCATGCCCACTAAGTAATTCTTGCCATTCTTTATATGGAAAATAGGGCCGCCAGATGAGCCGCTGAGGCTAAAAGGTCTATAGGCATAAATATAATCCGTATTAAATACAAAAGTGTGATTAATACTACTAACTGTATCTATACCTGGTTTAATCATGTCAAAACTCTCATTTCCTTTAAATCCATACACAATTAATTTGGAGTATGGGGATATCGAAATGGTAGTATCGCATTTGTCAATATCAATTGCATACAATTCTGCTTCGACAGGAATATCTTTACGGTTTAACTTTATAATGGCGATATCAAAAGTAATATTGTCATTACTTGCTTTTGGCGAAAAGAATAATCTCTTTCCGCTCTCATCTAGTAATGGCACTAATGAGCGAACGATCTGTTTATTCTTTTTGTAAAACTGTACCAAAGCCAGATTTGGTACGAGGCCCAATTTATCATCTGTTTGCGTAGTATCCCATGAGTTACGACCGGCCATTATATGGTAGTTAGATACCAAATAATACTCGCCTTTACTAACTATTAAAATAGAACTGGCGGTTTGCATGGAGGTTAATTGACCAGAAGGGGGGCGATAACCTGTAGTGAAACTCAGACAATAAAACTCAACCGGCTGATTAATTTGCGAATATGAACATATGGATATCCAAATTAGAAATAAAGCCAACCATTTTCTTTTCATAGCAACGCATTTTAGGTCTTAATAAGAAGTGTAAATATAATAAAACATTCAATTTAACATAATATAAATTATAAGAAAAATATAGCCGTTTTAAAATAGGTAGAAGGCCTGAATTAGATATAAATTTGTTCCCATAACTCATTCAATTTATGGCGAATAAAATACATGAAGGCCGGAATCTGAAACGCTTCCGTGAAATGCTCCAAATAAAACAGGATGCATTGGCAAATGAACTTGGTGACGACTGGAACCAGCAAAAAATTTCGCTGCTGGAACAAAAGGAAACAATTGATCCTGAAATTCTTAAATCATTGTCAGCGGTCTTAAAAATACCTGTTGAAGCGATTCAGAATCTTGACGATGAACAAGTGGTCAACATTGTGACCAATACTTTTACTGATTTTAAAGATAATGCAGTCGCATCTCCGGTTGCTATGAATTATCAATGTACAATTAACCCTATTGACAAGCTTATTGAGCTTCACGACCAAAAAATTGCGCTATATGAACGTATGCTGAAAGAAAAAGATGAAATGATGGCGATGTTGACCCGGCTGATTGACGAAGCCAAAAAGTAGCATTTTTTTAGCGATTAGTTCATTAATTTACATTCAATTAAAACCCTTCAAATGGATTCACAACATCATTCAAGTACTCCTGAGCACCTGTTTACGAACCAAACCGTTACTCGTAGTGCTTCTAAAACCTTCCTGGCGAATGTATTTGCCTATATGTTTTTGGCATTAGGCATTACTGCTGTGGTTGCTTTTTTGTTTTCAAATAATGTTGAATGGCTGATACCAATTGCCGAAAACAAACTGCTGGGCTATGCGGTTATGTTTGCGCCATTGGCCTTTGTCCTCATCATGTCGTTTGGCTTTAAAAAACTTTCAGCACCAGTATTGATGGTCTTATTTATATTATACTCGGCTGTCAATGGTATTACCTTCAGTTTTGTATTACTCGTTTATACAGGAAGCTCTGTATTCGCCTGCTTTGCATCTGCGGCTGCAATGTTTGGCGTGATGGCTTTTATGGGCTACACTACAAAGACCGACCTTACCAAGTTTGGTAAAATTATGACCATGGGACTTATTGGTATTGTCATTGCATCACTCATTAATATGTTCATGCAGAACGATACGATGGATTATATTATCAGTTTTGTGGGTGTAATGGTGTTTACCGGACTCACAGCCTACGATGTACAGAAACTGAAAAACATTGGTGAAGGCATTGATGCGGACGGTAATGTATTGCAGGCGGATGCTAAGAAACTGTCCATCATGGGCGGCCTTACCCTCTACCTCGATTTCATTAACCTGTTCCTGATGTTGCTCCGTTTGTTCGGCAGCAGAAGAGAGTAATTTTCGATTGAAATATTTCAAAAGAACCCCGATAATTATATTATCGGGGTTCTTTTTTTATTCCTGTTGTATTTATAATATTGTACCCCATGGACCTGCGTGAAACCATACTGGCTGAACACTCCAAAAAACAGGCTGATAAAATAGTGAAATGGATTGGCGGCGATCAGCAGCGGTTCAACCAGCTCTTCCATTTATTTATCCATGATGAATACCGTGTAGTACAACGGGCAGCCTGGCCCTTAAGTTTTGCCGCTATACAACACCCGAAATTAATAGCCCCGCACCTGGGTAAACTGCTGAAAAACCTGTTTAAAAAAGGATTGCATGATGCCGTAAAACGAAACTCCGTACGCCTGTTACAGTATATTGATATTCCTGAAAAATACCACGGTGATGCCATGAATATCTGCTTTGGTTATATAGCCGATCCGCAGGAAAAAGCAGCCATCAAAGCCTTCTCACTTACGGTGCTGGAGCGGCTTGCCATCACATACCCGGAGATAAAACAGGAACTGAAAACAATCATCGAAGATCGCTGGGATTATGAAACCGCAGCCTTCCGGTCGAGGGCGAAGAAGATTTTAAAAAATTTGTAAAGCCAAAATTGATTAAGAAAGATTGCGGGTCAGGCCCGCAAAGACGTACTGCAATCCCTTTATCGCCACTTTATTTCGGGTAAGGCACTCCGGCTCCAACTAAGTCACTCCGGGCCTGTCTCCCGGAGCCAAAGCGTAGGGAGGCTTGACCCGGAGCCTTTTTCAAGTTAGTTGGGATAATAAAGATGGCGTGTCAGGCCCGCAAAGACCTGGTGCAAGCTTAGCTTATTAGGCCGATAATATTATGCACAAACAACAATAAGAATATAACAGCGAAGGAAATAAACAGGAGGTTCATACCCAGCTCCCCTATCTTGAAAATGGCTTTTTCAGGTATCTGGTACATTGGATAATAAGCAAACTGTGTAACCACTTTACCAATCCAGTAAGCAGCAATAAGCCCTGTAATGGCCGCAGCAAGCCCGGTACGGTTTTGCAAATCATCTGTCAGCAGAATAGTGATGAGGCCAAAAGAAAAATTTAAGCCCTGTATATACCGTCCGTAGGTTTTGGCTATTTCCTGGTTCAGCGGCTTCAGTTTTTTAATATCATTATACCAGTCAAATACCACATGCCGGATATACGGATATATCATGGCGGTGAATATCTGGCCAGCACCACCAGCTATAATCAGCCAGTCGGGAATATTTATTTTCATGATTTGGCAGGTCTGTTAAATTCTCTGAATATGAGCCGTAAATTCTGGTCATAGGTAATGTAATTATACAGCCAGTTGCAGAACACAAAAAACCGGTTCTTCACACCCAATATCAGCATCAGGTGCAGGCCCATCCAGATCAGCCAGGCAAAAAAACCACCGAAATGCAGTTTGGGTTTTGGCATGTCCACTACGGCTTTATTACGTCCAACCGTTGCCATCGCACCTTTATCATAATACTCAAATTCATACAGCAGCCCCTTCCCTCCTTTTCGTTCCTGCACTTTGAGGTTCATGGCCAGCATATCCGCCTGCTGCATAGCAGCCGGCGCCACCTGCGGATGCCCATTGGGATATTTGGGTGTTTCCATCCAGGCCAGGTCGCCCAGGGCATAAATATCCATATGGTCTATCACCCGGCAATAGCGGTCTGTTTTAATCCTGTTTCCCTTCGTTATGAGTGATTTATCAATGCCATCGGGAATATTACCTTTAATGCCGGCCGCCCAAATAACCGTTGCTGCGGCGATGCTTTTACCATCCTGTAACAACACATCCTTGCCGTCGTAATCCTTTACCAGCGTATTCGTCAGCACCGTAACGCCCAGCTTGTCCAGGTATTTTTGTGATTGGGCAGATGATTTTTCGCTCATGGCCGCCAGTGTCTTGCCACTGCCTTCCAGCAAATAGATATTCATTTTGGAAAAATCCAGTTCGGGGAAATCCTTTGGCAACACATATTTTTTCATTTCGGCCAGGGCGCCGGATACTTCCACACCGGTAGGTCCCCCACCCACTACTACAATATTCATCATTCGTTGCAGGGCTTCCGGGTCCTGTATTGTGTGGGCATCTTCAAATAACTGCAACAGGCGGTGCCTGATTTGTAAAGCTTCCACGGTCGATTTCATCGGGAAAGTGTAGGTGGCCAGATTGGCGTTGCCGAAGAAATTCGTATCGGCGCCGGTGGCCAGTACCAGGGCATCGTAGCTTATCTCGCCGGTGCTGGTAATAATCTTTTTAGCAGCCGGCACCACTTCTTTTAGTTCGGCCAGCCTGATTTTTACATTCTTACTTTTCTGGAACACTTTCCGCAAGGGAAACGATATATTACTGGCATCGAGCCCGGCTGTGGCCACCTGGTAAAACAGGGGCTGAAACTGGTGGTAGTTGAATTTATCAACAAGGGTTATATCAAATCCGGGTTTATTACTGAGCCTGCGGGCCAGCCTTAATCCGCCAAAGCCTGCGCCAACTATTACGACTTTCATAGATTTTATTTACAGTACAAATTTATATTATTTTCAATAATTATTGAAAATTTAAAATAAATAATTTTACCTTCGTGGTATAAATTCCTTTTATGGAAACAGCCGACGCCACCTCCCTGCAACCAGCCCCACTCCCCGCTAACCAGGTATATAAAGAAATACAACAATATTACGATGTGGCTGGTCCTGACTATGCCACCTGGAGCCCTGATTTCAATATGCACTTTGGCTACTGCCGCAAATTCAGCGACATATTCTCGTTGCAAAAAATGCTCCGGAATATGAATGATTTGGTGCTGGAACAATTGCATATTCATCCGGTCAACCCTTCCCATATAGCCGATCTCGGCTGTGGTATGGCTACCGTAGCCCGCCATTTTGCAAAAAAGCTGCCCCTCTCCCATATCACTGCAGTTACCATTGTTGACTTCCAGGTGCAAAAAGGACGACAAATGAATAAAGAACAGGGCTTGGAAGAACAGGTAACGATCGTCAATGAGAATTTTGAACAGCTGCACCTGGCCAATGAAAGCTTTACCCATGTATATGCACTGGAAAGCGCCTGTCATGCCAGCAGTGAACATAAAGAACGGTTTATTGCTGAAATGGCCAAGATATTAAAAAAGGGAGGCCGCTTTTGTATTGCTGATGGTTTCCTGAAAAGCAAGGGTAAGAAACCACGGTTGTTCAACTGGTTGTGCAAACGTATCGCTAACTATTGGGCCGTACCCGGTTTTGCTAACATTGATGACTTTGAAATGAAACTCAAAGAGTATGGCCTGAAGAATATACAGGTACGTGAAATCAGTTACCGGATTGCACCCTCAGTGTTCTATGTACCGCTGGTATGTGTCAAGTTCTTTTTTAAAGAAATCTGGCGCAACCGCAGCCTGCGCATGAAAAAAGAAAGATGGCATAATGTATATGCGCCCTTGCTGGGTATGTTTATGGGTATGTACCGC
Source organism: uncultured Chitinophaga sp. (assembly GCA_964386395.1). Classification (GTDB taxonomy): domain Bacteria; phylum Bacteroidota; class Bacteroidia; order Chitinophagales; family Chitinophagaceae; genus JJ008. The sequence goes on from CAYLRV010000004.1 coordinate 19,319, forward strand.
CGGCATTTCGGGTATTATATCATCAGCGGGGATAAATAATCGCTCTCCTTCGTATAATTATTAAAAAAACTTCCGTTTTTCCCAACATTGGCGGCCCGCATTCCCGTTTATATATTTGAAACAACAATTCACTGCTTTGGAACCAGACATACACCACATACTGGAGGGTTGTAAAACAGGCCAGCCGCTGATGCAAAAACAACTCTACGAACACTGTTATAACGGCATGATGAAAGTATGCCTGCGTTATACAGGCGACAATCAACAGGCGGCCAGTGTTTACAACGATGCCATGCTAAAAGTATTCCGCACCATTGCCCAATACAATGAACAAGGAAAACTGATGGGATGGATAAAAAAGATAGTGGTAAATACGGCTATTGATTACGTACGGGTAAAATCGAACTTTTTACCTGAAACAGTCCAGGAAGAAAATATAGGAGACGACCATCAGATTGAAGAAACAGTTTTTCAAAAATTGAATGTGCAGGATATTCGTCAGCTTATAAACCGCTTGCCGCAGAAACATTCCGTGGTATTTAACCTGTATGTGTATGAAGAATATGATCACAATGAAATTGGTACCCTGCTGAATATACCTGCCGGCACCAGCCGCTACTATTTAAGCGAAGCAAGAAAGCAGTTGAAAGAGATTGTCCAAAACCCCATTTTTTCACTTAATAAAGCCATATAGCCATGAGTAATTACGATAATTTATTAAGGAGAAAAGAAGAGGAAGCATCATTTGATACGCAGAACAAGGATATGCACTGGCAGGCAATGGCGGGCCTGTTGGGTATTGCCACACCACCTGCACCTAAAACAGGCGGGGCCAAAGTCATTAGTATGTTTAAATGGATATTGATTGTAACGGGTGTGGTGGGCCTTTCGTATTGGGGATACCAGCAGCTGACCCGGAAGAAAAAACAATTTAACGGTGTACTGAAGCCTTCGAATGTCCCCAGCCAGTATTTTACGATCAACATCAATGAAGATGCCGTCATACGTACAGCGCATGCCAGCAAACTGACTATTAAAAAAGGAACCTTTAAAACGGATAAGCCGGTTACGATTGAAGTAAAGGAAGTATTTACACCGGAAGAAATCCTCTTATCCGGCCTCACCACTTTATCAGACGGCAAGCCGCTTAAAAGTGCCGGTATGCTTTATTTTAACGCAACGGCTGAAGGTGAAACGATTGAGCCATCTATACCGGTGGAGGCCTTCGTGGCTACAAAGGAAAAAGACCCGGATATGCAGTTGTTTAAAGGTGAAATGCAGGCCGACAGTACCGTGGACTGGGTGAAACCTTCGGTAATTACCGATACCACAAACCCGTTGTATGATCTTGATAAGTTTGCAGCCGGCAAGGCCCTTTTCCAGGCAAAATGTGCATCTTGTCATCAGACTTTTTCTGATCGTACAGGACCAGCTCTTCGTAATCTACAGTACCGGGGGCCCTGGAAAGATCCAAGAAATTTGCTGCGCTGGATAAATAATCCTGCTGCTTTCATGGCTACGGATCCTTACACCCAAGACTTAAAATATAAGTACGGGTCGATGATGACGGCCTTTCCGGAAATCACACAATGGGATGTGGAAAATATGGTGGTGTATTGGAGTAACACAGTCAAAGAAGAATATAAACCAAATACAGTAGCAGCTGATTCCGCGATTGCCGGCTTTAACGACTGCGGATATGATACGTCCTACTATTCTGTGCAAAACAGTTTTGAAGAGTATGATACCACCGGGTTCGTTTATTTTGATACCATACAAACAGATACAATCGGGGAAATGATTTATGATTACAGCGAATACGAAGAAAGCTACCGGCAGGGATACGATTTCCAGATTACCAACAACGGCTGGTACAATATCGATGCTTTTCTGAATACTGACCGCAACGATCTTGAAGAAGTTTCACTCACTGCCGAAATAGTCAACGGGGAAGATTTATCATACAATGTCTATGTCTTTGTGCCCACCGAAAGGGTATTGCAGACCTACACCAAAAAGAAAGGTAATACCTACAGCTTTGCGTATGCTAACAGCACTTTGCCACTGCCTTTGCGTTACCGGGCTGTGATATTCGCCTTTGGCAGTTCAGGCCAGCGCATTATGTACGGGGCTTCAGAATTTATCATTCAAAAAGATCAACAGATACGGGTGGAGTTGAAAGAAACCTCCAAAGAAGGACTGATGAATGTACTGTACACCAACAATATCAACGGCGTTAGTATCGAAGCAATAGAAAAAGAGATGAGTGTGATTCCTGTTCCCTGTCCGGCAGTGGCTGATACCGCAATGAAACGGCCTGTTGCTGAGACCCCTGCGACCATTGGGTCTGCTAAATAGAACGATTTATTACCTGAAGAAGATACTGTGGGAATGGTATCTTTTTCAGGTGATTGCTTTTAATACAACATCCTCACCTTAATCGTCTCCTTCACCTCCTTCAATAACTCCACTGCCCGTGCGGAGAGTTTCTTGTCAACATCCAGCACCACATAACCAATTTCATCATTCGTTTTCAGGTACTGGCTTACGATATTGATATCGTTTTTAGATAACTGCGTGTTGATGGCTGAAAGTACACCGGGAACGTTGTTATGTATATGCAGTATGCGGTGGCTGCCTTCCTGCGGCGGTAAAGCCAGTGCCGGAACGGTATGCGAACCAAAAGTGATGCCTTTCTCCAAATAGTTAAATAGTTTGATGCTTACATCCTCACCAATATTTTGCTGTGCTTCTTCAGTGCTTCCGCCGATATGTGGTGTTAATATCACATTGGGCAGGTCCTGCATCGGCGACTGAAAACGGTCACCATTTTTCTCCGGCTCCCAGGGAAAGACATCAATGGCAGCACCACCAATATTCCCATCAATGATTTGCTGCCGCAATGCATCCAGGTCCACCACTTCTCCCCTTGCATAGTTGATCAGTATAGCACCCTTTTTAAAATGCTTAAGATTGGTTTTATTAATCAGGTTCTTTGTTTGTTTTGTTTCAGGTACATGCAGTGTTACCACATCCGATTTGCCCAGCACCTCTTTCAATGTCTTTCCATCTGTGGCGTTACCCAAAGGCAGTTTTGTTTCAGTATCATAAAACAGCACTTTCATACCCATGGCTTCGGCCAGCACACTTACCTGGCTGCCGATATTGCCATAGCCGATGATGCCTAATGTTTTTCCACGTAGTTCAAAACTTCCCTTTGCTTCTTTATTCCAGGTGCCTTCATGCGCAGCCTTATTCTTATCAGGTATGCGGCGTATGAGCATGATTGAAAGACCTATTACCAACTCGGCCACCGAACGGGTATTGGAATAGGGCGCATTAAACACCACCACCCCTTTCTTTGTGGCGGTTTTCAGATCCACCTGGTTTACACCAATGCAAAAACAACCGATGGCCTGTAGTTTTTTAGCAGCTTCCAGTACATTGGCTGTAATCTGTGTTTTGGAACGGATACCCAGTATATGTACGTCCTTTATTTCTTTGATCAGTTCTTCTTCTGTAAGAGCCCTGGTTATTTTTTCAACTTTAGCGTAGCCGCCTTTCGTGAAATTAGCAACAGCTGTATCGCTGATATTCTCTAAAAATAATATCCTGATTTTCTCTTTAGGATAACTTGTCGTACCTGTTTTTGCCATGCCGCAAATATACTTGATAGCTGTCTATATCTGTCTTGTACTATAGCAGTGATACGCCCTTTGCAAAGTAAATTTGTACGTACGCTTACGCTATTCACATTTATATCCACGATGGGGAAAACTAAATACCTGACCCCTTTCCATGACAGGCTTATTTTTGCCCGAACCGGCTTAAGTTATGCGAATAGTTTCTGTGTTGTTACTAACGGTTGTTATCATCCTTGCCTGCAATTCTTCATCCAAACCAAAGAAGCAGGCTGATGACTCATTGCAATACTATCCTCCCACCCCTGAAAAAATAGATAAAGAAGAGTTCCGCCGTTTATTCCGGGAAATCAGCACCCATTTTGACACCAGTCTGCTGAAACAAAATTTCAGTGGTGGTATTCTTATTGCCAAAAATGGTGAAGTGATTTATGAAAAGTACAATGGTAAAGCGGACCTGCGTAAAGACAGCGTCAACAACCTTATTACCGACAGTACTTCCCTGCATATAGCTTCCACCTCCAAAACCTTTACCGGCATTGCTATACTCCGCCTGGCAGAGCAAAACAGGCTTTCGCTCAACGACACCCTTCAAAAATACTTTCCATCTTTCCCGTATACCGGCATTACCATAAAAATGCTGCTGAACCACCGCAGCGGTCTGCCGAACTACCTCTATTTTATGAGCAATGAGAAATGGGGAATCGGGCCGGATAAAAAATGGAACCATCAGTATGCCACCAATGAAGATGTGCTGCAGATGATGATTGCTAAAAAGCCAGACCCGACCGGGAGGCCGGATGGTAAATTCAGTTATTGCAATACCAACTATGTGTTACTTGCACTGATCGTTGAAAGGGTGACCGGTAAAAAATTTCCTGATTACATGGAGGAGTCGCTCTTTCAGCCTCTGCAAATGAAAAACACATTTGTATTTCGTTTAAAAGATACACTCACGGCCATACCTTCCTTTACGTACAAAGGCACTTATTGGGAATACGATTTCTTAGATGCCACTTATGGCGATAAAAATGTGTATACCACTCCCCGTGATTTATTGAAATGGGACCAGGCCCTGTACACCGAACAGGTTGTCAGCCGCACCATGCTCGATTCAGCATTCAGGGGTTATAGTTTTGAAAAACCGGGTATTGAAAATTATGGCCTTGGTTTCCGCCTGCAATTATTGCCCAATGGAAAAAAAGTAGTTTATCACTTTGGCAAATGGCATGGATTTAATGCCGCATTCGCACGCCTCGTGGATGAAAAAGCAACGGTGATTGTCCTCGGTAATAAATTTACACGGGCTATCTATGGATCTGCCCTGCTTTGCTACGATGTTTTTGGCGACTACCAGCAAAAACAACGTTTTGATACGCCGGAAACTGACAGCCTTCCTGTTTTTTCAAAGAAAGATGAAGAGCAGCAGGATAAGAAAATAAAGCAGAAAGAAAAGTCAAAAAAGAAAGACTAAAGGACGGCATTTCTGTAAAATCTTTCCACGCCCCCTTACTCTTATACTAATTTGTCAGAACTTTAAGCTGCATGAAAATTTTATCAGCCGAACAAATACGGGAATGGGATCAATATACCATTACCAATGAGCCGGTGGCTTCTATCGACCTCATGGAAAGGGCGGCTGCACGCTGTTCGGAATGGCTGATGAAAAACTACCCGACGGCAGAAGGCTTTGCTGTATTCTGTGGAAAAGGTAATAACGGTGGTGACGGGTTGGCCATTGCCCGTATGCTCCTTCAAAATAATTACATCGTTACGGTGTATATACTGGCACCTGCAGCAGCAGATATGCAAAAAGGAACGGAAGACTTTCAAACAAACCTTGCCCGCCTGCACCTTTCTGAACTGGCTGATGTGCATTATATACAGACGGAAGAAAATATTCACCCGGTGCCGGATGAATGGGTGGTGGTGGACGCCTTACTCGGCTCCGGCATTAACCGCCCGCTTGATGGATTAACAGCGACCCTTGTTGCACATTTAAATAGTTCCGGGCAGCTAATTATTTCCATTGATATACCCAGCGGTTTGTTTGCCGATCAGTCAGCCAAAGGGATGCTGACTATACAGGCCACGCATACACTCAGCTTTCAATGTTATAAACTGGCATTTCTTTTTGCAGAAAATGAAACGGCCGTGGGTGAGGTACATATCATGGATATTGGCCTGCATCCTGATTATCCCGGACTGGCAGATACAAAGATGGAAATGATCCAGGCATCACTGATAGAATCGGTTTATAAACCACGTAAAAAATTTGCGCACAAGGGTCATTTTGGCCATGCATTGGTCATTGCAGGCAGTTATGGAAAAATGGGCGCCGCTGTTTTGGCTGCACAATCATGCCTGCGCAGCGGTGTTGGTTTGCTTACTGCATATATACCAGGATGTGGTTATAGTATTATGCAATCTTCCGTTCCGGAAGCCATGGTGATAACCGATAAGGATGAAAAAATGATCACGGGTGTTCAAACTGATACCAGTATATACGATGCTATTGCCATTGGTCCGGGGATTGGTACACATGGTTCAACAATTGATGCTATACAAAAATTAATTACAACCTGTCGTCATCCGGTAGTGCTGGATGCCGATGCACTGAATGGCATAGCATTGAACAAGGATATGCTGGCACAAATACCAGAAGGTTCGGTATTAACGCCGCACCCTAAAGAATTTGAGCGTTTATTTGGCGCATGTGCCAATGATTTTGCAAGGGCGGAACTGGCTTCAGGAAAAGCCAAAGCACTAAACGTAGTGATTGTTTTAAAAGGTCATTATACACTCATCGCCACTCCCGGCGGGCAACAATTTTTCAATACAACAGGCAATGCCGGTATGGCCACCGGAGGTAGTGGCGATGTGCTGACAGGTATTATTACCGGTTTGCTAGCGCAGGGTTATGATTCGGTGCAGGCGGCACTGCTGGGCGTGTACCTGCATGGGCTGGCGGGTGATTTAGCGGCGGCAACCATATCGCAGGAAGCGATGGCAGCGGGAGATATTATTTCCCATATTGGACATGCTTTTCGCAGATTATCAGGACTTTAAAGCTGTAAAACTTTCAGCAACAAAGCCCAAACCACAAACCCATTTTCCCCTATCTTTGCCGCCCGGTCAAAACGGCCGGTTTTTATTATCTGATTAAGAATCAACTCGTATGGACAAATTAATCTATCTCGTCCCTGCAATGGGCCTGATTGGTTTACTCTACACCCTCATCAAATTCAAGTGGGTTTCTAAACAAGATGCCGGTACCGACCGGATGAAAGAAATCAGCAACTACATAGCTGAAGGTGCCATGGCCTTCTTAAGGGCAGAGTGGAAAATCCTCGGATACTTTGTAGTTATTGTGGGTATACTACTGGCGTTAATGGCATCTACTAACCCGCATTCACACTGGCTGATTGCTGTTGCTTTTATTATTGGAGCTGTGTTCAGCGCCACTGCCGGTTATATCGGTATGAAAGTAGCTACCAAAGCAAATGTGCGCACAGCAAACGCTGCACGTACCAGCCTGCGCAAAGCATTGAATGTATCCTTTACTGGCGGTGCGGTTATGGGACTCGGTGTTTCCGGTCTCGCTGTATTGGGCCTTGGAGGTTTATATATTATATTAAAACAGTACTTCGCTCCCGGCGCTGCTGTTAATTCAGACGAAATGATAAAAACCATTGAGGTACTTACTGGTTTTTCACTGGGTGCTGAATCAATTGCCCTCTTCGCCCGTGTGGGTGGTGGTATCTACACTAAGGCTGCCGACGTAGGTGCTGACCTTGTTGGTAAAGTTGAAGCTGGTATTCCTGAAGATGATCCACGTAACCCTGCAACAATCGCCGATAACGTAGGTGACAACGTAGGTGATGTGGCGGGTATGGGTGCTGACCTTTTTGGATCTTATGTTGCCACCGTATTGGCAACGATCGTACTTGGCCAGCAAACCACTATACCGTTTGGTGACGATGCGCTGAATGGCTTCTCCCCGATTATTCTGCCTATGCTGATTGCCGGCGTGGGTATCCTGTTCTCCATAGTAGGTACATGGTTTGTACGCATCAGCGACGCCGCTGGTATCAATACAGATAATGTACAAAAAGCACTGAACATGGGTAACTGGGGTTCTATTGTTCTTACTGCCCTTGCTTCAGCAGGATTAGTATATTTTATATTGCCTGAAGTAATGGAGCTCCGCGGCACTGTATTTACCAAATGGGATGTACTTGGTGCAATTGGTGTGGGCTTACTCGTAGGCGCATTAATGAGTATCATTACCGAGTACTACACCGCTATGGGTAAAGGCCCGGTTAAATCCATCATCAAACAATCTTCAACTGGTCATGCTACCAATGTAATTGGTGGTTTGGCTGTAGGTATGGAATCTACTTTCCTGCCGATAATAGTATTAGCAGGTGGTATCTGGGGCTCTTACCAGTTTGCCGGTTTATACGGTGTGGCTATCGCTGCTGCCGGTATGATGGCTACTACTGCAATGCAATTAGCCATTGATGCCTTCGGTCCTATTGCTGATAACGCCGGTGGTATTGCGGAGATGAGTGAACTGCCAAAAGAAGTGCGTGAGAAAACAGACGTACTGGATGCCGTAGGTAATACGACTGCTGCTACCGGTAAAGGCTTTGCCATCGCTTCTGCTGCCTTAACGGCACTTGCATTATTTGCTGCCTTTGTGGGTGTGGCGCTGCCTGCCGACAACCAGCGTATTGATATTTATAAAGCCGATGTACTGGCTTCCCTGTTTGTTGGTGGTATGATTCCGTTTATCTTCTCCTCGCTGGCTATCCGTGCGGTGGGCCAGGCGGCAATGAGTATGGTGGAAGAAGTTCGCCGCCAGTTCAAAACGATTCCAGGAATTATGGAAGGAACGGGTAAACCGGAATACGATAAATGTGTGGCTATATCCACACAGGCTTCAATCCGTAAAATGTTATTGCCCGGTGCGATTACTATTATTGCCCCGCTGGCTATCGGTTTCACCTTAGGCCCTGAGGCATTGGGTGGTTTCCTGGCTGGTGCTACCGTAAGTGGTGTGTTGATGGGTATGTTCCAGAACAACGCCGGTGGCGCCTGGGATAATGCGAAAAAATCATTCGAGAAAGGCGTGGAAATAAATGGTGAAATGTATTACAAAAAATCAGAGCCGCATAAAGCGTCTGTAACAGGTGATACCGTAGGTGATCCATTTAAAGATACATCTGGCCCTTCCATGAATATCCTAATCAAACTGATGTCTATTGTGTCATTGGTTATTGCCCCTACCCTGGCGCAAATGCATACAAAGAAAGCTGAAGCACCGGCATTGCCTGCTTCATCTGGCCGTCCGGCCCCGCCGACCGGACATGTACAATCAGCGGAAACTTCTGGTCCGATTGCAAAAGCAGATATGTCTAAAACTGCAATGTACCAGTAATTATAAAAACTTAATCAGAACCATTACTTAGTCCCCCTGTTTCCACAGGGGGGCTTGGTTTTTTAGGAAGCCCCTAGTCGCTTCAGTAATTGATCTTTGTATGATGCAGACACTTCAATCTCCGAACCATCCTGCATCGTAACATAACCGCCAGCCCCTTTTGAGTATGATTTTACAAATTGCAGGTTAATGATAAAAGATCGGTGTACCCGGATAAATGGTTCTTCAAGCATTTCATCAAAATGCTTCAGGAATTTGCAAATCAATTTTACCGGGGCATCCGTGGTATAAACTTCTGTAAAATTTCCTTTTGCCTGCAGCTTTGTTATACTTTCTGTTTTTATAACGTCAAAGCCATGCAGGGTGGGCAGTACCACCTGCTGTTTTTCCGGTTTCAATTTTAAATTATCCAGCAGGATACGGTTACGGTTTACCTCCTCCTGCTTCAGTAATGATTCCTGTACTTTATTTACTGCAGCAATCAGCTCCGTGATATCAATGGGCTTAAGAATATAATATGCGGCACTTTTATTCAGCGCCTTCATAGAGTATTCGGAGAATGCGGTGATGAAGATGGTTTGAAACTCCTGTCCACTGCAGGCTTCCAGAATGTCAAAGGCATTGCCGAAAGGCATTTCCACATCTAAAAAAACCAATTGCGGTTTCAGTTCCTGTATCATCGGTACAGCTTCTTTAATATGCTGTGCCTGCCCCACCAGCTCTACAGCAGGGCAATACTTTTGCAAATAATTCTCCAGTACACTCCGGGCTATCTGCTCATCATCCACGATTATGCTTCTAATCTTCATGCCTGATAGTTTTAACCAGCGGAACAAATAGACGGACTTTTACACCGTGTTCAGGTGCTGCCTTGTCTTCCACTTCACAGGTTATTTGCTGGTGATATAGTTCGTTAAGTATTTTAATCCGTTCAAGTGTATTGGTAATGCCACGGCCTGAGTGTTTTTTCTGGTTCTCCGTTTTATTAAGTTTGCTGGCCGCAATACCTATACCGTTATCTTCTATTAAAATTTTAATCCCTGTTTCTGTACGGGTAAAACTGAGTTGCAGTAAACCTTTCTCATCAATATACCGCAGTCCGTGCCAGATAGCATTCTCCAGGTGCGGTTGTATCAGCATACCCGGAACATACACCTGCTCATCCGCCTGCAGGGCTTCATCTATATGTATCGTATAATCAAATTTATCAGGGAAACGGCTTTTTTCCAGTTCCAGGTAATGCTGTAACAGTTCGGCCTCTTTATTAAATGGTACAAAATCCTCTTTGGAATTTTCCATCACCCGGCGCATCAGCGTGGAGAAACGGGTCAGGTATTTATTGGCCTCCAGTTCATTGTTATTAGCAATAAACTGGTTAATGCTGTTCAGGCTATTGAATATAAAATGCGGGTTCATTTCCCTTCGCAGCGACTGCAGGGCAATTTTCTTATTCCGAATCCGCAACTTGCGCAGGATGTATAATATAGCTATGGCAAATAAGGCCAATACCGCTACTGAACCAATCAACCAGTAATTAAATATATTCTTACGTCGGATCAGATCATCTTTCAGTGCCTTTTCATTTTCAAGTTCTTTAATCCTTGTCTCCGTTTCGGCAATCAGGCGGCTGTCTGTAATAGAACTGTCGCGGGAAATGACAACCGGCAGCTGCGAAAGAAAATCCTTATACAGCTTCAGGCTCATCTCCTTCTTTCCCTGGCTTTGAAAAATACTGTCCAAACGCTCCACCGATTTCCTTGCCTCCAGCGTATGCCCGTTTTCTACCGATAACGCATATGATTCCCGCAGCAACCGGATGGCTGTAGTATCATCTTTTTTTAGTAAATAAATATCGGCCAGTGAGGTAATTTCTTTTGCTTTTAAAGCTGATGATTGTTGTACAAAATCTTCCTTCAGGATTTGTTGCTTGGTTTCAATGGCTTTAGGGAAATCCTTTTGCTGGATATAATACTCCGCAATTTTTCCATTAAAGGTAGCAGCCTGGGTGGGCATATTACGGGATAGATTATACGCACTATTATAGGCACCCAATGCATCATCTGTATTCTTTTGCTGCATGTTCAGGTCAGCCCATCGGGAAAGATTGGCGACTATCTCGTTTGTGTCCTTATTCGATATGCCCAGCTTTATGTTCTGCTGAATCAATGAGTCGGCCGGGAAAAAATCCTGGTTGGCTAACCGTTTCACATCGTTGCTGTTCAATTTATTGCCGGTTATGTCACCAGTTTTTAAGGTGTTCTCGCTGGCAACGAAATAATTATCCAGCGCCTGCTTGTTCTTATGTTGATCCTCCTGTACCCTGGCCAGGGCCCGGCTGCTGCGTGCCAGTCCTTCTGCATTTTTTTCCTGGCTGTACAGGTCTTTTGCCTTTTGATAATAGGCTTCACTTTTTTGCAATTCGCCCTTTTGATAAAAACTCTCCCCCATGTCATAATAACCCTGGGCCAGCGTATCCTTATTATTTTTCTGATAACCGGATTTTATTTTTTTGGAAGCCTTATCCACTTTGTCAGCCGTGGTATTGCCCGATACCTCCTGTTGGGTAGTTTGCGACCAGGCCATTGACATGGTGAAACAGCAAACCACCGGCAGGGCAACTGAACGCAGTAAACGGGCTGAGTTTTTATACACGGTTGAAAATTATACTACAAAGTAACACTATTCCTTTTTTATCGGGCCTACCCTTCACCAAGTAAGATGCGGGATTCACCCAGTTGACATATATACAGGTCCCTGCGGGGTTATTTTCATCGCCTAAAACACAACTAGCATGAAACAACCGGCTCTTCTTATCACCGCTTTAACAATCCTGCAAAGCAGTACAGCCCAGGTATCGGGCAATATTAACTATATCAATGGCGTACGGTATGCTGAAAATAATATTGACATCAGTCTTCCTTCGGGAAAAAACCTGCTGATAACAGCGGCCGGTATGGCCAATGTAAAAGCCGACTCCTGTGTAGCCATATTCAGTATTACCCAAACGGGCAAAACTGCTGAAGAAGTGAATACCCTGATGGACAGCCGGATTAACCCGGTGCTTGAACAGGCAAAGTCAAAAAGCGGGATCCGTATCTATGTAGATATCATCTCTTTTGTGCCCATGTACGAGTATGAAGCCGATAAAAAAGTGTTCAGCAAGCGTACCTACAATGAAGTGCCTGTTGGATTTGAAATGAAGAAAAACCTGCATGTAAAATATAACCAGCCGGCCGACTTACATATACTGATAGGTGTACTTGCCACCGCAGAGATATATGATCTTGTACGGGTGGATTATTTCAGCAATAGCATTGAAGCCCTTAAAAAAGAGCTGATGAATAAAGCCAGGGTATCCCTGCAGGAGAAAATGAAGAATTACCAGCTATTGCTCAATATAAAACTGGACACACTGGAAAAGCAATTAGCAGATGGCTACCGGGTAGTGCTGCCGGCTGAAATGTACAAATCCTACCAGGCGTATAACAGCTCTCCCTTGCAGGCAACAAAGGCCAAGGCCGTAAACCAGGCAGAGAAGTCTACAACGTTATATTATCAGCCCATTATTGATAAAGAGTTTGATTTTGTACTCAACCCTGTTGTATTCGAACCGGTGATACAGGTGATGTATGAGATCAAGCTGAATGTTGAGTTAGAAAAGCCAAAGCCGGTTTCGAATACGAAGGAGCTTATCCTCATAACGCCCAATGGTGATCTGAAACCAATTGATGCGCAGGCTATGAGACAATGGTAAAAAGGCTGTCCACCCAATCAGCCTGCGTACTCACACAGTCCCTTAAAAATAGGAAATGGAGGATATTATTTTTAACCAGCAAAAATATTTACCATGAAAAATAAACTATTATTCTCTGCACTTATCCTGGTGATCGCTGTAAATAGTTATGCCCAATTAAACAAGGATAATCTTGCAGTCCCTTTCAGTGAAACATCCAAAGCATTGATGCCCGGCCATGCTGCCCAGCATAAGAAAGTAAAGCTCTATTATATAAAGGCCAAACCGTCGCTCTATGCTGCGTTTAAGAACATGGGCAAATACACCACACTTGAAACAGCCCTGAACCAGTCAAAAATTAAAGTACAGGAGCTTTCTGCTGGTGGTACAGTGAATACCCTGCAGTTCAGCAACACATCCAAAGACACGATCATTATTGGTATGGGTGATATTGTAAAAGGTGGTAAGCAGGACCGTGTAATTGAAAAAGATACGCTGATATGCCCCGGCCAGACTATGCAAATACCCGTTTACTGTGTGGAGCATGGCCGTTGGTCAGCTGGCAGTACCGGTACTTCCTTTGCCTCCTACCACAGCAATATCAACAACACGGTGCGCAAAAGTATTGTGAAAGAAAAAAGCCAGGGAAAGGTATGGGACAAAGTGGCTTCCATTAATTCAATGAATGGCACGAAAACAAGCACCGGCACCTATACTGCGGTAACCCAGTCAGCGAATTATACCAACGAGCTAAAAGAGTACACCGATGTATTCCTTAAATCAATTCAGCAGGACTCCACCATTGTAGGTTTGGTGGCCGTAACCGGCGATAAGATTATCGGGTGTGATATATACGGAACACCGCAACTCTTTAAAAGTAATGTGGCCAACCTCCTCAACTCCTATATATCCGAAGCGCTGTATGACGGTAAAGATGTTACTATCGCTGATACCAAAGTTGCTACCTATATAGATAACCTCCTCAGCAGTGAAGCCAAACAGGACCAGGAACTGAATGCAAACGGCCGCAGCCTGAAAGTTGATGGTAAAAAAATAAAGATTACAGCATTTGATAAGTAACAGCCTGTTTTTAATCCGGCCCTTTTTCAACTATCAAAAAACAGAACATGAAGAAAACATCCCTGTATATTTTGTTGATTGTTATTAGTGCAGCAGCCACCAGTCAGCAAGTGCAGACACTGAAGCCGGCCCGGCTGGGCATTTTTAAAAATGGCACCTGCTTTGTCAAACGGGAAGGTATGGTAGCCGTAACAGAAAAGAGTTTTTACATCAAAGCGCCGGAAAAGGTTCTGACCGGAACCTATTGGGTGGTGCTGGGAAAAGAAACAACGCTTAATTCTGTGATTGTAAAGACGGATACCTTTAAAATAAGCAAAACTGCTTCTACACTGGGAGAGTTCCTGGAAGCCAATACCGGCCAGCAAATCACTTTATATGGCAATGCCGTAAACACTGACCTGCGGAAATTAAGCGGTAAATTAATACGCTATGATCAGCGCTCAGGTATGGTCACTGTTACACAAGCATCCGGGAGTACGGTTATAACGACGGCTGCTAATTTTACCTGGTTTGAAACGGCAGCGAGCCCGGGCAGCACAGTTGCTGCAGACAGCATTATACCTGTTGCCAAGGTTAAAGTGAATAAAGAAGTGACATCAGTGCTGGCATCTACCATTAGCCTGGAAAACGGCGTGCAATGGCAGCCCTCCTACCTGCTCAATGTTATCAACGACAAGGAGGCTAAGCTGGAAATGAAAGCAACAATTGTCAACCATGAAACTGCATACCTGGGTATGCCGGTGGATATCATTATCGGCAGCCCCGAAATGTTTTACAAAGATCAAATCGATCCAGCTTGTATTACTTATATCAATGAAAGTATGCTCATGGCTGGCTATGACAATAACGCCCGGTATAATTTTTTTAATGCGCAGCAAAACGGCAATGCATCTTTTGCCGGAAACTTCCCCATAACCAACCAATGGGCAGCTGCAGCGGCTGACGCGGATACTGATAATGCAGACAAGGATGGACAGAAGAATGAAGACCTCTATTATTATAACCTGGGTGTACTTGATTTGGAAAAAAATGCAAGGGTGATTGTGCCGGTTATGAGTACGACGATTAATTATAGTGAGTTGTACACGGCTGATTTGCCTGTCAACAGTCCCGGCCTTGAGGGTGAAAACAGCATACAGGCTTACCACAGTTTTGTACTGGAAAATCCGGGCACGGCCCCGCTTACCTCGGGTCCTGTGTTTGTATTGGGAAAAACGGGTCAGCCGCTGTCACAATCAAAGATTTTCTACACGGCTGTTAAAGGCAACTCAGAGATAAAAATTTCAAGGGCGGTGGATGTACAGGTAAAGAATGATGAGGAAATAAAAACAACAGAAAAAGCAGAATCTGTATGGCTGAACAAGCGGTATTATACAAAACAGACCGTCAATGGCCAGGTAGCCATCAATAATTTGAAGGATAAGAAAATAAAAATCCGCATTAACAAAGTGATACCGGGTTATTTTATATCGGCTGACAACAATGGTAAGAACAGGAAAAAATATGGCACCGCCGAAATATCCTGGGAAGTGGAAATAGCAGCCGGACAGAAACTTACGGTGAAGTACAGCTACTATACACTTGAATAGTTTATAGTAAAATGAGTTTACCTGTTTCTAAAACAAGTCCGTCCCTGCTAAGCAATTTATAAATAAAGAACCCAGCCGGTAAATGCGTTAAGTTAATCGCTACAGGCAATTCAGCAAAATCAGCCACCAGCCTGCCCGTACCATCAAAGAGTTGAAGACGGCTGCTCGACGGAGTACCCTGCCGGATTATCCATGAAAGCGGGGTGCTTCTGACGGCGGGATTTGGGTAAAACAAAATTTGCCTGCTGCCGGAACTTATTACCGGAATTATTTCTGTATAAACAAAAGCGCCGGACTTCAATTTAATTTTAGCCCGCCAGTACGTAGTGCCTTGCGGTATGTCATTTACAAGTTGTGTATACAGGCTGGCCATATTCGTTTTCAGTGTTCCTGCTGATTTTAATAATCCGCCGCCTGCTGTTACCTGCTCAAAGAAAATAGAATCCGCATAAGCCGGTGCGCTGAGCTCCAGCCGTAATTCTAACCTGTTTTCATCCAGCAATACATAATAGAATGTTTTATAAAAGCATTTTACTCCTTGTTGTGTAATATCAATGGCAATACTTCTGGCAGCAGGAATATTATTCGTCAATTCGGGTTCCACTGCATACACGTTGCCCGTGTACAATGCCCTGTTCATAACAGCAAATGTATCAGTCACAGTACGGATATGTTTCAGGTAAGGGCTGTCGGTAAGTGTGTAAATTTTATAACTGCTGGCATACATATGCCTGTCCCATGACAGGGCAAACGAATCGTCACAAAGAAAATCGATAACCGGGTTTGTAACTTTGCTCAGCACAAATTCATTCGACAAAAAATCACCGAAACTGGTTTCCATGCGGAATATGGCCCTGCTGGCTGTGTCCTTCACTCCCCACTGATAGTAGTTCGTATAGATTTTATGGGCTGCTTTTACTAATTGCCAGTTGGCACCGCCATTATAGCTGATATATAAATTGCCGGTGTGATTAGTATCTGCTACGTATGTGCGCCAGCGTATATCAGCAAAGGGGTTTTCATCCCGGTTAATGTCGGATGTATGTTGAGGACTGATAAAGCGAAATGTATTTAACGTGTCTGTGCTGTATGCAATATGGAAAGCAACCTGTGTGTTAGCAATGTTTGTTCCGGTAACTTTAACCTGGTATAGGCCTGCCGGCGGTAATGCAATACTGACTTGTTCTGTTGTATTCAGCGTATCTTTTTTTCTAGTTGCTACTTTAGCCAATGAGTCTGCATGGGCAAATGTACTGAGTACCCAGGGGCGATATATTGTGCCACTGTTTACTTCTGTTATCTCCAGGTCAAGGTCGTTTATCAATGCCTTGCTGTTATTTACCTGCGCTGCACTGTCTGTCCAGGAAAGCGTAACTTTTAACTGTGCTGTACCGGGTGGCACCGTAATATTTTTTATCCATTGTTGCCCTTGTGTAAGGCTGCCGCCATCATATCTTTTTTGCTGTACGGTTTTTATAGCTTCAAAACTGTTGAGCAACCCGTAACCTGTTTTATAATCAATACCACTGCGGTGTAGATCATCGGCACTGGTAAACAATACCGCCTTGATGAGGGATGCCGGCGGAAGTACCTGGCTGTTACTGTCGGCGTATACCTGTTGCAGTACGGCAGCGGTGCCACTTACCACAGCAGCAGCATCAGAACTGCCATTTGGGCCGAGGGCAATTAATTGCGGGGCTAATCGCCCATCATAAAGCGGTCCGGATGAACTCTCAGCAGGGATATTATTTTTGTTATCTATAGCACCAACGGTTATACAGTTCTTAGCCATTTTGAAATTACCGGTAAGGTTGGCATAACCGGGTATATTGGCATAATTGCCTGTTGTGGCTGCACCAGTTCCCTGGTTGCCGGCTGAAAAAACTGGAACTATATTTTTATTCCCCCATACAAGGGCATCGTAGCTTACAGCTTCAGCGCCATAAAACTGCTGGATAACGGTGCCATAAGAATGGTTTTGGACTGTTACCTTATTTGTGTTAAGGATGCCTGCATTATCGGCAAATAAATTATCAAAACTGCTGGGGAAAAATGTACAGGCATTGGCAATACCACGCCCATCATAAAAACTGTTGCCTGCCCCGCCAATAATAGAAGAAATAACCGTGGCGTGGTTGGTTATCGCATTACTTGCGATGGATGAAGGAAGGACACGTCTGTGCAGATCCAAATCCGCTGCCTCCATGCGTTGCTCTTTAATACCCACAACAATATTCTTACCATTGGCGCCGGGTATAGCATAATCAACGGCACTCAGGCCATGGAAACTTCTGTTGTACCCAATGATGCCAATCTCTGCTTTCGGGGCCACTTTTTCATCTATAAAAATCACTTCCTTTAGTGGCAGTAATTGTGTATACACTGTTTCGGCAAGGCAACGGATAAGTACTGAAGAAGATAAACTGTCGGTATGGTGAATAGTAACAGCGCCCATTTTATGCAGTACCGCCAACAGGTCAGTAAGGTTATTGCTGCTTAAAATAAAAAACCGCTCCCTTGCTTTTTTATTTTTTAGACCGCTTGCCGATGGAGAAAGTTTCCATTCATCGTTTACCGGAGTAAGCAACGCTTGTTTGCCAAGCTTCTCCAGTTCTTCTGCGCTGCTAATTTGTACTATAGCAGAATGTTCACCGGTATGCCGGGCAACCTTCATTGAAGCAGGCCGATCCTGTTGCCAGGATGCGGTGTAATAAGGTTTGTCTGAATGATAATTGGAAGCCCCTGTTTGTGCATAGACAGGCATAAGCATAGATGCATATGCTGCCAGTAGGCTGATCAATAGTTTTTCAAACAGGTTTCGTTTAATCATGTTGTGGTGTGCCGGAAATAAAAATACTAATAAGCCCTGCTAAAAGCATAAAAAAATCCCCTTCTTGACAGAAAGGGATTCTCCTGAACTAAGTTGTATTAATACACATAGTTTAATGCAGTGTTATCAGCAGAACTGAATGCAGGGCTGCCATTTGTACAAGCCATCATCCATGAGTTGTACGAACCGGTAACCGTAGTTGGTGTGCCGGGAATATGCACGGCACCCACACCTGCAGAGCCTTCGTTGGAGTTTTGTCCGCAGCTGCTCCTGTTCATATAGTCTGTGTGACGGAAGCCAATGCAATGACCGATTTCATGTGCAATTACCTCATCCGCTTTGTTAGCTGTATTCAGGTAGCTGGTAGCGCAGCTGCTGGTACTAAGTGTAAAGCCGGGAGATGGGTTTCCGCTGGCAGATGGAAAGCCCGCTGCCCGTCCGAGGATGCAACCACCGCCGGATGTTCCGAGGTTGGAGCCCGTAATGACTATATTTCCGCCCGAAGTAACCCGTTGAAAACGGATACGCAGGTTCAGGTTATTGTACCGGGCTAATGCCTGGTCTAAACCAGTGGAATAATGTGCGGGAAAGCCAGAGCCGAGACGGACAGTGATTGTACGCTGCCCTGTGCCCGGCGTACTTACCACATTTGTCGTGCGATAATGTTCTTCGTTGGCAACAATCAATTCGTGCAATGGCAAACCACCGGACATTTCCTGTAATTGTTCCCTGGTCAATAAAATATCGCCTTCAATAAGGTAGCCGCCCTCCGGAGAGCGTTCGGCCCAGTTGCCATTGAAGCCTGCTGCAACAATCAGGCTTTTTTCTGCATCGGTCAACTGACTATTGTCAGCCGGTGCATCGGTTGCAGATTTTTTACAACTGATTAAGGCACCGGCAAAAATGGTTGCAATGCCTAAAGAATAAAAAAGTTTTCTCATGTGTGTGGTGTTTGATTGAGTTAACAATTTTTTTAACAAACTAATTTAGGCACTTTTGGTTTTACAACCCAACAGTAGAAATACGTAGTGATTTTTTTTGAGCAGCTATACGGGCTGGTATGTGTATAACTTATTGCAAAATGATATAGGTAACACTGCCTATTTGCTGACGCAGACGCCCAGTTTTCAACATGCCCCCAAAACCCGGCCGGTCGGTTGATGTATACCAGGTATATCGTTCATACCCGATACTTTTGAGTTTTCCACGTATCATCCTGTCATCAAATGAAGAATAATACTGTATGGTGGTGTTGCCCACCGATCGCAGCTTACCGGCAATAGCCTCATTTTCTGAGGCCAGATAAAAATCAAGCGGTGTACTGCCAATGTATTTTAACTTCCCCCGAAGTGCTTTATTATCATAATCGCCGAAATAATCAAAAATATTTGAGCCAATCGATCGGATCTTACCCCGCTTCTCCTCTGTATCGCTCATGCCATAGTAGGTAAAATAAGCAGTTCCTATACTCCTGATTTTTCCCCGTTGAACAGAATCTGCCTCAGGGCCATAGTATTCCACTCTGCCCATATAGGGCTGTAGTTTTGGGGCATAGTATTCACGGCTGTATATGGACTGGACTTCCATCCCCCACTCCATCAGCTGGCCTTCAGCTGAAATACGCATCAGCACTTCCCGATCAGAAAGCAAGGATAAATAAGCAAGACTTCCATCACGGTTAAAACTAACCTGGTATAGTCCCTGGGCCTGGATAGTGAAAGAAAAAAAAGCACAGGTTATTGCCAAAAATAAACGTCTGAATCCGGAACCTTGCATCTGTCAAAGTTAAGCATATTACCACCTGTAAAATCAGTCGTTAAATATCACAGAGTCACTCTATTTTTACACCATAAATTGAAGCTATGTTAATTAAAAACAGTTCCTTCCTTATCCTGTTTTCTTTCGCTTTCGCAAATAGTGGTTGTGCGAATAACAACAATAATCCCAAACCGGCTGATGGTGATACTACGAAACTTCCTGTGGAAACCAAAAAAGCCAATACAAAATATAAACCTGCCTTTCCCGGTCAAACAAGAGTTGCCGGTGTACATACCACTACCCCTTATAAGGTCGATAAACTGGCATCGGACTTAAGCAGTCCCTGGGCCATTGTTCCCCTGCCCGATGGTCGCTTACTGATAACATCAAAAAGTGGCTACATGCAAATACATAATGCGAATGGGTCGCTTGTAAAAAAAATAACGGGGTTCCCGGCAGTAGATGCCGGCGGACAAGGTGGTATGCTTGATGTGGCACCAGATCCAAAATTCAGCACCAATAAAATGATCTATTGGTCTTTTTCCGAAAAAAGCGGAAACGGTAACCTGATGGCCGTAGCCAAAGGCCAGTTGAACGAAGCAAAAGGACTGGTAGAAAATGTAACGGTGATATTCAGGGCTACCCCTGCACTTAAAAGCAGTTTGCATTTTGGTTCCCGTCTGTTATTCAATAAAGAAGGCCACCTTTTTGTAAGCACAGGTGAACGTTCTATCCCGGAAGGCCGTGCCCAGGCTCAGCAGCTTAATTCAGGACTCGGTAAAATATTTAAGATAACGACTGATGGCAAGCCTGCCCCCGGCAATCCATTTTTGAATAAAGCAGGTGCTGTGCCGGAGATATTTGCTTATGGTATCCGCAATGCACAAAGCCTGGATATACATCCTGTAACCGGTGAACTATGGGAAGCGGAATTTGGGCCCCGTGGTGGTGATGAGCTAAACATTATCCGTGCCGGTAAAAATTACGGATGGCCTGTTATAACCTATGGTATTGAATACGGCGGTAGTTCCATCGGTGGTGGCATACAGCAACAGGCTGGCATGGAACAGCCGGTTTATTATTGGGACCCGGTACTTTCACCGAGCGGCATGGTTTTCTATAAAGGAGACGCCATACCCGAGTGGAAAAATAACCTGTTTATCTGTGGCCTCAGCAGCCAGCATATTGCCCGGTTAGTTATCGCCAATAATAAAGTTGTTGGCGAAGAACGCTTACTCGTGGATAAAAGTGATCGCTTCCGGGATGTGGCTTACCTGAACGGAATGTTATATACTGTTACTGACATGGGCGTACTGTACAGGATTAGTAAAAAATAAACCAATGCCAAAACAAAGTTCTTCCATGCGATCACTCACCATTATACATATGGTGATGCTGATCGGTCAAATCGTGTTCGCCGTAATAGTACTGGCGATGATCAACAGCCGGTATTGGCAGCCCGCACACCAGGATATGGATAGTATCTTCCAGGTAGTGGCCATTGCACTTGCTGCCGCCGGTTTCTTTTTAGGCACAAGGAAGTTTAAGAAGGCCTTACAACAAATAAGGGAAGATAATGGAACCGCCGTGCAGAAGTTTGAAAAATACAGGGCAGCCTCCATTTTGTTATGGGCTATGATAGAAGGGCCTGCTATCTTTTGTATTGTGTGCTTCCTGCTTACAGGCAATTATGCTTTTATTGCCCTTGCAGGCGTCCTGATATTCCTGTTTTTTATATTCGGGCCTAACCGGCAGAAGTTGTCCATGTTTTTAGGGTTGAGCGAAGAAGAAATAAACAACCTGCCATAGCATGTAATGTTGAAGCTTAGCGACTGTATAAATAACGATGTCAACAAAAATGAACGTTTTCAATCTTAAACAACGTTAAACCAGGAAACTTAAACGTTTAGCATTTTCCCACGCTGAAATTCCCTGAAGAAAAACTGAATGGCTGCCAGCACATCTTCCTCCGACTGGTTTTGGGTGTTCGTTAATGCTATCTGTTTGCGCAGGCCTGTTTTAGGATCATCCTTTTTCCGGTATTCCACTACCAGTACAAAATTGTCCTGTATAGCAAATGCCTTTTGCTTTTGGGTGATATAGGCTTTTAAATAATTATCCCAACTGGTCAGTAATACTTCGTCCATATAAATTCCACGGATATTGACCCGGATATATACCCGGGTACTCCTGGCTTTGTTGAAAAAAAGAAATGCCGGGCCTGCCCCGAAAACGGATATTACCATGGCGGTAACATCATTATTAGTAATCCCATAAATAATGAGGAATAAAAAAAGCCCGGTAAAAATTACAAGCAGGATATAGGCAAGGATTTTTTCTTCACGTACGGTAAACTGGCTGTCACGGGTTAATATATTTTTTGCCATAGCGGGGTGAATGTACTAATTCTTATGCTTTCATACAGACACCCCGCCCCTTTCTCACATGCCAGGCTGGACTACCTGGCAGCCGTTGCGGACATACTCCTCTTCTCCCTGAGGTTTTTCAAAAATGCTTTATCAATGATATATGCGCCTTTTGCAGCATCATACGGTATTGAATCAAGAGAGAGGTTGCTTACCGGCATTTGGTAGCCACGCCTGCCTTTAACGGAAAAATCTATGTGGATTTTTTCATCATGCCGGTTCAGGTACACAAGCTCCAGTTTATTGCCATCCGGGTACACCCTGTATTTGTCTGTATTCACCTTCAGCATAAACTGTTCTACTTTCTGTTTAGGAAAATAAATGCGGACGGTGCCGGTACTCAGCCGGTACTGACTGGCAGCAGAATCGTATGGCAGGGTGGTAACAGGTACATTGCGGAAGCTGCGTACATTACGCCGGTTATGCAGCAGGCGGAAGCTGAGCGAAGCATTATGAGCCTGATCTTTTATAAACACAACACTATGGGTGCTGTCATTTATTTTCCGCGGCAGATATACACTGTTCAGCCCCTCGAGTTCCGTAGTCAGGTTTTTGATAGTGCCATTTGTATAGAAAACCCTTGTACTATCGGTATCAAAACAATCCGGATCAACTTTAAAATCAAAATTGATGCAACCGCAAAAATCATCCATCCACAGCCGTATATATTGCACGCCGTTTATTTCTTCAGGAAATAAGTCCTTTGATTGCTCCTGCCAGATGCGCTTCCCGTTTTCGGCCACAGCATTGAAAAATTTTACTTTCTCAATCGGGCATTTTGTTTTGAAGGGAATAGGCACTTTCATCAGAATGGGCGAATCCAGTTTGCATGGCCCCGCTTGTGTGCCGCATATAATCAGTACAGAAGAAAGGATTTCACCATTGGTGGTATTATTATACAGGTTATTTCGCCGCGTCTCCACCGTATTGGTCAGCAATTGAAAATTCATACCGGTGCCTGCTGCAAAATTGGCGGCGAGGTATTCCGGTATGCCGCCGGGTTGGTAGGTAATAATAAATCCGTTGTCCAGTGTTTTTGTAACTGGTATCATCGGATCGGCTTTGGCCTCTTTGGGTTTTACTGCTACTCTCGGAAAACGAAATCCTACAAGTGTTGTCCGCCGGTTGATTGCACGTCCTTCCCGGGTGGTATAATCCCCAAGCTGTACCGACTCGCCAAAGTATTGGGTGTTGATAGATTCAGCCGGCACCTTCTTTGCCACACAATACTGGAATACCTGGTCAGATCGCTTGCGGCTAAGCTCCAAATTGTATTCCTCGCCCTCCGTTTCATCGGTATAGCCATGAATGGTAAGTCGATCCCAGTTTTGTAAAAGAAATGCATCCAGCTTTACTTTATCCTGTGCACTGAGCTGGTATTGATCCGGCTTGTATAAAAAAAAACAATCGAGTCTGTCTGTTGCCCATACGAGAGCAAGGCGCAGCATACTGCTGCGAGCAGGTGGAGTGGCTTGTGCATCGTTTAGTTGTTTCCAGCTAAACGCAAAAAATAAAAACCTATGTTAAATGAATTCTTAAAAAGCTTTAACAGATTTATTTGGCCAATGCTTTTCGTACCTGCGGTGCAATGGTTGTTCCAAAAATTTCTATCGACTTCATTAGCGAACTATGAGAAGGGCCACCCACATCCATATGGGCAGAAAAGCGGGTAAGGCCAAACATTTCCTGCATTTCCAGTATTTTCTCAATGGCTTCACTGGCATCACCAATTATCAAATGACCACCCTTGCCCCGGCCTGCATCATATTGTTGCGGCTGGTAAGGCGGCCATCCACGGCTGGCACCTACCCTGTTCATTTGCGCCGCATATATGGGATAATATTCGTCAGCCACCTGCTGGCTGTTATCACCAAAGAAGGCATGCACATGTACGCCCACTTTATAATCTGCGGGGCTGTGGCCGTAGCCATCATACACTTTTTTATAATATTCAAACAGTGGTTGAAATTGTTCCGGCGCACCACCAATGATCGCGAAAATGACAGGCAGTCCCATGCGGCCTGCACGTAATACACTTTCCGGTGTACCACCTACCGCCACCCATATATTCAGTCTATCATTGAATGCCCTTGGTAATATTTGTTGCTTATGCAAAGCTGCCCGGTGTTTCCCTTTCCAGGTAATAGGGTTTTCTTTATTGATCCTGTCAAGCAATTCCAGCTTTTCATCAAACAAGGTATCATAATCTTCCAGGGCATAACCATAAAGCGGAAAGGATTCGATGAAACTTCCACGCCCCGCCACCAGTTCGGCCCGGCCATTGGTCAATAAATCAATGGTGGCAAAACTTTGATACAACCTTACAGGATCAGAGGAGCTGAGTACGTTCACAGCACTGCCCAGTTTAATCTTTTTCGTCACAGTGGCCGCTGCAGCCAGCACTATTTCCGGAACCGATACTGCATAGTCAGATCGATGGTGTTCGCCAATACCAAAAAAATCGAGACCGGTTTCATCCATCAGTTTTATCTCTTCAATTAATTCCTGCAGCCGCAAACCGGGTGCTAACGGTTTACCGTCCTTATCATAATGATTGTCGCCAAACATACTAATGCCCAGTTCCATACTAAAAATTTGATTGTGAAATTACGGCTTACTGGTAATGTATGCGGTAAATAAAAAGCCGGCAAAAAAGTATTGCCGGCTTTTTCAATATAGTTCTATCATCTGCGCTGGCTATTCAAATTTGCCCGTCTTTTTTGTCAGTTCGAAATACTGATCCAGGTCTGTGCCCAAGGCTTCTTCAAAGGCCGCCTGTAGATCTTTTGGCTGCGGGTGTTTGAATTTCCATTTGTTAAAGTAGTTGTGCATAGCGGCATCCACTTTCTCACGACCGACCGCAGCCTCCAGCATATATAACCATAATGCTGTTTTTACATAAGATACAATGCCATACTCATCGCTGTTGGGGAATTTATCTGCAGGCGTTTCCATCGCCGATTCCATGGGCAGGTTAGCCTCTATCACCCTGTAGATGGTTCTCATAAAATCTTCAGCAGACAGTTTTTTTACATCGTCGGGAATGGCACTGCCAAAGATGGAGTTATACCGGTATTTCTCCGCTTCATAGCGGAAATGATAATAGCTGTTCAGCCCTTCGTCCTGCCAGGTATGCATCCGTTCATTGCTGCCCAGCATGGCCATAAACCAGTTGTGCCCCACTTCATGCGCTATCACACCATCCAGGGCCTCTTTCTTAGCTTCAGGGCTGGTAATCAGCGTTACCATGGGGTATTCCATTCCACCGCTTGAGTTATTGGCTGGTCCTTCCACGGCCTGCACCACAGGATAGCTGTAGTCGCCAACCCATTCACTATACTTATGGGTGCCATCCTTTACATAATCAATACTGTTTTCCCAAAGCGTTTTCTTTTTATTGTGATAGTACGTAAAAGCATCAACTACTTTGCCATTGCCAAGTTTGATTGTATCATACTGGATGACAAAATCCTTGTCGGCAAACCAGGCAAAATCAGGTACCTGCTCAGCATGGTATTTCAATGTTTTTGTAGCACCGCCTGCAGCCGGTTTGTATAATTCCGGTTTTCCCTTTCTTTCCTTTGCATTTACGGCACCGGCTGCTTTATAAGCATCCAGTTCCGACTGGGTAAGCAATGCGCCTGTTGCGGCCACTATATATTCAGCAGGTACAGTCAGGCTTACATCGTATGTGCCGTACTCGCTATAAAATTCGCCCATATCCAGGTAAGGCATTTCATGCCAGCCATCAGCATCAAATACTGCTGGTTTAGGATACCATTGACAAGCCATAAATTCCCCATCGGCGAAACCAGAACGTGAAAAGTAAGATGGCAATACTACATGAAACGGAGTGGCGATTGTAACAGATTCGCCGGAGGCTAATGGCTTATCCAGCAATACTTTTATGATATCTGTATGCAGCGGGTGTGCTTCCGTTTTGGCAGCCGTTCCGTTGACGGTAAATGCCAGCTGATCAATATACCCAAAAACAGGGTCGGCCAGTTTTTTGGATCGGGAAGCATCATTTTTTATCTGGCGAAATAAAGCTGTGCTGGTGTCTTTGTAGGCGTTGGGCCATATATGAAACCAGATATAAGACAGTGACGACGGGGAGTTGTTTTTATAGATTATCGTTTCATTGCCGGTGATGCTATGATCTTTGTCACTCAGCGTGGCATTAATCGTGTATTGCAAATCCTGTTGCCAGTAATTCTCCTGCGCATGGCTTGCCGTACTGACAATAGCAAACAAGAAGAGCAGTTTGGTCTTTTGGTACGAACGGGTAATAGAAGGTAGATTCATAATGCGGTTTTAATGTTATCCTAAAATAGCTGAAGGCGTTGAATCGGGCAAATATCATTTGAGACGACAATCCAGCCTGAATAGGATGCATAAAGAGGGTATATCCCATAAATACTTCATAATTTTAACCAGTGTCACAGAAACCAGCCACCATGCTTACCCCTACCGCCAAAACCTTCCGTTATCTCACTCCAATCCTGGTTTGGATTACCTGTGTACTGATCGGCACTGGTGCGTCTGCGCAAAAAGGCAGGGCTGACAGTCTGCTGAAAGTATTAGCAAACAGCACAGAGGATACCACAAAAGTCAGGCTTATGTGGTCGGCAGCCAGTGCCATGAACAGGTACAAACCTGATTCCGCTCTGCAACTGGCCCAGCAGGCATTATACCTTGCCCAGCGTATTGAAGATGAAGAAGGCGAATCCCGTTCGCTGGGCATTATGGCGAATACGTTTACCAAAATTGGCAACTATCCCCGCTCACTTGAACTCAACCTGCAAAAGCTAAAGCTGGAGGAGAAAAGAAACAAACCCCGCAACCTCGCCAGTGTACTGATGAATATTGGGATCATTTATGCATTACAGGAGGATTACCGGGAAGCTTTAAAGTACTACAGCCGGGCCGATTCGATAATAGTAAAAAATGATGTGAAGGATTTTAAATTTAATATCAGCCTCAATATTGGTGATACGTACAACCGGCTGAATATATCAGATTCTGCCTTTTTGTTTTTTAGTAAATCCTTACAGATTGCCAAAGAAGAAGGCAACAGTGAGCACCTGGGCATGGCTATGACCGGCCTTGGACACAGCTACTTCAAGCTGGACAGTTATTTACAATCACAGCAACATTATAAAAGCAGTATTCCTTATTTGCAGGAGGTAAATAATGAAGAAGTACTCAGTGAAGCTGCACTTGGCCTGGCGAATGTGTACCGCAAGCTGAACCGGCCAGACTCTTCGGCTTATTATGCTAAACTCTCTTTACAGTCGGCCAGGCAGGGAGGCTTTAGCGGAGCTGAATTGAGTGCAGCGCAATTTCTATCCGACTATTTCCAGGAGGAACACCGGTATGACAGTGCTTTTTCGTATATCAGCTATCTGCGCAGGCTGAATGACTCCATCAACAGCCGCTCACGCATACGTGAAGCGCAGGTGATTACGATCAATGAACAATTCAGGCAAAACGAACTGGTGGAAGAGCAGCGCAGACTGGCCAAGAAAAGAAACCAGCAATTACAATTATTACTGATCGCCATTTTTATTCCTGGAATCTTCCTGCTTACATTATTGTTAAGCCGTGTACAGGTACATCCGAAAGTGGTGCGGCTATTAGGTGTGCTTTCCCTCCTGTTCCTTTTTGAATACCTTACCCTGTTCTTCCATCCCTTTGTGGCTAACCTGACCCATCATAATCCTGTATTTGAGATATTGATATTTGTAGCGATGGCCGCGATATTGATACCACTGCATCACAAGCTGGAGCATTGGCTGGTACATAAGCTCGGACATTATCACAGGCATAATACAAGCCAGGTAAAGAAACCGGCGACGGAACCTGCTGTTACAGCAACAAAAAATCCTGCTCCGTAATAAAACAAAGCAGGATGGTGAATCTTTTAAACAGAGCGCTTAATCCCCCTGAGCCGTAGGTTTTTCCTTCGGTTTCAGCGTATCACCCGTTTTAGCAGGCGTATCAGGCATTGTTACCACAGGTGTGTCTGGCGCTTTCAATACAGGCGTGTCTGTTTTAGCAGGTTCATCCTTTTTCTTGTCTCCGCCTCCACAAGCCGTAAAGGTGGTGGCAGTAAAGAGCATGGCAGCAGCCAACAGGTAGATGGGTTTTGGTGACTTACATTTCATACGCATTTGAGTTTAAGCACTAATATTACAAAAAAACGTCAGGATATCCAAAAGAAGCGCCTGTAAGCACAATGATTTTAATCAAGAAAAAATACAGATTTTTACAGTGAACAGATGAAAATCAAATTCCGCATAGCCGTATATATGCTTTTGCTGTTACCCCTTGGTGTGGCAGCACAGGACTGGTATGAACTGCAATACCGTTTTCCCGGAACGGCGGATACGAATTTGTATGAAACCTGTTTAGTATTATCAGGTAATGGTACCGGCATTGCACGGATCAAAACAGGTAATACATTGCTCGAAATGGAAATACAGGAGCAACCGGGTACAGATACATCCTATGTATTGTACACCAGCACTACTATCAATATCGTCAACACGTTAAAAGGAAATCTTGTAAACCTGAAAGGGCCGCATTATTTCTGGTTAAAAAATACAGGTGGCCTGTATTTTACCCCATGGGCTGTGCTGCCAGAAGACGTGGCCGCTGCTCCCGGCGAAAGCAATTTGCTAAAAGGATATTATCTGCCCCATGAAGAACTGGTGAAGAATAAGCCACTGGTAGAGACCTATTTTGATCCAACACATTATCTCTATAAAAACCTGTTCACCAGGCAAAATACAAAAGGCGGATTTCCTTTTGGTGTGGAAACAAAGGATACCCGTATGTTCCTGTTGATTGTTGCCAGTACCTACGATTCCACCCTTGCACCCGATGTATTGCAGGATGCCCGTAAAGTCGTCAATGCTTTTACCGACATAGCAGAAAATGGCCTGGGCATACGGATATTTGTTGATTCTGTCTATGGTAGCCGTTATAATAAAACGTCAGTTGAAACGGCCCTGGCTAAACTAAAGCCTGGGAAAAACGACATTGTCGTTTTCTATTATTCCGGGCATGGATTTACTGATCAAAAACAACCCAAGCGACAGTTCCCCTTTTTAGATTTGCGTGACCCCAATAAACGACCCCGCCCCGAACCAATCAAGATGGCACTGAATATAGAAGATATTTACAAGACCATCGTCGCAAAAGGCGCACGCATGAACATTGTACTGAGTGATTGCTGCAACGATACGGTGGAAATCAAAAAACCCAAAACAACGATTAAGCCACCAGCAGCCAAAGGGCCGATCCGGTATTTTACACCCAATATGTCATCGCTATTTTTGCAGAAAAAACCTGTCAACCTGCTCTTCACAGCTGCAAGCCGCGATGAACGGGCCATTATTACTGAAAAATATAATTCCTACTTCACGCATTTCTTTTTAGAGTCATTAAGAACCTATATGAGCCCGGCGAAGAATACTCCCAACTGGTATATGATTATGGAAGATGCAAAACGGATGACCAGCCTTTATGCGGGGAAAGTAACCTGCCCCAGCGGAAAGCCCTGCAAGCAAACACCTAAGCAACTGCTTTAGCCATTATTGTATGACCTCAATGAGTTGGTTGCGGTAAGCCTTTATGGTAGTTTGTTTAAACAAACCAGCCCATGCAGCCGTATTCCTGTAGGCATTCCAAACCGGATCGAAGTTTAAAATATAGCCATAGTTGAACCCGTTTTTGATGGCTGTTTGTAACCACTTCCATGATTCTGATTTATTGCCTGCTGATGCATAGAGCCTTGCCAGAGTATAGCTGGTGCCAGCATCGTTGGGATAACTAAGCAGGTATTGCTTGTAGGCGTTGATAGCTTTTGTAGTTTGTTCCGATAACAGGTGCAAGCGCCCGGATAAATCATAGCAGGCCGGTACTGTGTAGGGATATATTTGCTGTGCTTCCGCAATTAGTTTTTGTGCTTTTGCAAATTCTCCCGCATGCACCAGCCATTCGCTATAAAGCAGCCTTTTTGAAAAATTGATCTGTGCTGAATCATAAAGCCTGCTGAGTTGTACCAGGCCGGCCCGGTGCTTATAAATCGCTTTGCATACATCAACGAGGTTGAGGCGGATACTTGCATTAGCGGGGTCCAGTGCTGTGGCTTTGCTATAATGCGGAAAAGCCTGTGTTGGTGAGCCTCTCCATACAAACAGATTGCCCAGCTTAAACTGAATATCAGCCCGTAAAGGTTCATCTGCAAGCAAACTATCAGCCATCGAAAGATAATATACCGCATCCCGGGCTGGAGTAAGTGTACGCATAGCGGGGTTAACGGTTATGTTGACTCCCGGAAGGTTAACAGACTGTATGTTTTCATTGATATTTCCCAGGCTGATGAAATCAGGTTGACCATCGTTCGCATCGAGGTCAAGCGTTGCACCCAGCATTTTTCGTTCTTCAGGGCCAATAAAAACTTCTTTGTTTTGCCTCGGAAAATAAATGATGGTATCCAGGTAATTGCCAAACCGCGGCTCCTGTGCTTTTTCATATAATAGTAAGCCAAGCCGGTAATACCAGTCACCATTCTCCGGGTAATGGCCGATGATACGCCGGTAATAGTTGTTCAGTTCCCAATCGCTTTGCGATTTATCGTAAGCCGCATAGGATTGCCATAACTTTTCCCCATCGGCAAAGCGTTCCTGCTTTTCCAGCATGTCGCAAAACTTAATATAGGGGCCGATAAAGGATGGGTTAAGACTTATTATTTTTTTATACCATTGTTCTGCTTTCTCATATTGTCCGTTTCTTTCATATCCAAGGGCCAGGAAATAATAATCTTCTATTTTACCATAATAGGATTTACGAAATGCATCTTCGAAACAGGTGTGATTATAGGGATATTTTTTTCCCCGGACTAACGAGTCTGCATATTGATTAAACTTTTCATCGCTTAAGTAATAGTCAGTCGCAAATAAAAAGTGCAGTTCGCCCCGCTCCCAGTTCCCCTGATCATAAAACATGTTGCCCATATAATGAAAGACCAGCGGGTTGCGCGGGTCGAGTGCTATTATCTTTTTGTAAAAATGTTCGGCCATGGCATGGTTCCCTTCTGACTGGTATATTTTCCCGACGTACAGAAACGCCATGATATCATCTTTCAGAAATACACTGGTATCAAACGGACATATTATTTTCATGGCCGGTGTGGCTACTATATCCCACGGTTCTGTAAAAAAACCAGACTTGCGGAAATGAAATCCTTTCTTGCGCAGATCAGCTTCATAAAAAAAAGAATCAGCCAGCGCATATTGTGTGGTGCGGTAATAAATATTGCCAAGCCGCTCAAAAGGAAAGTAATGACGTCCGTTGATGGCAATAGCCTGCCGGTAGTTTTCTTCAGCATACAGCAGGTTGCCCATCCTCTCGTGCAGCACACCCATATTGGTTTGCGTGGTATGCGATC
Source organism: uncultured Chitinophaga sp. (assembly GCA_964386395.1). GTDB lineage: Bacteria > Bacteroidota > Bacteroidia > Chitinophagales > Chitinophagaceae > JJ008. The sequence continues at coordinate 51,276 of CAYLRV010000004.1, forward strand.
CTGGTTGCAGGCGTTCTGCCTCCTCCCCGTTTTCTCTGGCCAGTTCCCATTTCTTTAGCTGGGCATAGGTACCACAAAGATTGGCTTTTGGCAATGACCAGCTGGGTGCCAGTTCGCCGGCACGGGTAAAATATTTTACCGCATTGTTCAGATCGTCTTTCTCCTTGTATAAAATACCGAGCTCATTTTGTACATAGGCTGTATTATCATCCAGGGTTTGTGCCTGTAACTGAAATGCCAGTGCTTTCTCCAGCAATTGTCTCTGAGCAACGGCATCCACCGCGGGCATTTGCAGGCGCAGGGCCACACCAGACAGATAAAGATGATTAACAGAAAGGATTTTGTGCAATGGGTCTGCCTTATCTGCAAGTAGTAGTGCAACCCCGAGCATATCAGCATAGGACTGGTATCCCCTCCCATTATTATAATAGCGGCGCTTTTCCAGTTCGGCTTCATCGCCTTCTAAGTATTGATTGATGACTGTTTGTGCTTTGGTATGCAGCCATTCGATCCATTTTTCGATGAAGGCCGCGAACTGCTCCTTATTGGTTTGCAATAGCCGGATCAAGTCTTCACGCTTTCCTGCCATTGCCGACCCGGGATAATCATTTAAGCGATGGATAAACTGGTAAACGATGCTGTCCTTATTTCCCTTTACTAATACACTAAAGATGTCTGAAGTGTCAACAGGGCTATTGTTTAGTTGTTGCCAAAACAAATCGGGCAATGGCACAGGCTGCGGAACAGCCGGGCTGCTTACCAATGCAAGGTCCCTGGTTTCGGGGTGTACTGCGGCTAACTTAAATGTACCCTCCCCTTTTAATACCGGTGTTTGCCTGTGCTTTAGTTCTTTCAGCACAGGGTCTGTACTGATATTGGATGCCACAAATTGTTTTACTTCATCCAGCGTTACACTATTGTCTTTGTTAATGTCGGCCATTCCTTTCAGGCCATTGATTAAATACCAGGAAAAAACACCCCGGCCGTTACCCCAGCGTTCATCTTCCATCGATAGCTCCTCCGGTTCGCAGGAGGCAATACGGACTTCACGGCTGCGGGCAATAGCCAGTTCTTTTCCAACAAGTGATGAGCCTTTGTTTTTGCTCCCGGCCAGTTTGCCCGAACGGCAGGCATCAGTGATGATCACCACGTTTGCATTCAGATCAACTGACAAGGTATTCGCATAGCGGTTCAGGTCTTCCAGCCTTACCGCATTGTACATATAATTATTCGGGGGAGAGTTAAACGTGAGCAGGAAGCCCAGGTTATCACGGGTCATGGTTTCCACATCACCATGACCAGAAAAATAGAAATAAACCAGGCATTTTGCTTTTTCATCCTGTATGCGGGCCAGCTCGGTTTTCTTTTGTACCCAGGCCAGGGCATTATACACAGCGGCTGTTGTGGCATTGGTATCCGTTAGCAGGCGGATATTGTCCTGCGAAATGCGCCCGCCAGCAGCTGATTGCAGGTATTCTGCAAACACAACCGCATCCCGGTTGGCATAACTTAAATTGATCCGTTCGTTTTCATAGTTTGCCACACCCACCACTACGGCAAAGGTGTTTTCAGCACTCACAGGCTGTGTTTTGGCAGCCAGCCCGGCTACCAAAAACACCCATACCATACTGAAATGCTTCATAGGTGAAAACTACGATTAGTTTTTGAAAAACTGTATTGTGATAGCAGTTATAAACCAAACCCTGCCACCTGTCATCTGCTAACCTTTAAATATTAGTGCATGTTTAAATGAAAGAGGCAAAGCGTAGTTTTATGGTCCCTGTTCATTTATGTAAAATCCGGAATTTTGAATCATTAGAAGCAGTAATCCTGTTTCAGTATTGAATAATGTCTATGGTAAAAAAGCTACTTTTCTTCCTGCTATCTGTTATTCCCCTGCTAGCCATTACTCAGCCGCAAAAAGACTTCTTGTCATCACAGAACCAGAACCATACCTATCCGTTGACCGATGTGTCCGGTACTAACAGGAAACTAACCATTCGTGATACCTTTTATATTTATAACCGGTACAGGGAGGCTATTCATATTAAAAATGTGCTGACACAGAATGGTGGGAAAGCTGATATTGCCAAAAAACTACCCTCACTAAAAGAAACGCCGCTCTATTTCGAAGTAACTATTTATAACAATGGAGAAGATTTCCGCCATTTCAATTATACGATAGGCCTTGAACTGGAAGATAACAGTTATTTTTTTTGCGGTGTGTCCGTACCAGCGGTTGGCAATAACACCAGAGTTTTTTACAAAGCGGATGGTTTGATAGATTATACCATTGCACAACAGCCGGATACAAGATTTACCACCGCCATTTTTACATTCCCCGATGGCCACATACGGGCAAGAGGTATGGTGCAGGATATGGACACAACTAAGAAGATGGGAAAATGGGAATACTATACACAGGGCAGATGGCAATTAGATACGATTGCCCATACCAAAGAACTAATGGTGTCAGCCTGGAACCAACTGAATAATTATGACGGAACAAAATTCCCCTTCAGGTTAAAACTGCGGGAGAATGGCGTTTGGAAAGAGCCCATAATGGAAGAGCGGGCTGCCGGTAAGCGTTTTTTTTATCCCCCGGCTACCGATAGTGTGGTAGCTTATACCGACAGTCTCAGCTATGGTTTTGGTGTATCATTCAAGGATATGCCCACTACCAGCAACAGGCAGTTTTATTTATTGAAGCCTGGTGAGCGGACCTTAAAGGTGGGACTTTATAGGGTTCCTTTCGGTACTATGGATGATACCTATGCGCTAATTATTTACCCCGAAGGGAATATTACGCCGAAACGTACTTACCAGTTTGTAGAAGATTCCTTTTATACTGCCTTGCACAAACAGTTTCCTAAATTAGCACAAGTCGTTATTAACAAGCACCAGCGGGGTATTTATACAGGTAGCCTCACAAACAATGAAAAACAAAACCTTATGACCTGGCTGCAAAAAAATAGAATGGTAAATTATATATGCCAGATATATACCACGACGCATGAGAAAAGGCAGGCATATTGTAATAACCGGGTCTATGTTCACATAAACGGGTATAAAACGGATGAACTTAAAAAATATGCGCTTGATTTGGGTTTTATGTTCTCCGGCGTTGATGGCTTTTCATCGAATAATTACTGGTTTACGTATAAGAGCAGACTGATCGATGAAGAATTTTTTGCTGCCTATAAAAAATTAACCGAACACCCTGTAGTTAATGCTGTCTATCCAAGCAATTACGGTTATGCAGAACCTGATGATGGCAACCCAGGGATGCGTGGCAAAGAGTAATTACTACTGTTTCTCCTCTACCCTTTTCATCCGGGAGAAAGGATAACCATTACAACCTTTTCGGGGATTAGCCCTGTCAGCAGCCTGTGTTGCAATAGCCTCTTCCACAGTCTTTGCCTTATATTCGGTTAAGCAAAAGCCCCAACCCCAGGGTTCCATACCAGTAAAATGTATTACATCAATACGGGAATATAAACCGGCTTCACTGGGATTGGCGGCTCCATTGCGGGCAATGAAAAAATGCCCGGCACTATCATATTTCAGTAAATGATATTTTATGCCAGGCTCCTGTATCCACACCGTATCGCTGATATTGTACATAATACCGTAGTCATCGGTAAAGCGGCCTTTATAAGTGGCAGGGAAATTATCTAAGGTTTGCGGGCCAGGCAGCTTGGTTGGTGCACTACATTGAGCCAGGAGCAATAAAGCGGTAATTATAAAACGCATACTGCAAGCTACAGTTTAAATGCAGATGGCGGGTTGTATATTTACTTTTTTGCCTGCATATGCATGAAACCCGTACTAAAATAAAGTTTGTCTTCCTGCCGATGATAAGGCTAGCTATTACCACAATAGCGGGTTACTTATTCGTCTATTGGCTATTGCATATCCATTGGGCTATTTTGCCGTTAAAACAGGATGTACTCCATCTGTGGGTGCCCATCGGCCTTTCTTTTTTATGGATGTTGCTTTTTATGCGGGGCCGATTACACTTACTGAAACTGGATCCGGAAAGTGGCAGTCCGAGAACCGGCTATTATTTCATTGGCGCTTTGTACCTCTTCCTGCCGCTGATTTTCTTATTGCCGCTTGTTGATAAAGCGACCGGCAAACTTGAATTAGTCCAATATGCCCGGGATATAGCAACAAAGAAAGCCCGGTATTATAAACCAGATTCCCTGTTTGCCAAAAAAGATGCCGCAGGCTGGGAAGAAGCCATCACCCGGAGTGGTAAACGAAATGAAACGCTGAATTTCAAAAAGTACGCAGCTATACCTGTGATGAATAATTCCGGTGATACAGTGGCGTTAACGAATATATTTATTGGTATTAAATACCATGAGCAACATTCCAGCAATATATCTTCAGAGAGAAGGGGTTTAAAATGGGTCATCTTCAGCGACCTGTCGGCAGGAAGTTTTGACAGACTTACTATTGATTTCAGGTACCTGGAAAGAATGCCGAATACTAAAGACAGGGATTACCTGCTGCAGGCTGCAAAACAAAGCCGTTTATATAAACGGGGCACAATCCCAATAATACTTGAAATGCAGGATGAGCGGTTTGACGATCGTATGGGAAACCGTTTAATGTATGCCTTGCTGGCTTTTGGCATCGGCAGTATTGTCTGGTTTATCATGATCGTCATCCCCGGAATTTATGAAGAGAGAATAAAAGCATTTTCAGCAGCTCCCGATGTATCAGCTATGGCCCAACTCCGCATGGCTTTCGCTGCGGCAATGCCAAGGAAAGATTTTGCGGCCACACCCATACTTATCTGGATTAATTGTCTTGTATTTATCATTATGGTTTTTGCGGGTTATGGATTTATTGAATTTCAAACTGCAGATCTTTTTCATGCAGGAGGTTTGTATAAACCTGCTGTACAACAAGGCCAGTGGTGGCGCCTGATCACTGCTATATTTATACACGGAGGGTTGATGCATTTGTTAATGAATATGTTTGGGCTACTGCTTGCCGGTGTCATTGCTGAAGAGTCGCTTGGGTTAAAGAAATTCCTGCTTGTCTATATAATAGGAGGTATCGGTGCCGGGCTGTTCAGTATGAATTGGTATAATACGCCTGTGCTGGCTGTCGGCGCTTCCGGTGCAATATTTAGTTTACAGGGCCTGATGCTTGCTTTTGTCGTATTTAAGAAATTTGAAGCAGGTATGCGGGGCGCTGTTTTATTCCTGCTCATTTTTACAGCGGGTTATAGCTTACTGGTTGGCTTTTTTACCGCAGGTATTGACAACAGTGCACATCTCGCTGGCCTGGCTATAGGTTTCATTCTCGGTTTTTTCCTGCGCAGCAATATTAGCTTTACTGACTCTTCCTGGAAGAAAATGCTGAAGACAAAAAAGTGACCCCTTAATTTAACAGGCTGTATTACGTCATATATAGTAAAACAGTTGCATGAAAGGTTGCATCGCTCCATGTATATTTTTAATGAGCGGAAAACAATACCATCAGTTTCCCTTTCTTTCCCTGTAAATCAATTATATTGCTATAGTGAACCAACTAACGGCTGATAGCTGCGCAACTTTATAAGAAGTGCCATCATCATAACTGCAGAAGAGACCCCGTGCTTCCGACAACCATTAAATAACTGCCACATGAGAAAGTGTATTACCTCCGCTTTTTTCATTTGCATTGTCACCTTATCCGTTCAAACTGCAAAAGCGCAATGTTCCATTCCCTGTCCGCCATTATTTACCCTATCAGATACGATAAGTTGTAATACGGTTGAGATAAGGCGTAATCCCATTGGCCCTGGCTATATTAATAATCCTTTCCTCGTCCGCTCCTGCCAGAATTCGTTGATGACATATACCATCAGCGTGGATCAAACATGTTATGCTGGTACTGTTTATAGTTTTGTAAGTGTATCCGGGGGTACATTCATCAGTATGACCGGCAATACATTTACCATACAATGGGGCGCTGCCGTTACCGGCCAAGTGCAGATCGCCTTTGCCACCCCCGGTGGTGCAGGTCTATCCCCCTGCAATGATGTAATGACTATTAATTTTACACTGGTGCCCTCCCCTGTTGCCGCATTCACTGCATCTCCGCAGCCGGTGTGTAATATGAACCCCACCACGATCAATTTTAATTCATCGGCGACTACCAATGCTACCGGCTTCTATTGGAATTTTGGTGATGCATTTACCTCCGTATTAGCCAACCCATCACATACCTATACCAGTCCGGGTACCTATACCGTAACCCTGATAGCATCAAACAATGCTACAGCCAATGGAGTAGCTGTATGCCCCACCTGCCTTGATACGATACAACAAAACGTAACCATTGACGTATTGCCCGCTCCTGAAATAGAATGTGTGGCCACTGTTTGCGCAGGTGAAACGGTACAATACTGTGCTGCTGATCTAACCTGTACCAATTATACATGGAGTGTGGTGGGTGGTACCATTAGCGCCGGTCAGGGTACTTCCTGCGTGACCATACTCTGGGGCTCCGGCAGCCCGCAGGGATCACTTACTTTAGTTCCCTCCGGATGCACCACTACTTATTGTCCATCGGGTGTTACCGTTACTGTACCAATCATACCTGTATCTGGAACAATTACAGGACCTGTACTTGTTTGTAATAATACCACCACTTCATATTCATTGCCTTCATGGCCCGGCACTACGTATAGCTGGACATTAGGAAGTGGCGGTTCGATCACGCCGTTTAATACCAACACCAATCAAATAAGTATTAACTGGAATACAATTGGTACCCACACCATCACCTGCAATTATTACGACTCGGCTATCAATTGCGGCGGCAGTGCCACTTACAATGTGTTTGTTCGCCCCAATATGGCTATCACCGGCCCTGCAACGGTATGCCAGGGACTGACCACCAACCTGAATGCCATCCGGCCAGGGCCAATACCTGTTCCGTCTAACTGGAGCATCACACCAGCTGGCGCCACTATCAACAGTGGCAATGGCACACCCACTATTAATGTGACATGGCCGGTTGCGGGCAGTTATATAGTTACCGCTTCACCAACTGTAGCCAACACTACCTGCAACGATGGCAGCTATACCGTAACTGTATTACCTGCACCTGTTATCAGCAGTATCAACGGACCCGATTCTATTTGTGCAAACAGTACACATGTCTGTAGTGCAACATCTAACACGACTGGTTTATTCAGCTGGTCGTTTAGCAATGCTGCTGTATTTACCAATCTGGGGGTGAATAATGATTCGGTGCAGGTAACCTGGGGACCAACCGGACCTTACAGTGTTACGGTAAACCAAACCTCAATCCCGTTTGGCTGTCCAAGTAATACACTTATCAAAAATGTATATCCATGGCCAACACCTGTACTGAATGGACCCACCAGTGTATGTGCGGATGCAAACGTAGTTTATACCATTACCAATATAACCAACGCAAACTTCCAGTGGTCTGTATCGCCACCCAATTTCGGAACCATACTCAGCGGCCAGGGTACTAATACCGTTACCATTAAATGGCATGATAATAATAGCCCCGGATCAAGTAATGTAGTGTTCTTAAAATATGGTGTATGTGGTACTGATTCTATCGCTATCACGATAAATGAACCACCCATTCCATCCATTACACAAACAGGTACATTATGCGGACCGGGTGGCGTAACACTCAGCACAGGCGCCACTGGTGTGTTTAGCTGGACAGGGCCCGGCGTACCTCCGCCCGGCAATACATCGAGCATTACAGGTATCACCATTCCGGGCAATTACAGTGTACAGATACAAAACTTTAATGGCAGTGGTTGTACCGTTACTGCTAATTATACTATACCCGATGTAGGAAGGCCAATTGCTTCCATCTCTGCGGATAATATTCTGAACTATTGCCTGCCCAGCGTACCCAATATGAACCTGGTAGCCGTAAACGGCCCGGGATATACATTCCAGTGGTACCAGGCCCCGGCTACGCTACTGCCAGGACAAACCAATGCTACATTGCCTATCAGCGGACTTACCTTACCCGGAACATATAGTTATTATTGCGTAGTAACACTTGGCGGATGTGTGGTTACTTCCAATACATTGACCATTACTATAGCCAACTGTCCTGGTGGTGGCTGTTTTGCAACCATCGATGTCACTAATATCAGCGGTTGTAATCCATTTACACTCACCATTGCAGCTACAGGGCCGGCAGGTGCTGTGCTGAATGGTACCGGCAACCCGACCATTACGCATTTGGAGGATAATTATTTGGTGGGCGGACTCACTACCCGCACCTACACATCAACCGGCTATAAACAAATACGGGTTTGTGCAGATGTATTGCTACCGGATAATTCTATCTGCCGTGTGTGCAAGGACACCGTGGTAAACGTAACCGTCGCACCCAACTTTACCAGTGTGGTAAATTGTGAGAAGATAAATCTCTATGATGCTTCAACGGTAGTATCACCCGCCATCATTAACTCCTACAACTGGACCGTGGGTACTAACCCTGGCAATACACCCGTACCACCGCTTATAGCTTTTTTCGACAATAATACGATTCCGAACCCTGTCCTTACGTTTACACAAAGCGGTTCCTATATCGTAAATCTTACCATTACCTCCGGCAGTTGTACGGTTACGGTGATGGACACATTTAATATATCGGTGCCGGATGCTGCTTTCACCTTCAATAATTCCTGTGTGGGCACACCAGTTATATTTAACGATCTGACGCCTGAGCCTACGCATTTCTGGGATTTTGGTGACGCATCAACATCTTATGTCAATCCTACCAGCCATGCTTATGCCCTGCCCGGATTCTATCCGGTAACGCATATTGTAACCGATGCATTTGGCTGCAGGGATACGTTGATAAAGTTTGTAACCATTGCCCCGGCACCTGTATGTACCATTACCGCATCCGGGCCGCTTACGTTCTGCTTTAAAGATTCGGTGATACTGGGATCGTCCTGTCCCGGCCTTATCAATTTCCAATGGTATAATAATGGCGTTGCTATCAGCGGGGCCACCACATCTACTGATACAGTGAAGCAAACGGGCAACTATCATTTTATTGCGTATGATGTAAATGGCTGTATGGTCATATCCGATACAGTGGCTGTCAATGTACTGCAGGGACCAAATGTGAACATAACGACTACAGGTAAGCTTTGCGATCAAAGTTTCTATACAGTAACGGTGCCGAATTGCCCGGGATGTACCTACCAGTGGGAGGTGGATGGCATACCGGTAAGCAACAGTAATACGTTTGGTGGCACAGTAGGCTTTGCACCGTTTACGCTGGGTACGCACAATATATGGGTGCAGGTTACCAATGGATTTGGCTGCAGCGACAGTAGTTCTATAAACGTTACTTTCAATGCTCTGCCTTCACTCACGGTGAACGTTACCGGCGGGCCATTGCCTGTTTGTTCAAACAACCTCTACACATTCACCGCTACCAGCAGTGCAGCCAGTCCGTCATGGTCGTGGAATCTTAACAACAATAATTTTATACTTAGCACAACCAATACATTGAATGCTTCAGCAAATGGTACATATTTCGTGACCGTAACAGATGGCATTACCGGTTGCAGTAAGCAGGCATCGCAGATTATCCTGCAAAGCCCGATGGTAAACCTGTTTCCTGTTGGTTGTGACACCTTGTGTGATACGTCGAACGTATTCATGCCATTAGCCAGTTTGAATAACAACCTGGCGGGATACACGATCAACTGGTACGATAATGCACCGCCATATAGTCCGGTGGTGGGAACCGGCGTCAATTTCCCGCTGAATACATTGCCACTGGGCAATCATAACCTGTCGGTGATAGTAACATCGCCCAACGGCTGCCAGGATACCTCATCTGTTTATAGCATTTTCATTAAGCCATGTGCTGTGGTGCTGCCAATAACGGGGTTAACGATTAGTGCAAGACAAACAGGTCCGCTGGCCCTCGTAGGCTGGACGGTGGAACAGGAAATTGATAACGATCGCTTTGTGGTGGAGAAGAGTTTTAATGGAGTTGACTTCTTCTTCCTGAAACAGGTAATGAGCCGGGGCAACAGTTATACTAAACAGTATTATAGCATTTATGATTCACTGCATAATACAACAGGCATTATTTACTATAGGGTGAAAGCGGTGGACAAGCTCGGTGCAGTGCAATACTCGCCTATCGTAAAACTGAAACCAAGTTCACTTACAACAGAAACCCTCTTGCTATTGCCCAATGTAACCAAAGGGGAAGTGAATATGCTGGTGCAGTCAAATACCAATATGAACACCCTGCTGCAGGTGTACACCACCAATGGTACGCTGGTGTACAGCCGTTCGCTGCGGTTGATAAAGGGACTGAACAGGCAGGCACTTGATTTCAGCCAGCTGGCTTCAGGTTATTATATCGTTACTATCAATACCGGCAGCGCACAACTGACGGAGCGGTTGATAAAGCAGTAATCATTAACCATTAAATAATGCGCCCTGTTGTACCCGGTACAATGGGGCGTATTCGTTTTTGCGGTGGTTGATTATCCCCTATTTTTGGCAAAAAACGAGGCATGAGAAATTGGATAGTGTTATTCCTGATAGCAGTATTTGCCAATAAGATTACTGCACAGCAGATATATATTCCTTATAGGGAAGGTAATCTCTGGGGGCTGGCTGACACAATGGGTAAAATAGTTTTCCCTCCTCAATATGATCGCATACAGCTGAGCAGCGATTTCTGGTGGCTCGATAAGGAACTCTTCTTTATAACTGAAAAGAAAGGCCTTAAAGGAGTAATACGCGGCAGTAAAGTTATTATTCCACCGGTGTATACTAAGCTTCAGCGTGCTATCCACTATTATTCAGGTGAAGATGGAAAGGGGGATAGTAAAAAAATTTCACTGTACAACAAGACCGGCAAGCTGCTGAACCCGCAGCCTTATAAATCAGTCAAAAGTTTTTACCACGAATATGATAACCAGCGGCAAACACTAATGGTGGCCGAGCAGACAGCAAACAATTATAGTTTGTTATACATTGATTCCACGGGCAATATGGTAGCCTTACTTAAAAATCAGTACAGTATTGATAAGTTTGGCGATTTACTGCTGGTAAAAAAGAATGCTTCCGCCACGGATGAGTTTTATAAGTTTATCCGTCCCGCTAAAGGCCCTCTACAGTTATCAAAGCAACCTCCGCCAGTTATACAGGATAGTGGTGAGTCATCCATGGATATGACAGCCATGCCTGTTGAAGTGCCATCGGCTCTTGATAATAAAACCTACAATTTTTTCAAAAACAATGGTGTATGGAAAGCGTATGCTAATTATAAAGAAGTAACTGTTGATTTTAACATGGCACAGTACGATACAGTGTATATGCCCTCCAATTTTTATACGGGCATTTACCGGTATGGTATTGGCGGCAACATGACTGAATACCGTCAAATACTGATAACCCGTAAAAACGGAATGTATGGTGTCTTGTACCCTGATGGAAAAACAATCCCTAATCTTTTTGAATCTCTGCAGCATTTTCAGATTAACACTGGTAACTATTCGCTTAAACATCCTTTCAAAGGCTCCTTCATGGTAAAACAAGGTGGCGGGTACGGAATTATTGACATAGATGGTAACGTTGCAATACCTGCTGCTTACGACACGATTACGCCTGCATTGATTGTAAAACAAAACAACCGCTGGGGTGCTGTTCAAACAGATGGCAGCTGGATATTGCCTGCAATGTATGATGAAGTTATTTTTGAAAATTTTAGAAATCAGTATACGATGAAAAAGGATGGTAAATATGGTGCTGCATTTTTTACCCAGGATCCCGGTCAGTCGTTTTACAGCATAGCATGTATATCTCCCTACCCTTTTACAGGCTACACTAAATTTCAGGCAGCAGTACCAAAGAGCAAACCATATATCGTGTTTGAAGTAATAGAAAACAATAAACTGCTTGGGTATTTTGACCGCAAAGGTTTTGCCTATTTTAAATAGCCTGACACTACCCCCTATTTTCGAGCCTGCTTTTTTTGCGGCTTATTTGCCCATACAATAACCGTTTACCCGGCTGGTGACAATAGCATACCGGTGAGATATCCCGCTCATAAGCCGCTTATACGCCGGTGACGTCACGCTGGTAAGCCGCCTTAGACAAGAAGCGGGATATCTATGGCTCACCCCTTTGTCAACTCTGAGCCAATTGCATTTTATCCTCAACTGAATTCTGGCACGGTTACGTGTAAAAGCGGATTTATACGGCTATACTGAAGCCTTTTTCAATAAAATACCATGTTTTTGGTATCAGTCCCCAGCCCTATTCTGGTTAGCTTTAAGCTTCCGCATTTTAAACCACTAAACCTCCAGGCACATGATTAAAGACCCCATCCTCGAAGCGGCCGTATTGGCCAAAGCTGAAGAGCTACGACCTAAATTGCAAACCAGCCCTTTGTTTACCGATGATTTCTGGCAGTATTACGTTGTGAGCGAACAATTGCTTATTACGATGATGACGCCGCCCTTCACGCCACCCGCCTATAATGCCAATGGTTCATTGGAATACAGCTGGGTCTTATATTTTTTAAATAAATACCTGCCATGGATTCCGGGGCTGCCCCCCACAAAAATTACAGATGCTATGTGGAACAACTGGGAAACCATTTGGGAAGGCAACGGTGTGCTCTATGGGGATGGTTCGCTGATCAACACCTCGCAATATGCGATGATGGATCTGCGCTGGGCCCTGGCTTATCTCGGTTACTTAGAGTTCAGGGATAACAAACATCCTTTCAATACGAAGTTTAATACGACTACGATTGCCACTACTACACGCCCCACTTCATTAACACTTGGCCTCTTCGGCGACTGGGGCACCGCCCCCATCCAGGAAGGTACCGGCAAACCGAGCCCCTCAGCTGATGTAATGGCGCAACTGGCAAAGCAGAATCCGGATATACTCATCCACCTCGGCGATGTGTATTACAAAGGATCAAAAGATGAAGAACAGGACAACCTGCTGAACCAGTGGAAAGCCGCACCCCTGGCCAATTTTGCCCTCAACTCCAATCATGAAATGTACAGCGGTGGTTATGGTTTGATTGACACCACATTGACCAACAGCATCTTTAGTGCACAGGCGCAATCCACTTTTTTCCAAATCAATTATGGTGTTTGGGTTATCGTTGGACTTGATACAGCTTATAACTCCTCCGATGTATATATGGATGGCCGTATTACTGACAGTGCACAGCTTGGCTTATTGCAAAGCCTGAAAGGACTTGCTGCACAAGGGAAGAAACTGTTGGTACTCACCCATCACAACCCGGTGATAGAACCCGGTGGTGAAACCAACAGCCTCTGGACTGATTTAACCGGCCCGGGCGGACTGGATGGTACACCTGATGTATGGTACTGGGGGCATGTACACAATGGAATTGTGTATGCAAACAATTCATCGCTCACCGGCAATACGGCCTGCCGCTGTCTTGGCCATGCGGCCATACCTTATGGCAATGCTGTATGGTTTGAGAATAACAGTAACATAGATTTTTATACCAATAAAACACCTAACCCCAGCACGGGCAATCCGATACAAGCTAAGAATGGTTATGCTATACTTACCCTGTCACCGGATGGTGGTATTTCAGAAACCTGGTACTACCAGGACGGCACCACTGCCTGGACATAAATTAATAAGCATCAAAATACTCTGGACGGTTGAGGCCGCGGCGAGAGCTGCGGCTTTTTTATTTCCTAAGCATATACACTACCCTCCAATTTTTAAAAAACAATAACAAACCTGTGGAAGCAAACCGGATTTTGCATCATACTTTTAATAAAACCAACTGTATGCGTAAGTTCTTCATTATTTTATTCATCCTCGCCTTATCATTCCAGGCTGTTGCATTTTATCCAATCTCTCCCCAACCGCTGAGTCAGCTTGTAACAGAAAGTCAGCTGATCATCAGGGGGAAAGTAATTTCTACCGGCAGGGTGACCGATACTGAACCTAAAAATTCCTGGGATGTTGATTATGCAATTATTGCAGTTACGGAAGTATGGCAGGGCAGCATAAAGCAAAAAAATGTAAAAGTATATTTCACCCTTGGTATGATATGTCCGCAACCAGGTGTATTCTTTGACAATGAAGATGTACTTGCTTTTCTTGATAAACGGGAGAAAGCTGATGGATATGAAGTGCATGCCTTATCATACGGGGTTAAACATGAATTGAATGAAGAAGGTTTTGCAGCCTATAAAGCAAGGGTAAGCGAAATGCAGGATATACTGAAACTGTCTCCAGGCTCCGAAAAAAATAAAAGGATGACAGAATGGTTAGTTAGCTGTGCGGAAAATAAGGCCACCCGTTGGGAAGGAACATATGAGTTGTCAGGGCGAAAATATACGATGACTGTTATTAAAAAGAATCAAAAAGAAGAAAAGATAGAAATTGACATGAGCAGCAAGCAACGCATGCGGTTGTTTACTGCTTTTATGAAGGAAGACACTCTCTCCTATGATGAACTTGAGCTGGCCGATATTGTGGTACAGGTGGATACCTGTGCCGTTCTAAATAAATTAAAAACCGCCCTGGCTGAAGTAGATACAGACGGTCTTTATCTGGCCGATGGGATTATGCAACGTATCAGCGCTGTTTGTTTGCAGCCTGAACTTAGTAATATTTACAAAAAAATTTCCAGCCTGTATGCATGGGAGGAAAAAAACAATGCAGAACGCCTTAAGCTTTACCAACAGTTTTTAGAGGTACAAAAAATTACACCCTGCCCGCAAAAAGCAGGAAAGGCACCGGCTATTATTATCGGGTAAAGGTTAAAACTGTTTATTTACAAGCCCCTTTCTCATACTTCGTCACCCCGGCTTTGTCGGCCACACAGGCATTGCCATAGGTTTTGCCATCGCAGCCGCATACCGGATCGTATTGCATGGTACAGGCACCGTCTGATATTTTGGATTTGTCTATACAATCGGCTGCTGCTTTTTTATTGCAGCAGTTGTCGCCGGTGATTGCAAGTAATAAAATGGCGGCGGTTGATGCGGATAAGAAGGTTTGTTTCATGCTTTAAGGTTTTTGGTTGTATGAAGTTAGTATTTTCCGTACATGGTTATCCACTTGCCATGCAATTTTGGTGAGGCTTGAGCGGGATAGCATAATTTTACAAACAAGTGAAGGACAAGCTACTAATCATAACCGCCATTGTCTTCTTCCTTCTAATTAACACCAGTTATTATTGGGAGGGAAAGCTTGGACTTTTTGCCATAGCTGCTTTTGTTTTATTGGTGGCGGTATATATTGGGCTTGCTGTTGGATTTTTACAGCAACTTTATTTTTTATGGAAAGAGAAATTTAAGCAAAAAGGCAGGTTATACTTAGCGGGACTTTTGCTGGCTGTTCTATTGCTAAGCTCTTTATGGCCGTCGGGACTTATCAATTTTGATAAACTGGAAGGGAGAGATGTATTAGTGGCTGAAAGAGAAGGTGCTGTCAACTGCGTTACAATACTAAAGCTAAAAGAAAACTTCACCTTCCGGGAACGGACTGGTTGCTTCGGCACCACCGAAGTTAGAGGAACATTCAGGCTGGTAAACGACACGGTTTATTTCGAGAATGTCCGGCCGGCCAGGGATGACACCAGTTTTTACAAATTTGCAGTAATCCGGCCTTCAAAATTTGATAATCCCAAAATACTTGCTGATTTGATTCGTTATAAGGACAAGAGTGATACAGCCGGACACTTATTGTGGATTACAAGAAATGAACTGCAAAGGCTTACAACTAAAAATCATTCCGCCGTGAAAGAGCTTGCAGAAAAATAAACAGCTAATTTTAATAGCTAATTATTAAATTTTGATTTTCGTGAATGCTTTTATACTTCTTCAAAAAATTACAACAGGTTTAGTACTATTTTATTTTACCGCAATGGCAAGCTGTGCCAGTAAGCAAGCTGAAGATAAAAATGTTGAAGTTATTTACGATAGCATCAAGAAGGAGAAAATCGAAATAGAAACCAGGTCTTCCGGAAGCGGCGGAGGTATTACTGGCTCAGGACCATCTATGATAAAGAAAAGAATCACTAAATATAATTCAACAAGTACAGTTATTTACACGAGTTATAAAGAAGTATCCTTTCAGGGCTGTATAGGGAGTACGGATGTTTGGGAGGTAAGTGCCAACATCCCTGATGGTAACACAAAGGAAATGAAGAAGGTTGGGGATAACCTTTACAAAATCACTTTTACAAATAAAAAGGGCGAAACTGATTCTACCATAACCTTGCCATACCGGGACATGTCACTGCTTAGCTGGATCGATCATCGTGATGATTAATTTTTGTTAGTATACCAGTATAAAACAATATTATAAATAATAATACAAATAACTGCAGGTAATGAACAGATATAGTGTAAAAACAATGATAGCAGCCGCACTATTTACCCTCTCTTTAAAAACAATTTTCGGACAGGCAGATACTGCCAAACTCAAGATCACTCCCTTAACCGGTGATTTCTACATTTATACCACTTACAATCTTTACGAAGACAGCCGCATACCGGCTAATGGCATGTACCTCGTTACCAATAATGGCGTGGTGATGTTCGACACACCCTGGGATACCACCCAGTTTCAACCCCTGCTTGACAGTATACAGCAAAAGCATAACAAAAAAGTAGTGCTTTGTTTTGCCACACACTGGCATAGCGACAAAACGAACGGCCTTGAATACTACCGGCAACAGGGCATCAGCACCTACACCACTACCCTCACCGATGAATTCAGCAAAAAGAACGATAAGAAAAGGGCGGAATTTTTGATGACAAAAGATACAGTATTTACAGTGGGACAATATAGTTTTGAAACCTATTATCCCGGCGAAGGGCATACGGCCGATAATATTGTTATCTGGTTTAAAAAGGAAAAGATACTTTATGGCGGCTGCCTGATTAAAGGTGTGGATGATGAAACACTCGGTTACCTGGGTGATGCCAATGAACAGGCCTATGCCACCACGCTGAAAAATGTGCAGCGTAAATGCCGGAAGCCGAAGCATATTATCATAGCACATAGCGACTGGAGGAATACAAATTCATTGAAGCATTCGATTGAAATGGCGGAGAAGCTCAGGCGGAAATGATACATATTTGTTTAACCGCCAGGACGCAAGGGCGCAAAGAAGCGCTAAGAGCAGTAAGTATGGTTAGCGAAATATCTGATAAAGCGTAAAAGCATGTTATGATTGACAAAATACATCGTATACTATTTATCAGCTCATTGAGTATCATGGGCCTTTTTTTAGTTTTGTTAGTGGCCTGTAGATTATTTTTTTATGATCATAAAAACGCTGCCTCAATACAAACCCTGCTGCGCTGGCTTGCTTTTATTACCCCTTTCACACCCATTGGGATGTTGTTTGGCACCTTAAAAGAGGAACAAACAACCCGGAAAAAACTGACTATACTTTTTCTCATAGGGTTGAGCGTTCTCTTCCTGCTTGTGGTAATATGGGGAACGGCCATTGCATCAACATTTGATTGATCTGGTACAAGAGCTTACTTTTAGGTCTCAATACATACATATGCAAACCATTTTAGGTGCCAACGGCATTATAGCCACCGAACTAGCAAAAGAATTACACAAGAGCTATACCACCAGCATCCGCCTGGTAAGCCGCAACCCGAAAAAGGTAAATGACAGCGATGAACTGGTACAGGCCGACCTGCTAAACCCGGAGCAAACCGCTGCAGCTGTAAAAGGAAGTGAGATTGTGTACCTGGTGGCGGGGCTACCCTACAAGTCTAAAGTATGGCAGGAGCAATGGCCGGTGGTAATGAAGAATGTTATCAACGCATGTAAACAGCACCAGGCAAAACTTGTTTTCTTCGACAATGTGTATATGTACGGCCCGGTTACTGGTCCTATGACAGAAGAGACTCCTTTTAAACCCATCAGTAAAAAAGGGGCTGCAAGGGCTGCCATTGCCACTATGCTGCTGACAGAAATAGCAAACAAATCCCTGACTGCGATGATTTGCCGTGCGCCGGAATTTTACGGCCCCCGCAATACATTGAGCGGTACCAACGCCACTATTTTTGACAATATCAAAAAGAAAAAGAAACTACAGGTGCTGGTAAGCGATACCACACTGCGTACCCTGATATACACACCGGATGCCGGCCGTGCCACTGCCCTGCTTGGCAATACTCCCGATGCTTACAACCAAAGCTGGCACCTGCCCTGTGATACCAACCGGCTTACCACCAAACAGTTTATTGATTTATGCTCAGCTATTCATGGCCATCAATTAAAATACACTGTATTAAAACCGTGGATGATTAAACTCGCCGGCCTCTTCAATCCCTTTGTAAAAGAAGTTACCGAACTGCTCTACCAGTTTGATCATGATTATATTTTTGACTGCACGAAATTCACGAAGCGATTTCCTGATTTTGAGGTAACGCCGCTGAAAGATGGGATAGCCGAAGTGATTGGGGAGATAGGCCGCTAGTATTTTAACCGCAAAGGCGCTATGACGCAAAGGAACTCCAAGAGGATCTGGTGTGTGATGTGGTTGCAGTGAGATAGGTGGATTGCATCAAGGCCGCATTCCTATTTCCGTATAATTTTTATTTCCACTCTTCTGTTCTCGATCATTTCCTGTTCCGTCTTTTCAGGATAAGGATGAATTGGGCTCATATGCCCAAAGCCCCGGTAGAAAACCCTGTCGGGTGCAATGGCGCTTTCTCTCACCAGGTAGTCCCTGATCGCTTTCGCCCGCATCACCGACAGGTTCTCCTTGCCCGTGGCAAGATCAATCCCATCACCGCTGTCGGCATGGCAACAGATATGGCCCTGGATTTCTATAACCAGGCCGGGAAAAGCATTCATGGCATCCAGTAACTCTTTAAGCATCGGTTCAGATTCGGGAAGCATCTGGCTCAGGCCACCCACAAAATTAATATTGCGCAGGGTGATGTTTGTTCCGGCCTTCATAGCAGGATCGGATAGTTGATCCTTCAGCGTTTTGTCAACCTTATTATTTCCCGGAATAATTTTTATCTCCACCCTTCTGTTCAATCTTCGTTCATCGGGCGAAAGGTTTTGATTCAAAGGATTATTTTCTCCGTGGGCCTGTGTGATCAAAATGTCTTGTGACTCCCAGCCAATACTTAACAGATATTTCCGTACTGACTGTACCCGTTTTGCCGAAAGCAAATCGTTATAACCATTTCCACCCACTGCATCGCAATGGCCGTGCAGTTCAATCCTGTCTGTTAAGTCGAGTGAGTCGGTAAGACTGTCGAGGATGTTTTTGGAAACCGTGGTTAATTCAGCTTGATCAAAGGCAAAATAAACATACACCGGGGAAGCGGATTGGGCCCGTCCTACATAGCATGATACTACCAGCAGCAAGCAATAAACGACTTTTTTATACATAGGTAAAGGCGCTACAACAGGCTATTGTTATATTTTCAAAGGCCGTTAGTGCGCCGCTGCAAATCTCCTTATTCTTACAATCATTGTCATTTTTTTCATCGAAGAATAACGCATTTTCACAGAATTTTTAATTCACATTCGTCCTTGCTGAATTAGCGCCCCACATATTCCAGCCGGTGATGGATGGATTGCCCGTGTTGATGGCATAGAGGCGTCCATCGGTGGTGGTAACATATATCCAGCCCTTATCAGCAATGGGCTGATAGCGTACCGGGTGTTTTAATTCGTACTTCGTTACCAGCTTGCCTGTTTTTTCATCTATGGTCAGCACATCGCCAGTAAATGTAGCCACAATGATATAGCCACCTGCATGTATGGGTGGTGTACCCATAAAGCCGCCTTCTGTTTTTAAATCGCCGCCGAGTTTATAGGTCCACTGTTCGGTGCCTGCCTTATTCGTGCATACCAGCTCATCGCCCATAGTATTATAGAGCATGCCATCTTTATACAAGCCGCGGGAACCCTGGAATGCCTGCAGCGATGATACATTGGAATAACCCACATTGAAGGACGCTGCCTGCCAGTTGGCACTGGTGGGTGCACCGCCTACAAATCCATTGCCTGCATCCAGGTTCTTCGCCTCGCTCTTCAGTTTGGCTTTATCCTGCACCCGGTGGTCGAGGTAATAGGCCTGTTTGGTGGTCAATGTCTGTGTAGCAGAAGCCGTGGTAGTACCCGACATCACAATTGATTCCCTGGCCACGCTGTCTCTTTCATTGTCGCTGCGCTTGCTGACGATCAGTGCATTGTTGTCGCCAAATACAGGTACCGATGTGGCCCGCATAGCTTTGGCTGCAATGATCTCACCAGTCTTTTGTTTTACCGTGTACAGCGAGCCGGCAAATGTGGTTACGTACAACAGATCATCTTTGGCCACCGGTGCCGACATGATATCGCTGTCGATCCATTTCTGCCAGCGTATCTTGCCCGTCTTCAGTTCAATGGCAATCATGACATGGCTGGGAAATCTATTGAACGGATGTAAGTTGGTATCATTTGGATTGTTATTGAACTGGCCACTATACGCTGCGGGATACGAAGTAAACACCAGGCCATTGGCAATAGTGGGCATCGACATCAGCGGATCACCGAGGTAGTATGACCAGATCATTTTACCGGTGATCAAGTCGCAGCCAAATATGGTGCATGATTCAGTATTGAATACCACCACCCCATCTTCCACCGCTGGTGATGAGGGGCCGTCATCATCTAAATGTATCGCCCATTTCAGTTGGCCGGTTTGCGGATTGAAACTGTAATATTCTTTGCTGCCAAAGCCACCGCTGAGCAGCAGGTTGCCATTGACCACAGCCGGTGTGGGCACAAGGCCGGTGGCAGGCAGTTGTATATAGTAGCCGTTTTCTGTTTTATGAAGGTAGTTATTGAGTTTGGCCGGTGTAACATGCCCTGCCCTGAAGTTCTGGGTGGGTTTAAATTTATCGTTGCTGTTAAGCGCCAGCATCTCAGGCAGTATATCCTTACCAGCGGTGGTATCGTTGAAGTTGTTTGTACGGACGCCCTCGCCCCCGGTGTTTTTAAACAGGACAATAAAGGCAGATGAAATAACAAGGCAAAGCAGGAGGAAAAGCAGCTGGCTAAACTTTTTCATAACCCGGAGTTTGTTGTTAACGGTTTGATGCTGAAACCGGCTGTTTTCCACAGCGGGTTTTTGCGAAGCTGAAGTTACTATGCTGCCCGGCTGGTTTAGGGAAGAGATGGTGAGTGCGGGGGTTGAGTGGGTGGAGGGTGCATACTGGAGGTTTAACCGCCAGGACGTTCCAAAGGAATCCTTCGGACAAAAGCGCTAAGGTGCTCCAAGAATAGTATCTGCGATCCGGATAGTAGCTGTTTCAGATGTTGATTCTCTATATTCACACGAAACCAACTGTCCGATTTTTTCGGACAGTTGACAACAACCAATGACAGGATATTTTTCCTCCGTAATATATACAAACTGGATAAAATATTGCAACTATATCGTTTTCACATTCAGTCGTCCGTTAAAGTCGGACAACTGAGTACTTTTTAAATAGTTTAAGCAGATCGCAGTTTAAGTCGACTACAATTTGTAACCAACTGATTATGCCTATTTCAATAAATAGGTTTAGCCATTGGGCACAACAAATAGGGTATTTTACATGCTATAAAAATCCTTTTATTTCAATGCCTTCAGCACCTGCCTGCACCCATCTTCCATGGCTTTGGCGGCGGCTTCGTCTACCTTGCCTTCAAACTTACCATCAACAGAAGGCTGGGCTTTTACATCGCCGCTGAGGGCTTTCAATGTAAGATTAGCCTGAATATTAAACTGGCTGGCGGCATTGGGGTCGGCATTTTTTACGGCTTTCAGTAAGCCGCCCACTTTACTGCCTGCTTTGATACGGGTAAATACGGAGCTGAGTATATAGTCGCAGTTGTATTGCTGAGCCTCTTCTTCAGTAGCAGCAGCAACGGCCTCTACTTTATTACCCATCAGCGCCGCTACCATGCGGGCCTGTACGGTGGCAGGCGATGTTACCTGCTCATCACCCGTAGGGGCCAGTACCGCTATGCGTACCACGCCGGGTTTTTTCTCGCCTGTGTTACCCGCTGCCGGCATATCAATACCCATGCTCTTGGCCATTTCACTTACATCGGCCGCACTCATGCTCATCGGGTCAAATTTATCCTGCAGGTCTTCTTCGTTTTTTGTTTCAGTATAACCCAATGGTATTTCAAACAGCATACTGTCCAGCCTGGCCGCAGAGAATTCGATAGTTTCATTGGCTGTGGTCATCTCCTGTTTCATACCAGCCATGATGATGGTGGTGGTTTCCGTGAGTGCAAAGCCGAGCTTGCCCTTACCCTTGCGGCGGATAACAAACTTATCCTGGCAGGTGGGCTTTTCAGGTTTGGCATTTGGATCACGATAGTTTTGCGGGCGATAACTTACGGGGCAGCTCCATTGCGGCAGGTCCACATACCAGCCATCCGTTTTGATGATGATGCTGTCCTTCATGGTACAGGCATTGGCCGAGGGTTTTATTTTTTGATAAGTCCACACATGGCGGGCCGTGAGGCCGTACATGTTTTTGCGCTCGCCGGTATCGGTGATCGAATAATACAGTGTGATGATGCCGCCGTCTTTTGTTTGTGTATTCGTGGCCTGTTTTGCCGGTGTGGTTTTAGCCTTGGGTGCATCTTCATCTATTATTTCATCTTCGCCCTGTTTGGCAAAGGGCTCAATGAAGTAGAGCTTTTTTTTATCGTTGATTTTGATATAGCGCTGCAGGTCGCACTGCTCAATCACCGTGGGCGATTTGGGCATGCCGGGCATCATGGCGCCGGGTTCGGTGCGCTTGCGTTTACCTTTTACATAGATGGTCGTTTCGGAGTTCATGCCCATCACGCCGGTTTTCTGTTTTATTTTGTATTGCTGTGCTTCGGCGGGAATAAGCAGGCTGCCGGCAAGGGCAAGGCAGAGGGTGAAGATTAGCTTTTGCATGAGATGTTTATTGGTTAATTAGTTAATTGGGTAATTGGTTGATTAGGTATTAGGGTATTTGGTTGCACAGACAAAGCTATTGGTTTTGGGAAAGGGGAACAATAACACAAAAGGGGTAGAGAAAGGCCTCACCGCAAAGACGCCAGGGCGCTATGGAACGCAAGGAGGGCTAAGGATTTCCCGCAAAGGTATTTACCGCAGAGCCGGGGAGGACGCAATGGGAGTATGAAAATTTGCACGATTTACGATCACAATATTAGATGTTGATCCTGAGAGCGCAGAGAAAAGCTTCTGGCGAAACTTTGTTTGCCGAGGATAGAGTTATTTCTTTGCGTCTTTGTGGCTTTGCGGGAAAATTCCTACTTCGATATGCGGCTCGAGGTGGTAGTCAGCCCGGTCCTGATGTCAGCACACATGATTTTCGTCATGCTGAGCATTTTTACCAGGCTTATATTCTGTTCGCCGGTTACCCTGCTCAGGCTTTCTTTCATACCGGGCGATGCATCTAATACCTGTTGCGTTATTTGATCGGCGCCTTTTATATCGCTCACTTTTACCGTGGTGAATAGTGAATCATTCCGCAGATCCCAGCTGCCATTGGCTATATATACCAGCGAGAGATTTGCCAGCATTTTTTCTTTTTTTAGTTCCAGGTCCATCTTCATTATGCCATGGCTGCTGAAGTAGCCGTTTGCTTCGTAGCGGGTGGTATCATTGACTAAAGCTGTGATACCATAAGCGGCAGTGTCTTTGCTATCCCCTGCCCTGCTCATTTCTTCCTGGTCAAATTGTTCAGCGCTGGTCCATGTGCCGAGCAGTTCATCTTTTGATGGAAAAGCGGGTGTTTCCTGGTTGATGGCTGTTTCGGTGCTGGTTGGGGCGGGTTGTTTGTCGCTGCTGTTATTGCATGCGGTGATGAGTAAGAATAGGAGATAAAGTTTGCCGGAATGATGCATGTTTAGGTAGCTTGTTTTATTTAAAGTTCATAAAGTGAACGTGATTTGGAAGAATTTATTTCCCGCAAAGACGCAAAGGGCACTAAGGGTGGGTTATAATTTATGGTGTATCATTGATAAAAAGGTTCTGTAATAAGAACACAAAGGAAAGCTTCTGCGAAGCTTGGTTTGCCAATCAAAGCGTTCATTCTTTGCGCCTTTGCGGGATATCACTTAAAAAAATACTCCACATATTTCGCATATATCATTGTGCAGAGCTGGTTTATTCAAAGTTCATATAGTGCGCGGGATTTCGAAGTATTTACTTCCCGCAAAGACGCAAAGGGCACTAAGGGTGGGTTATAATTTATGGTGTATCATTGATAAAAAGGTTCTGTAATAAGAACACAAAGGAAAGCTTCTGCGAAGCTTGGTTTGCCAATCAAAGCGTTCATTCTTTGCGTGTCATAGCGCCTTTGTGGGATATCACTTAAAGAAATATTCCACATATTCCGCCTGGTCGGGGGAGCCGTAAGTTAGCTGCACTGATTTTTTGCCGGTGAGTGTAAAGAGAATGGAACTAAACGTAAATCCAAATCCCCCTTCCCGATAAACCCGGCATACAGGATTGTATGGATTGTCTTTGGAACGCAATGCTGATTTGATGATATCAGGTGATATAGATCCTGCGTTTACAGTAAGCCGGTTTTGAAGGGCAGCCATACGCACCACGCTATTGTCATTGGGGTTTTGCCCGGCAACATTTCGCTCGAATAGCTTTTTATACCAGGGCTTCACATCATCGTTGGCCACGGCATGATTGGTATGATAGACCAGTGAACCATCGCCACCAGCAGGTATATAGCGTATCACTTTATTGGCCGATGCTTCAAAATCATATACCTCTTCGCCCACACCGAGTATATAATTTTGTCCGGAGGCATGATTTATTGCTTGCAGTAAATTAAGCGCTTCCCTCCCATTCTGCTGGTTGAGCACCGCCCGGATGATAAACGCTACGGGCAGGCCGTTGTATGAGCTTTCTAATTCTAGTATCGTGTTCATACACATGCCAATGCCGGCGCTGTTCATACCATTCAGCGCCACGAGTCCTGCACAGGTTACAATGTATTGCTCGGGTTCTGTTTTTGTAGCAGGTATATGCAGCAGCACTTGTCCGCCCTGCATATAATTTTCTACATCCATATTCTGTGCGATATAGGCCGGGCTTGTTTTGGTTGCGGCAGCACCCATACCACTGCAATGGTGGCGGGGTTCGTTTCGTTCCCTGTCGAGATAGACCCAAAACTCATCAAGCAACTGGAACGCATATACATCGGTATAGGCTTGTCCTGAGCCTGCAGCAATGCCCTTTAGTTCATCCAGTATGGCAGGGATATGTTGTTTAATAGCGGGTTCAAAGTTGGTGGCCTTCAGAAATGCAGCGATTAGAGAATCCGGATTGCTGCTGCGCATATTGGCCTTCCATTTTTTAAAGATGGTGGCTATTTCTGTTTTTAATTGTGTGCCGTGCTGCAGGCCTCTTTCGTATGCAGTACCGCTGAGTTCAAGCACGGGCACTTTTTTATTGTTGTTTGTTTGTGCGGAGATATTTGCAATGAGAGAGATGCAAATAAAAAGGCTAATGCAGCAGTTTTTGAATAACATGGCGATAGTTGTTCTACTAAAGCTAATTTCTTTGTTATAAAATGAAGAGAGAAAATGATGAATGGTATTTAACCGCAAATACGCCAGGGCGCAAAGGAACGCTAAGATATTCCTTGCGCAACATAGCGTCATTGCGCCTTTGCGGTTAAACTCTTTTCAGGAAATAAAACTGCATGGGTCGTGATTGAATAAATCCCATGCGTTCGTAGAGTGCAATAGCCCGCTCGTTATCCTTCCGCACATGGAGAAAGGCTTGTTTGCCCTGCTGCTGTATTATTTGTAGCTGGTGTTGCATTAAGGCATGCGCATATCCCCTGCCTGTATAGTCCGGATGGGTGCATACAGCACTTATCTCGGTATAATTTCCTATATGCAAACGCTGACCGGTCATAGCGACCAGCCTGTCCCCATCGAATACACCGTGATAATGACCGAAGTCGATGGTACGCTTGTCAAAGGGACCGGGCTTGGTAAGCTGTGCGAGAGCGATCATTTGCGGCACATGCTCTTCAGTCAATGGTATAAGGTCGGGATATACTTTCTGTTCTATTGTACCATGGTGTACAAATTGCAAGCCCTTTATTTGTGCTTTTAATTGCCAGCCTTCGGGTATGGCGATCGGTGTGGGTATGGCATACAATATTCTTCTGCCTTCCGGCATGATATCATGCAGTTCGGCAAAGCCCTTTTTATAGTCATGATCAAAACCGGCGAAGGGCGACATCTCTTCCGGGAAATATTTTACCATAATGGTGCCGTCACTAAATGCTCTATCGCCCGTAAGCAGGGCATTGAAGCAGGGGTTGTCTAATACATCTATCACGGGACAAAGGTATTTGTTTGAAGGGCAAATTTATTTACCGCTTACACCATACAGGTCGAGTGCTATTTTTTTGCCCCTTAGTTCCGGGCTGCCGAGCAGGGTGAATTGATACCCGGATTTATCAGTAAGCAGGTTGTAAAGCGTGGATGATATCATCAGCTTTTGTTCATATGCATTACATAAGGCAACAATACGTGCCGTGGTATTCAGCACATCACCAGAGTATACTATGTCTTTTTTAATGGTGCCAATCTCACCTGTTACCACTGTACCTGTATGCACACCGGCTTTGAAGCGTGGCACCACACCGAATCCATTCTTGAAGCGTTCTGCATTTTCTTCCACGGCTTTTTCAACAGCGGTAAAACATTGCAGGCAGTTGGCATTTTTTAATCCCTGCTCCTGCCGCCAGCTGATTACTATCTCATCGCCCACATACTGGTATATTTCGCCATTGCATTGCAGGATGGCTTCATTAGCCACCTGGTAAAAGAAATGCAGCATTTTAAAGTATCGTTCATCGCCAATTGATTCGGCAATGGTGGTGGAGGATTTCAGATCGAGAAACATAAATATGCGCTGCTCTTTGCCCGGTGTATGGTATTTGCCCAGCAACATACGCTTCAATGTGGCGGCGCCAAATTTTTCTGTTATATCCAATAAAAATATAGTAGCGATAACCACGACATACCAGGCGAGCACTAATCGTAAGACCCGCAGGCTGATAACATCTGTATAAAGATTGTTCCAAAATGAACTGCCGGTATGATTATTCATGGCTCCTACTGCCCCGGCCAGTAAGATGCAGAAGCTGACAAAGAGTACGTATAGTGCAGAATGAATCAGCAGTTTCTGGCGGTAGGTTTTGCCTTTTAGTTTTTCCCGCTGGTAAAAGACAATGAAAGTGCCGGCAAAGAGGCCGCCGATCAACGGGCCTACTGAGGTAATCAGGAAATGTTCGGCAGCATTGCGGCCAAACATAAAGTATAGAAAATGACCGCGGGTAGCGGGATCGTAGTTGACGGCATTATGCAGCTCCATCAATATATTAATCAGTACCCAGAATATGGTGATGAATACAACCTGCCAGGCTTTGAAGGTATGTGAGGGTTGCCATTTCATGGAAGGTGGCTAAGATAACTCTTTAACCGCGAAGACGCTAAGACGCAAGGGAGCGCTAAGACAGTCTTTGCGAAACTTAGCGTCCTTGCGCCCTGGCGGTTAGAAGAAAATGTATTATTTCTTCTGCCAGTAATGCCGTATCCACCTGCTCTATTGGATGAGGCGTGCCGGGAAGTGATTTATATTTTGCATTAGGTAATGCTTTTACAACCGCTGCTGTTTCTTCCACCGTGACCATTTTATCTTTTTCACCCAGAAGAATTAAGCAGTTTTGTCCGATGGTTGTGTAATCGTTTAATTGCAACGCATTCTCTTTGCCAAGTTGCAGCAGCATGTCTTTTGTTTTGGCTAATACATTTCTCCAGTTATCTGCGCCATGCCTTTTTTCTAATTGCGCTGCAAAAGCCGGCACTTTTTGTAATATGGTATCAGCGTCCAGCATTTTTACTTCTTTGGCTGCTGTTTCTTCATCCCAGTGAAATTTAGTGGCCAGTGTGATAATGCGGTTTATGCACTCCGGATAATGCTTTGCTATAAACATGGCCACATAGCCGCCCATGCTGTAGCCGAATATGGAAGCCTGGCTGATTTTGTTTTCCTGCATATAAGCCAGTACCTCGCCTGCGAACAGGGATATTGAATAAGCATCATTGCCTTGACCGGTGCCGCCATGCCCGCTGAAATTAAGGGTATGAATGATATATTTTTCTTTCAATATATCAGCCAGTGGCTGCAGTTGATCTTTGGCACCAATAGCGCCGTGCAGGAGGACAAGGTGTTGCATACAACAAAGGTAAGCCGTATAAATACTGATGAGCAATGCTTTGGCTGTGCAGATTTCTTTTATATGACAATTTCCATGCTGTTGTATTCAGATCGTGGCAAACTATTTGTAATAGTAGGGCATCCTGAATTGTTGACCCCTAAAACCTTAGTACAATGCCAGTTAAAACAGAACCAAAAACAAAAACCACGCAAAAAGTATTAATTGTGGAAGATGAAGGCGAACTGCGCCTTATCCTCGATATAATTTTGCACGAACGTGACCTTGACCTCACTTATGTAAGCAACCTGCTTGATGCAGAAGCTTACCTCCAGGACAATAAACCTTCACTTGTTTTATTGGACAACAAACTCCCCGATGGCTATGGTGTGGATTTTATCAGCTATATCCGCAAACATTATCCCGGCACAAAAATCATTATGGTTTCCGGCCTTGGCTCCGCTAAAGATGTGGCCCTGGAAAATGGCGCTGATTTGTTCTTAGAGAAGCCGTTTGCGCTGGATGAGTTTAATAGGGTGATGGATGAGTACCTGGGGTAAGGTTAGTGGGGAGTGGCGAGTAGCTAGTGGTAAGTGGGGAATGGGGATAGCTATTGAGAATTGGCAGTCTGCTTAAAAAAATACCATAAATATGGGATGGCCGATGATGGCTTAGCTTGAGTAACTTTAGCTGAACCAAAATTTACCGCCATGGATCCCTTAACCACCATCCGCTTTTCCAGGGACAACAAAGTTTACGAAGTAAAAATTGCTGTAGGAGATATAGGGCTAGCTGCGGAAATACTTTCATTTGAACTTGAAGCTACGGTGTATGACAATGAAACCGGCGAAGACCATACCGAAACCGTGGGCCTGGAACTGGATTTCAATGAAAGTAAAGGACGAATTTCTATCAGGGATGAAGAGGCGTATGAATTTAGCCTTAGAGGCTTTAATGTTGAGGTCGATCCTGAGACAGGCAATGAAATTATACCGGGCATGGATGGACACAGCGAGGTAAAAGACACTGTTTTTGACAGGGTGCAGGAAGTGATAGGAAATCCCATTGAAAGGTTAATTCAAAGCACGCCCGTTCCTGATCCCTTTATTGGATGCATGATAAAAGGCGTTGTGAGTAGTATTGTGGGCCAGGCTATGGCCTGCAATAAAATGGTTGATAATAACGCAGATGCAGGGCGACTCCGTCAGATATGGCGTTGCCTTCGTGAACATGCAGGCGGTATGGGACTTCGTGCACTTTGGCGTACTGCCCGTTGTATGTTCAGGTTGGGCTTTTAGAAGAAAGATGACAGTCAATAAACCACAGCAGATGGATGGCGGTATGCTTTAGCCAACGGCTTTTTCGGTGCAGTGCAAGCTATGTACAGCCTCCATAAACATTTTGGTGAATTCGAAGTAGAATAGCAGGTTGGCACGGCCGCCTGCCGAATTGTAGTGCTCCACTTCCTCACTGGTAAGGGTGGCGGTGGTAAGCAGCCATAATTCTTCCTTTGCCTTTTGTAATCCAAAAAAACTAAAATATTCTTCTATTATCTCCAGAGCCACGGGGCTTGAGGGGTTTTCCTGCAGCGTTTGCTGCCAGGTGCTGAGCGGGTATGGAAGCAGCGACATATTGGGCGGTTTTTTGGTGAGCCATAAAGCTGCCGCAGGCAGCGGCCGTTACCTACCAGCAGGGCCTGTACTTTACCACATATTTGGTGTGTTTTACTTCTGTTATTTATCCTTACTTTGCCTTTATAACTTTATTGATATGACAGAGAAAACCATACACGAAGGAAGAAATGTAAAGCGCATCAGGGAGATTTTAGGCATAAAACAGGATGTACTCGCTATGGAGCTGGGCCTTAGCCAGCAATCTATCTCCTCGCTGGAACAAAAAGAAGCACTGGATAAGGATATGCTGGAGAAAGTGGCGAAGGCGTTGAAGGTTACACCTGAAGCAATTAAAAGCTTTAATGAAGAAACGACCATCAATTTTATTTCAAGCACATTTAATCATCACGATAATTCATCCGTTTACGGCCATTATACTTTTAATCCCATTGATAAAGTAGTTGAGTTATACGAAGCCCTCTTGAAAAGTGAAAGGGAGAAAAATGATCTATTAGAGAGATTGATTGAAAGGAAATAAAATGACATACCGTACAATAACGCGTTTTTATACAGGTAGAGAAATATGAATATTGAAAAAATCAAACCGACTGTAGCCACTACTATTGTTAATTGTGTTGGATTATTCTCTATTGTTATTCTATCGTTCTTTTTACTAAACC
Organism: uncultured Chitinophaga sp.; assembly: GCA_964386395.1. Taxonomy (GTDB): domain Bacteria; phylum Bacteroidota; class Bacteroidia; order Chitinophagales; family Chitinophagaceae; genus JJ008. The sequence continues at coordinate 81,866 of CAYLRV010000004.1, forward strand.
GGCCTCTTTTTTTTGTATTGAATTTATGGCAATTAGTTGCTATTGGTTTAGGATTATCCATTCCAATCTTAGCTTTATATACTTTTATAATGAGTATATCTTCTAATAGGACTAAAGAGACAGATGACGATATAATGAGAATTCTTTCAGGCGCTTCCTTGAGTGGAATGTTTATAATGACTCTGCTCCTATTTATATCCTATTTGATTGGGCTGAGTCTAAAAACATACTATTGCATATTTTTTATCATTTGTTTTACTTTAGCTTTAGGCAGCTCTATTAGCTCAACAATTAAGAACAGTAAACTCGATAGGCAAAAAAGAGAAGAACTTGAGAATAATTCTAAATGACCGATTTGGAAAAACTTCAAAGCCCACCTCTTTGAAGTAACTTTAGCAAAGAAGAAAAACCTATTTGAAAAAATTTACTCCAACTTTCTTTTTACCCTTTAGTTTGTGGGAAGACCATTTGATATTCTTTCGCTGAAGCTCGTGCCTAAGTATTCTCAGATGATTTCTTAATTGCTTTCTGACAGCGACTGAATCTAATCCAATCATAGGCCGGCCATCCTTTCCTTCATACATTTGTTTTGCGGCATTATATGCGTAGGTAAGAAAATTACGCTCGCCTAAGTGACTGTATCTTTCATAAATCTGCCTAAGAAAAATTTGGCTACCCTCTGATTTAGGAGCATATGACATAACTACAGTTCTTTGTAATCGATAGTTAAGTTTCCTAAAAAACCGAGATAGGCTGCTTGGTCTAATGAATATGTCTTTCCCATTAAATTCAAATCCCAAATATTGTAATGAACGATAATATTTATCCTCATTTGCAGCATTAGTTTTTGCAGGATTTTCCAGTATATTAGTTTTGGGCTTTTCTCCGACCTTATACCTGGTTTTTCTGGGCCTTTTGAAAGCCCTAATGTTCCCCTTTGAGTTTTTATGAAAATCTATTATATCCACCTTTTCATACTGAATTTTCAAAAGATATTCTTTTGATATTTTATTTATAATAAAATCCATCAATGCAATAGCCTTATCGGTATCACAAATAATCAAAATATCATCACAATAGCGTCTATAAGAAAACCCTTCTTTGATGGCTTTCTGGTTTAAGTCATAGTCAAAATCTATCAAGTAAATATTCGAAAGCAATGCGCTGATTGGAGAACCTTGGGGTATGCCACGAATTTGGCCAATCTTTTTGTTTTCGACTCCATTTGAGACAATCAACTGGTCAAATTTGAGCCTTTTATATTTTTCTTTCAAATCTGCTCCTGGAATTATTTCCATCAAAAAGGAGATTGGCTCTTCAGTCCTTTTCTTTGGGCCTTTATATTTTCGTAGAAGGCTTTTCTGATTGATATAACTATAATTTGTAATTATTTTAAAAAGCCTATATTGATCTTCTGGGAGTTTGCCATCTATTATTTTTTGCCACTTCGCTAAAAGTATTTTGTGGTCAATATGATCAAAATAACCTTTTATATCTAAAGCGATTGCTGAACACGATTTCTTTCTTTTTACCTCATCAAACGTCTCCTTGGCAAATTGGATATTACATTTGCCTAAATCTGAACGATAAGCAAGGACTGCATCGTCAAACCCCTTACATTTTATATATTGTTCGTATTGCTTTGTAAGTGCGAAAGAATAGTAGCTTAAAATCAAGCTATCTTTATGTGCAGCATAACAAATCGGTCTAATTTTCGTTTCCAGATCATAATGTCCCTCTTCGAATTGATATCTGTACCGAGGAACTTTAGTAAGAATTTTTAAGAATGGACTGAAAGCGTAAAACTCTTTTTTTTTAGTCAAAGGGTTTAGCGAAAGGAGACTATTTTGTATTAATTCTTCAATTTCAGAATGTTTGTCAGGTAACCATATACGACTATCTAAATGCAAATAGCCTTTTTTAAGATATTTTTTTTTACCATCTTTTGATAAAGAATAATTACCTAGCTGCTGTTTTAACCATTCTTGCCAAACAGTGGGGGAATACATTTTTACTTTTTAATGGGACATTAGCCGATGAATGTACCAGTGATATATATCCATCGGCTAATGCGTAATTAAATTACCAAGCTCAGACTACCTACATCTGTAAGGGGATTTCACCCTTTTTAGCCTTTGTCCTCCCATGGCTAGATTTACCGTTGCCGGTAACTGCACTACCCACTATAGCTACGTAAAAGTAGTACGTGGCCCTGTTTTACCGTCTATCAGTTAAGCACTGGCTTAGAGCTGGTTTACGTCGGGATCCTACCACACATTTGTGTCCTCGGGTATTCTCAATTTATGTGTTAGATAACACTTATTGAGTAGGTTTTCGTAACAATAAAGAAATTAACATGGTTGTCATCATTAGCTTCCTCATAAGGATTGTAAATACCTTGGTTGGTATCCCAACTTATGGTACCTTTGTGTTGCTGGTGTTATTAGCACCTGAGCCACAGAGAGCAATGAATTCAACATTAGTAAACTTCTCTTCATCGGCCTTACACCTTTGCAATACAAAATTAACAAATAGCTCTCCAAAGCAGTTTTAGGACAAAATGACGTACTAAACAATCGAATCTTTATGATCGCTTGTCAGTTCCCTGTCATATTGCAGACAATTCTCTAGAATGCGTTCACCAATACACCTCCTCCCCACCCCCCGGATATTTATTCGTAAAAAACACGGCCTCTTTTTTAAGCGCTATCATCAGCTCATGGTTGGTTAATGGCTTCAGGGAGAGGTTTTGATTATTAATACCATAGTAATAAACACTGGTGCCTCCCCTGCTTACCACAAATACCCTGGCCTGTATGGCATATAGTTCGGTTATGTTTTCCAGGGTGGCGCTATCCAGCTTCATAATAGAATCGAGCTGCTGCGCCAGCGGATAGTTAATAAGCTGGCCGATGGCATATTGTCCGCCCCGGCTGTTTATGGATACTACGGCCACCACATTTTTAGCAGGGCTGATAAAGGGCACCTGCGCCGGAAATTCAACCCTGGGCAAGCTTTTAAACGATGTGGTGCTGTCCGCAGCAAGGATTGTCTTCAGGTCTATATTAAAACAATTGATGGGCGCAGCCTGCACAGCAGCAGCCAGGCTGTCTTTGGCAAAGCCCAGTGGCAGGCTGTCTGCAATAGCCAGCAGGTCCAGTTTGGCAGCAGCCGCAGCGGCAGGTATACCGGGGTACAGGCTGTCGCTACCGGTGGTGTTTACAGCCGTGCCTGTATTCCCTTCCTTCTTATTGCTGCAACTAAGCAGGAGCAGCATACACAGGGCCGGGATGATATAGTGTGATGAGCGCATTTCTGTTTTAGTTTTTGTGAAAGTTGTAGTTGGTGGTGGTGCGTATCCAGTTGCCCCGGCCATGTGCATACTCATTATAGGTAATGGGATAGACAGAGCCCTGGCAAACCGGCATGGGATCGTTTATGATAAGATAGTTGGTGCCGTTTACAGTAAAGTATCCTTTTATCACCCGTACATGGCCGCCCTTTACGGGCAGTCCTGCCACGGAATCGCCTACCGGTGCGTTGATGCTGTAGGCCATCGGGGCTTTGCGCTGGTCTATCTGTAGTCGTATACTATCCCAGGGCAAGGGCATGGTGTCGGCAGTTGATAAATAACCATACTCCTTCGTCATCAGGTGGCCGCCATGCACACAATCGTGGTTGCTGTTGGGCGGGCAGCCCTGTCCGCAACAGTCGTTTTTACCAAACTGTTTATTGGCCAGTTCGCATTGCTGTACGGTAATGCCATAGTACCCGAGTATCATTTGCGTGGAAGCGGCCCAGCACCACATACCCGTTTGCTGGCCATACTGGGGGAAGCTATCCAGCATACCAAAGACGATCCCGTTATTGGTACCGGTTAGTACTTCGCCTTTTTTCCTGCTTTGGCTGCAGGCCAGCAGCAGCAGGGCGGCGATGCCTGTAAATACTATTCGTTTCAGGCCTTGTCTTTTTTTCATGCTTGATCATTTTAGCGAATGAAAAGGGTTATGTATACCAGCTTACCCGTACTTGTCATAGTGGTGGTTTTGGTTATACCGTTGCTGTAGTCACTGGGCAGAAATACAGTGTTCGAAGGGTGGAGGATGATGCGGTTGGCTGTATGCAATGTACTGAAACAACCGTATCAGCGGGGGTACATAAAAATGGTATTTTATTGCAGCAAAGGTCGAATGGTTCATGAGACACAAACCCTGGTTGGGACAAGTTTGCAAACAGCGTTTGGGAAGAATATATATAGCCGGCAAAGTCAGAGACTTTACACAGCGGCGGAAGTGGTACGCCGCCGCGCTGCGTGTCCCCACGCAGCGAAACGCTGATTATTTTCATTAAAACTCCTACGGCCCTGCTGCGTGTCTTCACGCAGCTTACAGCTTGGTTAAAACTCGTCATACAAGTCTTTTAAAAATGGAAAAATCTTCTCATTCAATTCATAAAAAGAGGCTGAGGAATATCTATAATCGCAGGGGTCTTTTACCAGCTTCCATCGTCCCGCTAAAGGATTACGATGAATATATTTTAATTTTTGGATAGCGACTTTTTTGGTAAACAGTGGGATAGCCAGTGAATTGGGTTGCCAGAATTCGTACTGCTTATTCGATGCTTCAATTTTATAACTTTCTAAACATGCACGACCATTCTTACGCAGCATTTTTTGAAACGTATGCGCTGTAAACTTCAGGAATGACCCATGCGGAGACTCTTTACCATTCGGTTCATTGACCCTCCATATCAGATGGATATGGTTTGGCATGATAACAAATGCAAATACATCGATTTTACCTGCATCAGAAAGATATAGCAACGAATTAATGATGACATCCTTGAAGGCATCATTCGCAAGCAGAAGCTGCCATTTGTTGATAGTTGCTGTCCAAAAATAAATTTCCCTTTTTTCAATATGGGATTTTCTAAGGGGTTTCAATAACGACTTGTCCATCATCTTTAGCAAAACTGATTAGGTTATACCCGATGCGGGAATTCCCGCATGGTTGCTTTGAGATGGTTTCGATGCGTGAGGCCACGCATCAGGGCAGCCAGTATACGATGCGTGAAGACACGCATCGGGGTAGCCGGAAGGTTGCTTGCTTAGCCTTTGCCGATCCGATCGTCCAAATCCAGGTTGTTAGCTTTCGCTGTTTCCTTTGCCAATTCATACCCTGCATCAGCATGCCGTATTACACCCATACCCGGATCGTTACGAAGCACACGGGCCAGTCTTGCGGCTGCATCTTCTGTACCATCGGCCACGATAACCATACCAGCATGTATGCTATAGCCCATGCCTACCCCACCGCCATGGTGCAGGCTTACCCAACTGGCGCCACCCGCTGTATTGACCAGTGCATTTAATAATGGCCAGTCTGCCACCGCATCGCTGCCATCCAGCATGGCTTCTGTTTCCCTGTTGGGCGATGCTACAGAACCTGTATCCAAATGATCACGCCCAATCACTATCGGTGCTTTTACTTTGCCGGTGCGTACGAGTTGATTAAAGGCAAGACCTGCTTTCTCTCTTTCACCCTGTCCCAGCCAGCATATACGTGCAGGTAATCCCTGGAAAGCAATTTTTTCTTTGGCCATCTTCATCCAGCGAATCATGCCTTTGTTTTCTGGAAACATGTTCATGATCAGTTCATCGGTTACAGCTATATCAGCAGGATCACCACTCAGTGCTGCCCAGCGGAAAGGGCCTTTGCCTTCGCAGAACAAGGGGCGGATGTAGGCAGGTACAAAACCAGGGAATGCGAAACAACGATTGGGAGGGAAAGACGGAAAGTCGGAAAGTCCGGAAGCTGCGTTCTCTTCTGATTTCTGGCTTCTGACTTCATACTCCCGGGCACGGGCACGTATGTTATTACCATAGTCGAAGGTGATGGCGCCTTTGTCCATCAGTTGCAGCATCAGTTGTACGTGGAGGTACATGCTTTCGTAACTGCGTTGCAGGTATTCTTCTTTATTGCTTTCACGCAGTATATTGGCCTGCTCATTCGTAAGGGTGTGCGGTATATACCCAATCAGCGGATCGTGTGCACTGGTCTGGTCAGTCAGCGTATCGGGAATGATATTACGTTCAAGCATCCGCTGCAGCAAATGCACCGCATTACAAAGAACGCCGATACTCTTCCCTATGCCTTCTGCCTTATACCTTACAGCTTTATCTATGGCTTCATCTATGTCTGTGTATTTTTCATCCAGGTATTTTGTCTCCAGGCGTTTATCAATACGCCACTCCTCTACTTCTGCTATTAGCCCTACTCCTTCATTCATGGTTATGGCCAAAGGTTGTGCTCCACCCATTCCACCAAGGCCGGCTGTTACATTTAATGTACCTTTTAATGTTCCGCCAAAATGCTTGTTGGCTGCACTTGCATAGGTTTCATAGGTACCCTGCACTATTCCCTGTGAACCGATATATATCCAGCTGCCGGCCGTCATTTGTCCGTACATCATCAGGCCTTTCTTTTCCAGTTCTTCAAAGTGCTGCCAGTTGGCCCAGTTGGGTACCAGCTGGCTGTTGCTGATGAGCACCCGTGGCGCATCTTTATGTGTTCTGAGTATGCCTACTGGCTTACCGGATTGTATGAGCAAGGACTCATCATTTTCCAGCACTTTCAGTGCAGCGATGATATTGTCAAGCGCTTCAAAATTGCGGGCAGCTTTGCCACGGCCACCATATACTATCAGGTCGTCGGGGCGTTCAGCCACTTCGGGATCGAGGTTATTCAGCAGCATACGTAAGGCTGCTTCCTGTATCCAGCCTTTGCAGGTAAGGGTATTGCCCGTTGGCGTTTTGTACTTTATGGCATCGTATCGTTGGGTAAGTGTATTCATTATTTATTTTTTTACCGCAGAGAACATGAGAACGCAAAGCTAACGCAGAGACGCTCTGCGAAATCTCTTTTTCTCCTGTTCTCTGCGGTTAGCTACAAAAGTCGCCATTCTCCCATAAAAAAAATTATCTTGTCGCCCTAAATCTTGTCCATATGAGTATTCACATCAGTGCTAAGAAGGGAGAAATAGCTAAAGTGGTATTACAACCCGGCGATCCGCTTCGGGCCAAATATATAGCCGACAATTTCTTACAGGATGTGCGGCTGGTAAGCCAGACCCGCAATGTATTTTATTATACAGGTATCTATAAGAAAAAAGAAATCACCATCGGTGCCAGCGGTATGGGTTGCCCCAGCATCGGCATCTATTCATACGAACTTTATACAGAATATGAAGTGGATACCATTATCCGCATTGGTACCTGTGGCGCTTATACCACCGATCTGAAACTGTTTGATCTGATCAACGTGGACAATGCCGCCAGCGAAAGCACTTTTGCGAAATATGCCTGGGGCATTGGGGGCAGCAGTATCCGTCACCAGGGAAAAGCTTTTAGCGTCATCAAACGGACAGCTAAAAGGCTCAACCTCGAATTGAATAACTGCAATATCCACTCAAGCGATATTTTTTACCGGAAAGAAGCCGGCATACCAAAAGTTGCAGAAAAGAAAAAATGCCTGGCCGTAGAAATGGAAGCGTTTGCGCTTTTTGCGAATGCAAAACATTTGGGAAAGAATGCCGCTACGATCCTTACTGTTTCAGATATTATTCCCACACATGAACAAATTTCAGCGGACCAACGGGAGAATGCACTTATTCCGATGATGCAGCTGGCGCTGGAGACGGCGATTAAATTGTAATTTTTTTTGCCGCGAATGGCACGAATTTCACGAAAAATTAAATACAAATAATTCGCCTGCGGCGAATGGTTGGCCACTCCAAAGGAGTCCTTCGGACAAAAGGCACGAAAAAACACGAAAGATCTGCCTTCGGCAAATGGTATCCCGTTAAGCCGCAATGAATACAAGCAGCTCCTTTGTACTCTTTGTGAGAAGCATGGTACTTTTTGTGGTAAAAGATAGATAACCACAAAGGACGCTAAGGAACAACAGCACCAAGAACACGAAGTTGAAATTCGCTTCACCTGCTCTAAATCTATTTCTTACCGGCAGGTATCGGTTGTTTCGGTGCAGGCTTCTTCGGCGTTTTAGATATATTGTAAGCCACACTAAGCCGGTAGTTGCGGGTACGGGTGCTGTTATAACTTTCCAGGTTAAAGTTTGGCCCGTAGGTAAATGTGCGGTTGCGTTGCTGTACGAAAGGATCAATGGTGTTGAGCGTTACTGTCATTTTCCGCTTCAGCATACGGTGCATCAGGCCCAGGTTCATACTGGTGGTCCAGCGGGCATAGCCCTGCGGATTAGCGAACCGGTTGAAGTTAAAACCACCGGTTATATTCCACACATCTTTTGGCGTATAGACAAAATTCATATTGGAGGTAAAAGATCCTCCGTCACGAAAACGGCGCACGGTTTTATCAAACTGGCTATACTGGCTATATGTAAAACTGGCACTGGTATTCACCCGCAGTTTTTTTGAGAAGGTGATGCCGCTCCATGTACTGGCTTCATACTCTTTTCGTCCGCTTATATTTTCCCAGGTTACCTGTGTTTTGCCTTCTGGCAATAGTGTACGTACCTGGCTAAATATATCTTCAACTATATTATACCCAAATCCCAGGTTGATGTAGTACTTGCTGGCCTTCGTTCTTGCGAGAACAAAGTCAAAGTTGTGGGATGTGGAAGCCTCCAGTTGTTCATTACCAAAACGGACATTATACGGATCGGAGAAATCAATAGTTGGGTTTAATTCACCGATACCCGGTCTGCGTATACTGCGGCGGTAAGAGAAGGTCATCGTTAGCTTTTCTTTCCAGCTTTTATTGATATTGGCAAATGGCAAAAATGTCCAGTAATTATTCTTTACATCACGGTTTTCTTTTAGCAATTCAAAAAATATATCGGTTCGCTCTGCGGCCATTCCTGCTGAGAAACTGAATGTCGGCGCAATAATTTGCTTCACCGACCCGAGGAATGTTGTTACCGTTTGATGAAACCAAAAATTATTGCTCAGCAAACCCAATGGCTCCATAGTGCCTTCCGGTTTCTTTTTAAAACTGGCGTCTACGTTAACATGGTTATTGGAACGGTTGTAGGTACTGGTCAGTGACAAAAATGTTTTCTTATTCGCCAGCATCCGGTCATAATTCAGGCGCAGGTTGTGGCTGTTGATCTTTGTATTGTTCAGCTGCTGCTGGGTGCTGTCGGTACCATTGAAGGTATAGTCAGGGTTAAAATATTGCTGGTAATAATCCCGGTCGCTGTTGTTGAATGAAAAATTCAGTCCGGATATTAGCCTGATAGTTTCACCGGGCTTCCCTTTCCAGGTATAACTAAATGACATAGACGGATTATAATTGTCACCCTTACTGCCGATATCACGACGGCTCAGCCTGTATATATCTCCAAAGCGGTTGATGTTTTTATACTCTGTACTGCTGTTGTTATCAAAGCTGCTCTGGTTAAAATTCAGTACCAGATTTACGCTGTTGCTTTTATTTATATCATAGTCCAGGTTCATGCGCAGGTTGGGGCGCAGGCTTTTGTTTCTGAAGTTGCTCTCTGTATTAAAGAAATTGGAGGAATCGGCATATATATTATTGCGGATAGAATAGCCTCCGCCATTTAACCGGCTATATGCAGTACCTGCGGTAATGGTAAGTGCCAAACCCTGCTTACGGTAATTAAACGTGCCGTTGACGGTAACTTCACCCCTTGTGCCACTGGAAAGATTGATACGTCCGCTCTTCCCTACTCTTCCTTTTTTGGTCACGATATTGATAACGCCCCCCTGTTCCGTTGCATACTGTGGCGGAGGGTTGGTCATTACTTCTATTTTTTCCACGGAACTGCCGGGCATGGACTCTAATAAATCCTGCAATTGCTGCAGATTCAGCTCTACGGGTTTATCATCAATCAAGATCTTAGGTTCCTTGCCCCGCACTGTAATTTTACCATCTGCACTTTTGGCTACGAGGGGCACATTATTTAATAGATCACTGGCGTTACTTCCTGCAGCCAATGCAGATTCGCCGGCATTGAAGGTGATATTGCCATCCTTGGTTTGAATCAATGGTTTTTCAGCATACACCACTACTTCGTCAAGGCTTTCGGTTTTGACCTTGAGTGTAATATCCGTCAGGTTAAAATCGCTTCTTTCTTCACGGAACCAGATGCTGTCCATCGTGAGGTTCTGTTTACCTACAAATGAAAAGCGCAGACGGTAGTAGCCGTAACGTATATTATTGATGGTAAATGCGCCGCTTTTGTCAGACTGGGCCGTCTGAAAAGACAGGGTGTCGTTCATAGCAATCAGTGACACGGTCGCTCCTTCGATTGGCTTTTTGGCCTCGTCAAGTATGTTGCCGCTGAGGATACCCTGCTCTTTCGCCTGGGAAAAGGCAGTGGCGGACAAGAAAAAAATGGCTATAAAAAGGGGCAGTTTTTTCAAAACAAGTATTAGACGCCAAAGATATTCATCGCCTGCTAACTCATTGATAAATAGTTGTATGAACGGTTATTCGTATTTGGCCCGTTGGAGCCGGCCCGCTGCCATCCTGTCATATCTTCCATATTAAGCAGTATATTTGCTGTCCTATTTTACTTTTTATGCTTGATTTAGTGACAGATAAGGTGCACGATGAAAACCGACAGGGCGAAGCTTATGCGCCTTTTGCCGGCGATCCTAACCAATACAGGAAGCGTTTTTATATTGAAAGTTATGGCTGCCAGATGAATTTTGCGGATAGCGAAATAGTAGCATCCATCCTTAATAAGGAGGGTTTTGGGGCCACCCGGAATGTGGAAGAAGCCGATTTGATTTTCATCAACACCTGTTCTATCCGTGAAAAAGCAGAGCAAACTGTACGGAAACGGCTGACAGAATTTAAACGGCTGAAGAAAGAAAAGAAAGGCATGCTGGTAGGTGTGTTGGGTTGTATGGCCGAACGGCTGAAGGAAAAGTTCCTGCAGGAAGAAAAGCTGGTGGATTTGGTTGTGGGCCCTGATGCTTATCGTTCACTCCCAGCCCTGGTGGAAGAAGCGGAAGGCGGACAGAAAGCTGTGAATGTTTTATTAAGCAGGGATGAGACCTATGCCGACATTTCGCCCGTTCGGATAGACAGCAATGGCGTGAGTGCCTATGTAAGCATCATGCGTGGGTGTAATAATATGTGTTCTTTCTGCGTGGTACCTTTTACAAGGGGAAGGGAAAGAAGCCGGGATGCAGCAAGTATTGTGGCTGAATGCAAAGATTTATTCGAAAAAGGATACAGGGAAGTAACGCTGCTGGGGCAGAATGTGGATAGTTACTATTTCGCGGAGGATGGGGTGCAATCTGCGGTTGGCAGCGGGCAGCCTGTGACGTTCGCTATGTTATTGGAACAAGTGGCGCTGATATCGCCTGATTTGCGGGTACGGTTTTCCACCTCGCATCCAAAGGATATTACAGATGAAGTGTTGCATACCATTGCGAAGTATGAAAACATTTGTAACTATATACACCTACCCGTACAAAGTGGTTCCACCCGCATCCTTCAGTTAATGAACCGTACCTATACCCGTGAATGGTATAAAGCCAAAGTGGACAGGATACGGGAGATTATTCCGGGCTGCGGTATCAGCTCGGACATAATTACTGGTTTCTGTACTGAAGAGGAACAGGATCACCAGGATACACTCAGTATTATGGAATATAGCCAGTATGATTATAGCTATATGTTTTTCTACAGTGAAAGACCGGGTACACTGGCACAAAGAAGGTATAAGGACGATATACCTGAAGATGTAAAGAAGCGGAGACTGGCCGAAGTAGTGGAGTTACAAAACCGCCTGTCGCTGGAAAGCAATAAAAAGGATCTCGGTAAAGCATTTAAAATATTAATAGAGGGCGATAGCAAAAAAGATGAACAGGCCTGGAAAGGCCGAAGCAGCGAGAATAAAGTATTTGTATTTCCCAAAGTAAACGACAACCCGGCATTCAGCGGACTAAAGAAAGGTGATTATGTACTTGTGCGTGCGATAGAATGCACACAGGGTACATTGCTGGGACATATTATTCAATAGTAAACGAACCAATGGATATTCAATCAATAAAAAACCGTTTTGGAATTATCGGCAATTCACCTGCACTCAATTATGCATTGCAGGTGGCGGTGCAGGTAGCCAATACAGATCTGACCGTTTTAATTAATGGCGAAAGCGGTGTGGGTAAGGAAGTGTTTTCCCAAATTATTCATTCTCTTTCTGCCCGGAAACATAATCCCTTTATTGCCGTAAACTGTGGCGCTATTCCCGAGGGAACGATAGACTCAGAATTATTCGGCCACGAGAAGGGTTCATTTACCGGTGCGGCTGATGCCAGGAAGGGGTATTTCGAAACCGTAAACGGCGGCACTATTTTCTTAGATGAAATAGGTGAAATGCCCCTGGGTACGCAGGCAAGACTGCTTCGTGTGCTTGAAAGTGGTGAATATATTCGTGTAGGTTCATCCAAAGTACAGAAAACGGATGTGCGGGTGATTGCGGCAACGAACAAAGATTTATTACAGTTAGTGCAAACCGGTAAGTTCCGGGAAGATTTGTACTACCGTCTCAGCACCGTACCCATCCGTGTGCCAGCCCTGCACGACAGGCCGGAGGATATTCATCTGTTATTCAGAAAATTTGCAGCAGATTTTGCCACCCGTTATAAAACGGCTTCTGTACAATTGGAAGACGACGCAAAACAACTGTTAATAAATTACCCCTGGCCGGGTAATGTGCGGGAATTAAAGAATATTGCAGAGCAAATTTCAGTTCTTTCGCAGGATAAACAGATTACAGCCAAGGAACTCAGTAAGTTTTTACAACCCTACTCTTCGAACCGTATGCCGGTATTGGCCAATAGCAATAATGGAAGTACTCCAGAGTTTGCGAACGAAAGGGAGATTTTGTACAAACTTTTCTTTGATATGAAACGGGATGTAACCGAGTTGAAAAAAATGTTCCTCGAAGTATTACAAAACCCGAACATGGTGGCGCAAAATCAGTCATTCATTAATGAGCTGAAGGAAAACGAAGCCTACCGCCTGCAACCGCATGATACATTGCAGCCCGTGGTAAGCACCCCGGTAACTATCGGCGGATTGCAACCGGTAGTGCAACCGGCACAACCGATGCTGATGGCAAAGAACGATATTCATGACCATGTGGAAGTGGAAGAAAGTCTGAACATAATTGACAAGGAAAAAGAATTGATCATTAAGGCATTGAAGAAACACCGGAACAAACGTAAAGATGCTGCTATGGATCTTGGTATCAGCGAACGCACCCTGTACCGCAAGCTTAAAGAATACGATATTGAAGACTGAACAAAGACATACACGTAAACCTATTGCCTCTTTGCTGCTGGCCGCTATATTGGCCGTTGCTGCGTTTGCAGTTATCAATACCAGCACGGGTTGCAGTTTTTCCCTGAAGTTTAATGATGCGTCCATTCCAGATTCAATAAAGACCCTGAAGGTGAACTATATCGACAACCGGGCGCAATATATAAACCCGCAATTGAGCCCAAAACTTACAGATAAATTGCGCCAAAAGCTGACCAACCAAACCAAGCTTAAATTAATAAATGGCGATAATGCCGATTGGGAAATCAGCGGTGAAATAAGGGAATACTCACTCAGCACATCTGCTATTTCCGGCCAGCAGGCGGCCAATAACCGTATTACCGTAGGCATCCACCTGAGTATAAACCGTAGAAATGAAGAAAAAACAGAAGAGTTTGATATATCCAGGGGGTTTGAATTTAAAGGCAACCAGTCGCTCCAGCAGGCTGAAGCAGCCCTGGGGGATGAAATGATCCGGACCCTGACCGATGAAATTTTCAACAAGCTCTTCTCTAAGTGGTAAGCAGCCCTTATCTTGTCATTATGAATGTTCACATTAACCAGTTAGTTAAATCGCTTTTACAGAAAGACTCAATTGAGCAGTGCAGTTTGCAGGAGCTACAGCAGTTTGCTGACAGTAACCCGCATTTTGGCGCAGCGCAGTTATTGCTGACAAAAAAACTGAAATCAGAAAACAGCGAGCGGTATAATGAACAACTGCAAAAAACTTTCTTATACTTCCATAACCCCATGTGGGTGGAGCACTTGCTGAATGAAACCGGGAGCGCCACCATAAAAGCCGGCATTAAAAAAGCAGAAACGGTTGTCGAAGCGCCGGCTGCGATTACAGAAATTGCGCTGAATGAAACAGCTGTTGCAGCTACTCCCAATGAAGAACAAGCTCCTGCAGAAATTGAAATAGCAGGTGTGGTTGCTGCGCAAGAGCCATTGGTGATCTCAGAAGCAGCCCTTACAGAAACGGATGCATTAACGACGCCTGTAGCAGATAAACCAACAACGGATATCGATGAAACAATTCAGTCTGAAGAACAAATACCGGTAATTGAACCTGTGCCAGCACCCACGCAGCACACGGCAGCAACACCAGATATGGTGCCCGTAGCTGAAGAAACAGGCTTAACCAACCCTGCCTTTACTGCTGATGCTGTAAAAGACGACCTGCTGTTTGAACCGTATCATACGATTGACTATTTCGCCTCCCAGGGTATAAAGTTGAAAGAAGAGGAAAAACCGGCTGATAAGTTCAGTCAGCAGCTCCGCAGCTTTACCGACTGGTTGAAAACACTGAAAAAGCAGCCTGTAGCTGAAATAGCCAAACAACCGGCTACCGTAACAGAGAAAAAAGTGGAGCAATTGGCAGCCCATTCCCTTCAGGATGATGGCGTGGTGACTGAAACCATGGCCGAAGTGTGGGAAAAACAGGGAAATATGGCAAAAGCCATTGATTTATATAGTAAATTAAGTTTGCTCGAACCCGCTAAAAGCACTTATTTTGCAGCGAAAATCGAAGAACTAAAGAAGCAATTATGACACTTGTTATTGTGATATTGATAATCCTGGCTGCAGTAGTACTTGGCCTGATTGTATTGGTGCAAAACCCTAAAGGTGGTGGCCTGGCTGGCAATGTAGCTGGTTTCAGCAACCAGTTTATGGGTGTAAAACAAACTACCGATGTTTTGGAAAAAGGTACCTGGATTTTTGCAGCTGCCATTGGTGTACTCTGCCTGCTTTCTGTGATGTTTGTTAGCAAACCCACGTCGGCAGCATCTGGTGGTGTAGATACAAAGAACATTCCGGCACCGGCACAAAAGCAAGCAGCTCCTGTAACCCCGCCAGCTAATACGGCGCCTGTTACACAGCCTGGTACAAATCCTGCTCCAGCCCCGGCGACTAATACTCCCCCGGCGAAGTAAGCTTTAGCCTATAAGATATTTACCCCGGCATTAGAGTGTCGGGGTTTTTTATTTATTTTGAAGGATATGAAGAAGAAAATAATTGGTGCGATTGTATTAATCATCCTTGCCGTTGGCGGTTTTGTTGCGTATAAACTGCTCAGCCCCGCTGTCAATAATCCAAAAGGAGCATACATCTATATTAAAGAAGGAGAAACACTTTCCAGCCTAAAAGCCTTGTTGAAAGAGAAAAAAATGCTGAAAGGCAGCGGGTTTGACCTGGCTTGTACCGTTCTCCGGTTTAAAAAGCCCAAAGCCGGACGTTACTTGCTGAAAGACGGCATGAGCGCCATGAAACTGGTCCGTATGCTGCGCAGCGGCGACCAGGCGCTGGTAAAAGTGACCATTGTAAAAGAGCGGACAAAAGAACTATTCTCCGGTAAGTTTGGTGCCGGCAAAAAGTTTGACTTTCAGTTCGACTCGCTGCAAATGGTACAGTACCTGAATAACAATGATTCGCTGAAAAAATTCGGCGTAGACACAAACAGTGCTTTAGCGATAATCATTCCGGATACATATAGTCATAAATGGAACAGCAGCCCCGACAAACTGATGCAACAGTTATTTAATGCGTTCAATAAATTCTGGAATGATCAGCGCAAAGCAAAAGCGGCTGTATATAACCTCACACCGCTGCAGGTAATGATACTGGCTTCGATTGTGGAAGAAGAAACAACACGCAAAGCCGATAAGCTGAATATTGCCAGTGTATACCTGAACCGGTTAAAAAGGGACATGAAACTGGAAGCCGATCCAACGGCTAAATTTGTAACCCGCAATTTCCAGTTGGGACGTATTACCGGCAGTCACCTGAAACTAGAGTCACCGTATAATACCTATCTCCACAAAGGCCTGCCGCCCGGCCCCATCTGCACGCCTTCGATAGAATCGATTGATGCCGTTCTGGATGCGCCTCAAACGGATTATATATTTTTTGTAGCCAGTCATAAATTTGATGGTTCTACTGTATTTACGGCCACTTACGACGACCACTTGAAGTATGTAAAACTTTTTCATGCAGAACAAAACCGCCGCGCCGATTCCATACGTAAGCTAAAAGCCGCTGCGAAGTGATAAAAAGGATTACTGATAAGATTACGTCATCATCACCGGCAAATTATGTGGTGAACAAAAGCAAGAAAACCTTTCTGCCTGGTTTCAATGGCATACCACTCTATGATGTAATTAAATTTTTCTTTCAGCAGGTGCGAACTGTGGGCATGACGGAGCGGGCATCAGCTATCTCTTTCAACCTGGTGATGGCGATTCCACCGGCTATGATCTTTCTATTTACCCTCCTGCCCTTTCTTCCGATATCGCAGAAATTCCAGTCGGAGTTATTTGGGTTGATCAGGGATGTGATCCCCGGCGAAAAAGATCATTCCAACCTGATTCATTTTTTACAGGACTTCATCAATAAGCCACGTACCGGTTTACTTTCATTGGGTTTTTTATTATCAATGTTTTTCTCATCCAATGCACTGATGGGTATACAGCGATCGTTTGACAAAAACTATATCGGGTTTAAAAAAAGGAAAGGGCTGGAAAAACGTGGGGTCGCACTTAAGATAACTTTTGTATTATTCTTCCTGGTGTTTGCCTCGGTATTGTTATTGGTGGCCAGGGGTACAGTACTTGACTTCTTCGGAATCGAAAGTGAAACAGTGCGTACCATTATTGTGAATGCCCGCTGGGTAATTATCGTCCTGCTTTTCTTTGCAATCATTTCGTATATCTACCGGCATGCACCTGCAGTAGACAAAAAATGGCCGATAGTAAGCCCTGGTTCCATGCTCGCAACTGTACTTATGCTGATAACTACCGGTGCCTTTTCCTGGTGGGTCGGACGTTTCGGCAATTACAACGAATTGTACGGATCCATTGGTACTGTACTGATACTGATGGTACTGATATTCATTAACTCCCTCGTTCTTCTCGTTGGTTTTGAACTGAATGTGAGCATTACCTCGCTGAAAAAGATAGCAGACGAGCGGAAAGATAATAGTACGGATGGCAGCGCCGTATAAAGAATTATCCCGAAATTTGATTATCACGTTTTAAATAATCCTGTTATGAAAAAAATACTTTTTGCAGCCCTGCCTGCATTCGCTGTTGCAACGCTGCTTACAGTAGCAGTTGATCCGCTTCCGATTGGTTCGCCAATCCCCAGCCCGGATACCAAGATGAAAGATGTATCGGGCAAAGAAGTTTCCCTGAAGGATGCGAAGACTGACAAGGGCCTGCTGGTCATGTTTAGCTGCAATACCTGTCCTTATGTAATCAAAAACCAAAGCCGTGCCTATGAAGTCTGCAAGTATGCTTCCGGCAGCGGTGTGGGTGTGGCCGTACTCAACTCGAATGAAGCAAAAAGAGGCGATGATGATTCGTACGAGGACATGCGGGACTATGCAAAAGAACAGGGCTATGGCTGGTACTACCTGGTTGATAAAAATTCAGCTCTCGCTGACGCTTTTGGTGCTAACCGCACCCCTGAAGTATTCCTGTTTGATGGTAATGGCAAACTCGTTTACCACGGAGCTATAGACGATAATCCGTCTGACGCCTCAGCCGTAAGCCGCAAGCACCTCATGACGGCCCTCGATGAAATGATGGCAGGTAAAGAAGTATCTGTGAAGGAATCCCGCTCGGTAGGTTGCTCGATAAAAAGGGTACAGTAATCCTGCGGGTTTTAATAGTTTAATCTCCCCCAACACAGTTGGGGGATTTTTTTTTAGAAAAACTTTATGGAAATGTTTTATGGAGGCATCTAAGCCTTGAATACCTTCATTATTCACGTTTAAACCGCACCGCTTATGTTATCCCGGCAACTTATCAACCGTTTAATCATTGTTGGTTTTATGATCCTGGTGGGCTATGGGCTCGCCAAAGCAATTTACACTGGTAGTTTTATGGGTATTGTACTGGCCCTTGTGGCTTTAGGTGCCGGTATTTATTTTTTATACATCCTGGCAAAGGCAAAAGAGGAAATGGAAATGCAGATGGAACAGGAAAGACAGGAACGTCAGTTTTAAGAATAGCCATGTTAATGAACCGGGGTAATACCCGGTTTTTTTTATGATGAAACTTTTAACCGCTTCGTTTATCCTCTTCTTATTGGCTTGTGGTACGGATAAGAACAAGAAAGCTTTATCAGAAAATCAGCCGGAGGAGCATGCAAGTATTTCACCCGGGCATAGTACCTGGACAGACTCCAATACCCGTACCATTCACGTTTATGTGGCCCTTTGCGATAACAAATACCAGGGCATCGTACCAGTAAATGCTAAGGTGGGCAACGGGCAAGATCCGGTTAATAACCTGTATTGGGGCTGGGGCTATGGTGTGAAGACCTATTTCAGCAAGAGCAAAGAGTGGACATTGATTAAAAGCCAGGCACTGACAGGCCCGGTTTTGGAACGGCTTGTTTTTAAGCACAAAAAAGCCAATTATTACCTGGTCGCAGATGCATACGACGGCCGGGAAATGAAAACCTGTGTCACTGGATTTTTATCAGGTCTTTCTGGTATAAGTAAAGACACAATCGCCATTGGTGATAAAGTCATTGGTATAAAGGGCAACGCCAGACTATTGGCTTTTGTGGGTCATGACGGGTTAATGGATTTCCAGCTGGACCAAAAATTCGGGCAGGCCGACTCATTAAAAAGGGATTGTATTATACTGGCATGTTATAGCAAAAACTATTTCGGGCCTTTTGTAAAACAAACTGGTGCCACCCCCCTGCTATGGACTACCAACCTGATGGGCCCGGAAGCATATACCATCCACGATGCGATTAGTGGATACATTAATAAAGAAGATGCTGTTTCCATACAACAAAGGGCTGCGAAGGCGTATGCAAGCTATACAAAATGTTCGGTGAAAGCTGCGACCAAGTTGCTGGCTACTGGCTGGTAAGTTTTTCCAGTTCTTGTTTAAAAACGGTTTCCTTTATTTGCTCTTCGGCAAAACTGCGGTAGCTTTTCTTATTATTTACAAACAAGGTGGCCGGTATAGCGCCAGACCATTTTTGATCAATTTTAGGGCAGAAATAATCGGCATTGGTTTCATCCAGCCACACAACGGGCGCCGTGAAATTGCGCTTCTTGATAAAGGATGCAATTTTGTCCGGATAAGCGTAATTAAAATCAAGGCTTACCAATAACAGCTGTACACTATCGGCTGCATTTTTTACCGTGCCGTTGTATTTATTCACCTCAGTGATGAAATACGGTATTTCTTCAATACAAGGCTGACACCAGGTAGCCCACATATTTACAATCAATGGTGTTTTGCTTTCAGCAATAATTTTCTCCACATCAGTAATCCTGACCGACTTAATAGTCTGGGCTTCCGCAGCCATTGAAAAGACAACGATACATGCGGTTGCAAAGCCCCTCTTTACTAAAAATTGAATATTGAACATTGATTATTGTGTATTTCCTTCATTTTCTGCAACACCCCACTCACTCAATAACTCTTTATATCTGACGTCACCCAGCGATGACTGGTTGTAATGCCCTGCCAGGCTTTTTTGCCGGTAGGCCTCATACAGCGTAACCGCACAAGCGACACTGATATTGAGCGATTTTATAATTCCCACCTGTGGAATAATAAAATTACCATCGGCCAATGCCCTTATTTCATCGCTTACCCCGCTATGTTCATTGCCAAATACCAGGGCAATAGGTTCAGTCATATTTATCTCATGTAAACCTACAGCATCACTGCTGAGATGGGTTGTTAAAATTTTTGAATAGCGGCTACGCAGGGATGAAAAGCAGGCTGCGGCGTCTGTGTATTGATGAATGGTCAGCCATTTAGCAGCACTGGAAGAACTTTTAGCACCCCATTTTTTATGCCGCGGTATCCTGGTATTGAGAATATAAATGTCCTGCAACCCAACTGCATCAGCCGTCCGCATGACCGCTGAAATATTATGCGGGTCAAAAACATTTTCCAATACGATTGTAATGTTGTCTTGCCTTTTGTTTAATACAGATGTTAGCCGCTGGTATCGTTCCGGGGTCATTGAAAATGATTGCTTTAGATTGCAAACTTCGTTAAATTAAGTATATTTATAGTTGACAAAAATGAACCATTTTGGAGCAGGGAGGCACAAAGACCCGGAACCACAAGGGAAAATAATTCTCTTTATACATTCTTCTCAGTGTCTTTTGCCTTTGTGTTTCAAAACAAAAATAAAACATGAAATACTCTCCCATTCAAAACTACATCAACGGAAAATTTGTAGCTGCTTCTTCACCCCGGACACTGGATGTTGTATCACCCATTGATGGTAACCAATTGTCGACAGTCCCCTTGTCAAGTTCCAGTGATTTGAATGATGCGGTGGCTGCGGCCAATGCAGCTTTTCCTGCCTGGAGTAAAATGCCTATTAAGGAAAGAGTGCAGGTTTTTTTCCGTTACAAAACTCTATTAGAAAGAGATTTAAAACAACTCGCCGAACTCTGTAGTGAAGAAAATGGGAAAACATACGGGGAGTCTGTAGCTGAAATTGAAAAATGTATTGAGTTGACGGAGTTTGCCTGCTCTCTCCCCCAACTCGTAACCGGCGAAATACTTGAAGTAAGTAAAGGAGTTGAATGCCGGACAGAACATGTGCCTTTAGGAGTAGTGGCGTCAATTGTTCCTTTCAATTTCCCGGCCATGGTGCCGAACTGGACAATACCTAATGCGATAGCACTTGGCAATTGTATGATTATGAAACCCTCTGAGAAAGTGCCGCTTTGTTGTGGCAAGCTGGCCGAGTTACTGAAAGAAGCCGGTCTGCCCGACGGTGTACTGAATATAGTACATGGTAATGTAGAGATAGTGGAAGCTATTTGCGATCATCCCGATATTGAAGCGGTGTCTTTTGTCGGCTCTACCAAAGTGGCAAAAATTGTTTACCAGCGGGCAACACAAAGTTATAAACGGGCATTGACCCTCGGTGGTGCAAAAAACCATCTCATGGTGCTGCCAGATGCTATACCGGGCATGACCGCCCAGAATGTTGCCGCCAGTATGAGTGGGTGTGCCGGCCAGCGCTGCATGGCGGCCTCGGCTATGGTGGGTGTGGGTAACGTGGATCATATTATTGACAAGATTTGTGAAGAAGCAAGAAAGATTGTGCCGGGAGAAAACCTGGGTGCAGTTATCAGCAAAGAATCTAAAGAGAGAATAGAAAGTTATATTACGGAAGCAGAAAAGCAGGGCGCTAAAATATTGGTGGATGGCAGAAATACCAAAGTGAAAGGAAAAGAAAACGGCACTTATGTTGGCCCCACTGTAATTGACTACGTAAAACCAGACATGAGTGTGGCGAAGGAAGAAATTTTCGGCCCGGTGATTTCTATTATGCGGACTAATACAGTGGATGAAGCCCTGGCCATTGAAAATGCAAACCCCTATGGCAATGCAGCCAGCGTTTTTACACAAAATGGTGGTATGGCCCGGTATATTATTGACCGTGCCAGTGCTGGTATGATTGGTGTAAATGTGGGTGTACCTGTACCCCGGGAGCCTTTCTCCTTCGGCGGCTGGAATGAAAGCAAGTTTGGTGTGGGTGATATTACGGGTAAGAGTTCAATCGAGTTCTGGACCAAATTGAAAAAAAGCACAACTAAGTGGAACCCTGAAGCAGGCGTAAACTGGATGAGTTAACGAACCGGGAGTTATCAATAGTCCGTATTTTTTCTTTACCTCGAGGCAACTGTAAAGAAAAAAATATGAAAATCATTAAAAGTATCCAGAACAGGATTTATGAAATCAGGGGTGAGCGGGTCATACGTGACAGGGATCTCGCCAGTTTGTATGAAATTGAGGTAAAGATTCTCAACCAAGCTGTAAAAAGAAATATAAAGCGATTCCCCAAGGATTTCATGTTTCAGCTAACCAAAGAAGAATTTGAAGAGTTGAATTTTCAAGCTGAGGTTACAGAAAAAAAGAATTCTTCAAGGTCACAAATTGTGACCTTGAAGACTGGTAGGGGTAGCAATATAAAATATCTGCCCTATGTGTTCACCGAACAGGGCGTGGCCATGCTGAGCGGTATCCTTAATTCTGATAAAGCCATCGCCATGAATATCGCCATCATGCGGGCTTTTGTGGAAATAAGAAGGGTCTTAATACAGGAAAACGACTGGATGGAGCAACTCAAGCAAATAAAAGAAAGAATTGGTGAACATGATATTCAGCTGAACCAGCTTTACGATGCCATGGAAAATTTACTGGATGAAAAAGTGGCGCAAAAGAAATGGGACGACAGGAACAGGATTGGTTTTAAAACAAAATAAAATTCCCTTTCGCTAATGCCGGGTTTGGCAACGAAAGACAAGAAAAATAAAACGTATGAATACAAAAGCACTCAGCGAAGCACAGGAGATTATTGATAATAGCCAGGACTACACCCTCTTTTCCTGGAGTAAACAAAAGGGTACTAACCCTATTGCTGTACAAAGAGCTGAGGGTGTGTACCTCTACGATTACGACGGTAACCGCATTCTCGATTTTTCGAGTGGCTTAATCAATATGAATATTGGCCACGGTAATCAGCGCATTACAGAAGCCGTAGTAAAGCAAATGCAGGAAGTGGCCTATGTTACACCAAGCTGCGTAACCAAAGCCCGTGGAGAGCTGGGGAAAAAGCTCGCAGCGATATGCCCGGGAGATTTGAATAAATCATTTTTCACGTTGTGCGGCGCGACCTCTATCGAAAATGGCATTAAGCTGGCAAGGCTATACACTGGCCGGCATAAAATATTGACCCGCTATCAATCGTATCACGGAGCCACCATGGGTGTTATATCTGCGGGTGGCGATCCCCGAAAATTACCGGTGGATACACAACAGGCCCCCAATTTTGTCCACTTCGATTTGCCCAACTTATACCGTTGGGAATATGGTGAAGAAAATTTATTAAAAGAAGCCGTAGCATCATTAGAAAGGGTAATTGCCTATGAAGGCCCCAATAATATTGCCGCTATTTTATTAGAAGGCGAATCCGGGACATCCGGCTGTCTGCAATATCCAAAAGGATATCTGAAAGCGGTGAGAGAAATTACAAACAAGCATGGCATATTAATGCTAATGGATGAAGTGATGAGTGGCTTCGGCAGAACAGGACAATGGTTTGGCTTTCAGAACCATGATATCATACCTGATATGATTGCGATGGCAAAAGGACTAACCTGTGGTTATTTACCGTTTGGTTGTTTGCAGATTAGCGATAAAATTGCCGCTAAATATGATGATACTGTATTGCCGCTGGGATTAACTTATTCAGCCCATGCCGTTTGCTGTGCAGCTGCTTTAGCGACATTAAAAGTGTATGAAGACGACGGATTACTGGAGAATGCAAGGGAAATGGGCAAGTATATGGAACAACAAGTGGAGCAATTAAAAGCAAAACATCCGTCGATTGGTGATTTTAGAAATACAGGTTTGCTGGGATGTATCGAGTTGGTAAAAAACAGAAAGACAAAAGAACCCATGGCCCCTTTCAACGCAAGACCGGATGAAATGGCGGTGATGAATAAAGTGGCAGCTAAAATTAAAGAACTGGGTATGTACACTTTTGTACGGTGGAACTATATCTTTTGCGCACCACCATTGATTGTTACCAAAGAACAGATAGATGAAGGGCTGGCAATCATCAGTGAGGCGATAAAAATTGCAGATACGGAAGTAAGCTGATATTTCACGCTAACGGACACAGCGGAGCAGCGACCGCAAATAAAAAACAATCGCTGCGCCGCTGCGTCGTGGCTGACGCTGCGAGAAAGAAAATGACAAATAACCAGAACATACCCGACTCCTCTTTAACCAATGAGGATTTAGCACCAGTCCCGGTGGCAAAACGCACCTGGGGCACCTGGAACTATGCAGCCCTGTGGATCAGCATGAGCCTTTGTATTCCCACTTACCAGCTGGCCAGCGGTATGATTCAAAATGGTATGAACTGGTGGCAGGCTATCCTCACTATGTTGTTGGGCAACCTGATTGTATTGGTACCAATGATTTTAAATGCGCATGCAGGGGCAAAATTTGGCATTCCCTTCCCGGTATTTGCGAGGGCAAGTTTTGGGACAAAGGGTGCAAATATTCCCGCTATGCTGCGGGCTATTGTAGCCTGCGGATGGTTTGGTATTCAAACATGGATTGGCGGTAAATCGCTTTACCTGCTGATTAAAGTATGGAATCCTTCCCTCCCTGAACTGGCAATAAATGGTTTATTCCCTGCTGTGCTGCCGCTTATTTGTTTCCTGGTATTCTGGTTGTTGAATATGTATGTTATATACCTTGGGGTTGACAGTATCAAAAAACTATTACTGTTCAAGGGTATATTTCTGCCAATAGCCACAGTGGCTTTACTGTGCTGGGCCTATATGGCTATGCAAAACTTTGGTGGCATTGGAAAGGTGTTTAATGTGCCATCGAAATTCCAGGACAATGCTTCGTTTTATAACTATTTCTTTCCGGCGCTGACCGGGGTGGTTGGTTTCTGGGCCACATTATCATTAAACATTTCTGATTTTACCCGCTATGCAAAAAACCAGCGGGTACAGCAAAAAGGACAAGTACTCGGCCTGCCCACCTCCATGACCTTCCTGGCATTTGTAGCTGTAGTTGTTACGCTTACCTCTGGCTTTGTATTTCCCGAAGTAATATGGGAACCGGAAGCATTAGTTGGAAAATTCCCTAATAAGATCATTGTCAGCTTTGCGCTAATTGCCATTATCATCTCAACGCTGGCCACCAACATTGCAGCAAATATTGTGAGCCCTGCAAATGACTTTGCTAACCTTGCACCAAAGAAAATAAACTTCCGTACGGGCGGTTATATTACCGGAATTATAGGTGTGCTCATTTTTCCCTGGAAACTGGTGGCCGATCCTACTGGTTATATTTTTACCTGGCTTATCGCTTATTCCAGCCTGCTGGGGCCTGTAGGTGGTATTATGATTGCTGATTATTATTTCGTCCGCAAAAAAGAGCTGGCGGTTGACGAATTATACCAGCACAACGGGCGATATACATATGCCAACGGATTCAATAATGCCGCTATCATAGCATTGCTTTTGGGCGTACTGCCCAATGTGCCCGGCTTTTTAGTTACGATTAAAGTTATTGATGCTGATGTGTTTCCGGTTTGGGTAGCCAAACTGTATGATTATGCCTGGTTTGTGGGCTTTTTGCTGAGCAGTTTTATATACTGGCTGTTGATGAAAAAGCGGGCAACTGTATAATAGTTTTCTGCTGTTTTGTCCTCAATTCTATTTTTGCCGGGACTGAACGTAAAAAAGACCCTTGACATGTCAAGAGTCTTTTATTTTGTCGGGACGACTAGATTCGAACTAGCGACCCCTTGCACCCCATGCAAGTGCGCTACCGGGCTGCGCTACGTCCCGAACAACCGGGCGGCAAATCTACAACTAAATTGCTAACCGATTCCGCCCTGTTTTCCTATTTTTCCGTACCAAAAACAACCTTTATCTTCGCCCCTTAATGAAGCTACTCATTAAGCAAGCCAGTATCGTTGACCCCCACTCTACTTTCAACGGACAAACAGCAGACATTTTTATTGACAATGGTATTATCCAGCGAATAGCCAGTGCTATAACTGAAAAAGCCGATAAAGAAATCGACGTGCCCGGGCTGCATGTGTCGCCAGGCTGGGTGGATATATTTGCCAACTTTGCCGACCCCGGCTTTGAATACAAAGAAACATTAGAAACCGGGGCAGCGGCAGCGGCTGCAGGTGGCTTTACGGATGTGTTTGTAACCCCCAATACCAATCCCGTGCTGCATAATAAAGCTGCTGTGGAATATGTAACACAAAAAGGAAAAAACCTACCTGTCACCATTCACCCGATAGGCGCCATTACACGCCAAACAGATGGTAAAGAGCTTGCTGAGATGTATGATATGTATAACAGCGGCGCCAAAGCTTTCAGCGATGGCACCCACCCCGTACAGTCTGCCGGACTACTGGTTAAAGCACTGCAATATGTAAAAGCATTTGACGGGGTCATTATCCAAATACCTGACGATACCAGTATCAATGCACATGGGTTGATGAATGAGGGTATTGCTTCCACGCAACTGGGTTTGCCCGGCAAACCAGCTATGGCCGAGGAACTGATGGTGGCCAGGGATATAAAACTCTGCCGCTATGCGGAATCAAAGCTTCATTTTACAGGAGTTACCACCCCAAAATCGCTGGAATACATTAAGCGGGGAAAAGAAAGTGGCGCAGCCGTAAGTTGCTCGGTAACCCCGCTACATTTGTACTATTGTGACGAGGACGTAGCCGGTTATGATACCAACCTGAAATTGAACCCGCCCCTTCGCAGTAAAGAATACAGGAGTGCTTTACAGAATGCCGTGGCTGATGGCACAGTAGATTGTATAGCTTCTCATCACCAGCCGCATGAGTATGATAGCAAAGTGGTAGAGTTTGAATATGCCCGTTATGGAAGTATGGGTATTGAAACAGCCTACGCCCTGCTGAATACAGCAGTGCCCGGTATTACACCCGAACGATGCACTGAATTATTGGCCACTAACCCACGCAAACTCTTTAACCTGCCACCTGCTACAATAGCTGAAGGGCAAGCGGCAACACTCACTCTTTTTGAACCTGCGAAGAAATGGACGGTGAATATTGCTGAATCAAAATCAAAGTCAGCCAACTCACCATTACAGGGCAAAGAACTCACCGGTAAAGTATATGGCATCGTAAACGGTAATAAATCACTCGTTACTTCATGATGAAATTAACACCCGCAATAAAAGGGTTGATTACGGCGATTGCTATGATACTTGTCTTTCCTGGAATTTTGCTTCCCATGGAAGACACAAAACTTCAGTTTCTTGGCTATATAGCTTATGCATTGGGTATTTGCTGGACACTGATCGGGTTTTATGTATCTCCATCATTTACTGGCAAATTCTCGGATCTCTTTAATCAGGGTTTTCGGTGTTTTATAGTTGTCACGTTGATAATGGTTATATTTATTGGCATTTTTATAAAAGCCCATCCTGAATTATCAGAGCAAGAAAGAATAGCAACAATAGAATACTACAAAAAAGAAGGAAATAAGACACCCGAGGAAATTGAATCACAGTCTATACAGGCAAAAAAGAATTTTTTATTAGCTTCAGTGGCTTTTTCTGTGCCAAGATATTTAATTCTTGGCGCGGCGGTAACTACTGTGTTATCTTTATTTTTGCGAAGGAGAAAATAAGCAATGGATTTATCGATTGTCATACCACTGATTAATGAAGCTGAATCGCTGCCGGAACTAACGGCATGGATTGAGAAAGTTATGGCTGAAAACAATTACAGCTATGAAGTGATTTTTGTGGATGATGGCAGCAGCGACAACTCCTGGGAAGTAATAGAACAACTTCGCTCAAAAAATGCCAGCATTAAAGGCATCAAATTCCAGCGCAACTATGGCAAATCTGCCGGGCTGAATGTAGCTTTCCAGGCAGCGACCGGCGATGTGGTGATAACCATGGATGCAGATTTGCAGGACAGCCCTGACGAAATTCCCGAACTGCGTCATATGATCCTGGAAGGTGGTTACGACCTGGTGAGTGGATGGAAGAAAAAACGTTACGACAATACATTTACCAAAAATATTCCCTCTAAATTTTTTAATGCCATCACCCGCATGGTATCGGGTATTAAGCTGCACGACTTCAACTGCGGCCTGAAAGCATACCGCAACCGTACTATCAAAGGTGTGGAAGTATATGGAGAAATGCACCGCTACATACCTGTACTTGCCAAATGGGCAGGGTTTAAGAAGATTGGTGAGAAAGTAGTAGAACACCGTGCAAGGAAATATGGGGTGTCTAAATTCGGCTGGAACAGATTCGTGAATGGTTTCCTGGACCTGCTGTCCATCACCTTCGTTGGAAAATTTTCCAAACGGCCCATGCACTTCTTTGGCTTATGGGGCACTTTATTTTTTCTGCTCGGTGCAGGCATTTCCATTTACCTTATCATCATAAAACTGATGGACAGTAGTGTTGGCCTCACCAATAAACCAGGATTTTACCTGGCACTTACATCGGTTATTATCGGTATGCAATTATTCCTGGCTGGTTTTATCGGAGAATTAATATCACGAAACTCGCCTTCCAGGAACTCCTACCTGATTGAACAAAAAGCCGGCCTATAGTTCAATACAGGCATAAAAGTTATTTCACTTTATGGATACAAAAGGGAAAGTAGTAATAATTGGCACAGCTTATCCATACAGGAGCGGAGGCATCAGCTCATTTAATGAAAGGCTTGCAAGGGAATTTCATAATGCTGGCGAAGATGTGGAGATCGTCAGCTTCTCACTGCAATATCCATCCATCTTATTTCCGGGAAAAAACCAGTACTCCGAAAAAAAAATACCACCCGAAAATCTTGTTATCAGGCGGCTTATTAACTCCATGAATCCATTCAACTGGATTAAAGTTGGCAACCGGCTGAAAAAAGAAAAACCAGCGCTTATCATTGTCCGCTTTTGGTTACCCTTTATGGGTCCAGCATTTGGTACTATTCTGCGAAAGGTGCGAAAAAATAAATACACAAAAATTATTTGTATAGCCGACAATGTTATCCCGCATGAAAAAAGACCGGGCGACAAGCCATTTACCAAATACTTTTTAAAAAGCTGTGATGCATTCATTACCATGAGTGAAAAGGTGATGACTGACCTGCGCAAGTTTGAAAAAGACAAACCGGCACGTTTAGTATCACATCCGCTCTATGATAATTTTGGAGATATCATTGATAAATCAGCTGCACGAAAGCAACTTAACCTCCCGGAAAATGAAAGAATAGTTTTATTTTTTGGTTTTATCAGGAAATACAAAGGGCTTGACCTGTTATTGGATGCCATCGGCTACCTGAAGCAGAACAAACCTGAATCGCTGACATTTAAACTGCTTATTGCTGGTGAATTTTATGAAGATGCAAAACCTTACCAGGAACAGATAGAGAAATTAGGGATACAAAACCATCTTGTTCTGCGGACGGATTTTATACCCGACGATGAAGTACGCTATTATCTCTGTGCTGCTGATATGGTGATACAGCCTTATCGTAATGCCACACAAAGTGGTGTCACTCCCCTCGCTTATCATTTTGAAAAACCAATGGTGGTTACCAATGTTGGCGGCCTGCCTTCACTGGTGCCGCATGAAAAAGTGGGATTGGTTACAGAACCAAATCCGCAGGCTATAGCAGAGGGAATACTGCGTTTCTACCAATTAGGAGAAGACTATTTTATTCCTCATCTTCGCATGGAAAAACAGCAGTACAGCTGGGCAAATATGGTAACCACAATTGCTCAATTAGCCAATGATATACAGAAGTAAAGCTCCTTTGCGTATTGGACTGGCCGGAGGCGGCACCGATGTAAGCCCTTACAGTGATTTGTATGGTGGTGCAATACTAAATGCCACACTATCATTATATGCCAATGCCACAATTGAGCCATTGGCTGAGCCTAAAATCATTATAGAAGCTATTGACCGGAACGAAACAGAAGAATATGACTGGGCCCCGCAACTGCCCATTACCGGCAAACTTGATCTCTTAAAAGGTGTATATAACCGGGTTCAGCAAGACTATGGTATCAAAGAGCAGGGGTTTAAATTAGCTACCTATGTTGATGCACCGGCTGGTTCCGGTCTTGGCACATCTTCTACTTTAGTTGTGGCCATTATTGGTGCTTTTGCTGAGATGCTGCGTTTGCCATTAGGCGAATATGATATGGCACATTACGCCTATGAAATTGAACGGAAAGATTTAGGACTTGCCGGCGGGAAACAGGATCAATATGCAGCGACATTCGGCGGAGTAAATTTCATGGAATTTTACGGCGGAGATAAAGTAATTGTAAATCCTTTACGGGTAAAAGAACAGCACCTTTTTGAGCTTGAAAACAACCTCCTGCTTTACTATACGGCCACCAGCAGGGAATCAGCAGAAATCATCAGGAAGCAAAGCAAGAATGTAACGGAAAAGAAAGAAAAGTCGATTGAAGCTATGCATCAGCTAAAGCAGCAGGCGCAAATGATGAAAGAGGCATTACTCAAAGGACGCTTAAACGAGATTGGCGAAATACTCGATTTCGGTTTTCAGCAAAAAAGAAAGATGGCCGACGGCATCAGTAACCAACTGCTGGAAGACATTTATGAAACGGCTAAAAAAGCGGGTGCTACCGGCGGAAAAATATCAGGTGCCGGTGGTGGCGGCTTTATGATTTTTTATTGCCCGGTAAATACAAAATATAAAGTGATAAATAGTTTAATGAACTTCGGCGGCCAAATGCGCCATTACCAGTTCGTGGAGCATGGACTAAAAACCTGGACGATATAATCAATCAAATTATTACTGATCAACAATTTACTGTTATGGAAAAAATCAAAGAAATTATTCAGGCTTCAATAACGACAAAAGAAAAAATACTGGGTAACCCGGAGCTGCTGGGTACAGTAGAAAAAGTGGCAGACCTGATTACAGCAGCTTTTAAAAACGGCAACCGTGTTTATTTTTGCGGTAATGGCGGTAGTGCTGCTGATGCACAACATTTAGCAGCAGAGTTTTCCGGCAGGTTTTATATTGACAGAAAAGCCTTACCGGCAGAAGCTCTTCATTGTAACACTTCCTATCTTACTGCGGTAGCCAACGATTATGGTTATGATGTTGTTTATTCCCGGATGATTGATGGCATTGGAGAAAGCGGTGATATATTAATTGGCCTGTCAACCTCCGGCAACTCCGGGAATATCATTAAGGCCTTCGAAACAGCAAAAGCAAAAGGGATCATGACAGTGGCATTTACCGGCGAATCCGGCGGCAAAATGAATGGTATGGCCGACCACCTGATTAATGTTCCCTCTGCCGATACACCACGTATCCAGGAAAGCCATATTATGCTGGGGCATATCATTTGTCAATTTGTTGAAGAAAAATACTTTGCTGCAAAGGGCTAAGCACTGATAATATAATTTCCCATGCAGACCCAGGAAATTTATTCACCTATCAAACAGGAAGCGCCGGTAAATAACCCGGCCCTGAAAGAAGCAATTATATTGGCTGGCGGACTTGGTACCCGCCTCAGGGATACTGTGCCTGACCTGCCTAAATGCATGGCCCCGGTGGCCGGCAGGCCCTTTCTCTTTCATGTTATCAATTACCTCCGCAGTGAAGGTGTGGAGAAATTCATTTTCTCACTCGGTTATAAGCATGAAATGATCAGTAGCTACCTGGCTGAACATTTTTCTACCCTCCGGTATCAAATAAGTGTGGAAGATGAACCATTAGGCACTGGTGGTGCCATCTTTCTTGCTTGTAAAAAAGCTACAGAGAATGATATAATCGTGGTGAATGGCGACACATTGTTCAGGGCTGATTTAAAAGAAGCAGCAAACTTTCATCTTCGGCAACATGCATCCTGCACCCTTCTACTAAAACCGATGATCAATTTTGATCGTTATGGTGTGGTAGCAACGAATACGAGCGGTAAGGTAACCAGTTTTAAAGAAAAACAGAGCTATACAACAGGTAACATTAATGCCGGTGTTTATATACTCAATACAGCCAATTTCCTGAATGAAAAATTTGCTGATAAATTCTCTTTTGAAAAAGATTATTTAGAAAAATACTATACTGAGCGTACAATTTACGGGACCATACAGGATAAATACTTTATTGATATTGGCATCCCGGAAGACTTTAACCGTGCCCAAACAGAATTAGCACAACCAGCACTGGACCTAGCAGCCATAGACAAAAGCTGGACGCTTTTCCTGGACAGAGACGGAGTAATCAATGAGGATAAGCCAGGAAGTTATATTTTCAATGCGGATGAATTTGTTTTCATGCATGGAGCACCTGCCCTGTTCAGCAAGCTTACTGAAAAATTTAATCACCTGATTGTTGTAACCAACCAGCGTGGCGTGGGCCGTGGATTAATGACAAAGGACGATTTGGACAATATCCACGCTAAAATGCTAGCTGGTATTACCGGTGCTGGTGGACGAATTGATGCAATCTATTATGCCCCTGCTATTGTAAACGATGACCCAATACGAAAGCCCAACCCCGGAATGGCAAGGCTGGCTAAACTGCAGTTTCCTGATATAGATTTATCCAAATCCGTTATGGTTGGTAATAAAATGAGCGATATGGGTTTTGGTAAAAATGCGGGCATGTACACTGTTTATATCGCCAGTACAAACCCCGAAGCCCCCTTTCCCCACCCTGATGTAGATCTCAGGTATGATTCTTTGGCTGATTTTGCCGATAGTTTGTGAACGGCCACAAAATTTTAGCCCTCTTTTGACGTTATTCATCCATCCGAACGGATGAATTTCGGCAACTTTGCATGTGCAACCTGTTTATCCGGTCAGCCATCTTTAAGGCGAAAATTTTATATGCATATTAACCAGACATTCTCAAGGACTATTGCCCTGCTCCTGCTGCTCTTTGCAGCCACCGTGCAGGCATTTAGTCAAAAAATCAGCATAGCCGACCTTAAAAAGCTGCAGGCGAAAGAAGATACCCTGAAGGAATATGCCTATTATCTCAATACTGACAGCCTGCCTGAGGATCGGATGATTTCAGACAGCATATTTACAAAAACACTGGTCAGGGCTTTACAGATAAAACACTCCTTTCTTTATCCTTTCGATTCAGTGCTCGGTGTTTCAAAACTGTATTCCCCAGACAGCAGCTTTCGCATCATTACCTGGAATATGGCGTATGATGATTACTATCATCGCCAGCGGGGAGCTATTCAAATGAAAACTACTGATGGCTCGCTGAAGCTATATCCGCTTCGGGATTTTTCAGAATTTACCGATCAGCCCGAAGATTCTGTACGTAACAGAACCAATTGGATAGGCGCCATGTATTACAACATTCATAAAACACAAGCAAAAGGCAAAAATTACTATACGCTCTTTGGTTTTGATAACAACAGTGCGCAAAGCAGTATGAAATGGATTGAGGTACTAAGTTTCAATGAAAAAAACGAACCGGTTTTCGGAGCTCAGCCTTTTTTCAGTTATCAATACGACAGCCTGCCCAAAAAAGCAAAAAACCGTTTCGGTATCGAATTTAAAAAGGGTGCAAGGGTACTGGTCAACTATATCCCGGAACTGGAGATGATACTTGTTGATCACCTTGTCTCAGAAACAGATCAGCCTGACCTGACCTGGACTATGATACCCGACGGCGACCAGGAAGGGTTCAAATGGGAAAACGGCAGATGGGAGCATATTGATAAGGTCTTTACATTTAAGTTGCAGGACGGGCAAGCCCCGGTAGATGATCCGATTATGGATACAAAGGGCAACAAGAACGAGCAGAAACTACAGGATAAAACCAATAAAAATAAAGAGAAAGAAGGCGGGCGAACACCTATCAATTACGATAATCTCCCCTGATTAAGGCTTTCATTTTCAGTGCTGAAAAGGTATCTTTACCCAATTGAAACAGGCTGAAACACATATCAAACCTTCCACCGGTTTTTCATTAGGCTTACAAGAACTATGGCAGTACAGAGAGCTTTTCTATTTCTTTACCTGGCGTGATATTAAAGTAAAATATAAGCAAACCCTGCTGGGCATTCTGTGGGCTTTGTTGCAGCCACTTGGTATGATGGCCATATTTACGTTTCTCTTTTCCCGCACATGGCCTATTAACACGGGCACGGTTCCCTACCCCATTTTCGTATTGTCAGGACTCATCTGCTGGAACCTTTTCAGTAGTGCTGTAGCAACCGGTAGTGAGAGCATGATACAACAATCCAATGTTATTAATAAAATATATTTCCCCCGACTGATCATTCCGGGTTCAGCAGTATTGGTTTCCCTGTTTGATTATATGATGGGATTAATAGTTTTCTTTATTTTTTGTGCAGTATATAGTCAGTCAATAAATATCACTGCATTGGTTTATATACCTGCTGCTATATTGCTTGCCATATGTGCAGCATTTGGCATGTCGTCTTTTTTGTCTGCTTTGACTATAAAATACCGCGACTTCAGGTACACTATCCCATTCCTGGTGCAGGTATTGTTTTTTGCGTCGCAGGTTATTTACCCGCTTGCCGCTGTGAAAGAAGCATGGGTCAGGAACATTCTGGCATTCCACCCGGTAAATGCTGTAATTGAGTTATTTCGTTCTCCGCTATACGGCACAGTGCCTGACTGGCATATTGTTGCAGCCGGGACGGCCAGTACCCTTGTTATATTGTTAGCAGGACTTTATTACTTTAAGAAAACAGAAGCTTACTTTGCTGATCTTGCCTGATGAAGCCCGCCATTGACATACAAAACCTGAGCAAAGAATATAATCTCGCCACATCACAGCGCTACACAGCCCTGCGTGATGTGCTGGCGGGAGCAGCCAAAAAAGTATTTGCGGGCCGCGATAAAAAAGAAAAATTCCGGGCATTAGACAATATCAATTTTTCTATACAACCGGGTGAACGGGTGGGTATCATTGGCCGCAATGGTGCAGGAAAAAGCACATTATTGAAAATCATCAGCCGCATTACCCCACCAACAACGGGCGAAATTATTCTATCAGGCAGGGTTGGCAGTTTGCTGGAAGTAGGCACAGGTTTTCATCCGGAGCTGACCGGCCGTGAAAATATTTATCTGAACGGATCAATCCTTGGGCTAAAGCGGGCGGATATAAACCGGCAGCTTCGGGCCATCATCGACTTCAGCGGCGTGGAAAAATTTATGGACATACCACTTAAGCATTTCAGTAGTGGTATGCAGCTCCGTCTTGCTTTTGCCGTGGCTGCACACCTGGAGCCGGAAATTTTATTAATCGATGAAGTACTGGCTGTGGGTGATATGGAATTTCAGCAAAAATGTATTGGCAAGATGGAAGAAGTGAGTAAGGAACATGGCCGCACCATTCTCTTTGTCAGCCACCAGTTACACACTCTTGCCAAATTATGCGATCGTTGTATCTGGCTTGATAAAGGGTCGGTTCTTTTTGACGGCCCGGTACATGCGGCAATTCAGCAATACACCAATGCGGTAAAAAATACAGCTCTTATTGACTCTTATAAGCACCCTCAACAGGAGAACAGCTGGTTCCGGTCAGCGACTATTCTAAATCCCGTAATTGGGATCGGAGATGATTTACAGGTACAATTAGATGTGACTGGTAATTATGCGAATAAGAAAAAAGTAGTAAATATTAATATATTCGATGAGTGGGATGGGCTAATCAGTCATATTATAAATGAAGATGCCGGCTATGAAGCAATGAATGGACACAGTATGCTTGTGACACTTAAGCAACTGAATATGCAACCAGGCAGGTATTATCTTTCTTTCTGGGCAGGACTGGATATGGAACATAGTATCGATACTATACCCAAACATCTTTCTTTTGAAATAACACCGCAAAACAATTTTACTAACCGCTTGTCGGCCTTTCCCGCACATGCAAAAATGGTCATCCAATCTACATGGCAGGCGGGATAAAAAATATATTTACGGAAGCCCGCTGCTGTTATGCCGTTACCAAAAGTCTTGGACAGACACTTCGCTTTATTGCTGCAGGCAACAATAACCACTTATTTTCGATACTTCTGCCTACCGGTAAAAAAATCCAACTCCGTCGAAATAAAACGGATCGGGATGTTTTTCTCTCTACATTTTTCAACCAGTACCACCGTATCAACTATCCATTGGGAAAAGCGCCCGTCATCATTGATTTGGGATCCAATATTGGTCTAACCATTATTGATTATTTACAACAGTATCCTGATGCGGTTATTACGGGGGTGGAAATGGATGAAGGGAATTTTGCTATAGCTAAACAGAATACGGCACCGTACCCTGCTGTTACCTTGCTCCATAGAGCAGCATGGAAAGAAGACGGCCACGTGATGTACAACGGCGCTGATACGCAGTCTTACGGCATTGCGGCAGAAGGAATAGCTGTAGCCGCAATCAGCCTCAGCAGTTTATTGGCGAACATGCCAAAAGTAGACCTGCTTAAAATGGATATTGAAGGTGCGGAGTATCCGGTACTGCTGGGAAGCAGTGATAAACGCTGGTTGTCCAAAATAAAATACCTGAATATTGAAGTGCACAATACGGCTGAAGAAAATGCACAAACCGGTATGCAAAAAATAATAGAAGAACTGAGGGCACACAATTTTGAAGCTGTCGCTTCAAACAATCACTGGTCATCTGTGATTGCTGTAAACAAAGGATTAGCCTGATGGTGTATGATTGTTTTATATTTAATGATGAGCTTGATTTGCTGGAGCTGCGCCTGCGGTATCTGGATCATGCCGTAGACAGGTTCGTCCTTGTAGAATCTGCACGCACCCTGGCAGGCAAAGAGAAGCCACTGTATTATCAGCAAGCCAGGCAAAGGTTCAGCGAATTTCAGCATAAGATAATTCATGTAGTAGCCCCGGTGAATAACCTGGAAGCCTGGGACTATGAATATTTTCAGCGAAACTATATTAAGGAAGGACTGCAGGAATGCCAGGCCAGCGATATTGTTTTTATATCAGATGCCGACGAGATTATC
The DNA here is from genome assembly GCA_964386395.1 of uncultured Chitinophaga sp. Classification (GTDB taxonomy): domain Bacteria; phylum Bacteroidota; class Bacteroidia; order Chitinophagales; family Chitinophagaceae; genus JJ008. The sequence continues at coordinate 118,770 of CAYLRV010000004.1, forward strand.
AATATACCCGCCGTGCTTGCCCTGCCTGGTTTACAATTCCCGGCCCTGGTTGAGATACCCATGTGTTATTATTACCTGAATGTACAGACTACAGCCAGCTATTGGGTTAACCTGGTGGCTACTGCAGACATGATCCTGACAACAGATATAGGCCGGCGAAATGAGGGATACCCGTTACTTGCGAAACATAAAATAGGTACGAATGAATGTCTGACAGGCTGGCATTTCAGTTATTGCTATGGAAATGATATAAAAAAATACCAGGAGAAATTGCAATCCTTCTCTCACCAGGAGTATAATACACCCTACTACCTCAATGCCGGACGGATTCAAAAATGTATCAGCCTGCTGGTGGATTTGTTTGAGCGTTCATTTATGAACCTCACCGTGGAAAATGGCCGTATAGAACCGCTACTGCCTTATGTCAGGAATAGCCGGCTTGCGACGAAACTATACAGCAAGGAAAAGGCGCCAAATAAACTTTTGCCGGGGAATTTATTCTTTATCTTACGTAAGAAATATTTTCCAAAAATCAAACGGAGACTTGGCGAACTCTTCTTAAAAAAGACAGACAGCTGATTTATATGCCTGCTGTTTCAGTTATCATACCTAATTATAATCATGCTTCCTTTCTTACAGAAAGAATCGAGTCGGTGCTGCAACAAGAGTTTACTGATTTTGAAATCATCATTTTGGATGATGCCTCCACAGACGACAGCCGTTCTGTTATAGAAAAATACCGCTCCTCTCCTTTTGTAAAAGAAATAATTTATAATGCAGCCAACAGCGGACAACCTTACCGGCAATGGCAACGTGGACTGGAAAAAGCAACCGGGGACTGGATATGGATTGCGGAAAGCGATGATACTGCCGAGTCTGATTTCTTAACGGAAATGACAGCCTTCCAAAAAAAAGAGCCCTCCGCTGATATACTCTATTGTGACAGCCGGATGGTTTTTACCGTTACAGATGCAGGCGATTCCCTCCTGTTTTCAGCAATTAAAAACAAAGGGCTGCACACTACTAAATGGAGCCATGCCTACCATTCAGACGGACCAGGTGAAATTAATGAAGCGCTGAAATGGACATGCACGATCAATAATGCGAGTGCTGTCTTGTTTCGACGGGAACCATTAGTCAAAGCGATACAAACGGTAAAAGATTTCCGCTACCACGGTGACTGGATGCTGTACCTGCAAATGGCGATAAGTAGTCATATAGCTTACCTGCCAAAGCCCCTGAACAACTACCGGGAACATGCAGCTAATCATTCCAAGTCACCAGGGTTTCGGGTGCTGTCCAAAGTGGAACATTTTAGCATACTCAATTTTTTGATGCAACAGGATTTTGTAATGGACAAGAAAAAACTGATCCGTCATTTTTCTAAAGAATACTGTGGTTTTGGATTTATACGGGAAAAAGGGTTTAGCAAGGATGGAGCCTACCCAGCTTTCAAAAAAATAAACCCGGTGCTGGCCCGGAAAGTACTCTTTAACTTAGTGCTTCATAAATTAAAACTGGTTTAGTACGTCTGATTCACCTCCACATATCGTCATCATTTGTTCCCGGATTGATTTACCGGGGGGCATAGAAAAAGCATCAGTGTCGCTGGCTAACCTGCTTGCAGCCAACCGGTATACAGTTACGCTGCTGGTAGCTGATCAAAGCGGTCCCTCCTTTTATCATATATCAAAAAAAGTACGGCTGAAACAAGAGCCGCTTACATTTGGCATTGGTACGGGCAAAGGCAGGCTGTCCAATTTTCTTCAGTTTATTAAGGATTTAAACAGGATGGGCCGAACCTTAAGATCCCTGAAGCCCGATCTGATCATCAGTACAGAATATACCTATACAGCAGCATCCGTAATGGCAAAATTTGCCAAAAAAGCGAAGCTGATAAGTTGGGAACACCATCATTTTAACGGGCTTGTAAAAAGTAAATTCTGGGATAAGATTGTACATCGGGTCTATCCCAAACTGTACCGGGTTGTTTGTCCCAATCCGGATGAAACGGTATTGTTCAACAATGCCGGAGCAAAAGCGATCACCATTCCGCATTTTATAGAAATACCTGCTGCTGTTCTTACCGGGGTGCGTAAAAAAGAAATACTCACTATCGGATGGTTGTCATATCTAAAAGGAACTGACCTGCTAATGGTTGTTGCAAAGAAAATATTGGATCAATACCCGGACTGGAGCTGGCGTGTGATTGGCAAAGGTGATATGCTTCCGGATTTATTATCTTTTATTGCCGAAAATAACCTGGAGCAAAGACTCATTATTACTCCGCCTGATAGCGATGATCTGAGCCAGTATTACAGTACCGCCTCCTTATTGGTACACAGTTCCCGTATGGAATCATTCGGATTAGCTATAGCAGAAGCAATGAGCTATGGATTGCCTGCTGTGGCGTTTGACTGTCCTACAGGACCACGTCATATTATCCGCGACGGTGAAAACGGGCGCCTCATTGAACCTGAAAACACGGAGGAAATGGCTGATGCAATAGCCGTTTTAATCAATGATAGTACATTGATTAAAGCAATGGGCGAAAAGGGAGTTCAAATAAGCCGGCAATTTTCACCAGCACTTATTTATCCGCTTTGGGAAAACCTCATATAACCAACTGTACCCATTGCTGCGTTGACCTTATTCAACACTTACCAGCACCGGGGACATTTTTCGCTGTATTTGTTACCTATTAAGAAGCCAATCATCAGCTCATGGGTACCACGGCTTACGGTATTCAGGTTGGTTGTGGTAAAATCATAGGCATATCCCACATTCATCAGGTTGCCAACATTGATACCAGCCATGGCTGAATAACCATTCTGATAACGATAACTTCCGCCAATCCAGAAATCATCGCGGTATTGCAGTTTAAGATTGGCTTCGGGCTGGAAGTCAAGTTTAGACGAGCCTTTAATATATTTTACCATGATGGAAGGAATGGCATTCACATCATCATTGAGTAAAAAGCGGTAGCCTGCGGTTAAAAACAAATGTGGCACCAGTCTTCCTTTTGTCAGGAAAGCAGCATCATCCGTAAAAACAAGTTTTTGCGGAATTATTTGCTGGCCGGAAAGACCGACAAAATAATCACGGGAATATAACCATAAGCCAAAACCAATGTCAGGCCGAATTTTATTCAACTCACCGCTTAGTGAAACGCCGGTAGCCGGATCAAATGGATCACCATTACCTGTAAAATCTTGCTTGGTACGATCGATACTGACATTGGTAATGCCTGCCGAAAAACCTGCTGATAAGTTTGTAGTGGGTGTTAAACCAAGGTGATAAGCGTAGGTGGCATTTGCCGTAAAACGGTTAAAGCTTCCCGTTTTATCATTGATAATATTGAGACCGATCCCATGGTGCGGGGCTGCCGCTGTGTACGTTTCCCAATAATTACGGCCGCGGGGGTTTTCGCCGGGCACCTGGTAGGATGTGGCGCTTGTGCGGTAATCGCTCTTACCGATAGGCCCATGCAAGGTAAGATATGTTGTTTTGGGCGCTCCATTCAATCCCACCCATTGGTCACGGGCACTCAGCTTCAGATCCACATAGTTCTCCACGCCGGTAAGTGCCGGGTTGATGATTACGGGATTCAAAACATATTGTGTATAGTGCGGCCGCTGTTGTGCGGAGGCACTATACACAGATAGAAAACAAATAACTGCTGTCAATACATTTTTCATGGCACTTCACTTTTAACGGATGACATCCACATATCCTGTCATCACTGGTCTTCCGTTTTTCGGGTTCACAATATAATAATAGGTTCCTACAGGTACTGGTTTACCGTTCACGGTTCCATCCCATGGCGTGTTATAACCTTCCGAGCGGAATATCATTTGGCCATAGCGGTTGTAAATTTCTACAATAGAACCTGGATAAGTGTTCAGGTAATCAATGACCCATTTATCATGTACACCATCGCCATTCGGACTGAAGATGTTTGGTATAGACGGGAATTTGAGTACTTTGATAAATACAGATGAAGTATCTGAACAACCTCCCCTTGATGTTACCGTGAGCAGATAGCGGATATCATCTACTCCCTTTACGACAAGGTTTTTAACCGTATTGCTGCCTATGATATAGCTATTATTTGGTGTCCACACATAACTCAGGTCATTTCCGGTTACAATGGGGTCAAGGGTTATTTGTCCGCCCTCCAGGACCAGCCTGTCAGGGCCTGCATCCACCACCGGGTAAGGATGTACTGTTACCGGTTCTGTATGCAGTGTGCTCCGGCAACCATGGCTGTTAATCGCATATAACTCTACGTTGTATGTGCCGGCAGTGGTATAGGTGTACTGGAATGTGGGTACGGTACGGGTGTTACCGTCTTTCAAATCCCAGTTAATGCTGGTACGGGTACCATCTTTATAATCGGTATTATCAGTAAAAGTGAATTCATCACCAATACATACTTCGCCCGGTGATACTGTAAAGTCTGCTTCCGGTTGAGGATGAATAGTATTTAATGTGCGGGTGGTCGTGGCTGTACACCCTGCTGTTGATGTAGCCTGCAGCGTGACTGTATATGGGCCAACCCCGTTGTATATATGTGACGGGCTGGTACCGGTAGATGTATTCAACGGACCACTACCCGGATCTCCAAAATCCCATACATAGGTCAATGTAGCACCAGAGCCATCATCAGGCAAAGTACTTCCATTATTAAACGCGGCTGTAGCCGATGGTAAACACAAGCTTGGGGGTATGCCAAATGCAGGTAAAGGCTGCGGACTTATCCGTACCGGTTCTACCCTCGCCGTGCTGCGGCATCCGTTGGATGATACCACAGTCAGTGTTACGTTGTAGGTACCCCATGCATTGAACGTATGCGCCGGCGATGCTGCAGTAGATGTATTGTTCGCACCGCTGCCCGGATCGCCAAAGTTCCAGTTCCAGCCTGTTATGGTACCCGCAGAAGCTGGGATAGTAGATGTATTGCTGTTAAAAGTCACAGCCTGTTGCTCACAACGAACAGGATCATAAGTGATACGGGCAGACGCCGTATCATATACTGTGATATCCTGCGTGGCGGAATCAACACAACCCGCAACCGTTGCCGTATGCAGGTATTTAATCGTGTAAGTACCGCCCGGTGCTACCGAGGCAGGATTAAAAATACCAGCTGGGCTAACACCCGGTCCGCTGAACGTGCGGGTGCCTGGCACTCCACCATCGCTTACATAAGGTACCAGTGAGAATGGCGCCGCATCATAACAAACAGCGGGTACTGCATTGAACTGTGCCCTCGGTGCAGCATTAACCGTTATCGTCATTGGTTTATTGGCAAAACAAATTGCCCCGGAATAAGCAACCAGCCTGATGTTATAGGTCTGTGTGGTTTGCAGTGTCGGGTATTTGTGTTTATATACGCCGTTGAAAACAGGCACATCAATGGTTTCAAATGTACCCGGCGAACCAGTTACATCCCAATAAATTTCAAGCTTTGTCACACTGCCCTGGCTGATCGTGGATCGGTTTACCAGCGACACGGAGTCATTCGAACAGAGTGCTGCATTGTTATTAATAACAAAGTCGGCCGTCGGATCTGCTGCATTGATAAAGATGACGTTTGTAACGGTGTCTTTACAACCCGACATAGTGGTAGCCACATGTGTTACATTGTAAGGCCCTATAGCCGTATACAAATGTGAGCCGTTCATGGCGGTGCTCGTATTCAGTGGACCGCTCGGAGGGTCACCAAAATTCCAGTGATAACCAGTTGGATCAAATGTATCCCCGGTTACACGGCTGGTATCGGTAAATACCGTGGCCAAGTCGTTGATACAAACTTCCGGTACTATAAACCCGGCCTTCGGCCTGGCATTGATAGTGATATTTCTTATGAGTGGTATGCTGTTTCCACAACCTTTATCATTTGTAACGTTCAGTGTGATAACATAGGGCCCGGGATTGGCGTATACGTGGGTTGGGTTCTGATCGGTAGACGTATTTAGCGGGCCGCTGGCCGGATCACCAAAATCCCAGCTCCAGGTTGCCATGACACCTGAATTTGGTACAGAGTTATCGGTAAACGTAATTACCCGTGTAGCGCATGATGGTGTGGTGATATTGAAATTGGGTGTTGGCCTTGCATTTACGGTTATAGTACCGGTTTCCTGGTCAGTTTCCACGCATGGTCCTGTTGGTACCACGGTAAAATTGAAGGTACCGCTGGCGGTAGGTGCACCACTGATTGTAAGAACACCTCCGGCAAAACTACTTGTTACACCAGCTGGCAGACCGGTTACGTTAGCACCGGTTGCACTTCCTGACACCTGGTAAGTAATATCGGTAATGGTATTATTTACACAAAGTTCCTGGTTCGTTGTTGGCCCTGCACTGGTTAAGTCAATGGTTGACTCGGCGGTAACAGTGATGGTGCCATTTCTTATCGGGTTTACACAAGGACCCTGGCTCTGAATACTATAAGGGAATGTGCCAAAAGCAGTTGGTGTCCCTGTTATTTGCACAACACCTCCACCAATATGGGTGGCCGTTACACCTGCAGGCAATCCTGTCATAGTGAAGTCCGTTGCACTTCCGCCCCATTGATAAGTAATGTTAGTAATCGGGTGATTGACGCAAACTGTTTGGTTTGTTGTGGGCGCAGCAGATGTGAGTGTTAACGTAGCATCCGGTGTTATAGTCAGTGTGCCGGTTGCCGATGTCTGCACGCAGGTACCGGTTGTATTCACTGTATAGTTGAATGTCCCAGCTACTGTAGGCGATCCGCTGATGGTAAATACGCCGCCGCTGTAGGAACCGGTAACGCCTGCAGGCAAACCACTTACGGTTGCCCCTGTTCCCCCACCCGATATTGAATATAAAATAACGCCTACCGGGTTGTTGATACAAAGTGTTTGTGTATTATTTGCTGTGTTCAGTGCAATAGCGGCATCGGGGTTTACGGTAATAGTTCCCGTTAGCGAGTTAGGCTGGCATAAGCCAGTTGCGGTAACTGTATAGTTATAAGTACCAGGTGTTGTCGGTGTTCCGCTAATCGTGAATGTTCCTGCGTTATAAACACCAGTTACGCCAGCAGGCAGGCCAGAAGCGGTGGCATCGTTACCTCCGCCGCTGATGGTGTACTGGATATTACTGATCCCTGTGTTCTGGCAAACAGCCTGGTTATCGCTACCCGCAGACAGGGCGAGTCCTGTATTCGCATTTACTGTTACCGCCACTGAGGTATTAGAATAGGTGGTCACACAGGCATTTGAGCCGGTGTTCTTCACACTATCCAGGTAATAGGTAAATGTTCCTGCTACACCTGTTGGTACGTTTACTGTAAGTGTAGCTGTAGGTGAGTTTACGTGAATAGCCGGTCCTGCATTTATATGATAGCTGAACGTGTATGGGGCCGTTCCGCCAGCGGCAGTGAAAGTTACTTGTGGTTCTGGGTTAGTATTGATACAAACAGTGGTTGCACCATCAATTGTTGCTGTTGGAACGGGTGCAACGATGATTTGCTTGGTGATCGGACTGCTCACACAACCGGGTGTGGTGATTGTTGAGAAGGTCACGTTATATGGACCCGGTGCGGAGAAAAGGTGTGTTGGGTTTTGCAATCCCGATATATTATTTGCACCACTTCCCGGATCACCAAAATCCCAGTTCCATATATAGCTTGGCCGCGGTGTGGTGGTATTATCAGCAAAGGAAACAGGTTCCGCCACACAACCGCTGCCTGTCCAGGTGAAATCGGCAACCGGAGGATCGTAAACATTGAGTGTGAAAGGAATTTCCTGCTCGTTACCACATCCCTCGGAGTTAGGGGAATAGGTGAACATTGTTACCGGGAATGCCCCACTGACATTGAAGGTATAAAAATTCGGTAGTGAATACCAGTAGAGTGTTTTACCATTGACGACTGTTATAGAGTCGGGTCCTCCGGGGCCGGGTGTGCAGGTTGAATATATTTGCGTTGGTGGCGCTGCAGGCGGACCGGGAAGCTGGCTCAAATCCCATCTGATTGAGTCAATACAGTATGGAAGTTTAACTTTAAACTTAAACGGTGAGCCTTTACAAACAGACGGGGTTGGTTCGATACCATACTGTGTGGAAACGCCAATCTCCTGGTACTGGTCTTTCACATTGGTACCAGCGTTGTATCCGTAACTTTCTACGTTTCCAAATCCGTAGGCGATGGCATTAAAGCCAGAATCTGCAGTAAGCCTTGAAACGGGCTCACTAACCACGATAGGTTGCTTCAGGTAAGAATAATTCGTACCAGGTATCGTATTAAATGTCGCTGTGGGAACAGTACCGTTAATGCGGAAAGAACCCGTATTTGCCGTTTTCATGGTCACGTTGATATAGTGCGTGGATACGGCACTATTCCCTCCGGGTACTGCTGAACTGATGGCAGAATAAACCGTAATGTCATTAATCGTCTGCTCTACAGCACTCAAGGCGATCATTTCGGGATCAGATTGCGTCGCCGGGCTGCCACAGTTTTGAGTGGTTACAAACTGCATTACCTGCACCGGCTGATCTGCAGAAATGGAAGTTGGCCTGAAAGCCGTGTACTGATAATAATTACCCGGGGTTACCAATCCCGATAATGTTGTCGAAACACCATTATCCATTTTGTTCACCACGGTGGTAGGATCTTTTACATACACCCGGATAATATCAACATTATTGTCGGCGGGGTTGGTTGCCACTTTCTTCAACGGAGTCGTGATAAATTCTTTGCCCCATGTGCCAGTCGGAAAAAGCTGCTGATAAAAATTGTCGCCCCCGTTGCCACTATTACAATTGATAGCTGACCAAGTTGTGGCAGAAATAACAGCAATCGGCTGACAACCGGATGAGCCCGAAGCGATGGATCTGATTTTTGTCCCGGATAAATCGGTGTTCTGCGGAAACTGCACCTGGTAAACATCGCCGGGGTTGTCAAGTGTAATCTGGTACGGTACACCAGCAGCCCTGGTTCCATTTCTGGTAACAATGGAGGGGGTTATTTCAACAATCGTATTAGCCAATGCCGCCATCACATTTATTTCACCGTAACCCTGACCAGTACCAGTACCGCCACTATTGGTAAAACTTGGAACATAATACTCTTTTCCCCAAACATTAGTTGGCAGCACCAGCGTTGCACCCGACCGGGCCGAATTAATGATGTGCGCATAAACCACGACCGGCAAAACCGAGGTAACATGCACCGCTGCATTAGTTTTTATACCGTCCTGCAGGTTGCCAAGGTGGATATAATTATTAACACCAATTACATTCGCCCCCACGCCCGTGTTGGTAATAAACCTTGGTGTAATGGTGTTGGCCGTAACTGTAAATGGTGTGTTAACCCCATTAATCGAGATAACACCAGTGGTATTCACATCACTGGTAATATAAAGGCCCATGATAGAGCCCGTCCCGTTAATATGTTCCGGGTAACTTATCCAGAAATTTTTGCCCTTATTTGAAAAGTCTTGGGCATTAGTAACCTCGCTCAAAAGGGTTAAAATAAGTACAAGCGTACTTAGTAAGCAGTTTTTTCTCATGTAGCCAAAGTCCAGGTAGTGAATAAAGTGATGGCTAATTTATGCAAAAACTGTATAAAAATCAACAAGATGCCGAATGCTTCTCTGATTAAGAAGGGCCGGATTAAACCGAAACTTTTGATAAAATGAACCGGGACAGGCTTGCAAAAAAAGAATAAAGACAGCCGATAGAAAAATCCGGGCTAATCTATATCGAAATAATTATATGAATATATTCTACTAAATTATAAAATCAATAAAACTTTATAATCTGTTATTTATCTATACTTTGCATGTAAATAACCAATTCTGTTTAACGACCCAAAATAATAGCCAGAATATAGGGATCCATGATAAATATACGATGAAATAAAAATTGATTTAAACTTTATAAATAATTGAAAAACATATGAATGATTAAAAAATTAATTTCACATATTATTTAGTATTTGAATTGCTGCTTGGACGAACAGAAATTCTAAATTATTTAGTAGTGTATTTCACCGGTCTTTCGGTATAAAAGCGGAGGTTTGAATAAAACCGGAAAAACAGAGACCGGCCTGGTCTCCCCCATTTTGGTGTTTTACTGTGGGGAAAAAAACTTAAAATTTTTGCCCGCATCCTGCACTGTCTTATTCATTCCATCACCCAGCTAAAAAAAGGCCGCCCAATGGGCGGCCCGGAGGACTTGTTCAATGGTTATTTACTATCAGGCATATTCTTCTTTGGCGGTTTTGCTATATTCATCAATCAGTTTGCGCTGGAGGTCAAACGGAACCGCTTCGTATGACTTGAACTCCATCTTAAACTTGGCCCGCCCCTGTGTTATTGATCGAAGTGCAGACGAATACCCATCCATTTCAGCCAGCGGTACCTTGGCGATTATTTTTTGAAAATGTCCTTCGCTGTCAATCCCTTCCACTATCGCCCTGCGGCTTTGCAAATCACCCATCACGGCCCCCGTCAGGTCGTCCGGACAAAGTACTTCCACATGGTAAACGGGCTCCAGTATCTGCGGGTCTGCCTGCTGGAATGCCTGGCGAAAGGCCTGCAAGCCGGCTATTTTAAAGGAAATATCGTTGCTGTCTACCGGGTGCATTTTTCCATCATAAACAGCCACCCGTATATCCCGGGCATAAGAACCCGTCAGCGGCCCATTATGCATTTTCTCCATCACACCCTTTAAAATCGATGGCAGAAACCGGGCATCAATGGCGCCACCAACAATACAGTTGTAAAAAACCAGTTTACCACCCCATTCCAGGTCGTGGCTTTCCCTGCCCCTGACTGTTAAGTCGCCGGGCTCAGGCATTCCATCATACCATGGCTCTATCCGCATAAATACTTCGCCAAACTGGCCAGCGCCACCACTCTGTTTTTTATGCCGGTAATTAGCGTCCGCCGGTTTACGGATTGTTTCCCGGTAAGCAATCCTCGGTTTTACAAATTTTACTTCAAGCCGGTGCTGGTGTTCTATTTTCCACTTAGCTACGGCCAGGTGCATATCGCCCTGGCAATGGATCAGGGTTTGTTTAAGTTCAGGCGATACCTCCACTAATAAAGTTGGATCCTCTTCCCTTAACTGGTGCAGGGCTTGAGACAACTTTTCCTCCTCTCCTTTTTTCAACGACTCGATAGCCACCGTCATATTATGGCCCGGAAATTCTATGGAAGGAAGTTCATAGTTCTTCCCTTTTGCATGAAGAGTATTATTTACATGCGTATTTTTTAGCTTGAGTGTGGCGCCAATATCACCGGCTACCAGTTCATGTGTGGAGGTACGCTTGTTACCTTCCACTAAAAAAAGCTGGTTTATTTTTTCAGTAACACCCGTGCTTTCATTCTCGAGCTCCATACCCACCTTGATGGTACCGGAATAAACCTTAAAGAAGGACATTTCGCCAACATGCGGCTCGGATATGGTTTTATAAATAAAGATACCGGCAGGCCCGTCAGCATCGCAGCTCAGTTTCTCCCCTTTCTTTGTTACCTGTGCCGGCATTTCGTTGGCACTGGGACATACATTGTCGATAAAACCCATCAGGCGGCCGCTGCCCATATTTCTTTCTGCCGACAGGCAAAACAGCGGGAATAAATCATGGTTAATCATTGCCTTCTTCAGCCCCTCTTTCATTTCGTCCTCATCCAGTTCGCCTTTATCAAAATATTTTTCCATCAGGCTTTCGTCGTTACTGGCAATCGCTTCTATCAGTTCTTTATGCAGTTCATCCGCCCTTGTTTTCTCATCATCTGGTATTGGCAGTTTTTCTGGCTTACCCCCTGCATCTTTAAATTTATACATCGTCATCCGCAGCACGTCTATTATTTCATGAAAGCCAGCACCGCTTTGCCGCGGGTATTGCACCACCACGACCTTCGTTCCAAAATGTGCTTTTGCTTCACGTACGGTTTTGTCAAAGTCCGCATTATCATCATCCAGTTTATTCACGGCAAATATCATCGGCGTTTTAAACTGTTCCGTATAGTCCCAGATAATATCGGTGCCAACTTCAACGCCCATCACCGCATTAAGCAGCATAACCCCGGTATCGGCCACCCGCAATGCAGATATCACTTCGCCGGCAAAATCGTCATAGCCGGGTGTATCAATGATATTTATTTTATATCCCCGCCACTTTGTATGCAGCAGCTTACTGAATATTGAATTGCCCCGCTCCTGTTCCAGTTCATGATAATCGCCGGTGGTATTCCGCTCCCCGATACTGCCGCGGCGGCTGATGATGCCCGCTTCAAACAGCATGCATTCCGCTAAAGAGGTCTTGCCCGAACCGGCATGGCCAAGCAAGACGATATTTTTTACATGTGAGGTATCAAACTCTGGCATAGCAAGTAATTTTTGATTGAAGATTTTAGATTGGCTGCAACGTAAAAAAGTATGCAGACGATCATAACGGCAACAGGCCGTACTGCATGCTGCATATGGTATATCGCATGTTAGGTCTTATTGCGTTCGTTCAAGAAAAGCCGAAAACTCGTTGCGAAGGTTTTGTAGTGTTTCTTCCAGTGCCTGATATTCGCCATGTAATGACTCATGATGGGCCAGGGTTTCTTCGTTGGGGGATCCGTGCAAGGCATCTTTTTCTAGATTCATTTTCCGATCATGCGCCTTTACCGATTGCTTGAGGTCGTGGATGTTGATAAGCTGGATGTGAAATTGGTTGTGCAGGTGTTCTACGTCTTGTAACTGATCTTTCGAGAGGGGCCGGCCGGCTACCTGGCGGAGTTTGCTTTCGTCCTGGCTGAATTCTTCACGGTAATTCCGAAGTTGTTCTCTCCAGGCGTTGCACTCCGCGGAGAGCTGTGAGATGTCTACCTGTACCATGGGATTTAAAATTTAAAAGGTAAAAAAATAAAGAACCTTAAACTTTCCCTGGGGTGTTGGATTGGGGCTTTGGGTAGTAACTATTAGTAAGGTAGTACCATTTTAGGAAAAAGCAAATATTTGTTCCGTTTATTTCTGCAAAAGAAATGCACAGGTATTTTGCCTGTGCATTTTGTTTCTTCACCCTATCAGCAAACTGCTTACTGGGTGAGCTTTATTTTAAGGCTAAATGCTCCACTGGTTACGCCGGCTGGTGCGGTTACACCTATCAGGATATTATAGGTTTCCGTTCCGGGATTTTGAAAACTCACCTTACGCTCCGCCGTTTGAGTAGCGTTCTTCCAGTTACCATCGTGTTTATGATCCGCCTCGCAGGTAATACAACGCTCCAGTTCAGGTACTAAATCATATGAGGATGCGCCAAGCCTGTATGCATAAATGCTCATATCAGCCTTACCATCTGATGGTGCAACACTGATAAACATTTCACAACGTGGAGGCATGGTAACTGCATAAAAAACATGGTTGCCTTTAAATTTTGACGACTGCGTACTGGGAAAACAGGCATTGGCACTGTTCCAGGCCCAGCTCAGATCTTTAATAATCTCTCCTTTGGCCAAATCGCCCTGTGCTTCTGCAGTACTACCCTCTCCCATATCTATTACCGTAACATTGGAGGGCCATTGAGCGTTAGTGAATACAGGCACTGTCATAATTATCAGCGCTATAAAAATTGCTTTTTTCATGTTGACTATTTTAGGTTTTGTTTATTTTGGTACACTTACTGTTAATGTTTTACCCACATATTTCCCTGTAGTAGCCCCTTTCACATACACTTCCCAATACATACCATACGTACCGGGTACATAGGGACCATAGATTGTGTACTTAAATTCGAACGAGTCGCCCGGCTTTACTATTTTGGAACCTAACGCCCATATTCCATCATCTGGCAATAAATCCTGCAGGGAAGATGAAACACCCGACGGCTTCTTCACCAGTTTAGCCCTCACTTCCACTTTCGTATCTGCAGTCCAATCACAATCACCATGGTTGGTTACTTTAACTGTTACAACATAATTATCATTATATTTTGTGGCAGAAGGAAAACCGGATACGGATATTTCCGGATCGGCATCACAATTTTTAGGATCACCTACCACTACAATTTCACGCAGGAAGCGGGGGCCAAATGGTTTCCGCTGATTAGTCATCTGGAACTCCACTTTATACGTACCCGGGGCAGATGGGCCCGTGATGGTATAATTAAAATCGGCCTGTGCACCGGCTTCGATATCGCTGGATGTTTGGGCAACCAGGAAATTCTCACCCGATGGCGTTAGTTTTTCTTTTTCACCCGCTCCAATATCAGGCCATGATACAACGTTTACACGCAATTCAATTTTATTTCGGTCCATATCCCACCGGCAGGTTCCGGTATTATCCACGCCAATTGAAACGGGTATTTTCTTCCCGGATAAAATTTTGGACGGAAACTTTATACCGGACGATGTGATATTAGCCATCATTCGGCAGTCGCCGTCCTCCTGCAAATGATTGACCACCTCTACTTCCTTGTCAACATCGGCCTCAAATGCCTTGCCCTTGGCATAGAGCTGGAAACGAAGTTTGTAGCGCCCTGATACGGTTTTAGGATCATCCATGACGATGCTATAAAAAAAGTCAACATTATCCTTGGGCAAAACCCTGTTTTTCAAAGGAAGAGTGCCCCCGTTATCCGGAACAAGATCCTGCAGTGAATAAGTAGAAGCACCTGAAGGGGAACCAACCACTTTTACACGCAAATTAATATCGTAGGGTTCCCACACACAAAGCCCCACATTCTTAATGGATACTTTCACCACAGCCGTTTTTTTCATCGCTATTTTGCCGTCTGTCAGCGAACCTGAGAGATCAATATCTGAACTTGTAAATGCAGATTTAAAACAATCCTGGTTATATGCCATAAGCGGCATTATCAGTAAGCAGGCGGCCCGCATACAGCCATTTACAAATTGTGAACGTAACATTTTCATTTTTCCTTTTATTAAAGTTGCACAGAAACCGCAGCGGTCAGTTCACCCGTACGGGTGATTTGTATTTTCAGCCATGACGATGGCCATCTCAGCTCGAATTTCAGTTTATCCGATGGCAATGGGTAAGGGCCTTTTTATTGGTAGTTGCTAACGGAGTACATGCCTATAGTATGTCTTCTCTATTTCTTTTCCAGTGCTTCAATCCTCTTCAGTAAATCTGTGATAGTAGCCTTCAGTGATTCATTCTGTAATGTCAACTCCTTTATGGCGGCCAATGCGACCCCGGCGGGGTCAACAGTTGAAATGCCTTTCTCATCCACACCGACCTGGAATAATTTATTAAACTCCTGTGCCATCGGTCCGATATGAAACTCGCTGGTGCCTTTGTAGCTCCAATGTGCAATAGTGAGTTGTTTAATTTTCGTGAGTATATCTTCACCCACCACAACTTGTATGTTATCCTTCTTGACAGCATCACTGGTGTTTGTCCATGTGCCGCCTGCTGTTAAATAGGCACCATTACCGTTGGTTGTGGCATCACCCACTTCCAAAGCATGAGTTCCGCTTGTGGTAGTAAGACCAAAGGCCCACCGGTTGGTAAACTCATCACCGAAAACCATGGTATTACTGGTGGATACCCTCGCCCCGGCACCAATGGCAGCTGCATTGTTGAGACCACCTGCAGTAACATCCGCATTATCACCCAGGGCTGTATTTCCGTCTCCCGAAGTATTCGACCGCAGCGCATTGTTTCCGGCTGCTGTGTTGGCAATACCGCCTGTATTTGAAAACAGTGCGCTTGAGCCAATTGCTGTATTCAGTGTACCACTGCTGTTATTGGTCAGGCTGCTGTAACCCACACTCGTATTATTGTCACCCGATGTATTTCTATAAAGTGCATACGCAGCAATAGCCGTATTACGTGCACCGGTATTATTACCTCTTAAACTCTCGTTACCAACAGCTGTATTTTCATCGCCAGTAGTCATACTATCCAATGCATATGCGCCAACGGCTGTATTGCGGCTGCCATCCGTATTTCTTCTGAGTGCCAGTACGCCAATTGCCGTATTGTTATCCCCTGTAGTATTTCTGAACGCGGCGTTGTAACCGACCGCTGTGTTATTAGGTCCTGTGTTGTTTTTCAAGGCATAGTTACCCAGCGCTGTATTAAAATCCCCGGTAATATTGTCATGCAGTGCGAGATTACCTATAGCGACATTATAGTTTGCACCAGTACTCGTGGTCAATGCGCTGTCGCCGATGGCCAGGTTTCCGAAGCCGATCATATTTGCATACATAACCCTGCGGCCAATACCGAGATTGCTATAGCCGGTGGAATTTGAAAAAAGTGCCTTGGTTCCGATAGCAATATTATTCTTTGCATCCCCATCGGCGGCCGCATCCGTATTGTACAGGCTGCTGTCGCCGATAGCTATGATATTGCTGACTGATTTACTTCTGCGCATAGCTGCATTGCCGATTGCCACATTCCCTTCACCACTTTCATTTTCGAACAATGCATAGGCGCCAACAGCTGTATTTCTTCCACCTGTCAAATTATATCTTAATGCAGACGTGCCCAGCGCCGTGTTTTTATTTCCAGTCGTATTACCCATCAATGTAAACTGTCCAGCGGCAGTATTATCATTGCCCAGTGTATTACTCTTCAGCGCTTTGCTTCCTATGGCTGAGTTACCGGTAGCATCCGGGTAAACCGGGGAGCCTGTCCCGTTAGCAAATAATGCACTGTCACCAATCGCCACCAAATCATCGGCACCGCCATTATAGAGTGCATAGGATCCAACTGCCACACTTCTGCTTGCCGTATAAATAGTATTGCCCATGGCTGAAGTGCCAACGGCGGTAGCATTATTTGCAGTTGCCGTTTTCATGGCCGACCTGCCTACTGCAGTTATGTTACTACCCCAGATATTGTTAACTAAGGCTCCAGCACCTATTGCCACATTGTTCACACCCTCTGAAGCTGATGTGGAACTATTGCCATTAGACATCATGGCACTGTCACCAACAGCCACATTAAATGATTTCCTATTGCTGTAAAGGGCCCTGTAGCCTATCGCCACTGTATAATCAGTATTTACAGCATTGTTCAGAGCCTGGTAGCCCAATGCAACATTATAATCACTCGTTTCCGCGTTTTCCATCGCCTTACTTCCTGATACTGTATTACCATACGCATTCGTTGCATTGAGCAGGGCATTATGCCCGTTAATCGTATTGTCGTTTCCCGACACGAGTTTCCTGGCGGCGAAAACGCCCACCACCGAATTTCTGTCCTGGTTTGCTGCTGCTAATGCATAGTTGCCAACGGCAATATTTTCATCACCGCTGCCTGTTGTTAAAGATTTATATCCGATGGCAACATTGTGCCTGGGTCCCACATTACTATAAAGGGCGTCGCCCCCAATCGCAATGCTGCTGTCGCATGGTGTACTGCAAAAGACACTGTTCCCTGCCATAAACATTGCATTCCTTCCGATCGCAATATGCCGGTGTGTAGACTGGTTATTTTGAAGTGCCTGGAAACCGAGCGCCACATTTCCACCGATTTCCACTTTGCCAGCATTCGTATTGTTAACCACAAAATAGAGGTTGTGACTGCTGGTTGTGCCTAATTTAACCGAGTCAATGCCAGTGAAGTAATTACCGCCGGAAATAAATGCATCGCCTGTATTTGACTGCTGAAAATCAAAGTCGGTATATAATTTACACCAGAAATTGGGGCTGCCGAGCCAAACATAAAACCCCGTCTTGTTACTGCCTGGCAGGGCATTCAGCATGGCGTTATTTGTATTATACACCAGGAGGCCAATGGCAGGGGAAGGAATCGTAATGCTGTCAGACCTGGTGGCAAGGCTGACCCGGGGTACCAGTAACCCTTTATTGGCTGCGGATATATCCAGCCTGGCACTTGCGTGTGGTGTGCTGGTACCGATACCCACACTACCTGTTTGACCATGCAAGCGTGTAAGTAAAACAATCGAATAAGACAAAAACAAGATCCTTTTCATCCAGTTAGTTTTAGGTACTAAAACTGAAAATAAAAAGTGCTTATTTAGCCACCCTGCCGGGTAGTTTTTGATATAGATTATGGTTTTCTAAATCTTCTCATCCACGCCCAGTGTGACCTCGCTGCTTCCATCCAGTGGTTTTCCCCATTTGGATATATATGGCCAAGTCCCTTTACATATACCATTTTGAATACGTTGAGGGTGTCGGTAAGTACTGGCCCATGAAAGTCGGCGACACGGGCAGCGTAATTGTTGCCACTTAATGTATAGGTGCTGTCAAGTGAAAAATTCCTGATATGTGCCCACTTCACGTTATAATAAAAATTGCCAGGTGTGCGGAGCAATGTGTCAAAGAGAGCAAGGTCAACCGGATTCTGCGCAACTCCCGGTCCAAAATCCTCATTACCGATCTGAAACAGGACCGGTAATTTTCGTAAGGGGGTGTAGGTAATATTGTTTAAATAAAAACTCCCTGCATTTTCGGCGATCGCAGCGAATTTATCGCTCATTTCTATTGCACATTTAGCGGCCATCTGGCCACCATTTGAAAACCCTTCAAGATAAATCCGGCTGGTATCAACATTAAAACGAAACCGGAGTTCAAGAATAATCTTTCTTAAAAATTTAATATCGTCCCTCCCTGTCTGACCAGGCAGCAAAGCCCACTCACAATCCGGCGTTACATTCCATTTGGTCTGGTACAATGTATCTGTGCCCTGGGTTAAAAAATATTTCCAGGAAGTGGGAAACACCGTGAGTATATTTTCATCATCTCCTACCTCTTTCCACCCGGAAATGGTATAAAATTTTTCACCGGTCCCGGTAGTGCCATGCAGCATAAAAACCACTGCTGTGGGCTGGGCGTTGTTATACTCACGCGGAACATGAACAAAATATTCCCGCTCGTCACCATCTACGATGGTTGTGTACCGGTTTTTTCCACGCTTGAAAATATTGCCCGTACTCAACAGGATATCCCAACTGTTTCCATTCCATACATAATAGCCCGCTCCATCATACAGGTTGACGTTTGTATTGAAAACCAATAGCCCGACTGCCGGGCGGGATACTGTTGCGCTGTCATAAATGCTTAGCAGGTTCACCTTTGGCAGAAGCACACCTTTATTGGTGCTGCTTATATCAAGGATTGCACTGGTGTCCGGGGTATTTGTTCCTATACCAACCCGTTGTGCATGCACAGATGAGGTTATAAAAACAATGAGGAGGTAAATAGCAGGCTTAGGCATGTGGCAATTATTTTCACTAAAATTGCCGGCAGTTTTCCTGCGGTTGTTCACCCCCGTGGGTGATTATTTGAGCATTAATTCACGCAGCCGTTTGATGACATCGATCCTGGTATTTGCATCCAGTTTGAGGTAGATGTTTTTGAGATGGCTCTTAACTGTATTTTGGGATATAAATAATTTCTCTGCAATCTGCGTATTGGTAATACCGTCATATAACAATTGCGAAAGCTCAAATTCCCGATCGCTAAGGGCATTAAGCAGGTACTTGTTCAGCTTTTCAATATTCAGTTTTGGCAGATCATGATTATGTTCGGCCGCATGATTGCTGATCGCTATTTCTAATGAAGCGAGCAAAGTTTTTTCATTAAACGGCTTAACGATATATCCGCTTGGCTTTACTTTTTTTGCCCGTTCCAGGGTGTTTTTATCAGAATAGGAAGTCAGAAACAGAAAGGGCAACTTATAATCTGCATTAATATGGGAGGCAATATCAATACCATCCTTATCGCTGTTCAGGTTGATGTCCATAATGACTGCGTCTGGTGTATTCTGCCGAAGCTGCTGTAACGCCTCATCACTATCGTAGGCAATACCACTTACTTCAAAGTCGTGATTATCCAGATACAAGGATACGTTCTCGGCTATAACCGGCTCATCCTCCACTATCAGTATTTTTATTTTGCTCATACCAGTTTAAATTTCGCTATTTCCATTTCTACCACTGCACCGTCCTTGTTGTAAATATCCAGGCTGGCTTTAAGTTTCTGGGCAAATGCCCTGATCATTTTCAGTCCAAATGACTTACTGTTTTTCACATCTAATCCTTCCGGAAAGCCTGCGCCATTGTCTTTAACCAATAAATGCAGTTTTTCAGCGTGTTCTTTCAGGACAATATCCAGCTCCCCCGTTTGCTTATCTTTAAATGCATACTTAAATGCATTGCTCACCAGTTCGTTTATCACCAGCCCCAATGGTATCATTGTATCCACATCCAGGTTCAGGTTATCGATATGCGCATTAATCTTCACTTTATCATTGCTGATATTGTACGAAGCACAAAGGGTCTGCAATAAATTACTGATATAGCCCTTCACTTCTATCCCTTTTATGTTGCCCTCGCTGTACAGGTTTTGGTGGATGAGGGCCATACTCTGCACCCGGTTCTTTCCCTCTTTCACCGCTTCGCTGGCTTGTGCATCGGTAATGTAATGTCCCTGGAGGTCGAGCAAACTGCTTACTATCTGCAAATTGTTCTTCACCCGGTGGTGAATTTCTTTCATCAATACTTCCAGGTCAGCCGCCTGTCGCTCAATGATCAGGTTTTTTGCTTTTTGTTTTTTATACAGTGAGAATATAGATAAGCCTGAAATCAATACCAGTGCGGCCCCACCGGCCAGTAACCATTTTGTTTGCCTTTCTTTTCTTACCTGCCTGGCCTGTAGTATATTCTCCCTTGTCAGCGACTGCATCAGCTCTTTTTCCTTTTTGAGTTTAGCTTCTTTAAAATCGTTCTCACTGGCTAATAGGGTATTGTAGGCTTTCTCGCTTTGCACGATTGAATCCATCAGTACATTTTCCCGCTGCAGGTTTTCATTCTGCATTAATCGCTGCTTCA
The DNA here is from genome assembly GCA_964386395.1 of uncultured Chitinophaga sp. GTDB lineage: Bacteria > Bacteroidota > Bacteroidia > Chitinophagales > Chitinophagaceae > JJ008. Next base: position 139,558 of record CAYLRV010000004.1, read on the forward strand.
GAAGCAAAGAAGCTAATTTTTTATCACTTGTCAGCAACGCAATGGTTTTATCCCCTACTAATTTTTGAGAGGCCAGCAGTTCAATTTCTTTTTGTTTTTTTTCGGAATCAAACCTTTTCTCCAGTTCATATACCTGCTCCCTTTTTTCCAGTACAAGCATACTGTCTTTCAGGTCAAATAAGGAAACTGCAATATCAGCTGCGGCTTCAGGTTTACCTGATTTTTGCAAGAGTTCGAATTTCATTTTCCGTGCCTCATACAGATGGCTTACTGATGCCGATGCCTCTGCAAGATCTTCTGCTTCCTGTATATATTTTAGTGCTTCGTCATATTGTTTTTTCTTTTCATAATACCGGGTTATATAGACATCGGCAATAATCGTGTTGAGCGGCTGCTTGTTTTTAATCCCTTCTTCCCGCACACCCTTCATAAAATCAAGACTATTTTCCAGCCTGTTGCTGGTTACATTCATTATCACATTCTTCAGCGGGTCTTCAAACTTTGTCCGTTTCCGCTCATCCATCAGCGCATCATATTCTGTAATCAGGCGGCCGGCCCCTTCAGGTTTTTTCCGTGTAAGGTGGTAATTAATATACACTATAAGGACGTAGCCGTGATCCGGCCTGCCTTCTTTGGCCGAGGTAAGGTTATATGCTTTATCAAAATTCTTTTCCGCCTCGGAATAGTCATTCAACTGATTATACAGTTCGCCCAGCGACAAATAGACTACAAAGTTGCGGTACGGCATACCCCTTTCTGTATTGTAGGACTCGGCCTTGCGGTAATAATACAATGCCGAATCTTTACGGCCGGTCATATTGAAGATATGTGCCTGCAGGAGAATACCGGTTATTCCCAGTTCATAGCTGTTTGTAGCAGCCAGATAGGGTTTAGCCAGCTGCAGGTATTTTCCTGCTTCTGTAAATTTCGAACGCAGGTTGTACATATTCGCATAGTCCACATAGCAGCGGGCAATGATGGATGGATTTTTAGAAGCGAGAGCAAGTTCAGTAGCAAGGTCGAGCAGGATCTTAGCGCTGTCCTGTTTGGCGTTCAGCATATAGGTACGGGCCATTACATTAAGCGCATCGGCTTTTATACTATCCGGTTTCCGGCTGTTGAGAATATTATCGCCCTGCTGGCTGTAGCCTGTATGCGGGCAGACAACGCAACAAAGCATGCTATATAGAAGGAATTGCTTTACCAATTGATGCTGAGGTATATGCTATAAAAGTATTGAAATTGAAAAGAATACCCTCACCCTGCCGGGTGATACGGCTGCAAAGACAGGTTTTTGCTTTAGCGGATTAATGTAACAGTGCCCCTCTGCGTGTATATTTTTTTATCGGCCCCAATGCCACTGAATGACCATACATACACACCCGTCGCTTGTATTTCACCGCCAATTTTTCCATCCCAGCCAATATGGCCCGTAGGCATGTTATATACCATCTGGCCCCACCTGTTATAAATCCGGAAATACTGAAACTGGCGTATACCCATCATGATTGGTTTAATCACATCATTCAGCCCATCATTGTTAGGTGTAAAAGCTGTCGGCACATACACTTTCACCTCTTTCACCACTTTTACCAACTGCTTGTCCGTCGTCAGGCATCCCAGCGCTGTTGTAATATCTATGTCATAATCCTGTTCAAGTTCCGCTGAAGCTTTAAAAGCAGGGGTAAGCAGCACAGCATTATCCAGGTACACAGACGGGTTCCACAATACCTCCACGCCAAAATTGCGTGCCTGTAGTTGTATGGGGATGTTTATTACCGCATATTCATCCGGGTAGCGAATACCCGGCCGTGGAACTTCAATCGTAATCTCCTCCCTTCTGGTTTCTGTAAGACAGTCGCCTTTGCCATATAAAACAGCATGATAGGTACCTGATTGCCTCGCTCTGTAACGGTTACCTGCAGCACCAGCGATGGGTGAATTATTTCTGAACCATTGGATACGTTCAGTTGGTTGCACAACCAGCACGGCGCTATCAGCGGATGTTATGCAAAAGGCACTTTTGCCCTCTAACAGAAGTGTAGTGTCAATATATTCGGATTCCACGATCACTGTATCAGTATCCAGGCACCCACCGCCGGGACTACGCACAGAGAGGTAATATGCAGTAGTCACAGATGGACTGGCAAATGGATTAGCAATATTGGGATCAGATAAGCCCGCAGCTGGGCTCCAGTTGTAGACAACGCCAGGTTTGGGTACCGTGCCTAATGGGGCAGGATTTTGATTACAATAAACAGCATCAGCACCAGCCCTTGCTTCCAGGCGAAGTGTATCTACCAGGTCTGCATACAACGTATCGCTGCAACCATAGCCGCTATATGGCTCCACCGTTACGGCTACAGTAGTTCCGCTTACCGGAGGCGGGTTTAATACCAGCGTTTGCCCCGAACCAATTACCTGGGTAAAATTTTGGTTGTACCATGTATAAGTCTGGTAACCGTAAGGTCCCGTTACAGTTACCGAAGTATCATCCGGGCAATAGGTAGCGCCGGTAAACTCACTGCTGCATTCCGAATTTACGTCAATGTATGCGTAGCCAAAATGCCTGCGGAATGTACAGTCAGCTGTTTTAAAGAAAAGCCGGATGGTTTTGCCAGCTTTTTCATTCAGGTTTATTGAAACAGCTGACCAGTTTTTACACCACACAGGTGTAGAATCAGAAACAGGCGATTGAAAGAAACCTGGTAATGGAGAACCATTGGGAAAAAAAGTAAAAGATGAGCAATCGATAAGCTGGTTATCTGTTACATTCATTACTTCAAGCTCAAGCCTCGGTTGCTGGTATTCGAGGTGATTCGGATCCTGGAATACGACTGCATAATGATAAATCAGCGAGTAGGTATTTCGGTTGGCTGGTATCGTAAACTCATAGGATAATCCTTCTGCCTGCGCCCCCCCTGAGGTATTGCCTAACTTTATAGAGTAACCGCTGCCATTTGGACAAACGACTGGAAAACCTCCGTAGTAGTCAAGCATACCGCCATTATTCGCACGGGAAAACATAGTATGCTGATTGCCCACCGGGCCGCCTGTAGGAAACAGTGATATAGTATTAACGCCTCCTGCGGCAGACACCGATCCATTGTGACAGGTCCAGCTGCCAAAACTCCCTGTTTCAAAATCTATATTAGAAGGGCATTGCTGTGAGAAAGACACCGGAGGGATACTTAATAACCCAAAAAGAAAAAGGCCAAAGACATAACCCCGCAGGTTACACGGTTCATTATGGGCAGAGGCTTGAGGCAAACGCAACTAGTTTCCAGTTAAAGTTAAAGCTAAACCCTGAGAAAACGCAGCTATTCGGCTGAGGGTTGTCCCGCTACTGAATCTTGAGCATATAACTTACGTTTTGCCTTTGTAAACAGATTAATTATTTGTTTCGGAAGAAAAGAAACCGAGATCGGCTAATATCAACTCGGGGCTTGTATAGTTAAACAGGCTCAATTGAAGGCTGGCTGCCAGCTCATTACGTGTTTTTGTAAAAAAAGAGGGCTTCGAAAGAGAAAGCTTGTAGGAGTTAATCTTAAAGTAAGCAATTCGGGCAGTTTGGGCCGTATGGTCTTCGGTTAGTTTAAATCCCTCGGCTATATAGCCCTGATCATTAAATAAAGGGTGTTCCATGGCAATGGATATTTGGTTTTAACAGGATTTGGACTTTTTTGTAACGATAAAAACGGCGGTAAATTGTATAGCCATTGGCACTAATTAAAAATCCCCCCAACAATGTTGAGGGGATTAACTTATAACCCAATAGCAATTGTTCGATTATTCTTAGAACAGGTTGTAACCATAGCTGATATAGTATAAGCCACCCACAGCCGGGCTACCATAACCAGTACGATAGTACGAGTTACCCAGGTTAGTACCACCGATACGGAAAGTACTCTTAGTACCAACCGGACGGTAAGATACCTGTGCATCCACCCAACCAAAGTAAGGCAGTGTACCAGTAACGAATGTACCCTCGTAGTAGTTATTATCCTGCCATTTCCAAACCACGTTGAAGCCAACACCTTTGCCAATATTATCATTGCGCAAACCGATGTTGTAGCGGTATTTTGGTGCATTGAAATACGTAACCTCACCAACAGGTACATCTCTCAGTTCATCAGAGAATAAGTTACCATAGAATACAAAGTTTTTGAAAGCCTGGTATTCCAAACCTATACCCCAGCCCAGTGATGTAACTTCTGCGGCAGAGTTTTGCGTATAAGAAACGTTGTTAGTGCTGAATGAAGAATACAGAGGCAGTTTACCCTGGTTGTCGCCCTGTGTTTGGCCGGCAGCCACACTTACCAGGAAGTCCTTGTATTTGCTGTAATAGAAATAAGCATCTACCAGCAATTTCTTTTTAATGATGCCTTTATAACCAATTTCATAAGACTTCATTGTTTCAGGCTTCACGTCAGTGAATGTAGCCCTTACTAACCTGTTAGAGTCAGCAGGTGTACCAGCCCTGTAAGCAAGGATACTTGCTGCCGTATAACCAGGTCTTGCACCATCAAGTTTGTAATAAGTCTGGAATTCTGGCAGGCATCCAATCAGGAAGCTGCTGCCACCACCCAGGCGTAAGCTGATGTACTGGTTCTGGTTACTTGGGAAGCGGTAAGCTGTCTGGTAAGACAGGCGCACGTTATTATCTTTAGCTACTTTCATCACGGCAGTAAAGCGTGGGGTAAAGCGACCTTCAAAGTTTGTTTGTTTATCGTAACGGCCAGATGCCATTAACGTCAGGAAATCATTGAATAATTTCTTCCTTAACTGGGCATAACCGCCATATTCATTGATACGGATTTTCTGTACAGTATCAGCGAAGATGGTTCCTTGTGAATTCATCACCCACTGTTTCCAGTTAGCACCCACGATTACTTCTATTTTATCAGAAAAATGACCGGCATCAGACAGGTTTACCTGTGTTTCTGCAGCCCACAAATCTGATTTATCTAAGAATTTGGCACCGCCTGGTTTGTTTACAGCTGTGCTTTTGATGATGGCAGCAGCATTGTTGAAAGCAGCTGAACCTGGCAGCAAACGACCGGCATCAGCAGCTGTGCGGCCGGCAAGGTGCAGTTGCGCATCGCTTAAAGAACCCAATGACTGGCGACGGCCTTCAGAATAATTCAGGATATATTGTGGAAACCATGAACCACCGATAGCAGTAAGACTTGATGTGTTCACACTTGGCTTCCAGGCTTCGTTGATGAAGGTACCCAGTGCATCGCCGATATAAGAATCGCCTGCGTTCTCCTGGATAGTATAACCACGGGCCATCCATGTTTTGCCTTTGAATTCCAGTTTATGTTGCGCCATTTTAAAACCACGCAGTGAGTAACGGTTAGCACCAGTGTATACAGTAGTACCGGTACCAAAGTATGAGTTAAAAGAAGCTTCAATTTTATCGGTGATTTTGTAGTGAACACCAGCATTGAACTTTGCATTCAGGGTGTTGTAATCCACCAGTTGATCTTCATTATAACCTGTGCGGGTTACGTTGTTGGAATTACCAAAATAGTTCCTGGTTACACCAAGATACATTGGTAAGAACAATTGTGCAGCAGGCTGAACATTTGCTGGGAACAAACCAATATAACCAGCCACTTGTGCATTCGAAGGATACAATGGGTTGCCTATTGCACCGAAATAGTTATTCGCTGCAGTCTGCAGGTTAACCAATCCGCCTGATTGCTGCAATACACTGCCATTCACACCGGTCATTAATAATGCAGCCAACTGGCCCAGGTTTACACTTGTTTCATCACCATAAACATTTATACCATTGTAGTTCGGGTCGCCGGAACGGTTACCACCCACTACTTTGCTCAGGATACCGATTTGTTGTTTGTTGCGGTAGTCCTCAGCTTCCCAGTCGCTACCACGGATCAGCTCACCAGAAAAGCGGAAAGCCAGTTTGTCTTTGATCACTTTAGACCAGCGCATCGCTACGTTGGTATAAGGAGCTGCGCGGCGCTGACGGCTGTCGGCATGCATGATACCCTGCTTCACATTATAGCTGAAGCCCTGGTATTTGAACGGGTTTTTGCTGGTGATGAGTACGGTACCATTCATACCACCAGAGCCATATAATGCAGAAGAAGCACCTGACAGTACTTCAATATTATCAATATCCAAATCAGTTAAACCAACGATGCTGCTCACGGCAAAGTTGAGGCCCGGGGCCTGGTTGTCCATACCATCAACAAGTTGGTTAAGACGTGTATTACCACTACTTACAAAACCACGGGTTGTAACCGTGCGGAAAGTAAGACTGGCTGTATGCACATCCACACCTTTCAGGTTAGTGATGGCTTCATATACGGATGGTGCGGCCACGTTACGTATTACGGCAGGACTCATACGCTCCACCGTTACGGGCGACTCAAGCAGGCGCTGTGGCGTACGGGTAGCAGCCACGACAACTTCCTGGCCTAATTGATTATTCACTTTAAAACTTACAGTAATAGCTTCAGTTGCACTGGATACAGTAACCTCCTGTGTTTCATAACCAATTGAAGAGAAAACCAGCACAACAGGAAGTTTGGGAACTTTTAAAGAAAAACCGCCATCCTGGTTAGTATACGTGCCCAGGTTCGGATTGTCTTTAACAGTAACGGTAACAGCAGGTACAATGTCATTTGAAGATGCGTTACGGACAGTACCGGTAACAGTAACTGACTGGGCATGGGCGGCAATCGAGAATAAAACAGCAATAAGCCCGACAGCTAAATTTCGGTAGCTTTTTCTCATATAAGGAAGTTTTAGTTTTGTTTCCCGCATGGCGGGACGGAATTTGGCGGAAAAATAAGCATTGTCATGGTTATCTAAAAATTTAATTTTTAAGCAACAAGGACAAAATGTTGAAATCTTAAAGCACCCCATATTGGCTGTCTTTTATGGCCTTCTTACTTTCGGACATGGCCCAGTTTTCCCTTCCCAACCAGACAGGATTTTACAAAGGCAAAGTGCGGGATGTTTACTTTATTGGCACCGAATGGCTGGTCATGGTCGCATCAAACCGTATATCTGCTTTTGATGTGATTTTGCCCCGTCCCATCCCTTTCAAGGGGCAGGTTTTAAACCAAATTGCCGCCTACATGCTCAGGGCCACTTCCGACATTTGCCCCAACTGGCTCACTGATGTACCGGCGCCAAATGTGTCTATCGGAAAAAAATGTGATCCTTTTAAAATAGAGATGGTGGTCCGTGGCAACCTGACTGGTCATGCCTGGCGTACGTACAACGCTGGCGAAAGACGACTATGTGGCGCAAATATGCCGGAAGGGATGAAAGAAAATGACTACTTCCCCACCCCCATCATCACACCCAGCACCAAAGCCGCCGAAGGGCATGATGAAGACATATCGCCCGAAGAAATCATCAATACCGGGCTGGCCACGGCGGGAGAATGGGAAAAGCTCAGCGCATATGCCTTACGTCTTTTTGAACGGGGAAAAGAGATAGCCGCCAAACAAGGACTGATTTTAGTTGATACAAAGTATGAATTTGGAAAACTCCATGGCGAAATAGTACTGATGGACGAAATACATACGCCTGACAGTTCCCGCTATTTCTATGCCGACGGCTTTGAAGAAAGGCAGGAAAAAGGTGAACGACAAAAGCAACTCAGCAAAGAGTTTGTGCGGGAATGGCTTATCGCTAACAATTTTATGGGAAAGGAAGGGCAAACAGTACCGGATATGAGTGATGAGTGGGTGGAGACCATTTCAAAACGCTATATAGAATTGTATGAAAAAGTGATTGGGACTTCATTTACACCCGAAGCCCTGAACGATGACGAAACTGTAACACGTATTGAAGCTTCACTTTCGAAACTGAACTAGCCCAAAACAACAATCACCGCCTTTGCAGGCAGTGATTGTACGCTTGGTCATAACAGCAATTATTTCGCAGTTTCTTTTATTGTCGATTTTTTAAACTCACGTTTGATTCCTTTACCAACCGGGCAATAGTAATCGAGTGCATCCTGTGCTTCGATATAGGTCAGCCAATAATCGGTAACCGTACCGGTAAATACATAGCCGCTGGAGCGGTTGTACATATCACGGGTGCCCGCGTTACTGAAGTTGCCGTAAACGATAGCGCCTTCGTAAGGTTTGTAGCCACCATAAGAACGGACGATGGTATAACCGTTGTAGGTTTCAACAACGTAGTAGTTACAGTATGAATCGCTGTAAACCACTTCACCCCTTTCCTTGGATAACCAGTAATCTTCTTCATTAACAACAATTGTGTTGTCCCGCACGCAACTGGTAAGGAATACTGTTAGCATAATGAATGCGGCCGAGAGTGTAAATATCTTTTTCATAACATTTGTTTTAAAATCCCGTTTTAAGCAGGACGGATTAGATAATGTTTGTTCTCCTTCTTTACTATTAGAAGATTATGCCAGTTCTTCAAACGTTCGTTTTCCTTTTGTTAAAATCAACTGAAAAAGAGAACTTCATACCAAAACAAACCATGCGATTGCTCCTTTCCATTATCGTTTTCTTAGCTTTTCAACCGGTAAACGCACAGCAGTACTATATGCTGGTTGGTACATACAACTCGCCGCAAAGCGAAGGCATTTATGTATATAAGTTTAATAGTGACAGCGGTACTGCTTACCCGGTAAGTATGGTTAAAACATCCAACCCCTCTTACCTCGCTGTATCGCCCGACAATAAATATGTATATGCTGTTGGAGAAAATGCAGCAGTGCAGGGAAAAGGCGGACAGGTTTCTTCCTTCGTATTCAACAAAAAAACAGGTGTACTGACCTTTATAAATGCACAATCATCATCGGGCAATAATCCATGCTATGTAGCCACCGATGCAAAAGGTAAATGGGTGATAACCGGCAACTACTCCAGTGGAAACCTGAGTGTGCTGTCTGCAAAAAAAGGAAAGCTGTCAGTTTTACAAAGCATACAGCATGAAGGCAGCGGCCCCGATACGAGCCGTCAAAAAAGTCCGCATGTACATGGTGTGTTTCCTCAAAAAAACAGCCCCTATGTTTACATTACTGATTTAGGAACTGACAAAGTGAATTCGTATTACCAGAATAATAAAACCGGCAAGCTAAGTTTGGTAGCAGCAAAAACGATTACCATGTCGCCCGGCAGTGGCCCCCGCCACCTCGATTTTCATCCAAATGGAAAATACATGTACGTTCTCAACGAACTCAGCAATGGTGTATCGGTATTTAAAGACACGGCCACCAGTGATTTTCTCGAAATTCAAACCCTGTCTGTACTACCGCTTACATTCAAAGGAAAATCAACCGCGGCAGATATACATGTTTCCCCTGATGGCAAGTTTTTGTACACCAGCAACAGGGGCACGAGCAATACCATTGCTATATTCTCGATAGATGCGCAAACAGGTATGATAGCGTTAGTGGATCACCAGTACACGGAAGGCGAAACACCCCGTAATTTTAATTTTGATCCAACGGGCAATTATCTGATTGTGGGCAACCAGAACAGCAACAGCATTGTTATTTTTAAACGGAATAAAGAAACAGGCCTGCTCACCGATACTGGCAACCGAATCAGTGTGGGAAAACCGGTGTGTATAAAATGGATACCGGTCAAGTAGCTTTTATTTCAGTGTAGCCTGTGGTAGTGTAAAGGAAAATACACTGCCCTTACCGGGTTCGCTTTCGACAAACATACGGCCACCGTTTTTAGCCAGGAATTCCCGGCACAACATAAGTCCCAGGCCGGTACCGGCTTCATTGGACGTGCCTTTTGATGTGAAATAATTGTTGCCGTTGATTTTCTGCAACGTATCCTCGCTCATACCCGTACCGGTATCCTGTACATAGATTTCTGCAAAGGACTGGCTGTCGCTGGCGCCAAGATATACAGAGCCGTTTTCCGGTGTAAACTTAATGGCGTTAGACAGCAGGTTGCGCAATACCAGGTTCACCATATCCTTATCCGCATAAATATACACAGGGCTTTCTGATTTGTTTTCGATGTAGACTTTTTTCGATTCCGCCTGTAAGCGCAGCAATTGCATGACCTCTTTAATCAGTAGCGTTACATCCAGTACCTGCGGGCGCAATGCATCCGCCTGCATCTGGCTTTTGGCCCAGTGCAGCAGGTTTTCCATCAGGCCGGTGGTATAGTTCAGGTCGGTAACCACATCGGGTATCAGCATTTTTATTTCATCGCCGGGTAAATCGTAGTTACGGATATTGGTAAACATATTCCGCAGGGCATACATGGGTGTTTTCAAATCATGGGCGATAACAGAAAATAGTTTGTTCTTTACGTTATCCAGTTCTTTTAATTCCGCTGTTTGTTTCTCAAGTAGTAAGACCTGGCTCGCTATTTCTTCTTTTTGCTTTTCAATTTCCGCCCTCTTCGTTTCAAGAAGCTTGTTTTTTTTCTTCAGTTGACGCTGGTAAGAACCATTCTCTGTTTTAAATAAATGCAGGCTGAGGAATATAAAAATTACGGCCAGGGCATGATTGAAGATATAAAAGGCATGGTTGGTATCAGCAAGATGGGATGTATAGTTCTTCCACACCACGAATACTGCTACATACAGCATCATCGAAAAGAAAAATGCAACAATCGCATTCAATACCTTTTTTAATAAGAATACGCCGAGTATTGCATAGACAACAAAGAAAAGCTCAATGCCCACATCAATGCCGGTGGAATAAACCAATGCTGTAACAAAAGGATATAGTATGAAATATACCATCTTCCCCGTCTCCGGCCTTCCGGTATATACCGCAAGCAGGGCTATACTGCTGATGAGAGCTGGTGACACGGCCACGACCCAGGCCAGTGTGGGCAGGTTATCATTATTAAACAGTCCGGCAATTGGTATAATAATACCATTGAGAATACCCATGCAATTGAGGATATTAAAAATTGCCAGCTTCCTTTTCTCGTAATCATCAAGCCCCGGCGATACACCGATGTTGCGTATAAACAAATAGAAGTTGCGCATTGGTTCAAGCAGTGGTTGCAGGAATGTGTTCATAGTACGGAACGTTTAGCAGGTTTTATTCGCAGTATATTATAAGCGCTACACCTACCTGGTGGTATTCTCCGGATCGTTAAGGAAATACGGCAAGTAATATTCCTTAGATTTTAAAACGTACAAAAAGTATAATTATTTCGCAGGTTTGATGTACCCATCTATTTAATCGATTGATTTTTAATAAGCTTGAGGCAATTGTCTGATTATGCAGTTAACGTAAAACTACCAGGGGCCGGAGCTGGTCATGTGTTTGTTCATATATCGCCCTTTTTTGATCCAGGTCTGTTCCTGCTTAAACCGTTTAAACAGCGTTGGGGTTGCAACAAAGATGCCCGCTTGCCATTATAATACCGGCTGTATAGACGCCTGATAGTCCTGAGGCTTACCGATCTGCCATAAACATTACCCGTTTGTGGTATTTGATATTTTATTTTCTGATAACAGCCTCACCTGCGTAATTTTATCAACACAACTATTAAACCATGCTCCCTGCTGTTATACAAATTGTTGAAGTTTCCCCTTCGATTTACCATCCTTTCCTGAACAAATCCATCTTGACTGCTATGCTTTTTATTCAACCTTAACCATAAAACATAAAGTATGAAGCGATTTTTAACCATTTGCATGTCCCTTCTTCTGATGCATGCGGCC
>CAYLRV010000005.1:0-147476 GCA_964386395.1 uncultured Chitinophaga sp.
CAACTGCTCGAAAAAGCAGCGATGGATGTAAACGGAACTACCGATGCCACGATGGGCGATAGAACAATATCGTTTAAAGCACCATTCAAACGTATCAGCATTTACGATGCTATACAGGAACATACAGGTACGGATGTGAGTAAGATGAACGAGGAGCAATTGCGTTCTGTTTGCCGCCAGCTGCATATCCAGGTGGACAATACCATGGGTAAGGGTAAGTTGATTGATGCCATCTTTGGTGAGAAATGTGAGAAGAACTATGTGCAGCCTACTTTCATTATAGATTATCCGGTTGAGATGAGTCCCCTCACCAAGAAGCACCGTGATAAGCATGGCCTGGTGGAACGTTTTGAACTCATCATCAACGGCAAAGAAATTGCGAATGCCTATAGTGAGTTGAATGATCCGATTGATCAGCGGGAGCGTTTTGAAGAGCAGGTAAAACTGATGGAGCGGGGTGATGATGAAGCCATGTTTATTGACTACGATTTTTTACGGGCATTAGAATACGGCATGCCTCCTACAGCTGGTATTGGTTTTGGCATAGACAGGCTTTGTATGCTGCTTACCAATAATGCATCTATACAGGATGTATTGTTGTTTCCGCAGATGCGGCCTGAGAAAAGAGATGAAACAAAAGAAGAGCAACAAAGCGAATAATAATTATAGTCCCGCCCCTGGCGGGATTTTTTAAGTAAGCGATAATATGAACAGGGAACAATTGTTGCAGCAACTGCAACATGATAATTATGTAATGCTGAAGCCATCGCCTGTGCATGGTATTGGTGTATTTGCTATCCGGGATATACCAAAAGGGTGCCGTACTATATTCTCCAGCGGTGTGGGCGAGTGGATACGTCTTTCTTTTGCAGAAGTGGAAGCCCTGCCTGCGCACAGCCGCAATCTTATTGAGACGTACTGCTTGTATGACGAGACGCATTACTTTGTACCTGATTATGGTTTTAAACTGATGGATTTGGTGCTGTACCTGAACCATTCATCCGATCCGAATATTATTTCTGTCAATGAAGGAGAGCAGTTTGAAGCGCTGCGTGATATTAAAGAGGGTGAAGAGTTACTGGTGAATTATGCGAGCATCGTGGAAGGAACCGAAGGCTATTAATTGCTTATGCCACCAACAATTTGAATTCCCTTTTCTTTCTCTTGCTTACCTGCAGTTCTTCCCCGTTCAGCAATGTTATCTTGCTGCCTGGCGAAACCTCCGATATAAAATGCCGGTTGATGATATGACCGCGGTGAATGCGGTAAAATGAATGATTGGGCAGATTAACTTCAAACCAATGCAATAGCCTGGCCACCGTAAGCGGATAGCCGTTTTCAAAGTATACTTTGCAATAGTTGCTGATGGCTTCCACCCGGATAATATTGCCATGAGCGACTGCTTTTACTCCTTTGCTGGTTGGTATAAAAATTTTTTCCATTTTAAAGAAAAAGGCAGCCATACCGATGTATGGCTGCCCGCTATTTTATTTAACCACTGTTAATGTAAAGCCGGTGTTCACCGTTCCGCTGGCACCTGCATTGAAGCGCAATGTTCTTACGGTTGGGTTTGAATTTATTACCGGGAAATTTGGTTTGCCGCCATTAACAATTACATCCGTGTATTCATCCGGTAATGCATTACAGCTCCAGTTGGCCGGATTTTCCCAGGCAGTGCTAATGGTTCCCTCCCAGTTCATGCCAAACTTCAGTATAAATTCAAGACTGTACTGTGTGCCGTTTACCAGACACCTGTATTTATAACCATACATATTGGTGGGCGGTGCACTGATGGTTAGTATAGCCGTTGTGGCGTTACTGTATATACCTCCGTTTGTAATATCCGTATAGCCTGTTCCATTATCCACCTGCCATTGGAAAGTAGTACCTGCCATCTTAGCGTCGAAGGCAACATTCTCTCCGGGACAGATGATAAACTGGCCGTCGGTGATTTTTACACTGTCGAGCAGCCGCAATGCTTCTACATTGCCTGCTGTATCCGTGGCCGAGATGTAAAACTTGTAGGTATGTTCGGCAAGCCCATTGAAAACGGTATCGGTCACCGTAATATTCGACAGGTAAAGTTCGGCCGGGCCATTATCGTCAGACACGTACACAGAATACCACTTTACGCCTGAGCCGTTGGGATCGTCTGTTCCCGTATAAGTAAGGCGTACTTCAGTATCAGGCGTCAGGTCTGGCAGGTTGTTAATGCTGCTGACGGGTGCCACTGCATCGATGGTATTGGTATGGATATTTGTAGGAATGGTGTCGTTTTGATCGAATACGATGAATGCACGGGCACCAATCGTATCCAGTGTTTGTGCATTGGTTTTTGGTTTGATGCTGAAGTTGACAAATCCATGTCCGTATTCAGGATTAAGGGTGTCTTGCACAAATACAAACCCTGCCAGCGGATCTTCAGGCGGCAGCAACGTGATGGGATCGATTGCCTGAAATTCCCAGAAGATATTGTTGGTAACGATATCGTATCCCGCTGTCATATCGATATACAAGCCTGTCGAATCCCTTGCATCGAGTCGCTGGAAGTAGAAGGAATTGCCGGGAGGCACTTCAAATGAAATATTGTTGAAGCCGACGCTGCCAAGTTCGAGGGTGGCGGCATCCTGCTTGGGTTCTACCGGTGAAGTGATCTTCAGGTATTTCACCGGTGCAGTGGCGGTGGTATCATTTTCAAACAATATTGTATAGGGCATCCTGTCTTTTACACTTACCCAAGCTTTGTTGGGCTGTCCTTCGGGGCCTTTGATTTCGTTGGGATCGGAGGTGAGGAGAACTTGCATTTTAGCATTTTGTCCACCGCCTGATTTAGGCTTTCGGTTAGAGCCGCCTTCATCACAATCACGTCCTTCTCTCCATCGTCTTTGTCTTTCTTCCATTCTGCGTTGCGTCTCCCTCCATTTATCCCCCATTCCCTGCTCCACTGCCCATGAGTAGGCGTCTCTTTCCCTTTCGGCTGCATCGTTATACAAATAGTCTCCCCAAAACTCACCCGCCTCGGCCGTATGAGTAGTAATACTCTTGCCAGTTCCAGCCTCAACAAAAAAGTCAATGGTTTGAAATCCTGCACCGATAGGGGTCCAGCCCAATCCGCTTAATGCAAGTTCACCACCGGCTTGAATTTCCTGTGTATGTTGCTCATTACCTTCTCCATCTACTAAGCTTGAGAGAAACGCTTCTCCTTTTACTAAATTATCCAAAACATTCAGTCCGTTTCCAAATGCTTTTAGTCCTCTTGCATTGGCGCCTCCCACCTTGGCTTCCACATTTTTTACGTTGGCCTTCCTCGTTCGTATGTTGTCCATATGGCTATTGGCTGCTTTGGAATGATAATTTGCGAACCCTTTGCTATTTCTATTAAATCTTTCATGAACAGATTTTTTCATTAACCGTTTATATTCGAACTTGCTATTATTTATCTGGTGTTTATCATACCAAGTTTTAGAGTCCAATTCCCACATTGCTCCTTTCTCTAACAGCGGCGCTATAACTTCATTTGTAAAATTTACTTTAAAGCCAATTTCTTCTCTGCGATATTTCTCACATTTTTCAAGCCCCCAAACATCCACCCCATTCGCCGGATTATTGCCCACATACTGATACATACCCATGCCATCGCCATACTCAATTAAATCTCTTTCATTAAATACGCCTGTTTCCGGGGAATAATTGCGGAAGAAGAAGCGATAACTACCCGTGGCACTATCGTATTCCTGTCCGGTAAAGCCAAAACGGTTGCCGGTTAGAGATGCTGCCAGCGGGTTGTTCAGACTGTCGTAGCGGGTTAGTTTTCCATACACATCATACCGGTAGCTTTCGGTCAGCCGGCCACTACTGTTACTGATTGCTTCTACCGAGCCCAGTTCGTTGGGGTGATAATAAAATTTATTACCAGTCTTTTCATTCATGACTGGTGCCAGGAAGCCGCTGAATACAGTACGGTTCAATAAAGCATTGCTGCCGTCCCGTTCTTCTATCGGTGCTGCTATGCTGTACGTGTATTTCAGGGTGCTTCCGTTAACGGATTTGATCACCCGCCTGTTGATGGCGTCGTAGCCATATATCATCACACCGGCCGGGGAGGAAGAGTCTTTCACCAATCTGTTCTCAGCGTCATATGTTTTATAAAAAGTGCCGTCGTAAGTAAGGTTGCCCCTGGCATCGAAGATGAAACTGGTACTGTTTACCCCCGTGAGTTGGTTCAGGTTATTAACAGAATAAGTAGTGGCTGCTCCGTTCAGGTTAGCAGCCGTGCGGTTACCAACTGCATCGTAAGTATATGTGTTTTGAATAACCGGGCTGCCGGCCGGGCCACGTTTATAATTGATAAGCCTGTAACCATTGTCGTAGGTAAACTGTTCGGAGAGGGTCGGGTTATTGTTACGGGTAATGGCTGTTTTATTATACTCCTTATCATAGCTGAACTGGCTGTTTTGTAAAGCCCCGCTGGCAGCCGAGGTAGTAAGATTGCTGAGCCGGTTGGCAAAATCGTATTGAAGTGTGGTGGATACGCCATTGGCAAAGCTCCGCTGTGTAAGCTGGTTGGCATTGTTGTAACTGTATTCCGCTACCGTAACGCTGTCTTTCAAAATCTTAGTCAGGCGGTTGCGTGTATCATACTGTTTGATCACTGTTGTACTGTCGGGATATGTGATGCTTTGCGTTCTTCCGCTTACGTTGTAACTATAGCGCACCGTTCTTCCGTCAAAATTTTCTGCCGTTACCCGGTTCAGTTTATCGTAGGTGAAGGTAACGGTGCCCTGGTTATTGGTGGCAGTGAGTACACGACTCAATTTATCATAGGTGAACGTGTATACTTCGCCTCCGGGCAGGGTGCGGCTGATGACCCTGTTCAGTGTATCATACTGGTAGTTTACCACAGAGGCATCTGTGCGCCTTACTGCGGTTATATTACTTTCTTTATCGTATGTAAACTCAACATAGCTGGCGTCCGGGTAGGTCATCCGTTTGCGGCGGTTCAGGCTGTCGTAGGTGTAGGTAGTGGTATGGTTGTTCTGATCGGTAAGCGATATGATATTACTTATTGCGTCATACCCGATCGTAATAGTGAAGCCGTTATTGTCGGTAAATGTTTTCATCCGGTCGAGGCTATCATACGTGTAGAAGCTGGTATGTCCTTCCCGGTCGGTTGCCGAAATAACATTACTGTTTTTATCGTACGCAAAATGGCTGCTGTTGCCCAGCGGGTCGGTGATGGACTTCATGCGGTCGAGGCTGTCGTAGGACGCTGTTACAACAGCGCCCGTGGCATTCGTGTAGCTGGTAATGTTGCCATTTTTATCGTATACAAAACCTGCAATAGTGCTGGTGGCATCGCTAATACCAGTGAGGCGGTTCAATACATCGTACGAATAATTCAGTTGCCGTCCGTTGGGCAAGGTAGCAGTCAAAATATTACCGTTACCGTCGTAGGTATAAGCGGCGCTGTTATTGTCGGGGTCTTTAGCACTCTTCAGCCGGTTGCGGCTATCATAGTTCATCTTCGACTCGTGATCCAGTGCATTCTTTGCTGACAAAAGATTGTCCATACCATCATAGGTAAAGCTGGATTGGTTACCAGTGGGACCAGTTAGCTGTACCAGCCGGTTACTCGCATCAAAACTCAGTATGCTGGTTTCGTTGTTCCTGTTTTTAACAGTTATGGGGTTTCCTTCCGCATCGTGAGTAAACTGGATGGTGTTGTTAATCGGGTCAGTTATTTTCTTCATCCGGTCGAGTATATCATATTCAGCGAAAGAAGTGTTACCCCGGGCATCAGTATGTGATAACAGGTTGCCTCTTGCATCAAACAGCAGGTTTGCCTGATAGCCGTTGGGTCCGGTTACATGGGTAGGGTTACCCCAGCTGTCGTAGTTATAGATATACGTATTTCCTTTAGGATCGGTACTGCTGGTAATGTCGCCGTTGGTATTATAGGTGGCGGTATAGATATTATTTCCAGGAGTTACCAGCTGTGTCATATTCCCACGGATGTCGTAGGTCATGTTGTACAGGTTCCCTTTAGGGTCCTTATAGCTGTTTATCTTTTTAAAATCGGTGGTGTAGGTATAGGTGCTTACCTGGTTCAGCGGATCTTTTACTGTCAGTATGTTACCAGAAGAATCATACGTGTAATTATAGACCTGCCCGTTGGCATCTGTCATCTTTACCTGGTTGCCCTGGTCGTCGTACTCATAACTTACATTGAAGCCGCAACAATTGCCCGACATCGACGTAATCCACGAGAGGTTGTCAACCGTTTTGTATGTATATTTTGTTACCTGGTTGCCGGAGGGAAGATGGTCTGTTACAAAATTAGTCTTCGAGATCGTGTCGTAAGAAAAGCTAAGCCGTTTATTACAACCGATAAGTTCCCGTATGGTAAAATCAGGGAAGTAAATGATATTCACTTTATTATTGTTCTTGTCGGCCATTGACTTCATCGGGCCATTTACCAGGTAGGTATACTGGCATTTATTGTTCAGCGGATCCTTTACTTCCTTCAGGTGGCCGCCTGCATCATAGGTGTATGTAAATGTTCTTGCTGGTATAGCTATTGCATCTACTACGGTGGCGAGCCGGCCCTGCGGATTGTAGGTAAAGCTGATGGATTGTCCTGCCGCATTGGTCATGGATGTAAGCAGGGTATCGGTATAAGTAAAGTTGATAAAGTTGCCATTCGGCTCTTCCATGCGGGTGATATGCTTATGAACTGCATTGTCAAAAAAATATTTTATACCATTCAGCTCAGTGATAAGAAACTTACCCGGCTGGTAGCGGGAAAGTGTGCTGAAAAACCCCAGTGGCGCTTTATAGGAACCTCCGGGTATTGAATCGTACTGGTCTTCCCTTCCATCACCCCATTGTATCAGTTTTGCTCCGGGTATAGTATCATCCTTGTACCGGATATTATATTCAAATGTCCAGCCCTTGCCAAAGTTGTGTTCTTCATCAAACAAAAAACTGTTGTAGTAAAACCGGATCTTCAAGTCGAATCCCCTGGCCGGTATATACATATCTGTGCGGGGAATAAACAAGTTTCCGCTTAGTGTATTGACCTGGATGCCCAGGGGCCCTCTTTTATTGGGGTTATTCAGATTCTGGCTTTGTACTGCCAGTGATGAAACTATAAGGCAAAACAGTAGTGCCATGCTGTATTTGCACATTTGCCGGGTGTATATATGCTGAATGCTGCGCATAAAATAGTATTAGCTGTCTTTATTGTAGTTTAAATAATACTGAACTGTCTTCCGGAACCTGTGGTGGTGCATTGCAATGCACAATAATAGAGCCACCGCCGCCCGGTCTGATGATACCCGGAGGGCCGCCTGTTTCTGTCAATTCCATGTATAACGAAGAAGTACCGTTGGGAATACCGGCTCTGGTAAAAGCCATCTTCACTTGTTCATCGTTGTACAAAATTCTCGATTGTGCTGGCAGGTCGAAATTGGTAGGGTTATTAAAATTAATAACGATTACCACTGGCCTGCCTCTTACCACTCTTTCTGGCACAATTAGCTCCACCGTTAACTGAGAGTTCAGGCCACTGGCAGCACCAGGATCACAACCGGGTGCATTTCCATTACCTGCGCCTGTATTGACACCGCCGCCCGTAATTAATCCGCCATTGTTGGCCAATACAATCGTAAAGCCACCGGGCAATACGGCCGTTGAAGAATCAGGTTTTATAAGTGTAACATCATATACACCTAACGGCCGGCCCTGCAGCGGGAACGTGGCAAATACCTGTGTGCTGTTAGTAAAGTAAACAGCCGACGCATAAATAGTAGTGGCGCCGTTGCTTAGTTTGGCAACCATACTGTCTCTGAATAATGTACCGCTGATGCGTACGGTTACGTTGCCGATATTTCCGCCGGTATTGGTTTGTACATTCAGCACTGTAAACGGAAGCACAACTGCTTTCAGTGTCACCGTTTGTTGCGGAGCTGCCGCCGTCATACAACGGTACATGATATAGTACACAGAATCGGTAACATCACTGATTACGATCTGCTGGTTACCATAATTGGGTATTTCAAAGCGATAGTCGTATGATGCAGCTGTGGGTACAAAACCTCCGCCAATAAACATTTCATTTCTCACCAGCAGGGAATCGTCCGTTTTCAGTGTAACAAGCACCGTTGATCCGCGTAAGGAGTCAGGTATCCGGAGGGCATAGTAGCGGCTCACCGTTCCAAGTGTGTTCACCTCCGGTATATTGAGTTGCAGTGTTTTTGCTTTTACATAAACCGGCGTTGCAGAAAAACCCGTGTTGTTGGTTTTATCCAGCTCAATGATATTGTTGAGGAGGTCTGTTTTAACGATAAGGTTGTAATGACCTTCAGCGGCAGTAGTTACGAGCGGCGTAAGAATCACGTTGTCTGTTTGCAGCGGCAACATATTTACGAACCGGTATTTGACTCCCAGCAATGTTGCCGCGGAATCCAACAGGTTAGTTTTCGACAAGTAAAGGCCATCTGACATCCATCCACGTACATTGGCACCAGCATTGTTTCTGATTTTCCATTTTGCTGTATCAAGCGTATAGCCGAGGTACACAGTATCCGGAGCCAGGACCTGATCCACCATCAGGTCTGCGGAATCGGGCAACTGTGCTTCGATAAAATGGAAGCCAAGGTTGTTAGCTGTGCTGGATTCGGGAACAGCATTATTTGAGTTGGCCTGGCCAATGATGACATAGTTGCCGGGGGCAATGTTCAGCGGCATAGTGCAGGTCACCGTATCCAGGAATGAGGCACCGGGAAGAAGCGGTGTAGTCCTTGTTTTGTTGGAAAGTACATACTGACCTACCTGCACCTGGAAATCGGAAGAAAGCCGGAGTTGATTATTCCATGCGCCGGGGAATGTAACGGCCGACCCGGTATTGGTTACTTTGTAAACAACGGTGAATGGCTGGCCCATAGCTACTGCTGATGGAGCTGTAATGATTGTGTCTACCAGGTCAGGCAGTGGCGGCCTTAGCAGGTGAATTTTTTTAGCCTTTCCGTTAACGTCTCTCACGAACCCGCTGTTGTTGTTGAGTGTCTTTTCGGCAGGTATGCGATTGGAATAGTTTGTATTTGCAATTACATAGTAGTCGCCTGCGGGGAGGTCGGGCGGCATAACCGGCCGGGTGGTCACCAGGCTATCGTTACGATTGATGGTATTGTAGTTCCTGTAGGAGAAGATACCGATATCATTTGCATTGATTACGGAATCCACCGAGAAATAAAGACCATCTTCATATAAAAAATAATAGTCGCCCGTAGGTTTGTAGCCGTCATTCTTCACTTTCCAGGATGCATTGAAAGATGTGCCATACGAAATGGTGTCCCTGTTCAGCGAAGCGGAAATCATGACATGATCTACCAGCGGGTTTATAACCACCCGGTTTCCACTTGTTGTGGTATTATTACTGATGGCAGCACCTTCAAAAGCGCCGTTATCTGCATTCGTTTTTACAAAGAAATATCCGGGCGAGTACGCCTGCTGCGGGAAGCAGTTATTGATTTCATAACTCATGTTCGGTATTACGTGCAGGAAAGAGTCGGTGTAATTACCGCCGGCCTGCACCACCCTTGTTTGCGTACGCTTCGTAATAAACTTAGCTGTGGCCGGATTAAATACAGAGCTGCAGCTGATGAATAAACTGTCTGTCCAGTTGCCGAGGGTAGCTCCGCTTCCATTGTTTATCACGGTATACCTGAATAAAACCGGTGATTGAATCAGCACGGAGTCGGGTAGCTGGAAAGAAGACACAATCAGATCTGCCGGTGAAGCAGCAGTGATAGCGGTTCCTGTCGAAAGGCTTAGATTATTAGTAGCGTTCGTTTCCTTAAACAGGCTGTCATAGTTCGTCTCTACAAAAAAGTATTTGACACCTGTGGTGGCTGGTGGAATGGTATAGCTGAATGAATACGGAACCGGTGTACCAACCGGCAGGCTGCCTGTAAACGTTTGCGAACCGATCAATTGTGCACTACCGTCAAAGTTTGAAAAGTTGCTGATATAATACCTGTCTCTGCGCTGATGATTGAATACGCCGCCAGGTCCGTTATTGAGTATAGTATAGTTCAGTGCTATAGTCTGGCCACCAAAGGCTGCAGGCGGTGTACTCACCGCATTGACGATTACGTCCGGACGCTGGATGGAAACCGGCAGCAAACTCCGGCTTATTTGCGGCGTGCCGGGATATTCGAACACGGTTTTGGTAGGGTTGGTATAAACGTAGACGTAATAGTTTCCCGGCTCTAGATCGGAGGGCACAGTAAAGCCTTCTGCTTTTGGGAATGACGCACCGGGTTCAATAATATTGTGAACATTGACATTGCCATTCACCACAGCCGGGCAACTGACAAAACTGGTATTCGGGCTTAACGGATCCTGGAAAAAGCCGGAATTCTGAATGCCGTGCTTGACTTCTTTCATCAGTAACGCATTGGAAAAATTGAGGCCGCTGCTGTCGGCACTCAGGTATACCCTGTCTATCCAGTAGCTGCTGCCAAACACTACACTGTCTCGCTGCACCGATGGTCCGAAGCATACACTGTTTGCTGGTGTACCTGGCGGGCAAGGCACGGGGCATGTACCCATGGTAATATAATGTCCCCGACTTCTTTCTATATTATCCCTGAATCCTTCATTCCTTATTTCCCAATTCACACCGATAGGTTGTGTGGTACTGGCTGTGGCTACCGGGATTGTTAGCGAATTGACTGTGAGCTTAGGCGTTGGTGTAAGGTAGACTTGCAGCTGAGCCTGGTTGATATTGTTATTCACAAAAGCTCCTTCATACAGCGTGGTGCCGCTTACCGCTGCATTTGTTTTGACATACAGAAACCAGGTGCCAAAAATAAAATTTGGAATAACGACCTGCTGGGTCTTTGTCACCGAGCTATCGGCATTTAGCTGTGTGTTGTTAAAAACACCAGCACCATTAGCCCAGGGATAATAAGAGCCGTTGAGTGTGGGAGCGTTAAGTGGTATGCACTGGTTTCTGTCGAATAGCGGGTTTTGCGAAATGTAGAATGAGTCTACCCATGTATTCCCTGCCGGTGTTACCACGCCATAGTTTTTTACTTTGTAGGTAACATTCATCGTTCCGCCCGAAAACACGGAGGCTGACGTAAAAATGGAATCCACCCTGAGATCAGGGAGGGGAGGTTGGGTAATAACGATCGGACTCGCTGCCCTGGCTGTATCGTTCAGGATACTTGCCTGCTGCAGTTGATAAATAGATCCGTTATTGGCTGCTATGCCATATACGTACACCGGGAAGTTGTAACCCTGGGGCAGGGTGAAATCAATACTGTTTGTATAAAACTGTCCGCTGTCCAGTGCTGCGGGCCTGTTTTTCTTACCTAACAATAGTGGTCTGCCGGCGGCCGTAAGCTGGCTCCATGTTGAAGGTGAAGCAATAGGATCGCCAAGATTTACATTAGGAACAGTATCTAAGGTGAAATAGATACCATCCACCCAGGATTGATCCAGCAAGGTTCGGCCGGGACCAATATTCGTTACTTTCCAGCTGATAGAAATAGTTTGACCCGATGTAGCAGCTGTTGGTGCCTGTATATCACTTATCACCAGGTCGGGCAATGGTATCAGTCTGAAAGTTTGAACAGGCCCTGCGGTTTGTGCGCAAGGATTCTTAGCAACTATTCTCCACTTATATGTTTTATTGTAAGGTAATGGTGCATGTTGTGAAAGCGTATAGGAGATATCTGCAATGTTGGTAGCATAAGGTGTCAGCGGTTCTGTGGCTGCAGAATCCCAAACGTACAAGTCATAATTAACTGTGTTCATTCCCGGTATCCAGGAGAGGCGCAAAGGCAATTGCTGGTTGATAATTCCGTTAACAGGTGACATACCGCTGACCATTCCGGGAATATTATTGGAGGTGGTAATGTTTAGCACCTCCTGGTTGGTATGAACCGTGTCACAGGTACCATTAGCTTTTACTGTTAATGTATAAGTTCCCGGTGTTTGCCATTGTACCCAGGCTGTATCATTATTCGTGGTAAGTATACCACCTCCGCTCAGTGTCCATTGGTAGTTGGCTCCCGGAATTTTTATCGTATTGTAGCGGTAAGTATTTAAACAGGGTGCTGCATCGCCGGTAATGGGAGTAAGTGTGCGAACACCAATACAAAAGGTTCTCTCTATTGGGGTAGCGGCGTTATAGTTGCTGTTTCCGTTTTGTGATGCCCTCACTGTAACCAGGCCTGTTCCCCGCTTCGTAAGCTGGTTACCACTCACTGTAGCATAAGCAGTACCGGATACAATGGTGTAACTGATAGTTTGTCCCATCGAAGAGCTGGCAGTGAGGATCAGTTTCTCTGCATTAAAAATCTGCGGAGGAATGCTGTCGAATGTGATGAACTGGTTACCTTTTATTACAACGATTGTATCATTCACGGAAGGGGCTGCACTGTATGTATCATCGCCGGGCTGAGAAGCTTTTACGATGATAGTACCCACACCGGTAACGAACAAAGTGTCATTAACAATCGTACCAGGTCCGCTTATTTTCTGGTAAAATACCGGCAGGCCGGAACTGGCAGTAGCTTCCAAAGGTGCCTTTGCTGCCGGCGACATGGTAATCGTGGGAATATGCGGGAAAGCGATCGTCTGAGATTGAACGTCTCCAGGGAAGTTGATGGCATTGGAGGCCGGGCCAGGACCACAATCATTTACAAACCGTACTGTATATGTACCGGCCAGCGATGCATAATAGATTGAATCAACGGCTCCGGCTATCAACGTATCATTCCTGTACCATTGGCAGTAGGCACCCGGTGGCAGTGAATTGGTACTAAGCGTACGGGCAAAATTCAACACGACGGGTACCTGTGTAGGAAACTGGCCGTTCACTACCACATTCAGGGTAACCGGCGGAGAGTTTCCTTTCGGGTTTGACACATACACCTGTACCTGCCGGTTGCCATTACTGGTCCAGGTTACCGTTGCAATACTGTCGGTATAATTGATGGTGCCACCACCTGCTGGCAGGCTCCAGTGGTAGGTAACATTACTGTCAACGATATTAGTTACCCTGTATTGATAAGTCCCTCCCTCGCAGGCCGTGGTATCGCCGGTTACTGTAAACCAGCTCGACGGCCTCAGCAGGCCGGTCTGGAAGTTGTACCGAAACAGCCCGTTTCCTTCAAAGCGTATATACAATGTATCGGGGCCTGGAAAAAACAGTTTCAGGCTGTCGGTCACAGTTACTCCGGCGTCTACTGTACCAACCGCATTCAGCACATATCCTTTCAGAAAAACTTGGCTGAAGTTTCTGTTATAGCCCCAGATGCGCAGCAGCCTGTTGTCGGTGCAACTGATATTTTTAGCCACCCATTGCAGCCGGAAAGTATCAGCGGCGGGTATGATCATCTTATAATAATCATTTCCATCCGGCTGCCCGTTATAGTTAAGCTGGAGAAATCCATTGTGGTTTTGCCCGCTGCCTATCCGGGTGGAAGTGGCAAATGTATTATTGGGTTCTGCCTCAGCTGTATCAACAGGCACCACCTCATACCTTATTTTATACCGGAATGGCTGAAACGACTCCATTCGCAGGTATAATGTACCTGCCGGATAGTAACAGGGCGATATCGTGTCATAAATTGTAGCCCCAGCTGGAACAGTTGTAAGACCGGCAATATTTTTTGCAAACACTTGCGTATTGCCACTGTTGCTGAAACCAGTTATTTGAATGGCATTGGCCGCATCACAGGTGGCATTGGTCGCTTCCACATATATTTTTAGCGTACCTGTCGAATTTGTGGTTGTGATAAAATAATCATAAAAATCTGATACGTTACCAATCCTGTCCTGGTAATAGCGCAGGCGCCCTGTTTTGGCTTGTCCTGCACCGACAGGTTCAGCTTGGACAGCACTGTTATTAGGTTCTGTATCATTTACCCAGGTGAGGGTATCCACCAGCTCGCACCAAAACTCGTACTCATAAGCCCTTGCTGATTCTATGCGGAAGTAAGCCATTCCCCCGGTTACTGAGCAAAACGTAAGTGTATCAGTATACAGGGAGTCACTCACTATTTCCGTGGCATCCAGCGATGGTGAAAACATACTAATGTTGCCGTTGATATACTTGACACCAAGGGCATCCCATGAATAAAGATTAGCCGGATCGCCCCCGCCAGCACGGCCGATTATAATATCACCATCTACATACGGTCCCCGATACCGGGCTTTCATATATACTTTCAGTGTGCCATCCTGCGGCAGGTTTATTTTATAATAATCTGAGTTGTCTTCGTCATATGCATCCCGCTTAAAATTCACATGCCCTTTTCTTACCTCTCCCGGAGTAATAAGGATAGCGGAGGCCGTATCATTATTAGGTTCAGGTTCCCCGGCAGTACTGTCAACCATTTCATACCGCAGATTGTAGTTAATAACCGGATAGCCAGACGCTGCATAAGTATACAGTCTGATATAAAAAGTATCTGCCGCAAAAGCCCTGATCTTTATGGTATCATAGCGCAGGTCGCCACATGTGGGCACACCATCCCAGCGCACCAGCTCCTGGTAGTTATCTATTTCACTTCCGTACTTGTCCAGTATATCATACAGCAACACCGGATCCTGGTTACCACAGGTCTCCAGTGCGGTTACAGCATATATTTTTACAGCACCATCGTGTGGTAAAATAATGCGGTAGGTGTCATATTCATCTACATATTCAAAATTCACATCATCGTATTCTCCTACATGGCCGCCAACAGTGGAATCCTCGTTCAGATCAATGGCATTAAAATAACAGCAGTTATCTTCAGGGTCATCAAAGGGTACCTGATCAGTATACTTAAGCGTATAACCAAATGGCCCGGTGGAAATAAGCCTTACATAAAATTTATCACCCGGCAGCATATTGCTCAGTGGAATGACCGAATTGACGGTATTTCCCGCAGCTACCGAACCAGCGCCACCCACAAGGCCCTGCGCAAACGGGTTTACCAGGTCCGGTACTTTAAACACCTGGTAGGTAATATTAGTGGGGCCACCGCTGCAACGGGCATTCCATGCTTCGATATACAGTTTCATACTGCTGTAGTCACCGGGCGGAAATGTAACAGACTGAAACCAGTCTTCGGTATCATTTATCCCGCCACGAAACTCATAGCGGGTAGCAGCCATTTTTTCTGTGTGCATAGCAAAAGGCACAGCTGCTAAACTATTATTATTAGGCTCATCGGTGTTGTAGGCCGCTACCGGAAACCACTGTAATTGATAGTCAAATGTTTCATTGGTGGTAAAACTTAAGTAGTAATTATCAATGGCTTTGGCGCATACATAGATGGTATCATATACCGTTTCTCCGTCTGGTACATTCAGATTGTTTCCAATAGTATGGGTAAGCAGTAAGCCTGTTCCTTGTCGTCCGTCATACATCTTCAACTCCAGGTATGCATCATTTCCACTATTGTTAGTGGCTTCTACCAGCATATAGAAATTTGCATTCTGTGTCAGGTTTACCCGGTGATAATCTATCGCATCGCCGCCCCCGACTGTGCCTGTATAGGTGTTAAAGGAAGGAAAATTGCTGGCTGTTGCGAATGTATTGTTTGGCTCTGTTTCCGTTTGCGCAAAAGCACCAAGGTGGGCAAAAACGAATGCAAGTCCGATGCAGATTAATCTCATAACTGGTAGTTGGTTCTGGTTGGAGGGCCGAATGTATTTTTAAGAACCTCTCCCGGCAATAATCCATTTGGAGTAGCCAGCTATGTGCAGACAGGCAAAATCATGCGATGGCTTACTGTAACTATATAGATAAAAAGGGTTTACTAAAGGATTGCGCCATTCAGTGTTTCGCTGTAATCCTTTTGGATTAGCGTATTATTGAATTGCTATTACTTAATTTGAGGCATAAAACTAACCTGCTGTTGATACCGCGTTATTGCATACTGTGGATACTGATTGCCCTTGCCACGGCAAATAAAATACTTGCACAAACTATCAACAGGTACAATACGTTCAGCTACAATGTAAACGAGGGAATGCTGCAGAGCACCATCTCCGATCTGTCGGTCGATAAAAATAATTTCTGCTGGATTGCCTACCCAAACGGCATCCAGCAGTTTGATGGCAATAATTTTAAACATATTCCGGTTCAGCCAGGGCTGCCTGATGATAAATACATCAGGTTTTTCCGGTGCGCCAATGGCGATCTGCTGCTAAGTCATTCAAAGGGAATCTCTAAGTATGTGACAGCGGAAAACCGGTTTGTTGTTATTTTCCAGAAGAATCCATCCTTCAGGCACCCACTTTCTTTTGCAGGGGAAGATGATGGCCAGCTGTACCTCTATGATGAAATGGGAATGCTGACTGCATTAAATAGCGCTAATTATGCTGTTACCGGTTCTGTAAAAACAGGAATGCCTCCTTTTGTACTGAACGCAGAAAATAACCTGCGATTCAGCGATAATATTATTGATCATTGCCTGGCCTGGTGGTTTGATAACACCATTTGTTTATGGGATCTGAAAAATAAAAAACTCCTTTATCAAACCCCTGCCCTGAATGCCCGCTCCGTTTACCTCCTTCACCTGCTCCCGGAACGCAAAGTAATTTTTTCCAATTACCTGCAAAATGATGCTCTTCAAATTTGGGATTTCAAAAAAGCAGCGCAAAGTACATTGCCTATTTCCGGAAAAGACAAAGACCATTACAAGTACATTTCCCGCTTCAACATGCTGAAGTGGAATGGAACAAATATTGTTTCTATCAATAACCGGTTGTATGAAACAGATTCAACCCTGCTCAGGTTGAAGTCTGAGATTGTTAACTTTCAAAACCAGCCTGTGGCGGGCACACTCGGCATTGCAAAAATGGTTCAGGATAATTTGGGTAATCTTTATATCCAAACGATCACAGGTGGTATACGAAAAATAATCCGGAGCAACTACCCAATAAAATACTATGGCTCATTACAAAAGGAATTTAATGCGGTGATTGGTGTCCTTGCTGACAAAAAAAACAACAGGATACTCGTGGGCACCAGCGGCTCAGGCTTGTTTATCTATGATACATTGCAGCAACTTGTACGCCATATCCCAACATTGCCAGGCCACAAACTATCTTTTGGTGTAAATGCGATGGTAAAAGACAGCAAGGGAGATTATATTCTCTTTGTTACAGGCGACAAATACACCTGGAAGCTGCGAAGCGACCTGTCGGCAATAACCAGTCAGCCCATCATGTTCTCCAATATAAAAACGAGCGCTATCGATTACTTTGGCAGTACGATTTATCGAAATGATAAAGAAGCAGTTGTTCAGTCAATGTATCAGTTGTTCAGGACAGACCTTAGCTCAGGACAAACAAACGCATACCGGCTTACCAGTGCATACACCCTCGGCCGCCTGTGGTATAATGGTAAAATCATCAGTCACCAGGATGATCAACTTATCTTTCTGGATGCACAGTCACTCCAGGAGTTAAAGAGAGTTCGGCTGTCAAATACCGCCGGTGTACGCTGTTATGCGACAGGTACCGGGGGACAGATTTTTCTGGGCACCAATAATGGACTGTTCTGTATCGACAGCAGCGGCAAATTACTGTACCACCTCAACCGTGAAAAAGGGTTACCGGACGACTGTATCTATGCGGTCGGGGTGGACAAAAACGGCAATCTGTGGTGCAGCAGCAACAAGGGGATTTTCCGTATAGGTACTGATAATAAAATATTTCAATTAACCCGGGAAGATGGTTTGCAGGAAAATGAATTTAACACCGGTGTTATAGCAGTGGCCGATGATGGAGAAATGTTCTTTGGCGGTATGAATGGTGTTAGCAGTTTTTATCCGGATGCTATTCGAAATTTTGATGAGCCAGTAAATTTATTCATCACCAGGATACGGGTAAACAATGAAGAAGTGATCGACGATGCAGCACCCTGGCTCACGAAAAAACTGGTACTGAACTATAATGAGAATGCTGTCTCCTTTGATTTTGTAGCGATGGCAAATAAAAACCCGGCCCAGTATATTTATCAATATAAAATGGCAGGCATTGATAAGGAATGGATACAAAACAGCGGACTGCAAACGATACGTTATTCGCTGCCTCCCGGTAAATATACCCTGCAATTGTATGCTTCAAGGTCTTTTGACAGTGACGCCAGGCCCATGAAAGAGATCCGAATCGTTATCCGGCCACCTTTCTGGAAAACATGGTGGTTTATGGTCCTCTGTGGCCTGGTAGCGGCGGGTTTGCTTGTCTACATTATTAATCAGCGTAATAAAAGGAAATATGCCCGACAGTTACAGCAATTGGAACAGGAACGCCGGCTTAAACAGGAACGGGAAAGAATTTCCAAAGATCTGCATGACAGCCTTGGGGCGTATGCCCAGGTTATGCTGTATAAGACTGAACTCCTGGAGCAAAATGCAGATAATCCGCAAAAGCTGCTCAGCGACCTGAAATTTGTTTCGAAAGATATCATAACCTCTCTTCGGGAAACGGTATGGGCGTTGAAAAAAGATCAATACCTGGCAGAGGATTGCCTGTTGCGGATTCGCAACTTTGTTCAGCCTTTTATGCGGTACTATGAGGATATTCAGTTTTCGGTAGAAGGAGAAGCTCCACAAGGAATGTGGTTGCATTATACCCGTGCGCTGAATGCGGTACGGATGGTACAGGAGGCTGTATCGAACAGTATTAAACATGCATCACCAACACAGGTAAAAGTGCAAAGTGAAACAATACATGGCCGCTGGAAAATAACCGTGACCGACGACGGTATGGGGTTTGACTCTACTCGTATGAGCAGCGGGGAATCTGGCAACGGGCTGCACAATATGAAATATCGTGCAGCAGAATCAGGCTTCGATCTGATCGTTGAGTCCGAACCACAAAAGGGAACGGTCATTACTATTATAATTTAACACATGCGCATACGTATTGCCATCGCCGACGATAAGGCCAGTAACCGGATTATCATCAAGGATAAACTGCAGCGCAGTCCTGACCTGGAGTGCTGCTTCGCTGCAGAAAATGGCCGCGATTTCTTGGAGATAATGAAAACACTTTCGCCGGAAAAACTACCCGATGTGGTGCTTATGGATTTAGAAATGCCGGAAATGGATGGCGTGGATGCAGTAGCCGCCGGTTCCTACCTGTATCCGTCGGTAAAATTTGTAATGCTCACCATTTTTGACGATGAAGAAAAAATTTTTAAAGCCATCAAAGCGGGTGCATTCGGGTACCTGCTCAAAGATGAAAGTGCAGAAAATATTGCCAGCACCCTTCTTCAAATGATGGAGAATGGGGTTGGTCCTATCTCACCGGGTATAGCGCATAAGATACTTCAGCTGGTTCAGAACAATTCTGTATCGCTGTTGCACAAAACGGAAAAAGAAAAAACACCTTTCAATCTTACCGACCGTGAACAGGAAATACTTAAACTACTGGTGCGTGGGTTATTGTACAAAGAGATAGGCCACCAGTTGGATATCAGCCCCAATACGGCCAAGAAGCATGTCTTGAATATTTATGCCAAACTCCACGTCAACAGTAAAGCGCAGGCATTAGCGCTGGCTTATGAAAAAGGCCTGATCTGATAACGCCTTTCATTTTCCGCATTACATTTACGGGAACAAAACTTCCCGGTATGAAAAAAATCTTTATGCTCATGCTTCTTGGGTGCGCTATCACTGCCGGGGCACAAACAGAAGTTTCCATCCGGCAATATTACCTGGAGATAAATAACCAGGTTACTGCTGCGGCCGAACAGGGCTTTGAAGGCCCGCTGTACCAGAACCAACTAGTAATTAATAAGAACAGCAAAAGCTGGCCAGCAGTCGGTAATTATGCAGATACCATTAATTTCTGGTATGATGATCCGCCCGATCACCTGCCTGCTGCGGAACGCAACCCCCGAAACACTTTATTAAAAGTGTCATCATCTGCAAAGATTGCCGCAGGAGTAACCATTGCGGAGGAGTACCTGTTTAAAAACGGTAAACTTGTTTTCTTCTACGCTTACTATTATGAAGAAGGCGATCACCGGGAGACCCGGGTTTACTTTAACACGAAAGGCGTTGCGTTTAAAACCGTTGTAAAATCGAATGAACGGGAACTGACGCCAAAGGATTTTTTGGATGTGGATTACAAAGCATTAAAACCAAACCCGGCTAAAATCCTGGCCGACGCTAAAAGACTGCAAGATGTTTTCCTGGCATCCATGAAATGAAATACCCAATGAAGGGTATGGCATACAGCTTATTTACAGCGTTCTTTAGCAAACAAATAATTAAACTATATGTCAAACGTAACGAAATGGATGAGCTGGGAAGGCGGTATCGACCTTGTTGCTGTAACTTCCCCTGACTTACAAATGCCCAATGTAATCGTACACCTGGGCCGTATGGTAAACACGCCGGTGGGCAGTGCACCAAGTGGTATGATATTGTGGCAGCCCGATCCCACGGCTATGCCAGCCGTAATGGGTTTTATGGGTACCAATGATGAAGTAAGTAAATACTTCGGCCCGAATATTTTTGCCGATACCCCTTTTGAGACGGCACCTGTATTGTCTGCAACAATTGATATTGCCATTACAGCGGATAAAGCTGTTTCCACCTGCGTAGTGGGTGGATATACATTTGAAGTAGAGATGAGTGATTTTAGTGATCCTTACCTGATTGACCGCAAACCATCGGCCATGCCACCTTTCTATCAGCAAGGCGTGGAAATACATGCAAAGAAGGTATCCTTAAAAGTAAATGGAGAAGCGATTAATATTATCATACCACCAGTAGGTATTACCGGCGGGCCAGCCAGTGTGGTGGCGCCCAATGGTGTGTATGCAAGATAGACGAGCCACTATCCCTCTCCACCAGGGATTGGTTACAGGGAGTACAGGTTACTCCCTGTTTTTTTATCTTTATAGTCATGTCATTCCAGTCCCACTTTGATAGCTACACCACCACGGCAAGGCGTTTTGTAGCCCGCTTTCCACTATTGAACCACATACTGGTGCAAGTAAACTTTTGGTTATTTGCTTTTGCATTAATGGTGGTCATTATGCACCTGGCCAACCTGGTTTTCCGGGATACCATTTCTATACCGGTTGCTGTTCGTTTGTGGCCGCCATTAGTCATGGGCATTATCGCCGGTATTATCTATGGAGTTGCGCTTGGGCTCATAGATTATTTTTTTGACAAGGAATTTTTCCGGGATAAGCCGTTGGGGAAAATTATCCTGTTGAAATCATTTTTTTCCCTGGTGATTTTATTACTGGTCTATGCCCTGATACGCTATGTGTTATTTTCATTGATTGCCCGATCCACCCTGCCGCAAAATATTACGTCAGTAAGCGACAGTTCGTGGCGGCATTTCCTGGTGCTGATACTTGTGTATTGTTTTTTTATGACGCTGATCATCAATTTTAT
Organism: uncultured Chitinophaga sp.; assembly: GCA_964386395.1. Taxonomy (GTDB): domain Bacteria; phylum Bacteroidota; class Bacteroidia; order Chitinophagales; family Chitinophagaceae; genus JJ008. The sequence continues at coordinate 21,438 of CAYLRV010000005.1, forward strand.
TATACAGGTAAATAAGAAGTTTGGGCCGGGTGTGCTGGTGCCCATGCTTTTTGGCAAATACCGTAACCCCAAGGAAGAGGAGCGGATATTTTTATTCATGGATTTGCAATCCTCCACCACCATTGCCGAAAAACTGGGGCATATTAAATACAGCTCATTTATCAGGGATAGTTTTATTGATATAAACAAAGTGCTGAAAAGCTATGATGCTGAAGTGTACCAGTATGTGGGCGATGAAATTGTTATCAGCTGGAAAGTGGATAACCTTTTGAAGAAAACAGCTTGTGTCGAGTTTTTCTTTGCCAGCCAGGAACAGTTTGAAAACAGAAGCAGCTATTATTTAGACAACTACGGCACCATTCCCGTGTTTAAAGCCGGGATGCATATTGGTAAGGTAACAGCAGTGGAGATTGGTGAACTAAAAAGGGATATTGCCTACCATGGTGATACACTGAATACGGCCGCACGCATTCAGAGTATGTGCAACCAGTATGGTAAAAAGCTGCTGGTATCGTCCCACCTGACTGCGTTTTCAGCTATTGATGACCGCTATGCTACCCTGCACCTGGGTGAAATACTTTTACGGGGCAAATCCGTGCCGGTGGGGATATTGAGTATCGAAAGGGCGGTTTAAATTGAATTAAAAATCGACTTCTAACAGCTGTTAGTTTTCAGTAAATTTGCTGACTAAATTAGTAACGAATGCCTGTGCAGGAACTGGAACAAATTTTCCAACAGAAAATTGATACGGAAGTCAAAATAGAGCCAAAGGACTGGATGCCCGATGCCTATCGTAAGACCAATACCCGGCAGATAAGCCAGCATGCCCATAGCGAAATAGTAGGCATGTTGCCGGAAGGCAACTGGATCAGCCGTGCGCCATCATTAAAAAGAAAGGCAATCCTGCTGGCCAAAGTGCAGGACGAAGCAGGGCATGGCCTGTATTTATATTCAGCAGCGGAAACATTAGGCACAAGCCGGGAAGAGATGATCGACGATCTCCATAGCGGCAAAGCAAAATATTCTTCCATCTTTAACTATCCAACACTGACATGGGCCGATATGGGTGCCATTGGCTGGCTGGTGGATGGGGCGGCCATACTGAACCAGGTAATGCTGACCCGCACGTCTTACGGTCCCTATGCAAGGGCGATGGTGCGTATTTGTAAAGAAGAAAGTTTTCATCAGCGTCAGGGCTTTGAATCATTGCTGGTATTAGCACAAGGAACGGATGAACAAAAAGCCATGTGCCAGGATGCCATTAACCGCTGGTGGTGGCCATCATTGATGATGTTTGGCCCAAAGGACAGCGAAAGCACCAACAGCGACCAGAGCATGAAATGGAAGATAAAACGTAAGACAAATGATGAACTGCGTCAGCAATTTGTAGATATGTGTGTGGAGCAGGTAAAGGTATTGGGTATGACATTGCCTGATCCGGCACTGAAATGGAATGAAGAAAGAAAGCATTATGATTTTGGAGAGATAGACTGGAATGAATTCTGGAATGTGGTGAAAGGCAACGGTCCCTGCAATAAGCAGCGCCTCGAAGCCCGCCGCCAAGCCCATGAAGAGGGGCAATGGGTAAGGGAGGCTGCCATGGCTTTTGCAGCAAAACGAAAAAACAAACAAAACAATAAGGCCGCCTGATGAAGCAATTAACCCTTTTATTAGCCGCCGGTATTTTTCTGTATAGTTGTAAAGGAAAAGAGAAACCCCGTGATCCGGATGAAGGCCGGATTTTTCTGCATACAGATACGGTGAACTTAGTAGCCATGAAAGACACGATGGTGATAAGTGAAAGTACCTGCCGTGGTTGTGCCATGGAAGGTTCGACTGCTTTTACAATTGTGGACAGCCTGGGGGTGGTCAAACATCTGCGGACAGAAACCTTTGACGGTAATTCAGGTGATGTGGCGGGTGGTAATGTTAGTAAGACGGTAGTATTGGTACCCGTGAAACCGGGCAAGACCACATTCAAATTTTATAAATTTTGGGAAGGAGTGCCGGAAACAATAACAGATTCCATTCCTTTCAAATTGTACACGGTGGAAGTAAAATAAGCAACGCTATGAACAATTTATTTATCAGACGGTTTTACTACGGCGACATTCCTGACGACAAAGCAGGAGCAGGAGACTATGCGGTGAAGAAAGACAGTACCAACTGGCCTTTGTGGGAAGTTTTTATCCGCAGTAAAAACGGACTGGATCATAAACACTGCGGTAGCCTGCATGCCGCGGATGCACAAATGGCGATTGAAAATGCGAGGGATGTATATACAAGAAGAATGGAAGGCGTAAGTATATGGGTGGTGGAAAGCAAAAATATTACCGCATCTAATCCTGAAGAAGCAGGTGAAATGTACGAACCTGCCATGGATAAGGTTTATCGCCATCCTACGTTTTATAACCTGCCCGATGAAGTAAATCATATGTAATGAGCAGCCTTATTGATTATACATTACACCTTGCTGATACAACACTGATCCTTTCACAACGAAATGCCGAATGGTGCGGACATGGGCCGGTGCTGGAGCAGGATATTGCTATTACCAATATATCCCTTGATTTATTAGGACAAGCAAGAAATTTTTATCAATACGCAGCTTCCTTGATGGACGGTGATGCTACGGAAGATTCCCTGGCTTACTTGCGGAAAGAAAGAGAGTTTAAAAACCTGTTATTGGTGGAGCAGTTGAATGGCGATTGGGCGCAAACCATTCTTCGCCAGTACCTGTATAGCCAGTTCCAGTATTTATTGTTTGAACAATTACAAAACAGCAAGGATGAACAAATAGCAGCCATTGCTGTCAAGTCGCTTAAAGAAACAACCTACCATGTACGCTGGAGTGCTGAATGGGTGATAAGGTTGGGAGATGGAACGGAAGAAAGCCATAACCGTATGCTGAAAGCCATTGATGAACTGTGGCGTTACACCGGTGAAATGTTTGTTGCCGCAGATTACGAAAAAGAAAATGGTGCAGATGTTGCGGCATTACAACAAGTATGGCTTAAAAAAGTAAAAGCTGTTTTTGAGGAAGCAGGATTACCAGTGCCTGAAAAAACATTTATGCAAACCGGTGGGAAAACGGGCAATCATACTGAACAGCTGGGCTATATACTTACAGAATTACAATATATGCAGCGGGCCTATCCCGGAGCGCTATGGTAGCAAGTGATAAGATAACAGAAAAAGAAATATGGTCAGTTCTCGAAAAAATTACTGACCCGGAAGTGCCTGTACTTACCATTACTGATCTGGGTATTGTAAGGGATGTACAGGTAAGCGGAAATGAAGTTGAAGTAATTATCACACCTACTTATACCGGCTGCCCGGCGATGGATATGATTGCGGCCAATATCAAAATGGAATTACTGGCAAATGGTTTCCCGCTCGTAAAAATCACCACTGTACTTTCTCCTGCATGGACCACCGACTGGATGAGTGAGGCGGGCAAAGAAAAATTAAAGGCCTACGGTATTGCGCCACCTAATCCACGGCAGCAGGTTTGCAATAACGATCTCTTTTCACCTGATGAAGCCGTGCAATGCCCGCATTGTAATTCATACCATACCCATCGCATCAGCGAATTTGGATCTACGGCATGCAAGTCCTTATATCAGTGTAATGACTGCAAAGAGCCGTTTGATTATTTCAAATGTCATTGACGGGCGATAACAAAACTGGCATTGCCGGATAAAACATGCACTTTATCACTGTTGAGGCATAGCGAGTACTTTTCGAATGAGTATCGGGGAAGACGCCTACCTGCTTTCTGCAACCCGTTTAGATATAATAAATGGATTAATATGACTTTGATTGATTTAGTAAAAGTTAATTAGCTTTTGTTGCCGATATTTACAGAAACCAACTAACCATGTCCTCAAAGCACTACCTCCCCCTGCTCATTATTTTCATGTATTCATCTGTAGCTGTTGCACAGGTAAAAATTGGCGACACCACTGGTGCACCTGATCCCAAGGCCATACTGGAACTAAAAGACACCACCCGTGGTTTCTTATTGCCCCGTATGACGGATGCGCATATGAATGGCATTGCGGCTCCTACAAACGGGCTGCTGGTATTTAATACAACCAACAATAGTATTTACCAATACAACCAGCCGGCAACACAATGGCGACCCATTATTGCCGACAGCAGTGAATGGCAATATGATTCAGGTACAGGCAAACTATACCTGCGCCGTGCATTGAATAATGCCGATTCATTTTATTATTCCACCACAGGTAGGAAATTTATATTTGCCGACACCCGTTTTTACCGGAGTTCCACCGGTGTTGGTGCGTTTAACCTGGATGAGGGCAACAGCGATCGTTTTATTTTCAAAACAACCGCTTCCCGTTTTCCAAGGCCGATCACCAACCTGAACAGTGCGAACATGTATGCCATCTATGAAGTGGACAACGATACGGCGGCAGTGAACAACCCCTTTTTTGCTAACTATCTCGGTGCAGCGGCGGATGTCACCGTAATTCCATCCGCCACACAAAAGATCGGTATGATAAATGGCATGCGCTCGTTCACCACGTTTGGCGGTGCTGATAGTCTCGGCTTCGCATTGGGATTATACAATGCCGTTTCTCTCCGTGGAAAAGGATATGTCGACCTGGCCTATGGTTTGCAAAATATAATAGGTATCCGTGACAGTATTACCAATCTCGGCTTTGTTTACGGAATTCATAATAGTATCAGCTATACCTCGCCATTGGGCGTACCCCGTGTGTTAGGAAATGTGTATGGATATTTTGGAAACATGTCTGCTGCTATGAATGGCAAGGTTGATGGCAATGCCTACAATATGTTTTTAGGGAATGTGTTTGCCGCAGGCGTTGGTGTCAACCGAAACTGGAGCATATTTACTAATAAAGGGATGAACCGGTTTGGCGATTCGGTATTAATAACAGAAACCGGGGCGCAACGGGCCAGAGCGGTATTAGATATAAACTCAAATAGCGCCATGATTATACCTGTAGGGCCAACAGCCACACGCCCCGCAACTGCTTATGCAGGTATGATACGTTATAACACGGATAATTCATCGCCCGAGGCCTATACACCCGGAGGCTGGGTAAACATGAAGTCGACAGTAATTGGCCTTACCGCCATACTGGATGCACCGCCGCTCGCAAGCGGTAGTACCGGCTCGGTAATTTATCCCGTGCCTGGTGCTGTATTTGGCAATACCGTAACCGTATCACCTGATACACCACTGCCATCTGGCCTCCTCATCGCATGGGCCAGGGTGTCGGGTGCCGGCCTCGTGGAGGTTTCTTTCGGAAATATTTCCGGCGCACCCCTCGATCATGTGGCACACAACTATTATATAAAAGTAATTCAATAAACAAACTGTTTTGTAGTCCTTAGCCCCGGTTCATCCGGGGCTTATTATTTTCGGGCTGAAATGTTTTATTAACTTGCCCCAAAAATTACATGTCATCTGTTCTCTTCGAAATAAAAGACGGTGTAGCGTATATCACCCTTAACAGGCCGGATAAGTTTAATTCCTTTAATCGGGAAATGGCCCTGCTGCTGCAGGAAAAATTGGATGAAAGTAAAAAAGATGAAGTACGCTGTGTATATATTACCGGAAACGGAAAGGCTTTTAGTGCCGGGCAGGATATCAGCGAACTGGTGGGGGATGAAAAAATTGAAATCAAACAAATTTTATCGGAGCATTATAATCCCATTGTAACCAGGATACGCCAGCTGGATAAACCCGTGGTGGCCGCTATCAATGGCGTGGCCGCCGGCGCCGGTGCCAATATTGCATTATGTTGTGATGTGGTGGTGGCTGCAGCATCGGCCTCATTCATACAGGCATTTTCAAAAATTGGTTTAATACCTGATAGCGGCGGTACATTCTTTTTGCCAAGGCTGATTGGCTGGCAAAAAGCATCAGCATTGTGTATGCTGGGCGATAAAGTGGGTGCAGCAGATGCAGAAAGAATGGGAATGATTTATAAAATATTTGCCGATGATCAGTTTGAAGCGGAGAGTAAAAAAATAGCAGCTACGCTTGCTGCTATGCCCACGCAGGGGCTGGCCTATACCAAACAATTGCTGGGTATCTCATTTCAATCCAGTAGTGAGGAACAATTACAACAGGAAGATATATATCAGCAAAAGGCGGCCATAACAGAAGATTACCGGGAAGGGATCAATGCTTTCTTAGAAAAGCGAGTGCCGGTTTTTAAAGGGAAATAAATATTTAATATACAATAATCAATATTTAATGGACAACGATCAGCTGGCCAATGATGTAGTGTCGCACATGATGGAGCATGATCTTTTCAGCCAATGGCTGGGTATAGAAGTGCTTACTATTAAAGAAGGGTATAGTAAAATAAAAATGACCGTGCGGCCCGAAATGATCAACGGTTTTGGTATTGTACATGGAGGCATTGCATTCTCCTTAGCTGATTCGGCTTTTGCTTTTGCCTGCAACAACCGCAACGTATTGTCTGTGGCCTTAGACACATCTATCAATTTTCTTAAGCCGGTGCATGTTGGCGATCTGCTGATAGCCGAAGCAAAAGAATTACACAATGGAAAATCAACCGGCTTATACCATATTGAGATTGTAAACCAGAAAGATCATCTCGTGGCCCAGTTTAAAGGGCTATGCTACCGCACGGATAAATCCCTGGTAAAGCTGGGATGAAAAGGCTTTCGTTTCCTTTTTTGTACATTACATATTAAAATCAACTGCCATGCTACCAATCTCCACATGGGCTAAGCGGCATGTTGCGTATGCCCGCATCACGATAACCGTTTTTAAAATATTGCTGGCCGTTCTGGCATTGTATGTCAGCCGGACATTAACAAGTATGGAGTGGTCTCTGCCGGCAGTCATTCCGTTTATTGCCATGACGCTCTTTAGTGTGGCGGTCATCGTTTATCCCGGCAGGACTAAGAAGAAATTTTCCCGTTCATTTGCTTATCGGAAAAGCTGTGACTTTGTGTTGACTGCCACTTCGTTTATCATGCTGATATGTTTTTTTCAGCAACAGGAATCGAAACGAATTTTTCCTTCTCTGTCAAATGCCTATGCCGCTACAGGGCCGCATATAAAGAAGAAAACAGTCCCGACTGCTGAAGAAATATTGAAATCATTGGAGCAGGGTCGTGATCGCAAAGCATTGACCCGAACTGAAAAGCGGGTATTAAAAAAAGAATTTAAAAAACAACTGGGTGTATGGATTGCAGCTAAAATAAGTGGTAACAAAGAAGGTGAAGGAAAAGCGGGACTTATTATCCTTGCTATTATTGTTGCTGTAGGGCTTTTATATTTGGTGGCCGCCTTATCCTGTTCGCTGAGTTGTAATGGTGCCGATGGGGCTGCTATAGCTGTTGGACTGCTGGGTGCGGCTGCTGTGGTACTGGGTTTGATAGCTGTAATACGGCGTATAAAACGGGGACCAAAGAAAAAGGCAGAGCCGGAACAATAAAACCTAACAATGTTGATACATGATTTATTCATTTAAAGGAAACAAACCTGTTGTTCATAAATCTTCTTTTATACATCCGCAAGCCGTGGTTACCGGCAATGTAATTATTGGCAGGAAATGTTATATCGGCCCTGGTGCAGCGTTGCGTGGTGACTGGGGACAGATCATTCTTGAAGACGGATGTAATGTACAGGAGAATTGTACTATTCATATGTTTCCGGGCGTAACAGTGCTATTAAAAGAAGGGGCACATATAGGCCACGGTGCCATTATCCATGGAGCAACGATTGGCAAAAACTGCCTGGTAGGTATGAACGCAGTTATCATGGACAATGTAAACCTGGGCGATGAGAGTATAGTCGGGGCATTATCGTTTATCAAAGAAGGCGAGCAAATCCCGCCACGCAGCCTGGTAGTGGGCAACCCGGCTAAAATAAGGAAGCAGGTTACCGATGAAATGATTGAATGGAAGACAGAAGGAACAAAACTTTACCAGCAATTACCGGCAGACATGTTTAAGCATTGGAAGGAGTGTAAACCAGGAAGAAAAGAAAAAAAGCAAAAGAATGTATTGCCTGCACAAACGTATACACCGCGAAAAGCAAATAACCGCTAAACCACGGTAAACTGAAACCAGGTATAAAAACCTGCCTTTGAAATATGAAAAATCGTATTCTTACGTATAAACTTCATCTGATAAAAAGAAAGGGTTATACCATAAATGCGGTATACTGCTTTTTATACCCTGTGATTCTCAGGACGATACTCATAAAACTTTATTAAATAGATGTAATCACTTGTGTTTTCTATAATGGGTGACTATATTTGTAGTCACCATTCATCTTATCCACCATCCACTGAATATCCCCGTACGTCCTTTTTCCTCAAAAGACCTCCGAACCTAAATCCTTTGATGGCCTTTTCCATGCCTATAATTACCAGATTAGAGCAGTCTGTGTAAGTAATTATTATTTATATACCTCAAACCTCGAGCATGAAAAAGTCTACCATTTTCTTAATCCTATTTGTATTGTGTAATGTGGTTGTTTGGGCACAGCCTACACAGCCCGCCGCACCTATTGCCTGTAATGATGCTAACTGTACAGCGGCTACTTCCGAAACATGTACAGGTACATCCACGATTGTGGCCAGTTTTACAGGAGCTACGCTGCGTTCAGGCAGCCCAACAAGCCTGCCAGCCGTTTATTCTTTTTATAATATCGGAACTGTAAGCGGACAGCAAATCAACGCAACAGTAACTGTGGAGTCGCAGTCAAACTGTGCCATGAACGGCAGCAACTTTGCTATTGATGATGATGCAGCTACCGATCAGTCGGGCAACAGCATAGCCGCATTTTTTGCACCACGCATCACCGCCGACCAAAACCTGGGAGGTTCTGATCGCCGCGGATATGTACAGTTTACTATTCGTTTCTATGTAGGAAACGGTACGGCAGGCGAACAGTGGACAGGCGTTGGCAACGACTACACAACCGTTCCCGGTGGCGGCAGTGGCTTATCCGGCCTGAACTATATACACTATGATATTGACGGAACAGATGTGGGTAATGCAGGCTGGTTCAGGGAAACCGGTGTGATTCGTGATGTGGCTGGTTCTGCTGTAATCGGGAATGCGCCAACAGAGTTAGTTGCCTACAACTATTCCGATGGCGGTATAAACTGGAAAGGATTTGCTGGTTCTGTATGCGAACGTAGTGGTGTATCACGTTGTGCACAGGTGGCCGCCGCAGCCAGCTATTCTACCCCGCAGGCAAGCATCACTTTCCGCATGGGTTATGACTATAACCGTACCAACAGCGATTTCGATGATGCTCCCACACGCCAGTACGGTTCACGTTTTGGATGCTTCAGTTTCCCGCAGCAATCAACACTTCCTGTACGTTTGCTGAATTTCTCTGGTTCATACAAAAACCTGTCTGCAGTACTGAACTGGTCTGCAGAAAATGAAATTGCTTTCGCCGCATACGAAGTGGAAAGAAGCACAGATGGCATTGCGTTTACAACGATTGGCACCAGAACAAAACAAGGCAACGGTACCAGCAAACAACAATACAGCCTTACAGATGATCTTGCATCTGCTTCAGAAAAAGTATTCTATTATCGCCTTAAAATGCTGGATATAGATGGTAAGTACAGCTACAGCGGTACAATACTGGTGCGGAAGGAAGGCGCTAAATCGGATATAAGCGTAAGCCCTAACCCTGTGAAAACAGGAACCTCGCTTACTGTACGCTACACGGCAGATAGAAGGGGTACGGCCGATGTACGCATTGTGGATGCTTCAGGCAGGCAGGTGCTTCGCCAGCAATACACGGTATCAGAAGGGATAAACAGCCTTTCTGTAAACAACATGCATGCCCTTTTGCCTGGCTTGTACGTGGTGCAGGTTAGCGACGGACAAGAAACTCAATCAGTTAAACTTTCGGTATCACAATAATCAGCAAATCTTAATGCTCAGGGTTTTTATTAAAACTCACCCCCTCCAGGTTCGTCCGGAGGGGTTTTTTATTAAAAAAACGCCTGCCGCTTGTAAAAAAGATTATCCTGTTTTAGGAAATGTTGTACCTTAATGCATCTGATTTTATTGTAAAACCTTTGAAAATTATAGCTATGAGAAAAAGTTTACCCCTGCTCTCCTTACTTACCATCACATCAATCAGTATCGAAGCCCAGCAAACAGACCGTTTTGCTTATGCTGTAACCGATGTGCGTACCGGTGCCAACTGGAGCTACCTGCGCCAGCTGAACCTGCAAACCGGCCAGTTTAGTGATGTGCTGCTGAATGGCAGTGATTATAAGCAAGTAGCTTATGATGCTGCAACAAAAAAGCAAATAACCGAGTTTACGGATGCCAAAGGAATGGGCTTCAGCCTGCAGCCTGCTTTCAGCAGTGGTGTGGCAGCCATGGCCTTCGACAAACAGCACAACCGGTTGTATTATACACCAATGTTTATCGATCAGCTACGCTATATCGATTTAAAAACAATGAAAGTGTATTATGTTACCGGTAAAGCATTTTCCGGACATCCGCAAAAATCACCAGACCAGGGAAATATCATTACCCGCATGGTGATTGCATCTGACGGATATGGTTATGCTATGACAAACGATGCTACACAAATGATCCGCTTCAGCACCAATAAAAAACTGGAAGTGGAAGATATGGGTACGGTAGTGGATGATCCGTCAAACAAAGGCATATCTATACACAATTCATGCAGCAGCTATGGCGGTGATGTGGTAGCGGATGATGATGGCAACCTGTATGTATTCTCTGCCCGCAACCATGTGTTTAAAGTAAATACTGAATCAAAAGTGGCCACCCATCTTGGTACTATCAACGGATTGCCTTCAGGCTTCACCGTAAATGGTGCGGCTGTGATGGAGGATAATAGTATTTTGGTGGCCAGCGCTATGTCTGCAGGCTCTTATTTTAAAGTTGACGTGAAGTCAATGACAGCCACTCCTTATACGGTAGCCGGAACCGTATGGCAAAGTTCTGATTTGGCCAACGGTAATCTCTTAAAATCAGGTAAAAGCCCCGCTACTACACCGGATATGCTGCGTGGTGCACAAGAGCCAACTGATTCGAAAATCAGCATATTCCCTAACCCTGTCACAGACAACCAGTTTGTACTCCGTTTCAATGGTGTGGATGCCGGTAACTATACGGTGCAGGTTACTGATGTTACGGGCCGTCAGCTGATACAGCAGGCGGTAAGTGTAAGTGGAGATAACCAGGTACAGCGTATCCGCATGGAAGACAATACCGCAAAAGGCATTTATTTAGTGAAAGTAACCGACGTATCAAGCCGTGTGGTCTATTCTTCTAAAATTGTAGTTCAGTAATAATAACACCAGTTATAAAGAAAAGCGGTCCGCCACAGGCGGACCGCTTTTTTATTTCTTATCGCTCTTCCAGACCAGCTTTACAAACTTCGCTGTTTCTGAAAAATCATTGCACTGCATATCTCCTTTGCCGGTAATGCCACCAGTAGGTGAACAGATGGGTTTACAGTTTTCATCATAAGCAGTATTAAACTGATCGCAGCAGGGCGCTGTAACCAGGTACACTTTTTTTCCTTTGTAATTATATTCATCTACCTGTACAGGTGCATTGGGTGGTGTTTCATTCAATCCATCGTTAATCATCTTGCGCACGCAAACGGGTACTGAGTCTTTAGCATGTTCGCCGGGCAAATAGGAGTTGCTGGATGAATTTGTATGCTTATTGCCGCAACAAGCAGCGAAAAGGACAATTGCTGAACCAAAAATGATTTTAAACATAGTAGTGTATTTGAAGGGTATCTTTGCCTGCTATTGTAAAAGTAACTGTTTTGGAAAAAAGCAACTTTGTAGATCAGATACGAATTTATTGCCGTAGTGGCCATGGAGGTGCCGGCAATAAACATTTTATGCGCAATAAATTTACGGCGCTTGGCGGCCCTGATGGGGGCGACGGAGGCCGCGGTGCCCATATAATCCTAAAGGGCAATAGTAACCTGTGGACATTACTACACTTGCGCTACCGGAAAAATGTACTGGCGGAAGATGGGGAAAGGGGCGGCTCGAACAACAGTACCGGCCGTGATGGCCATGATATTATTATTGAAGTTCCCCTTGGTACAGTGGCCAAAGATGAGGAAACAGGGGCCGTAGAAGCGGAAATACTCGAAGACGGACAGGAAATCATCTGGCTGCCCGGCGGAAAGGGTGGATTGGGCAATTCCAATTTTGCTACCCCCACCAACCAGGCGCCTGAATACGCACAACCCGGCCTGCCCGGCATTGAAGGCTGGAAAGTAATTGAGCTGAAAGTGCTGGCTGATGTGGGACTGGTTGGTTTTCCCAATGCCGGTAAATCAACGCTGCTATCTGTAATAACAGCAGCGAAGCCTAAAATTGCCGACTATGCATTTACCACGATAACGCCTAACCTGGGCATGGTGGAATACAGGGATGGTAAAAGCTTTTGTATAGCCGATCTGCCTGGCATCATTGAAGGGGCTGCAGAAGGAAAAGGTCTGGGCCATCGCTTTCTGCGCCATATCGAACGGAATTCAGTACTGCTTTTTTTAATACCGGCAGACAGCAATGATCATAAAAAGGAATTTGATATACTTGTCAATGAACTGGAGCAGTATAATCCGGAACTGATGCACAAGCAATTTATTATTGCGATCAGTAAAAGCGATATGCTGGATGATGAACTCAAGGCGGCTATTGAAAAAGAATTGCCAAAGAATATCCCGCACCTGTTTATATCATCCGTTACTAATAAAGGCCTGATGGAATTGAAAGATCTGCTCTGGAAAATCCTCAACGAACCCACCGCCTGATCCTTTTTGGATAAAAGGTTTTATAAGCCGGATAACATATGGTAACTTACCTGTCCTAAACTCCCGTTTATGCTATTTGTTTATGTATTGCTTGGCCTGGTGCTGACTATTTTATTAGTAGCGTATATGATGCCCAAAAACTACAATGTAGAGAAGACAACGATTATCAATAAACCGGCAGCGGAGGTAATGAATTTTGTCGGCGATCTTACACGGTATAAAGAATGGAATCCCTGGCAGCAAATGGATCCTACGGCACAAAGCACCATCTTCGGTATGCCGATGACCCAGGGGCATAAGTATCACTGGGAGGGAAAAAAGATTGGTATTGGCGAACTGCGATTACTAAGCACGGACAGCAAGCATATACACTTTGATTTGGAATTTTTCAAACCCTGGAAGGCGAAGGCAAAAGATAACTGGTTATTTGAACCATGGGGTAACGGGAATGAAACAAAAATTACCTGGCAAAACAGCGGCGAGCTGCCCTGGCCAATGGCAAGGCTGATGGGGCCGATGATTACAAAAAATCTCAGCAAACAATTTGAACAGGGATTAGGCAACCTGAAGAAGGCTGTAGAGGGATAATGCTTAATTAGTCAATTGGGCAATTAGGGAATTAGTAATAAGGCTAGATCTTTTTTAAGTCCACCACTGTTTTTTCATTGATAATATTACCTGTATTGAGTGTCGATGCTGGTTCAAACAGCATAATCTCCACTTCTTCATTGGCCACCGGTTTATGTTCTACGCCTCGGGGCACAATGATAAACTCCCCTTCATTTATCGTCACAATTTTATCCCGCATGTGCATATCGAAACTTCCTTTCACCACATAGAATAATTCGTCTTCATGGTCGTGGTGGTGCCACACGAATTCGCCTTTAAACTTCACCAGTTTAACTTGCTGGCCGTTTAACTCACCGGCAATGCGGGGGCTGAAATAATCGGAAAACTGGGCTAATTTTTGCGCTAGATTTACTTTTTCCATAACACTAAGTTATTGCAGCAATGTTTATTTTTAATGAATGCGATTTTTTGTATTCATATTTATTGTGATTGCATGTGGTTGCTCTGTGAGTAAGAATCCCTTGCGCAAACAAGTAAAGCTTTTGCAAAAAGGGAAAATAAAAGAAGACACCAGTTATGTATATGCGCTGCCATTTCCCGAAGGAAAAAAATACCGGGTGATACAGGGCTACTTCAGCGGTTTTACGCATAAAGAAAGGGCGGCATTAGATTTTAATATGAAGCGGGGGGATACCATTACGGCTGCCCGGGATGGCGTGGTGCTGCGGGTAAAAGAAGACGGAACAAAAGGCGGTCTTAATAAAAAATACCGGCCACACGGCAATAATGTAGTGATACAGCATAGCGATGGCAGCCGGGCCGGTTACTGGCATATGCTGCATAACGGAGTGCTGGTAAACGTTGGCGATACCGTGCGAACAGGCCAGCCTATTGGTTTAAGTGGTAAAACAGGATTAGCATTTGTACCACATCTTCATTTTTTAGTGTGGACATCGCAAAACGGGCAATGGCAGCAGGTGGCCACCCGTTTCCGTACCAATAAGGGTAACATTTATCTCCGCGGATGGAAAAAGTATAAACACCCATCTGAATAATTTATTTTTGGAAAAACACTGCTTTGACATTCGATCAGATATGGCAACAATTTACCGACAACCTGGCGAATTCATCGTGGCAGGAATGGGTGGCTGTGGTGGCTGGTATTGCCAGCGTATGGTTTAGCCGAAAAGAAAATATACTGGTATATCCAGTAGGGATTATCAACACCGTTTTATTTATCTGGATCAGTTTTCAGGGCGACCTGTTCGGCGAAGCCGGGGTTAATTTCTATTATACAGTGATGAGCATATATGGCTGGTATATGTGGACGAGGCGGAATATGCAGCAGGAGAAAATATTACATATCACCATCTCCGATAAAAAATGGTGGGGCTATCAACTTGTTTTTTTTGCAGTGTTTTATCTCGCCATTTTTTTATTGCTCACCTATCTTCAAAAATACTTTGCACCCGGTGCCATTCCCTGGGCCGATGCATTTGCGAGTGCAACGGCCATTACTGGTATGTGGCTGATGACAAAGAAAAAAGTAGAAAGCTGGTACTGGTGGATTGCCACAAATATTGCTTCTATACCACTGTACTTTGTAAAAGACTATGTATTAACCAGTGTTTATTATCTTGTACTGCTGGTTATGGCCATTTTCGGATTGATAGAATGGCGCAAACGGGCAAAACAATACCATGCTTAAAAAAATCGTCATCATAGGACCAGAAAGCACAGGCAAAAGCACTTTGTGTGAGGAACTGGCACAACACTATGAAACAACCTGGTGCCCGGAATTTGCCAGGGAATACCTGCTGACCAATGGCACCAATTATGAATTTGACGACCTGCTCACCATCGCTAAAGGCCAGTTAGCCCTGGAAGATGAGTATACAGATACCCTCGAACGAAATTCGCTGCCCTTACTCGAAGAGGGCGGAACCATACCCCTGTTTATTGATACGGATATGTATGTCATGAAAGTGTGGTGCGAGTTTGTATTCAACAACTGCCATCGGTTTATCCTCGATAAAATACTGGAGCGGAAATATGACCTCTATCTGCTTTGTAATATTGATTTGCCATGGGTCAAAGATGAACTGCGGGAATACCCGGACCTGCAAACCCGTAAAAAACTCTACAGTATTTACAAGGATATAATGATTAACCAGTCTGTACCATGGGTGGATATCAGCGGCGGGTATGAGGAACGCCTGGTTAAAGCGATCAAAGCGGTTGACCAAATTTTATAACCTCCGTTAGTTGAATTATCTTCGGAAAACTACCATTAAAATAAAACCATGAAAAAATTACTGTTTTCTTCACTCGTATTAGCTATGTTAATGCTTACGGCTTGTGGAGGAAAAAGCGATAAGCCAAAGGACGAAACGGAAAACACCGACAAGGAAAAAGCAGAAACTGGCGCAGAGAAAGGCAACAAAACTGCACAGCATGTTAAAGTGCCGGAAACAAATCTTTACATTATACCGCCAGCAGGTTTTGCCGTGGATACACTTACCCAGCAACTGTCAAATGGCTATCCCAATTTTATGCGTATGCGTTTTTTGAGTGGCTATACAATAGATAATTTCTTTAGTGGATTAAAAAAACAGGCTGAAATAGATTTTCCCGGAAGCTGGAAGGAAGATAAATTTACCGTGCAGGGACACGAGGCTATAATTTTTACCTATAAGAATGCTGCAGTGATTCAGTATTACCTGGTATTCCCGGACCATTTTTCAGAAGATATGATTTTAGCTACCCATGAAGAAAAAGACATGGCTACCGGCAAAGACATGTACGCTGCGTTAAAAACCGTCGTGGTTGAAAAATAAGACTGCAGTTTCCGTCCTATAAAGTGAGCTTAGCCCCGGCCACTACATAAAACATCTCCTGTCCCCGTTCTGATAAATCAGGACGGCCATGAACATTTAAGAGGTTTTGTGGAATAACATAGGAGGGGCTGACTACCAGTGTGAGTTTGTCTTTTATAAAAATCAGCGGCGCTGAAAACTCATAAGATAAAACAGCAAATTTTTTTACCTCAGTTGTTATCTCTTGTTCAGTACCTGGAAAAAAGAGAAATCCACTTCGCTTATAAGATGTTTTAGTAAACTGCTGTGTACCTGCGTTCAACGTGGCAGATGGCCGCAGGGCAAACAAGGATCCGTCTTTCATGTCTTTCCGGAACAGGTGATCGAGACCGGCGGATGCGCCATAATCAACGTTATCACTAAACTTCACATCGCCCCCCAGGGTTATATTGGCTACCTTATTTAAAAATGTATGGGTGGCAGCACCCTGCCATTTCAACGCCGACTGTACCAGCTGGCTGTTATCCTGGTAAATGGGTTTTACAAGGAAAATAGTAGCCATGTATTTTTTCTCTTTTGAAAACTGTACACCTGCCGTAGTCACTGTACCGGCATAGGCAAAACCATCGGCATTGTTCATAATAAACACTGGCGCAGCCGTGATGTAAAATTTTTTATCGATCCAGATTTCTGCCATTGGAAAAAAACCACTGCTGCGTAAACTATCGGTACGGCCATAATAATGCAGGCGGCTCGTATAAAAGCTTCCCAGTTTGAATACCAGTTTTTTTTCTTTTACAGAATCAGCAGCCGGTGTTTGCGCTAAAAGTACAGGGGATATAAGAAGTATAGGCAGGATGATGCTGGCTATTCGTTTCATACGAATACATTAAAAAGGGGCCGCCTTCCATTCAGGCTTATGTTACTGTTACAGGCGGCCCCGTATATAAAAGAGGTTACGGATTATTGCCTCGTGGCTGATACTTTCGTTTCAGATTTTATATCTGCAGATGCGTTTGTACTTGCCTGGGGCTTTACAGAAGAAGATGTTTGTTTGACAGCCTGCACATCTGATTTTACTTCAGATGTTGCCACTGCTTTTATTTCTTTGGTTGTTTTAACTGTTGCTGCTGTTTCACTTTTTACGCTGGTTGCTGCCTGGGTAGCTACTGCATCGGTGTGCCCAATCACTTTGCTGCCATTTACCTGTACATCGGCGCCGGCAGTAGTATTTGTATGTGTACCCGCTTGTGCATTCGTATTACCTGTTTGTGCGGCACCATTTCCATTTGCTGAAGCCTGTACGCCCACGCCTGCCTGTACATTGCTGTTGCTGCTTACGGTACTTTTCACGTTGCTTGCCGTAGTTGCTGTTTTGCTGACACCTGCATTAGCTGCCGCAGCAGTTGTTGTTTTAATATCAGCTGTTTTCATTGCGGCGGTACTTGCCGTTGTATTGACTGTGCTTTTTGTTACTGCATTTACGGCACTGCTGGTTTGCGCAACAGCAGCTGTACTCGCAGTAGCATTAACTGCCGCCTGTATTGTATTGGTTACACCCAGTCCTAACTGACCAAACGCGGCTGAAGCAGATAATGTAATTACGGACAATGCGAAGATTTGTTTAATCGTCTTCATAGCTCAATTTTTTAAATGAATAATAAAATTTATACAGCACAGACTTAACGTCTGTTACATACGTAATGAACCGGCTCTTGGATTTCTAAACTGAAAATATTTCTGTTGGTTATCAGAAATACTCAACTATGGTGGCTAGTTGGTTACAGCAGGATTAAGACTCCCGGGCTGCATGATTGTTCAATAGACAAACACCATACCATCGGGTTTAATGTATGTGGAAAACTGTAAGGAATTTTTTTTATGACAATTAAATGATGTGCCCTACTCAATGATTCTCAGCTTGGCATAATTGAGCATAATCTTTTTTTCGCCGTTGTGTTCAAACTTTACAGTGGCAATTGGATTGTGTGCAGCACCTTCCATTTTGATCACTTCGCCAAAGCCGAACTTTTGGTGTTCTACTTTTTGTCCGGCCTGCAGGTTAGACGTATCGCTGGCAACAAAATCGGATGAAGGCGTATGCTCCACCACTTTCGGCGCTGTAGTTTTGGGTGCCAGGTAAGAGGGTGTTGAAGATTGTTTTTTATTCGCAGCAGGGCCATATCTTTTTTCGGCTTCCTGCACATCATTATAAGTAGTATTGCCGCCCCAGCCTTTCATGCGATCGAAGCCACTGCCGCCGCCCCATTTACTGCCCGACTGGTTGCGGCTGCCACCACCGGCAAAACTGCGGTCTAAATAATCCTCAGGTATTTCTTCTATAAAGCGGCTGGGATCGTTTTGCACCAATTGCCCGAAACGATAGCGGGTATTGGCATATGTAATCCATAAGCGCTGTTTGGCTCGGGTGACCACCACATAAAATAAACGGCGTTCTTCTTCCAGTTCCTCCCGGGTGTTGATGGACATGGCATTCGGGAAAAGCATTTCCTCCAGACCGGCTGCAAATACACAACCAAACTCCAGGCCCTTGGCCGCATGGATGGTCATCAGTTTTACCGTATCTGCATTCGGATCTTTTTCATCAGCATCCGTAAGCAGGGTAATTTGTTGCAGGTAAGAAGCGAGACTTTTATCCACCACTTCGCCATCTTCATTATCGGGGCTTTCGGTCCATTCTTTAATGGAGTTTAATAACTCCTGTATGTTTTCGTAGCGCTGTATGCCCTCCGTGCTTTTGTCGTTGAAGAGTTCTTTTACCAGGTTGGTTTGTTTGCCTACATGGGATGCCACTTCATAGGCATTATTTTTTTGCAGCATGCTGGCAAAACTCTTGATCATAATAACAAACTCATCTATAACAGATAAGGTGCCGGCTTTGAATCCGTACATGGCCGCATTGCAGAGCACATCCCACATGGTGATATTATGCTCATTGGCAATAAGCACCAGTTTATCAATTGATGTTTTACCAATACCCCTTGCAGGATAATTAATAATGCGTTTTAACGCTTCTTCATCTTTCGGATTAACAATTATGCGCAGGTAGGCTATAATGTCTTTAATCTCTTTCCGCTGGTAAAAGCTTATACCACCATATATTGTATAAGCAATGCCCATGCGCCGCAGGGCTTCTTCAAAAGCCCGGCTCTGTGCATTCGTGCGGTAGAGGATGGCAAAATCTTTATTGCTGTAATGGTTGCGGAGTTTCTGTTCCTGGATGCTGTCGGCAACAAACTTGCCTTCATCATTATCCGTCATGGTGCGCACCAGCTTTATCTTCTCGCCTTCTTTGTTTTCGGTAAAAAGTACTTTCTCAATCTGACCTTTGTTATTTTTAATCACTTCGTTGGCTACATGCAGAATGCTTTTGGTACTGCGGTAGTTCTGTTCCAGTTTTACAATCTTTACATCATCATAGTCTTTTTGAAACTGGAGAATGTTCTGTATCGTGGCACCGCGGAAACTATAGATGCTCTGGGCATCGTCGCCTACCACGCATACATTTTCATGCATGGCCCCCAGCAGCTTGATAATTTCATACTGGGCGGGGTTTGTATCCTGGTACTCGTCAATGAGTATGTATTTAAATTTGTGCTGGTATTTTGATAATGCCTCTGGTACGTTTTTCAGCAATTCATAAAACTTCAGCAGCAGGTCATCGAAATCCATAGCGCCGTTTTTAAAGCAGCGCTTTACATAGGCGTCATAAATCTGGCCGATGGCCGGGCGGTTGGCCCGCATATCTTCCTGCTGTATGGCATAGTCATTCCGGTACTCGGCTGGGCCTACTAAAGCGTTCTTCGCAGCGGAGATACGGTTATATACGATATTGGGTTTATAGTGTTTGTCATCGAGATCCATTTCATTGATTACCGTTTTCACCACACTCTTGGCATCATCGGTATCATAAATCGTGAAATTGCGGGGATACCCGATCTTGTCAGCTTCGAAACGCAGGATACGGGCAAACACAGAGTGAAAAGTTCCAATATATAAATTACGGGCTTCACCATTGCCTAGGATGTGCTCCACCCTTTCTTTCATTTCTTTCGCGGCTTTGTTGGTAAAGGTCAGCGCCAGTATATTGAAGGCATCTACACCGTGTTGTGCCATCAGGTGGATAATACGAGTGGTCAGTACCTTGGTTTTGCCACTGCCGGCCCCGGCTACAATCATGATGGGGCCATCTTTATGTAGTACTGCTTCTTTTTGTCGTTCGTTCAATCCGCTCAGGTAATCAGTCATGGGTGCAAATTACTGCAAAGTTGGCCTCGTCAGCGGCAAAAAATTATTGCGGATGATAAACCCTTTCAGCTTTTTTCAGCACAGCGGCTTTATCCAGTGTCATTGGCTTTAGCTGTTGCTTTTGAAACATTTCCATCTGGTCTTTAAAGTGTGGTGAGTCCGGGCGCATAGACGCACCAAATGTATTTACAGACTCAATTTGCGGCAGGCCGCCATCTTTAGAATAACGTACAAAGCAGATATAGGCATCGCCGCCCGTTACCTTACGCATCCCTTTTTTATACGGTTCTGTAAAAGAAGGAGTAAGCACATCAGGTATACCCCAGGCCGGGCTTTCTGTGTCACCCCGCACTAATTTCTGTATATCGCCCAGCGTAAGATCTGTGCGGCCAAAATTATTGGTCATATAAGTATATATATATTGAAAAGTTTCGGCTGCTTCCAGTTTAGTGATCTGGCGGGAAGGAACACCGGCTAACCTGCCGGCTAAATAATGATAGGTAAGCAGGAATATCGCAGCGCCTTTACTGTCAGCCGTGGCCTTTTTATCCCATTGCTGAAAATTGGTAATGATCGTTTGTACACCCGCACCTGTTGCTTCCGAAGCATCCAAGTTGAACATACTGTCGATGCCATATGTATATTTTAACTGCCTGGGTAATTGCTGATCAAACTTGATTTGTTTGAAACGATTGTAATCAATCTTATCCCCCGTTATTAATTCTGTCACCCGTTGGCTGCGGTTGTTGTGATAGGTTTCATAGCCATCGTTTTTATCAAATTTATTTCTGTCCAGGTTGAATTTCGGATCGGTAGCTAAAAAAGGAGAGTGGTTGGTGTTGAATAAATAACCCGATGGCGGATTGATATATTGTGGTAATTCGCTGATAGTTTTAAACTCTGTCCACAAAGTAGCTGATGTATTGCCCGGTACCGTACTATTCCATTTGTATTGCGGGTCTGGGTTTCGCTTTGGCATTTTTCCATTGCTTATATAAAATATAGTATCATGCCGGTCAGCATACGTAATATTAAACATGGGCAGGCTGGTCATGCTGAGGGCTTTGTAAAACTCAGAGAAATTTTTTGCTTTATTCATCCTGTGCCATTGTTCCAGGGCTTTGATATCCATGAGTGCCGGTACACGCATAGCAAAGGTTCCTTTCTTTGTGACCAAAGTGGGCCCGTACTTGCTCCACCATATTTTTTTCCTGATGGTAACAGGCACACCTTTCACTTTTAGCCTGGCCTTATCCTCTTCGATATTGATCCATTGGCCGTCAAACTTATACTGGTTTTTATTAGCGGGGTTTATTTCTAACTGAAATACATCAATCTTATCCTGGAAGTTGACCGTATGCGCCCAGCCTAAATTTTCATTCGTGCCATGAAAAATTAAACAGCCGCCAGGAAATAAACCGCCGAGCATATTCCAGCCCTGTTCACTTTGCAAGTGTGCTTCATAAAAAGCTACAGGACCTGTATTGGGCTGGTGTGCATTGATAGCAAGAAAAGTTTCACCCGTTTTTGTCTTTTGCGAATTCATCGCAAAAGCATTGGAGCCATCGGTATGAAAGCCGGGAATTGTCGCTACGTTTCCGCCGAGTATTTCAGGCAGCACCCGGTCAACACCGCAGAACAGCGAAATAGAAAATACCACCGAGGTCATATACTCTTTTTCATCAAACGGAAAAGCATCTTTATACATTACTTCTTTGGGATGTGCTTTAGCATAAGCGTTCAGCCCTGCCACATATGCTTTTATTAATGCTAAAAAATCGGGGCTGAGTGTGCTCCATTGTTCATCCACGGTTTGCCTCACCCGTAATAGTTGGATAACATAATCTGCTTCCGCACCCTTACGGCCAATCGCTTTGCCCAGTTTTGTTTTGCCTGCCAGTATAACCATTTGCAGGGTTTCAAAATCATCTTCGGCATGGGCCCAGGCAATACCATAGCCCACTTCGGGATCGGTAGGTGCAAAAACGTGTGGTATGCCAAAACTGTCACGGGCTATGGTGATATTGGCAGGGTTGATTTGGGCATTAGCCACAAATGATGAAAAGGCGAAAACTAAAAAAATAAACTTCATACTGGAAAATACAGAAAAACAATAAGCCGGGGAAGCTTACTTCCTTTTACTCTCCATATACTTGCCATGTATTACTTCACTCATGGTACGACCGGTAACCTTACTTTCCACCCAGGACACAATATCGAGGTAGGCGAAAGAACGGGTTTGGAAGCGATCGGTTTCTAAGTGCTTAATCGTATTGAGGAGTTTTTCAAATTCAGGCTTCAGCTGCCGTGGCGACAACGGTAATGACTGTCGTAAGAATTTAAACATGGCTTCCTCCACCACCGTCAGGTTTTTCATTTTTGCCATGAAACGGAAAACGGATTTACTCAACGATTCCATCAGCATATCATTACCCAGTTCATAATGCGCCATCAGGTGCAGCACCCGTGCATAACATTGCAGATCATAGCGCAGGTTGGTGGTATCGTTGATGATTTTTTGCAGGTAGTCAATACAGGTATTATAATCGCCGCTGCCGAAATACATCATGGCAAATTTGTAGTTTAGCACCAGTACACGGTGGCTGTCGAGGAACAAATCGTACAATGCGAGTTCCTTTTCAATACCTGCAATTATTTTCAGCCCCTCTTTAAACGTGCCCCGCATAAAGTGCTGGTTGGTGCGGGCCTGGCTCAGGTAGATAAAGGCCTGCATACGGAAGTTGTCGTGTTCTTTTATACGATCCGTTTGGGCCACTTTTTCAAAGTGCTGTAAGGTGTTTTCAAATTCACGGTGGTTGCGTAAATCAAAATGTGCATTCAGCAGATAGTGTAATGCTTTTATATAATGACTTGTTTCCACCCGTATCATCAGCGGGTTGTCTTCAAACAGGTCGACCAGTCTTTTTGCATTGCGGTAGTACTGTATAAAATCCTGCCGGATAAAAGCATACCAGGTATAACTCTGGTACAGGTACATGCGTTCGTAAAATCCAGTTTCCTTCCAGGCACCGCTCGGCAAATTATACACCATGAACTTGCGTATGTCCTTCTCATCATACTCATCCCTGGCGTGGCCATGCTGTACAAACCAGCTGAATAATTGCAGGGCAAGGTTTGAAAGGCGTGCCACTTTATCAATGTGCCCGTTTACCTCATTGGCTTCATGGGCCAGTTCATCTGCACGGTTTTGTACGCTGCGGGTAATATGGTTGCCTTCTATTCTTTTTTCCAGTGAAATAAGCTGCGGCAGAAAATTAAATTTATGATTGGCCCTGGCTATCTCTTTTGCTTTTTCAATAATGCGCAGGCTTTGAATAAACAAGCCTTTCTTATAAAGAATATGTGCATAGTCAAACTGCTCTGTCAGCTGAAGATCCACACTGTCCGTGCTTTTGAGCAGGCGAAGACTGGCCAGCACCTGCTTATACAGGTGGGTTTTCAGGTTGCTGAGCTGTGGTTTGGTAACATCGGGCAACTTTTTAAGCAAAAGCTTGTCATCATACTCCTTCAATTTGTCCATGGCGTCAAAAAGCCGGACTATTTTCAGGTCCTCATTTCCGGAACTTCGGGTGATATAGAGCTTGAAATGGCGCTTTTCGGCCTTTTCAAGTGACTTTATTAATTGAAATAATATGTCGGTCGGACGGTTGGGCATCATGCTATGTTTTTGCTGAAACCTTCTCCCAGAAAGGGTTTTACAAAAATCTTGTCCCTTTGGCATAATGAAATCAGGCCGTATTTGGCTTGATGGACAAGTTCCCGCAATTTACTTTTGTGTCAGAAGGTTGAAATCAAAGGCAAGCAATCGTTAAGAGGCAAGCGTCAGAGGTCAAAGATAAAGCCAAAAACCTTCAAGAGATTAGAGGCAGTGTGAGAAAGCAATCGACTAAGCGTTTTTAAGAGTTTTCATATGGCAAGCAATCGTTAGAGGTCAGTCCGTTTCCACGGAAGGACCTTTTTTGTTTTAAGGCGGGGCTAAAATAATGTTTTATTATTATTAACAAAGTTTTTTTAGGGCAATTATTTATCAACCCAGCGCTTTACCGCCAAGACGTAGAGGCGCTATCTTACGCTAAGAGCACCTGATCCGGACATAAAATCGCTAAATTTCCTTACGTTTCCTTGCGACTTTCCGCCCTGGCGGTGAAAGATTTTCCAATCTGTATCTTCACGCCCTAATTACAGGGTATGGCAATCAGAATCTTTATTACCGGCGGTACTTTCGATAAAGAATACAATGAGCTGAACGGTCAGTTGTATTTTAAAGATACCCACTTGCACGACCTCCTGGAAATGGGCCGTAGCCGGTTAAATGTGGAGATACGCACATTAATGATGGTGGACAGCCTGGAAATGACGGATGAAGATCGCTTGCTGATTGCGTATCAGTGCGAACAATGCGATGAAAATAAAATCGTTATCACACATGGTACCGATACCATGAGTGATACCGCCGCATACCTGGCAGGAAAAGTAAAAGATAAAACAGTAGTCCTGACCGGGGCGATGATACCCATAAAGTTTGGCAGCTCCGACGGACTTTTTAACCTGGGCAGTGCACTTGCCTTCGCACAAACGCTGCCTCCCGGTGTATATGTAGCCATGAACGGACGTTACTTTAACTGGGATAATGTCCGAAAAAATAAACAAACAGGTGTTTTTGAAGAAGTAAAACAAGGGCACTAATTTTCTTTTATTACATAGTAGTTTTTTTATAAAATACCAGCTGGCATGATAGCGGATAGTATTCTAGTAGTCATTTCTCTTCTCTTTGGTATCGCTATGCTCACAATGCTGAGTGAAAAGCTGCGCATCTCTTATCCCATTCTGTTAGTAATAAGCGGGCTGCTCATAAGCATCATCCCCGGTATACCGGTTATTACACTCAGCCCCGATATTGTATTCCTGATATTTTTGCCACCATTGTTGTATGCAGCGGCCTGGAATACCGCCTGGAAAGATTTCTGGAAAATGAAAAGGCCAATCAGTTTATTGGCCTTCGGACTGGTAATATTCACATCTGCTGCAGTGGCTGTTGTGTCGCATGCGATGATACCAGGTTTTTCTTTGGCCTTTGGATTTTTATTAGGCGGCATAATCTCTCCGCCCGATGCTGTGGCAGCCACATCCGTGCTGCAAGGATTAAAAGTACCGAAGCGGGTGGTAACCATATTGGAAGGAGAGAGCCTGGTAAATGATGCATCGAGTTTGATTGTATTCCGGTTTGCACTGGCCGCAATCATCACCGGGCAATTTACACTGATGAATGCCGCCAGGCAATTTGCCATTGTTGCCGTAATGGGCATTGTTATTGGCCTGGCTATTGCCTTTATCGTTTATATTATTCACCGATTCTTTCCCACTACTGCCAGTATTGATGCAGCTTTATCATTGATAACACCCTATGCCATGTATATCGTGGCAGAACATTTTCATTTTTCAGGTGTATTAGCTGTTGTGAGCGGCGGATTATTTCTTACCTATCGATCGCAACATATTTTTAATTCGGATTCACGCATCCAACTGGCCGGCCTTTGGGGTACGCTGGTATTCCTGCTCAATGGATTTGTCTTTATCCTGATTGGTTTACAGCTTCCGGGAATTATATACGGGCTGGGTGATTATTCAATAGGACAAGCTATCGGATATGCTGTTGTTATTAGTCTCGTTACTATCCTGGTTCGTATAATCTGGGTTTTTCCTGCGGCCTATATACCCCGTTTCCTGTTTAAAAGTATACGGCAAAATGAAGCAAGACCCGGATGGAAAACCGTTTTTCTCGTGGCCTGGAGCGGTATGCGGGGTGTGGTATCATTAGCGTCTGCATTAGCTATTCCGCTTACGCTGGCAGGTGAAAACTTCCCGCACCGCAACCTGATTTTGTTTATCACCTTTGTGGTTATCCTTATCACCCTTGTATTTCAGGGATTAAGCCTGAAACCGCTTATCCGTATTTTGAATATTGAAGAAACAGATAAAGAAAACGAACGGCTGCAGGCACTTGCTCTGCGGGTGCAACTGGCAGAATCAGTACTTGCTTATTTAGACACCAATTACCCGGATGAAACACAGAATAATGAAACCTATAAACGGGTACGTGACCGCTATGAGCGGATGATAGAAATCACCAAGCGTAAACTGGAGAATGATGAAGCAGATAAAGAAGCAGCTTCTTTCTTGCCGAACTATCGCCAGATGCTGCTCGAACTTGTCCATATCCGCCGCCGGGAGCTCAACTACCTTCGTCATAAAGGTGAATTCAGCGAAGAACTGATTCGGGAACGGGAATGGGAACTTGATCTCGAAGAATCAAGGCTAAAACAATAGCCGGTTTACCGCTCAAAGCTGTACTGGTTTCGCTGAATAAAAGATGCCGTGCCTTCAAACTGTACCAGTTTACGGAGAATGAAACGGTCCTTACTGATTATCATTTCGTGGTGAAAAATGGCAGGCTTATGATCGTTGCCATCTTTGCCCCTGCTTTCGAAAACAAGTTTTAAAGAACCATCAGGCAATAGGGCCCGTTCAATGAGTTTCTGTTTGTTAAGCATAGTACCGCCCTTTTTTATTTTGTAATTATCTGATCCACTCTGCGAAGGTTCATCAGGGTAATTGATGGTCATCTTGAATACATGCTCCCCCGTTATACGTATGATTGCTTCTGCTTTAACAGGAACTTCTTTGTTGCTGCTATAGTCTAAATAGGTGAGCGTTCCTTTCCAGTTACCAGCAAGCGGTTTTACATCAGCCATACTGATGTTTTGGGCATTAGCGCCAAACATGTAAAAAAAGAGGCATGCCGCAGTCAATTTAATTTTTGCGGGTACCCGCAACCGTACACGGTCAGTAATCAATTTATCCAGCGAATATTTTCCGCCGCCTGCAAAGGCAATTAGGACGAAAGCCATAAACAACGTATTCTGAAAATACATACCTGTTAATGGCTCAGGGTTATCATACCATAAAAACGAAATAACAAAAAACTGGAAGGCCAACTGCAACGCATTGAAGCGGGTAAGGATGCCCAACGCAATACAAATGCCTCCCACAAACTCACCCCAGCTGGCCACAGTGGCCCAGAATGCCGGTGAAGGGAAGCTGAAGCCCAAACCTGCTACCTGGTCATTGAACCAGCCCGGGGCTGCCAGTGTATTCATTTTTGGCCAGCCGGCATGGATGGCAATGCTTAAACCAACATGCAGGCGGAATAAGAGCCAGCCGATATTAATTGTTTTGTTGGCACCGAGGCTGGTGCCGAAAAGGAATTGATGAAGCAGCTTTTTCATGTTATTCGTTTAGATTGAAAAATTATTTCATCAAAAATGGAAATAACAGCACCGCCGGTCGCTGCAAAAGATGATTTGAGACCTAAAAAAGGAGTATCAAAAAAATACAGAGGGCTCAGCTTATGCTAAGCGATTGATTACAAAGGGTTGCTGCAAACATAGTTGCCCGATTTTTGTTAGCTTAAAGTATGCCTTTAATACAATTTACCGATAAGGGCCTTTATTGCGCAGCCGGACAATTCTATATTGATCCCTGGAAACCTGTTGACAAAGCGGTCATTACCCATGCGCACAGCGATCATGCCCGCTTCGGAAGCCAGCATTACTTATGCCATACGAAGACTAAGCCCATTTTGCAATTGAGGCTTGGGGAAAATAATTACCAGGCCGTGGAATGGAATGAGCCGGTGTTTATAAACAATGTAAAAGTATCGCTGCATCCCGCCGGGCATATCATTGGCTCATCGCAGATACGGGTGGAGTATAATGGGGAAGTATGGGTATTTAGCGGCGATTACAAAACGGAGGATGATGGGTTGAGCGGCGTTTTTGAACCGGTGCGCTGCAATACCTTTATTACTGAGTCAACTTTTGGCCTGCCCATATATAAATGGAAGCAGCAATCAGTTATTTATGATGATATACAAAAATGGGTACTGCAAAACCAGCAGGATGAAAAAGCTTCTGTTATCATCGCTTACAGTTTGGGCAAAGCACAACGGGTATTGCAAGCTGTCAGTGGCATAACAAATAACATTTTCGCACACGGGGCTGTTTATAATACGCAGGCAGCATTTCTGGCTGCCGGTGTTGACCTGCCCCCTATAAAAAGAGTAACACCTGAAACCAATAAAGCAGCATTCAAAAACGCCGTCATCGTTGCACCGCCCGGCGCAGACGGCAGCCCCTGGTTAAAACGATTTACACCTTATCGGCTTGCTATATGCAGCGGCTGGATGCAGGTAAGGGGCAATGCAAGGCGGCGCAATGCAGACCGGGGATTTGTACTGAGTGATCATGCAGACTGGGATGGATTATTGAGCGCAGTAAAAGCAACAGGCGCTGAAAAGGTTTTTGTAACACATGGCTTCCAATCCGCCTTCAGTAAATACTTAAACGAGCAGGGAATAGAAGCCGCAGAAGTAAAAACGGCGTATGGAGATGAAGAAGAGACAGAAAAAACAACGGAAGAGGCATGAAGGAATTTGCAGCACTGATATATATACTAGGTACTACGACTAAAACAAATGAGAAGCTAAAGGCTTTGCAGGATTATTTTGCTGCGGCCGGTGATAAGGATAAAGTATGGGTGATTGCACTATTTACTGGTCGTCGTCCCAAGCGGACCATCTCCTCCACTTTATTGAAGCAATGGTGTGCGGAATATATTGATATTCCATTGTGGTTGTTTGATGAGTGTTATCACACCGTGGGTGATTTATCAGAAACCATCGCCCTGCTGACGCCGGATAATGAAGAGACTGCATCGGCAGACAAGCCATTGCATTATTATATAGAATGGTTTTTACAATCAGGCAAACTCAGCGAAGAAGAGAAGAAGGATTTCATGCTGCAAAGCTGGCAGGAGCTGGCATCAGCAAGCGAACGTTTTGTGTTTAATAAATTATTGTCAGGAGCATTCCGCATCGGGGTATCACAACAATTGCTCGTACAGGCACTGACAAAAGTTACAAATTTGGAAGTTCCGGTGGTGGCACACCGCATCAGCGGTAAGTGGGATGCCACGCATATTTCATTTAATGAGTTATTATTTACCAGTGATACTGCTGCCGATGCATCCAAGCCGTACCCCTTTTATTTAGCCTATCCGCTGGAAATCGGACCTGCATCATTGGGCGAACCTCATGAATGGCAAGCAGAGTGGAAATGGGACGGCATCCGCGGACAAATGATTAAACGCAACAATAGCTTATTCGTGTGGAGCCGGGGTGAAGAACTGATAACGGAGAAATTTCCCGAGTATGAAACCATGTTGCCGCTATTGCCCGATGGTATTGTTTTAGACGGTGAAATTATTCCGGCCATTGATGGAAAGCCTCTGGCTTTTGCGCAACTGCAAACAAGGATTGGCCGTAAAAACATATCAAAGAAAATTTTACAGGAAGTTCCCGTCAGTTTTTTTGTGTATGATATATTGGAATATAATGGGACAGATATACGGGAAACTTCATTGGATAAAAGGCGAACGCTGCTGGAGCAGTTGGTAACAGCCATAAATCATCCCGGTTTACTCCTTTCACCATCCATACATTTTAATAGCTGGGACGAGCTGACCGGCATACGTGCCGGCAGCCGGGATCAATTGGCAGAAGGGCTGATGCTAAAGCGAAAAACATCTGCATATCAAACAGGCCGTAAACGGGGGGACTGGTGGAAATGGAAGATAGAGCCACTGGTAATTGATGCGGTGATGATCTACGCACAGAAGGGCAGCGGACGAAGGAGCAACCTGTATACCGACTATACATTTGCGGTAAGGGATGGCGATAAGCTTGTGCCGTTTGCCAAAGCATACAGCGGTTTAACAGATAAGGAAATAGCGCAGGTAGATGCTTTTGTAAAACGAAATGCCATTGAAAAATTTGGCCCCGTGCGTACAGTAAAACCAGAGCTGGTTTTTGAATTGGCTTTTGAAGGTATTGCAGCAAGCAACCGGCATAAAAGCGGCGTTGCCTTACGGTTTCCGCGTATCAGCCGCTGGCGGACCGATAAAAAGCCGGATGAAATAAATACGCTGGATGATTTAAAAGCGATGCTGGCTGTATATGGAAAATAGTAGGTTGCCGCAGTTTTACCTGTTGCTATTTAACAACCATTCTTTGGGGCTTAAGCCAGTTGTTTTTTTGAAGGCCCGGTTGAAAGTAGCTTTTGAGTTAAATCCGCAATCATAAGCGATAGCCAGCAGGGTTTGTTGCTTATGTTCGCCTTTCTCCAGCATGGCCTTCACGGCCTCTATTCGAAACTGGTTGATACAGTCATTAAAATTTTGCTGAAACCCTTTATTGATGATTTTAGAAAGCAGGGAAGGGTTTGTTTGTAACAGTTTCGCCATTTGCGACAATGACAGTTCCGGATCTTCGTACACCTTCTGATTAATCAGCAGGTTCAGTATCTTGGGTTTCCATTCTGCCAGCAGTGCATCATCGTTTTCGGCTGCGGTATTCTCCGGCACTATTTCTATTATTTCTGTTTCCTCAGTTATTTCTTCCGGTTCAGCAATGGCCGACTCATTGTTAATGAGTAGGGGTGCTTTATAGCCGAGAATATCAGGTCTGAAAGACACTTTTGTTTCCACGGAGTTGGAATAACCGGTGATAGCGATATAATAGAAAATGACAGCAAATGAAAGAAAGTACCACCAGGTATTTGCATAGTTCTGTGTGATGAAGAAATCGCTGATGTAAAAACCAGAACGCACTATAAGCATTAATAAAAATGCCAGTAAAAAATTGTGTACCCAGCGAAACATTACCAGTTCTGCATAGCTGATAACCTGCACTATGAACTTCCGGTAGAGGGTGTAATAACGCAATGATAATAGAAAGTAAAACAACATCGAGCAAAAACCACTCACCTGGTACCATGTATCAAAATCGGGGTCCTGGCCGCTGGCAAGGAAATAGTATTTTTTCAACACCAGTTTATCTGTCGCAAATATGATGAGGCTGAATAGCAGGTATAGTATACCCGGTATTAAATGCACCCATTCTTTTCTTCCAAAACGAAAGGATGGATTGAGCAGGCTTTGTACATAAAAGAAAATAACCGGGCCAATAAAGTATAAGTGCTGAAAAGGGACATAAAACAATATATCCCGGTATGGTTGGGTATCATACCAGCCGCCAAAGCCTACCATCCAAGGGGCAATATACAGGATGCACAAAACAAGGAAAAGCCCCAGCCATTTATCAGCCTGCGTTTCATTTTTTATTCCTTTGCGGAACAATAGCAGTGCATACACAAGGCCATGCACAAAGAATATAAGCAGAAGTGAGCTGTAAAAGCCAAACTGGAAAAGCATAACGGGTTAACAAAGTTGCTGCTTTTAAGTTTATCGGCCGTGAAAAGTCTGTTTATATCTTAAAAAGCCGCTCAGTCTGATGCAATCTTGGTTGTAGCCATACCTCTCCGAAATTGTTGACGGGCATGTTGCTGCAGGAGCCCACTGTCAGCAACACTGATTTGGAAACCGGAACAAAACAGGGAATCAAAAATTCTTATCACGGTTGCTTTCCCAGGGAAGTGCCGGGAGTAACAAAAAGAAAACATCCCGGTAAAAACAGGGATGTTTCAGGCTTAAAACCGTCCAGGTTCGAAAATTATCAGTATTGTGAATGTTTTACCGTGGCGGGCGGGGCATTAATTTTTTTATAGCTTCTGTGTATTTTTTATATTGGTCAGCCGTTAAAAGTTTTTTTACTTTTTCATCTCTTTCTTTTACCAGCTTATCCATTGCCTCTTTTACTTTAGCAGGAGGTGGGCCGGGTTGCGCCGGGGGCGGATTTTCTTTTCGCAGCTTATCTTCTTTGGCAAAAAAATCACGGTAGATTTTGTCAATGGAGGTTTTCTGTGTGGCTGTTGGTGCTATTTCCCGCTGCAGCATTTCATTCGTCCGCTTCATCCGTTCTTCTATAGGAGGTGGCTGAGGTGGGCCACCTGCAGGCGGCTGTTGCGCCCCTGCTTTTAAAGCAAAGAAGAAAAAAAAGATGATGGTATACCGTAATGTCCGCATGCCGTACTTTGTTTATAGATGAATCCGGTCATTGAATTCCTTCGCTTGTTTATAATTATTTTCCGGCGGGAGGAGGTGGTGGGCCTCCTTCGCCGCCGGGAGGTGGACCTTGCGGGTGACCGCCAGGTGGCATGGGATGACGAGGCTGTCCTGTCATCCGAATAGCTTCCTGTATTATGTCATCAAACTTCTTTTGTTGTTCAACTGTACAAAGGGTCCGCACTTTTTGAAAATGATTAAGCGTTACCAAATCTAACTGTGCGACAATGTTATTGGCCGAAGCTGCTGCAGCCTGCTTGGCACTGTCGGGTGCGGACGGGTTTTTTACCAGGGCAAACAGTTCATCTTTCGCTTCCTTTATTTGTTGACGCAATGGTTCGGTAGCCTGCCGGTGTTCTTTTATCATCCCCTCATAGGCCTCCTGTTGTCCGGTGTTCAGGTTCAGCTCTTTTATTAAAAACTCTTTCGCCATTCCACCCGGTGGTTGTTTTGGCTTACGGCCCAACCAGAAGAAAGCAAGGGTGGCTGCATTAGCAAGCAGCAGCAAGACCACGAGAATGGTGAGTGTTTTATTTTTAACTGTGTTATTCATAGCAAAGTATCAATAAGAAGATGAAACAGATAAATCGTAAGAGTTGGCAAAGCCCTGTATGCCGCCGGCCTGCACCGCCGTGGCTTGTTTCTTATCCTGTAGGAGCATAATACTGTTGGCCAGCAGGAAAGCGAACAATACAGCGACAGCCCAAACAGGTTTTACTGGAAAGCGCCATACCGGCTGCTCATCTTTTTCCATGCGTGCCCGCAGGCGTGTATAGAAAAAATCATCAGTACCAACCTCCTGCATACCTGTAAGGCTTAACAGGTGCTCATCTACCAATGGTGTAATATTCTTTTCCATCATGATGTTTTATAATAGGTTTCTAATTGTTTTTGTAAGTTGAGCTTAGCTCTTGTTATCAGTGATTCCACGGCTTTTATATTTTGCTGCATAATCGCACAGGCCTCTTCGTAATTCATCCCCTGCACTTTGATCAGTGTAAAAGCCAATCGTTGTTTTTCGGGCAGGGATTCGATGGCTTTAAACAGTACAGCAGCTTTCTCTTTGTTTTCTGCCTGCAGGCCCGGATGATGAAAATGTTCTGCCTCACTTCTTTTTTCATCGGGCATCCACCAGGGCAATACTTTTCGTAAACGCTCCCTCGATTTTCGCCGGCGTATTTTATCCAGGGCTTTATGTGTGGCTATACGGAATATCCAGGTGGAAAGCGCTGCTTCTTCTTTAAAGCCGCTGATGGATTCAAACACTTTAATAAAGGTTTCCTGCGTGGCATCCTCGGCTTCTTTGCTGTCTTGTAGAATATTCAGGACAGTATGAAACACCCGGTTGCGGTAATAGTCTACCAGCCACCGGAATGCAGGTTCATTTCCCCGCCGGAGTTCTTGTATCAGTTCTTTTTCATCCAAATGAATGCGCAGGTATTGACGCAGCAGGAAATTAAAGTCCTTTCCTTTGCTTCACATTTATTCTGCTAATTTCGTATATCGCTGAACAACAATATGAAAACAGAGAAAAAGGCGGCCATCGGCTTTATATTTATAACCCTGCTGATTGATGTCATGGGCTGGGGTTTGATCATTCCGGTAATGCCCAAACTGATTTCGGAGTTGAAACATATACCGGTAAATGTAGCCAGTTCTGAGGGTGCATTGCTGATAGCGGCCTATGCGGTTACGCAGTTTTTATTTGCACCGGTTATTGGTAACCTGAGCGACAGGTATGGTCGTCGTCCGGTTTTACTTTCTTCCCTGCTCGGTTTTGGTATTGATTATATTATACTCGCTTTAGCACCTACCTATGGCTGGTTATTTCTCGGCCGCATCATTGCCGGTATAACTGGTGCAAGTTTTACGACAGCATCTGCTTATATCGCAGATATCAGTACTCCGGAAACAAGGGCGAAGAATTTTGGAATGATTGGTGCGGCATTCGGATTGGGCTTTGTTATAGGTCCGGCTTTAGGTGGTTTATTAGCTGGCTGGGGTATCAGGGCGCCTTTCTATGCAGCAGCAGTACTTTGCTTGCTCAATGCGCTGTATGGGTATTTTGTATTACCTGAATCATTGGATAAAGAACACCGGCGCAAGTTTGAATGGAAAAGGGCCAATCCGTTTGGCTCCCTGCAATTTTTAAGAAAGAACCCCGGCATCAGTGGTTTGGCTTTTTGTTTTTTCCTTATTTACATGGCGGCACAATCAGTACAGGGTAACTGGAGTTTCTTCACCATCTACCGTTTTGGCTGGACAGAAGGAATGGTGGGTATATCACTGGCGGTAGTGGGTGTATTAGTTGGAGCGGTGCAGGCTGGCCTAACCAGGGTGGTTAACCCCAAACTGGGTAATGAAAAGAGTATTTACCTGGGGCTCTTTTTATATACTATAGGGTTGGTACTTTTCGGCGTTGCCACTGAAGGATGGATGATGTTTGCTTTTTTAATTCCCTACTGCCTGGGCGGTATTGCAGGGCCATCCTTACAGGCAACACTGGCCGGGCATGTGGCACAAAATCAGCAAGGTGAATTACAAGGGGCGTTGACCAGTCTCATGAGCCTCACTACAATTTTCGGCCCGCTGATCATGAACAACCTTTTTAAATATTTTACTACGGATAAAGCACCTTTTTATTTTCCCGGCATATCGTTTATGCTCGGCGCCTTATTTATGCTGCTGAGTTTGATAATAGCCTGGTATGTTTTGAAAAGCGAGAAAAAGCCTGTTACCGCATAAGCGGGAAATAATTCACCCGCAATAATTTTTATTTCAGCGCATCCTTCAATGCAGCCACCGTTTTTTTATCATTGCCGACGAATATTTTATCGCCCAGTATCGTCACGGGCCTTTTTAAAAAAGTATCTTCTTCCAGTATAAATTTCCGGATATCTTTTTCTTCTAGTTGTTTATCCTTCAGGCCAAGCTCTTTATACTTTAGTGCCCGGCGGCTGAAAAGGGCATCGTAACTGCCGGCCATTTTTTTCATTTCGTCCAGTTGAGCAGGTGTAATTTTCTCCTCCCGGATATTTTGAAATACAACACCCGGTTTTTTATCAATCCCGGTTTCCTTTATAATGGCCTGGCAGGTAGTGCAGTGGCCGAGATGGTACATTTTTTTCATATTTTCCTTTTGTTTTTATCCGGCCAGTAGCCAGTAATGGCCGGGCCCCGTCAAACATAATAACCTTTTATCTTGCCGCAAATAAACTTATTTTGTGCGCTCTTACAACATAACAAATGAACAAAGACGAAGTTTTCAAAGAAGGCATTGAAAAAGCCAGTGATTTTAAATTTGGCGCCAACGTGGCCCAGGTTTTTGATGATATGGTAAACCGGTCGGTGCCCTTCTATGGTGAAATACAACGGATGGTGGCCGAGTTGGCCGCAAGCCATGCTTCGGAAAACTCAGTGGTGTATGATCTTGGCTGCTCTACCGGCACTACCATGGTGGGCATGAATACCATGGTGCACCCGGCCATCCAGTTTGTAGGTATAGATGATTCGCAGGAAATGCTGGACAAATGCAAATCCAAGCTGACGGAACTGGGCTTTACCCGGCCGGTGGAATTGCGTTGTGCTGATCTTGCAGACGATCTGAAAATTGAAAACGCATCTGTAGTAGTCCTTTGCCTGACACTCCAGTTTGTACGGCCTATTTACAGGGAACAGCTATTAAAAAAAATATATGCGGGGCTCAATCCCGGCGGGTCGCTGATACTGGTGGAAAAAATACTGGCTGAAGAGAGCCGTTTCAACCGCGACTTTATTGAATACTATTATAATTATAAACGCCGCAATCAATATAGCGAGCTGGAAATCTCACAAAAGCGGGAAGCACTGGAAAATGTACTGGTGCCCTATAAGCTCAGTGAAAATATTTCCCTGCTGCGGGATGTGGGTTTCAACCATTGTGAAACATTTTTTAAATGGTACAATTTTGCGGGGCTGATAGCGACAAAAAAGTAATCGCACAGAGAAGAAAGAGAAAAAGAGATGGAGATAAATGATATTACTGGTGAAATAATTGATGCGTCAATCAAGATTCATAAGGCTTTAGGTCCCGGATTGCTGGAATCTGTTTATGAAGAGGTATTGCACTACGAGCTAACCAAAAGAGGGTTTTTATCACAAAGACAGGTTCCTATACCGGTTATATATGAAGAAGTAAAAATGGAAACTGCTTTCAGGGCTGATTTAGTAGTGGACGGAAAGATAATTGTTGAAATCAAATCTGTGGAGACCGTCACCCCGTTTTTCAAAAAGAAGTTACTCAATCATTTACGCCTGACCAACTTGAGAATCGGACTTCTAATAAACTTTAATGAAGAACTGCTTAAAAATGGCATCAGCAGGCTCTTTAATAACTATGCGAAGTGAATCAATGAAAGAAAAATGCTGCGGCTTTTTAACCAACAAAAAATACAAAGCACCCTCTTTCTCTCCTTTTTCTCTGAGCGAAAAAAAACACTATGGTAGCAATTGGCAATTTCTTCTTCAAGTACCGCAACTGGATCTTTATCCTGTTTTACGGCGCATTGTTTATCCCTTCATGGCCATTGTTTTCGCCTGAAACATTTGGCAGTTGTTATTATATATGGCCGATTGGTATTGGTTTGTTTGTTACCTGTCTTGGCCAATTGATACGTGGTTTAACCATTGGACTGGCCTATATTGTTCGTGGTGGTAAGGACGGTAAGCCTTATGCCGAAGGATTGATAACGGAAGGGATATTCAATCACTGCCGCAACCCATTATATGTAGGCAATATACTGATGCTGCTGGGCGTGGGCATACTGGCCAATTCATTGTTCTATGTAGCTATTATGATCCCCCTGTTCTTATTTATCTACCAGGCCATTGTTCTGGCCGAAGAAAATTTTCTGCGTGGAAAATTCGGGCCTGGCTTTGATGAATATTGTAAAAAAGTAAACCGGTGGTTCCCTAACCTGGCTGGTATTGGCAAAACATTCGGCAGTATGCGTTTCAACTGGAAACGATGGATACTAAAGGAACATACCACACAGTTTATCTGGTTGCTGGGTATAACGGCTATTTTGTTGTTCAACTACCCGCAACTTACCGGCCACGATGAAAAATACAGGAACATACTGCTCGCTATTATCGTTGGTGCATTACTGGCAGTGTATATCCTTGTCCGCTACCTGAAGAAAAGCGGGAAAATGAAAGAGTAAATTCGTCAAAATTATTTTGCTTTATAAAACCGGCCGGGTCGCAGGTATATAACACCTTCATTGGTATAAAACCTGGTAGGCAAACTTCCATACCGGCCATTTAAATCACGGCCACTTACTTCAAAATGTAAATGAGGAAAAGCAGAATAGCCGGTATTACCACTATAGCCAATCAGCTGGCCTGTTTTTATATGATCCCCATCTTTTACCATTACCCCATGTTTTTTGAAGTGCCAGTATTGTGCCTGTGAACCGTCATTATGCTCAACAAAAATATAATTACCGTCTGCAAAATTCTCCTGCTTTAAGCCCCCTTCATCTGAATCACTGCGGACGCCGGTAACAATACCATCCCTAGCTGCATGAACGGGGGTGCCATTTTTAACTTTAAAATCGAGGGCCTTATAGCCTTTATGGCTAAAGGCACTTTCATAGCCTTGTATCAGAAAAACTTTTTTTCCCGGAGCAAAAGGAAGGTGGTAGATATAGCTGGTATCGGGCCCGTATTTTTCTTTCTCCCTTTCTTTGATGGAAGTATTGTTTTGTAATAAGCGGGTGCAGCTTGCATACAGCAATGTCAGTATAAGGCTTATCAGCAGTATCCGCTTCATATTGGGAAAATAAAAAAATCTTTTTCCTGTATCAACTGTCCTGGAAAATATTAACAAATTAAATGGGCGGAAACGCAAAAAGGCCAGCACTTATCTTTACTGTATGAACCGTATTGACAGACTGGCGGCAATATTAATACAACTGCAATCGAGGCGATTAGTAAAGGCGCAGGAGATCGCTGATAAATTTTCTATCAGCCTGCGTACCGTCTATCGTGATGTAAAGGCATTGGAAGAAGGTGGTGTGCCGGTAATTGGTGAAGCGGGCAGTGGCTACAAGCTGATGGAGGGATACAAACTGCCGCCAGTTATGTTTACCCGGGAAGAAGCTACGGCCTTACTGACTGCATCCAAACTGGTAGAATCAAAAACAGATGCAGGTATGATAAAGACGTACGGCGCCGCACTGGATAAAATAAGGGCGATACTCCGGCTATCTGAAAAAGATCATATAGAGGATATTGATGATCATATTGCTATAATGAGCCACCCGGCTCTTGCTTACCAGCCTAAGTCAGAGCTGTATTTACAACCTATACTCAACGCTATATCCGCAGCTGAAGTAATCGAAGTGGACTATACCACGATCGAGAAAAATGAAACAACGAAGAGAAGGGTGGAGCCTGTTGGTATTTATTACCTTGGCAGTCATTGGCATCTTATCGGCTGGTGCCGTTTGCGGAATGATTACCGGAACTTCCGCACCGATAAAATAAGCCGGCTGGTAACAACAGGTGAAAAAATGGAACAATCGCATCCGCCATTGCAAACCTTCATCAATAAAATGAGCTATGATGAACGGGAACTTATTAAAGTGGTGATAGAGGTAAAGCAAGAAGTAGTGAAATACCTGGGAGAGCAAAAATACTATCACGGCTATGTGCAGGAAGAGCAGCTGAAAGATCGCGTGCGTATGACATTCCTTGCTTCTTCCCTGACCGGATTTTCGAGATGGTTTATGCTGTATGGTGATTATGCAAAAATTATTGAACCCGCCGAACTGAATGACCGGATTAAAGAGATTGCAGTAAATATTCTTAAAAAACTTGAAGACAAATAGCCAGGTTTAAAAACCCAATTCTGTTGCAGGATCCCAGAATAGCTTTTCAAAATCCACCACCTGGTCATTTTTAACTTTAATCCCCTCCATTTTCAATAGCTTTTCCATTTGGCCTTCCGGTTTGAAGTGATGTTTGCCGGAGAGAATACCAAGCCTGTTTACCACCCTGTGTGCAGGAACTTTAGGTGTTACATAACCTGCACCATTCATGGCCCAGCCCACCATCCGGGCTGATAGTTTGGTGCCGAGAACGGCAGCAATGGCACCATACGACGTTACACGGCCCTTCGGTATTTGACGGGCTACTTCATATACAAGTTCAAAAAAACCATCTTCCCGTTTGCCCGATGGTTTTACTTGCTTCAATCGGGTAGAAGCAGGTTTGGACCGTTTAGCCGATTTCTTTTTAGTAGCCATGGTATTTATTAAAATTACGTGTCCTTTTTGTTATCCAGTAGTTCACTCCGCCTCGGCTCCGGTACATTTTCATACGCATAGGGACAGTGTCTGCATCCGTTACCACAACAATATCCTTTTTCCAGGTGATATTGTTCTGTGAAAACAATCAGCCCGTCTTCATTCAAATAGTAATGCACATTTTCAATCAGATCCTTCATGTTGTAACAAAAGTTCTTTCAGTTCCTGATCTTTTTCTTTTCCGCCTAAATCTTCAGGTAGGGAAAAGCAGAGATAGTGCACCCGGTTGCTCCCTGCAATATCCAATGATTCGTAATGCGTTTTTATTTGCAGCTCTGCTGAAATCTCCCCACTTGCAAAAACATTATTATTGTCTGTATGCACGGGGCATTTATACAAGTCAATCACTGTTTTGGTAAAACGATATAAATCAGGGCTGTCTGTTTTTAAATGGATAAAACCACCGGGCACTAAAAACTGCTGATACAGGCGCAAAAATTTTGGATGGGTCAGTCTTTTTTTTGCTTTTGAAAAACGCAGTTGTGGATCAGGGAATGTAATCCAGATTTCAGCTACTTCTTTTTCTTCGAAATATGCAGCCACCTGGTCAATTTGTGTGCGCATGAAGGCCACATTGGATAAATTTTCCTTTAATGCCTTTTTGGCCCCCACCCACAACCTGTTGCCTTTGATATCGATGCCGATAAAATTTCTTTCAGGATATAAACGGCCAAGGCCTAATGCATATTCCCCTTTACCGCAGGCAAGTTCAAGCGTAATGGGATGATCGTTCTTAAAAAAAGAACCCCAGTTGCCGGGCATACCTGCCGGGAACTGGAGTACATTATCAAATGTCTTCAACTCAGCAAAGCGTACCAGTTTCTTCTGACCCATAGCGGGCAAAGATACGCCGCCTGTTGTCAGATTTTAAATTGTAATCCTACACCCACCACTGATTTTACCTGCAGGCCGGGCGAGCTGCTTTCTTTTCCAAAAAGTTCGATGTCATCATCATAAATCAGGTCCACATTCCAGCTGAAGGCAATAACCTTGGCCACCCTGGCCGTCACAGTATTGGTCATAAAGAGATCGATATTTTGCGGCTCTTTCTTATAATTAGAAAAAATATCGATACGGGTTTTATAAGTAATTATTTTATTAAAGGTTTGCTGGTAACCAATGGTGGCAAATGCACCATACTGGTTGATGCTGCGGGTGCCTTTGTTTACACCATACTCCCCTTTTGCTGACAGCGAACTGTCCATGACAAATACCCAGCGGGATGTAACAGGTGATACAAAAACGGAAAGAGGCTTTACGGGTTTATAATCCACCCCCTGGCTCATAACCAGGTAAGCGGGCGCTAAAAATTCTGAGATGAATGTTTTTGTATTGTTTGGATAAGAATAGCCTTTTAAAAACTGCGAACGGAAATTCGCCAGCATGGAAAGGTGCAGTTTTTTATTAAGCTTATAACCATACTTACTCAGGAGGTCGAAGCGATCATCGTTTTTTCGACTGCCCAGGCTTGTGGTATTAATGTAGCCAAAGTTTATATCCAGGTTATTATCCCAGTTGTGTTTATTTTTTTTATACAAGCTGTAAAAATTAATGGCTGTATTGGCAGTAAAAGAAAAATCATCGCCACCGGCCGACCAGTTGCTTTGGCTGCCCTGGCCGATATTCATGGAAAAACTACCGCCGGCTTTCCAGCATGATTTGCTGCTGTCGGGCATTGATTTACTAATCTGTCTTGACGATTCCTGCTGCAATTTCTTTACAACAGCATCTTGAGCTGGCAGGTAGCATGTAGTAGCCAGCAGGCTACACAAAAAAAGGATGTACTTCATACGTATTGGTTCGGTGAAAAACTGAGCCGCAAAAATATTATCCGTACTCTAACGATCATAAAGTTTTTTATTTTGGAATAACTGTTAAAAGAATGAAAACATACAGCATAAAAAAAGCACCAGCATATACTGGTGCTTTACAAATTATATATAGCCTGTTAAAATGTGACCTGCAAACCAATACCTACTAATGATTTTACTTGCAAGCCTGCTGATTTTTGATAATCACCGAACAAGCGTACGTCATCATCATAAATTAAATCGAGGCTGTAGTTGATGGCTAATATCTTTCCAAGTTTGGCACTCAGCAGGTTGGTCATATATACATCAATGTTCTGCGGGTTTTTTCTGTAATTAGAAAAAAGATCAAGCCTTCCTTTGTAAGTGATATACTTATTAAACTCTTTCAGGTAATTGATAGTGGCAAAGGCGCCAAACTCCAGTGATGATTTTTTACCGGGCTCCACACCATACAATCCTTTTGCAGAAAGGGCCGTGTCCTTTACAATCACCCAGCGTGCAGTAGAAGGCGAAATAAAGATGGAGAGGTTTTTTGTTGCTTTATAATCAAGACCCGCACTTAATAAAATATAACCTGGTGCCATAAACGTTGAGGAGAAAGTTTTAACACCATCCGGAAATGTATAGCCTTTTAAAAACTGTGAACGCAGGTTGAACAGGCCTGATACATTTAGTTTAGAATTTAACGCATAGCCGTATTTGGAAAGTAAATCAAAACGGTCATCGTTTTTGCGGCCGCCAAGGCTGGTGGTATTTACATAGCCCAGGTTGAAATCAAAGGTATTGTCCCAGCTGGTCTTTCCTCTTTTGCGAAAAGCAAATAAGCTG
This sequence comes from uncultured Chitinophaga sp., assembly GCA_964386395.1. Taxonomy (GTDB): domain Bacteria; phylum Bacteroidota; class Bacteroidia; order Chitinophagales; family Chitinophagaceae; genus JJ008. The sequence goes on from CAYLRV010000005.1 coordinate 64,012, forward strand.
AGCATGGAATTTACCGATAGTGAAAACTTATCGCCACCGGCTGCCCAGTTGCTGAGTGAGCCCTGCGAAATATTAATACCGTATAAGCCGCCTTTCTTCCAAATACTTTTCGACGTATCGGCCGGATCTTTTTTAATCTCCCGGTTCGATTCATTTTGTAAGCGTTTTACAGATTGATCCTGGGAAAAACTAATAGCGTTTAGCAGGAATACAGACAGAATAATCAGCGTCACTTTTTTCATTGCTCAAATTTTCTGCAAAGGTATCCGCTGAAATGTGGATAGTGAAAAGATTCGGTGAAAGGCTTATCTGCAAAGACGGAGAGGCGCAATACTTCGCAAATATTTGGTGATGATTTTACCATAGCGGGCATAAAGAGTACAGCACAAAGATCACTGAGGTCGGGGTACTCCTTTGCAGCCGCTGTGTAAATCCTTTGTGTGTTCTCTGTGGTGAGAAATAGGAACGAAGGACTGCCATTTCCAATAAAAAAAGCCTCCCGTTTCCGGAAGGCTTTGTAGCTGTAGGGGGAGGGTTCCCTGCCTGACTGCGTCACGCAGGCAGGGAACCTCAGGGAGTAGTTAGGTGCCATGCCCGAAGATGGATTTTCGCAATAAAAAAAGCCTCCGTTTCCGGAAGGCTTTGTAGCTGTAGGGGAGGGTTCCCTGCCTGACTGCGTCACGCAGGCAGGGAACCTCAGTGAGTAGTTAGGTACCATGCCCGAAGAGGGATTATCCCAATAAAAAAGCCTCCCGTTTCCGGAAGGCTTTGTAGCTGTAGGGGGAGGGCTCCCTGCCTGACTGCGTCACGCAGGCAGGGAACCTCCGGGGTAGTTAGCTGCCAAGCGCAAATGATGAATTATCCCAATAAAAAAAGCCTCCCGTTTCCGGAAGGCTTTGTAGCTGTAGGGGGAGGGCTCCCTGCCTGACTGCGTCACGCAGGCAGGGAACCTCCGGGGTAGTTAGCTGCCAAGCGCAAATGATGAATTATCCCAATAAAAAAAGCCTCCCGTTTCCGGAAGGCTTTGTAGCTGTAGGGGGAGGGCTCCCTGCCTGACTGCGTCACGCAGGCAGGGAACCTCCGGGGTAGTTAGCTGCCAGGCGCAAAGGATGGATTATCCCAATAAAAAAGCCTCCCGTTTCCGGAAGGCTATTGCTGTAGGGGGAGGGTTCGAACCTCCACGGAGTAGTTAGCTGTAAGGCACTGCATGCATTAGTGGTCAACCCATTACCTTACGTTTATCCTATGATCTCCACCCCCGAGACAAGAGGGCATGTCTGCCAGACTTACGTCATTTCATCACCCCACAGTATTGCTATAAGAACTTCGTTTGATAGAGCAAATATAGGCCCGGTCCCCGTTTCATTCCAAATTTTTCAATAATTATTTTAAAATAATACATTTTGTTCAATATATTACTATATTTGATAGAATATTTTTAAAACACTGCTTGATTATGCCCGAAAAATTGAATTTTGACAATCTTGATTTGCAAATAATTCACCAACTGATGGAAGATGCTGAGATTTCCTATGCAGATCTTGGTAAAAAGCTATTCGTATCCGGCGGTACCATCCATGTTCGTATCAAAAAATTACAGGAAGCTGGTGTGGTTAAGGGAAACAGGCTGAAAGTTGACTTGAAAATGATGGGCTACGATGTAATTGCCTTTATCGGTATTTACCTGAAAGAAAGTTCACTGTATGATACCGTGGCCAAAGACCTGCAAAAAATTCCAGAAATAGTGCGCCTGAATTACACCACGGGCAACTACAGCATGTTTGCTGAAATTGTTTGTAAGGATATCAACCAGTTACGCTACGTACTCCACGATCAGTTGCAAAAAGTAAAGGGGATTGAACGTACCGAAACGCTTATTTCACTGGAAGAAAGCTTTAACCGTAACGTAAAAGTATTTGGTTGAGCCGGTCGCCTGAATTACCTTGTCCTTTAAATCGTGATGTATGAAAACTGTTTTTCGTTTACTCATAGTCAGTTTCTTTAGCTCCCTGCTCATTTCATCTGGCTGTAACAAAGGTGGTGATGACGGAGGAGGTGGCGGTAATAGTGTTGAACCCAATCTCGCTGTAACAACTAATCCAGCTAATGGATCTGTAGTGGCAGCAGCAGTAGGACCTTATAATTTAGCAGTAACGGTGACTTCAACTATGCCATCGGCAGGTGTGAAAATTGAAGTAAGCGCAAAAAAAGATGATGGTACCAACCCGCCGCCTTTTTACTCGCAAACAGTTAACACAAGTTCAGCGACATCCAATTTCACCATAACGGGCTATACGCCCCTGACATTAAACCTCGTTGATATCAAGGTTACATCGCTCAGCAAGCCAACAAATACCTGGACAGGCAGTTACCGGTTCAACAGTAAATAGGATTAAAGTTTACCCCGCACATTCAATGCGTCCCGAAGGCCATTGCCCAGCAGGTTGAAAGCCAGTACCAGCAACATAATAGCAACGCCAGGTACTAAGGCCAGTGCCGGATTTTGCGTAATGATAAAATTGTAATTGTCCTTAATCATCAGGCCCCAGCTCGGCTGTGGTGGTTGTACCCCTACTCCCAGAAAGCTAAGCCCTGCTTCGATAACGATGGCCGATGCAAAATTAGAAGCAGCAATCACCATCACAGGGCCCATAATATTGGGCCATATATGCCGTACAATAGTCCTGAAGCCTGAGTAACCTAAGGCCCTTGTAGCTTCAATATATTCCTGTTCCCGTATAGCAAGCACTTGTCCCCTTACCAGGCGGGCCACATTTACCCACATGGTAAGGCCAACCGCTATAAATACCTGCCAGAACCCTTTGCCCAATGCGAGGGTAATGGCAAACACAAGTAAAAGTGTGGGTATACTCCAGATTACATTGATAAACCACATAATAAGATCATCTGTGCGGCCACGATAATAACCTGCCAGCGAACCCAGTATCAACCCAATGCTTAGCGATATTATCACCGTAATTAATCCCACACTCAGGCTTACCCTTGTGCCAACAATTAAACAGCTGAGCATGTCCCGCCCTTCTTTATTGGTGCCTAACAAAAACTTTTTGCTGATCACCGGATCGGGAGCCGTTTGTGAATTATGAAATGCCGTTCGTTCAGTCACACCTTCGTCTATGTATTTCTGTACAATGATGCTGTCGCTTTTTTTCTCAAACCCTTCAACCGGCAGGTAACGGTACAAATCTTCCTTACCATTGATAAGGCGCTGAAAAAACCCCGGTGACTTTACTTCCTTTTCTTTTTTTAGTAAAAGGAATTGTTTGGAATATCCTGGTTTCTTACCCGTCAGTTCATCCATGCGGCGATTGGCGTAGGGCGATGAATCCGGTGCAATGAAATAAGCAAAAATGGCAATGAAAGTGAACAGAATGATGACCACCAATCCGGCCATCGCACCTTTATTGCGCTTTAACCGCCGCCATGCTGCTGCCTGGTATGATTGGGATGAACTCATCGGGAGGGAAGTTAAGATAAGAGATTGAAAAGCTAAGAGTTTAAAGGAAGGGAAAGAGAAAAGGAGAACTTTCAATTTTCCAGATTCACTATGGCTGTAAGAATAACGTAAAGAACAGGAAGGATGATTGCTAATCAAGTTTCACTCTTTTTCACCTTTTTCTCTTTCAAACTCTTAGCCTAATTCACCCGTCTTCCCTTCCACTCATACTTACCAAACTGCCCGAAGAAACCCGCAATAATGGTGTACAGAATATGTAATGGCTGAAAAAGGAAAAAATACTTAACCAGTGATTGTTTACCGAAAAAGCGGGCCAGTTCTGTTACAAAGAATAATTCAACGGCTGTTTTTGCTACTAACAAACCCGATGCATATATCCAGTTGCAGGTAATCAATAGTACCGGGAAAAGCAAGTTGAGCAGGTACACCAGCAGCAGTACTATAAAAACCCGCTTGTCTTTATAGGATTTTGCTTTACTGGCCCAGCGGATACGCTGGTTGAAAAACTCTTTCCAGGTGGTGGCAGGTTTTGTAGTAACCAACGCTTCTTTTGATTTTACGTAAAGTACCTTATCCGGATGCTGTTGTTGTATTTTATACATCAACAACATATCATCGCCGGAGGCAATATGATCGATGCCGGAGAAGCCACCCACTTGTTCAAACGCCTTTTTTTCATAGCCAAGATTAGCCCCATTACACATCGACAGCTTTTTCTTGTACACACCAGCCCCGGTAATGCCCTGCAGCACCATAAAATCCAGTGCCTGGAAAATCTGCAATACAGTTTTGTCGTTTTCGAAAACGACGGGTGCGGCAATAAACGCAGCATCACTGTCTTCTTTAAAATTGGCAATGGTGCGTAACCAGTCTTTACCCATAGTGCAATCTGCATCTGTGGTTACAATCAACTGGCCGGTGGCGGCGGCAATACCGGTTTCAACAGCTTTCTTTTTATACGAGTTGATATTATCGTTTTGTAGTTGGATCAGTTTTACACCGGCAAACTGTTTTACAAGCAGTGCTGTATCATCTTCTGAATGATCATCCACAACAATCACCTCAAGCAAATCAGCCGGGTAGTTCTGTTGTTGCAAAGCCAGTAATAACGTGCTGATATTTTTTGCTTCATTACGGGCAGGAATAATCACACTGATGCGTGTGTGCGGCACCTGTTGCGCCTCGTATACCGGTATAGCCTTCCAGCTTTGCCTATAATAGAGAATGAGCAGCGCATAAGGAATAAACAGGATCAGCGAAATAAGCATCCATACCATTCCGGCAAAACTAATTGAATTTAGAAACGTATTGACTGCCGGGCTCCGCTATATTAGAGTTGTGGGAATACGTACAGGCGGAAATAATCCTGTCGTAATACGCAGATCATTAAGCTAATTACTGCGCTAACAGTTCCAGTAATCTCTTCACATATCTTTCCTGTAATACCTGGTGTCCCGAACCGATAATTGTAATCGTACACTGGTCTTCTATTTCCTTGCTGAATTTTTCGCCCACCGATGAAAGGATGATGCGATCATGTTTTCCATACAGCAAGCGTACCGGTGTGTTTTCTTGTTTAATACTTTGCTTGATCTTATTAAGCGATGGTTTTATTTTTCGGAGGCCGGTCCACCGGGTATATAATTCCTGCCGTACTTCTTTATTGCCGATATAGAAATTCACAAACTTGAAAATACTTGCATTTACCAGCTTGAGTTTATTCAATAATTTTAGCATGCCAAAAAACCAGCCCGGCTTTTTCATGGTGAGGGCAAATAGTTTATTTCCCGCCCATGTTTGGGTAGACAGCCAGTACCAGAAATTTACTTTTAGTCCGTCCGGTGCAAGCAGGACAAGCTTGTCTATTTGGGCTGGCATAGATTGATAAAGTGCAAGTGATACCCGGCCCCCTAAACTATAGCCCATTAAAACCGGCTTTTGGCCCGACAATGATACCCGCAAAATAATGGTAACTATTTCTTGTAAATGCCGGATGGAAAAGGCATCTGTCTCCTTCCAGTCTGTAGCTCCATGAAAAGGCAGATCGATAGCATAAAACGTAAAGCCCTGTCCTGCATGCTTTTCCAAAAAAGAAAAACTGTCGCCAGTTTCCCCGTACCCATGCAAGCAAATGACAGGCTGTGGTCCGGAACCAAAGCGGTAGTAGTGTATTATTGAATTATAATATGATAGCTGAAAAACCGGCACAAAGATTTTTGAAAAATTAAATTGGCCGTTTCAAATATAATATTAATTTTGGATAGTTGCACAAACAACTATATGCCAAACAACCATTTTAAAAAAGGGGAACTCTACAGCTTTATTACCGGTAAAGCATCGACGGCTATTTCCCGTCGTTTGCAGAAGAAGTTTAATGAAGCATCATTAGGCCTCACCATTGAGCAGTGGAGTGTACTCTACCATTTATGGAAGCATGATGGTATCAGTCAGCAGGAATTATGCAACGCTACATTCAGGGATAAACCGAGCATTACCCGCCTGGTAGATAACCTGGAAAAAGCAGGCCTGGTAAAAAGGGTAGCATCAGAAACTGACAGACGGATCAACCTGGTGTATTTAACGAAGCTTGGCCAGAAACTGGAAGAAGAAACCATGCAACTGGCAGATGAAACATTGAATGAGGCATTGATAACCGTGCCGGCCGACAGGATTGATGTTTGTAAAGAGGTATTGCAACTGGTCTATGATAATTTGAAGTAGGTTAGTAGCGAGCGGCAAGCGGAGGCCCGGAGTTGAATTTTTTGGGTTGCAGACTTGTACAGAAGATAGTCAAACGGTCAGCGGAGAAACATAGCCTTAAACTTGAAACTTTAAACGTATAATATATGAGCGCAACAGCAACACAATCGGTACTCAAAGGCGGTGAATGGCTGGTCAAGCAATCATTGCCTGAAGAAACATTTACACCCGAGGAATTTGGTGAAGAACAACTGATGATCCGGGATATGTGTAACCAGTTTCTCGACAGCGAAATTTATCCCAACCTCGACAGGATTGATAACCTGGAAGATGGCCTGATGAAATCGCTGGTAACGAAAGCCGGTGAACAGGGATTGCTGGCCACTTCTTTTCCGGAAGAATACGGCGGTTTAGGAAAAGATTTCGTGACCTCTACGATTGTCAACGAATACCTGGGCGCGGGGCATTCTTTTTCTGTTGCTATTGCTGCACACACCGGTATTGGTACACTACCTATTCTCTACTTCGGTACACCGGAGCAGAAACAAAAATATATTCCCAAGCTGATCAGTGGTGAGTGGGCTGGCGCATACGGATTGACCGAACCTAATAGTGGCAGTGATGCACTGGGTGCAAAAACAACAGCCAAACTGAGTGATGATGGTAAGTATTATATCCTGAATGGACAAAAATGCTGGATTACGAATGGCGGTTTTGCACAGGTGTACACCGTGTTTGCAAAAGTGGATGGGGATAAATTTACCGGCTTTATCGTTGACCGCGGTACAGAAGGATTTACACAAGGCCCTGAGGAACACAAGATGGGTATTAAGGGTTCCTCTACCGTGCAGTTATATTTCCAGGATTGTAAAGTGCCTGTTGAAAACCTGCTGGGTGAGGTTGGTAAAGGACATAAGATCGCTTTCAATATTTTAAATATTGGCCGCCTCAAATTATGTGCAGCAGCTATTGGGGGTGCACGCCGTTCGCTGAGCGGAACAGTGGAATATGCAAGAACAAGGGAACAGTTTAAACAACCGATTTCCAACTTCGGTGCCATCAAACATAAGCTGGCTGAAATGGCTATTCGTGTGTTTGTGGCAGAGTCAGCACTTTACCGTACCGCGAAATGGATCGATGATAAGGAGCATGAATTATTATCATCAGGCAAACCTTTTAATGAAGCATTGCTTGGTGGTGCAGAAGAATATGCTATTGAATGTGCCATGCTGAAGGTATATGGAAGCGAGGTATTGGATTTTGTCGTGGACGAAGGAGTACAAATACATGGCGGTAATGGTTTCAGTGCAGAATATAATATTTCAAGGGCTTATCGTGACAGCCGCATCAACCGGATATATGAAGGCACCAATGAAATAAACCGCTTGCTGACGCTGGATATGACATTGAAAAGGGCCATGGGTGGCCGCCTCGACCTGATGGGTCCAGCTATGGCCGTGCAAAAAGAACTAATGAGTATTCCTGACTTTGGCGCAGAAGATGAGCAGCCATTTGCCAAAGAGCAAAAGCTGGTGGCCAACCTGAAGAAAGCGATCCTGATGACATCGGGTGCAGCCGTGCAAAAGCTGATGATGAAAATTGAAAGCGAGCAGGAAGTGCTGATGAATATTGCTGATATGGCCATTGAAACATTCAATGCAGAAAGCGTATTGCTGCGGGTGATGAAAATGGTGGAAGCAAAAGGCGAAGCAGCCTGCAGCTACCACCTGGATATGATGCGTACATACCTGTATGATGCGGCAGACCGCATAAATAAATCAGGCAAGGATGCCATCAACTCATTTGCCGATGGCGATGAGCAGCGTATGATCCTGATGGGATTGAAGCGTTTTACGAAAGCAGAACCAGTCAACAGCAAAGACCTCCGCAGAAGGATTGCTGACAAAATGATTGGTGAAGGCAGGTATTGCTTCTAATTCATTAACTCTTTATCGAAATCTAATACGGCTGTTCTGAAAGGGGCAGCCGCTTTAGTATTGGTGTATATCGAAGAAAGTTCCCGGCGGGTAATCTTCAGCTCATTCAGTTTTTGCACCCGCTTGCTTTCAATAAAAATACCCATGACCAGCAGTAATGATGAGAAGGTGCAGCAGAGGTAGAAAACAAGATAGGTATCGCTCAGCGATTGTTCATTCACCACGCCATTCTCTATATGCGTGCGGAAGATGTAGAACATGAGGTAAATAAACAGGTAGCAGCCATAGGCAAAAACCAACGAAGCTGAAATAAGCGCTTTACCTGTTGCTTTTTTACTTTCAATGGCCCACTTGGCCTGCTTTATAAACAACGAAATCCAGACGGCACAAACAAAGAGCAGGCCCGGCCCTAAAATGATGGCAACCGATACCCTGTTGATACCATTAATAGCGAGTACAATGATTTCAAATAAAATATAGCCAGCAATAATGCGGTTGATAGCACGGGCATATTGCTTCGAGGTTTTGAAATAAGTAATAAAGTAAAGCATCAGCGGTGCATCCAGCATGTTATTGGTCACCCCCCAATATTTTACAAAGGTTGGATCAGCATGTATATATCCGTTCGTGAACAGGTTGTAAACAAATACGGAGCAGTAATAAACTAATAAGGCTAAAAAACTCCGGTGCGTCGTAAGGCGTAATCCGATAATACAGAGAACGGGTAGTATTAAGGCAACGGTTGAGATAAGGCCAATGGTAGAGTTTAAAGTCATACGATACAGTTTCCTTAGGATAATGGTATAAATGGTTTGCCGTTTTTTGCGGCTGGTTCGGTCTGCAATATTAACGGGAGTTAGGGAACCATATTTTTTTTGTATTATGTTTCCGCCTAAAATTCTCGGAAAACGAAGGCCTGATACGTAAGACTACGGCAGGCCATACGTATCTTTTTGTGCTATCTTTCAGGTATGTTACGAATTACCTACTTCCTGTATACCCTTATCCTTAGCCTCTCATTATCAGCACAGAAGCAACTTATAATTGGAAAAACGTCCGGAACCATGCCGTATTTAGAATACGGACTGGGCACCGACAGGTTGGGTGGCGCCAAAATGACTTTTCTGGATACAGGGATAGTTGTAAAAGTAGTGGACAGTACCATTGTCAATTACCGGGTGCAGCTCTCGGCGAATCATTTTGCTTATTTGTCTAAAAACAATTTCATAAAAGACAGCTCATTAAAAAACCCCGGTTACTACCTTACCAGCAGTTTTCTTATAAATGGTGATGAAAAATATGACTATGTAGGTATCTCGCTTGACCAGAAACTTCCGTACCGGAGTATGCAAATGATAAACCCGGCGAAAATTGCCATTGATATATTTGGGGCTACCAGTAATACAAACTGGGTAACACAACGCATCTCAGCAAAAGAAATAAAAAATGTTTACCACGAGCAAATTGAAGATGATGTGTTCAGGGTTATCATTGAACTGAAACATCAGCAGCACTGGGGTTATAGTATCTATTACCAGGGCAACCGGCTGATGGTGCGGGTAAAGCGGCAACCAGAAGACCTTGATTTATCAAAAATGAAAATAGTAGTGGACGCAGGGCATGGGGGCGATAATACCGGTGCAGCAGGCATAACCACCAAAATACAAGAGAAAAAATACACCCTCCTTATTGCCAAAGAACTGGAAAGGGCCTTGCAGCAAAAAGAAGCTTCAGTAGTGATGACACGTTCTGCAGATATTGGATTAAGTATGTATGAGCGGGTAGCATTTGCCCAAAAGGAGGATCCTGATTTTTTGATCAGCATACATTTAAACTCATCCGTTAAGGATAGTGTTCGGGGAGTAAGCACTTATTATAAGCATATTGGGTTTCGTCCGCTTACACAATACATACAGGAAAGCATGCTTGCAACTGGGCTGCCTGATTTTGGCAATATCGGCAGTTTCAATTTTATGCTGAATGCACCTACTGATTTTCCCAACTGCCTGGTGGAAGTAGCCTTTCTCAGCAATGCAGAAGATGAAAAACTAATCCTTGATTCGGCCTTTCACAAAGCGGTGGCAGAAAGAATAGTTGAGGGTATAAAGGAGTGGCTGAAGAGTTGTAAGAATAATGAAAACTAATCCGCCGGCGGAAACGGCTCACCCCGGTGACAGGTTTTGCAGGTTATAGTATTTAGGTATTCCGGGCGTTCATTTTTGTTGAAATAGAAATGCTTGCTGTTGATCTCTATCGTCATACGCATCATATCCCTTGCATTCTCCTTCATAGGTTCTCCATCAGCCGCATAATCAAGGCTGTCATTCGCACCCCCTAATTTTGACTTGATGTGGCAGAAATCACACTTTACACCCAGCGCCACATTATAGGATTGCATAATGCTGTCCAGTTTCTGATCGCTGATATCCTTGGGCAATACTTTCAGGTTACGGGCAGGTACCACAGGAGCATGCGTGGCCGCAATACCTGTTACCACAAAAACCCCAATGAAAAAAACCGCTTTTAGTTTACGTGTGTGCTGCATAGGTAACCCTGACGTTTAGAATGGTATAATGGTGGTATCGGCTTCATGTAAAAAAGGGTTGCCGCCACCATTTGCCTGCTGAAAATACAAAACCTGTCCCAACCCTCCGTACCGCTCCTGTATCTGTTAAACCTTCGCTAAGGCCGTTGTACTTAACGTTTAATTCACCAAAACGGTATATACATTTATGCAAACAATTTTTTTAACCCCACATGAACCAGAATGTTAAGTACCTCATCGCAGGTACGGCTGTGATAATAGCAGCCCTTATAGCCGGTAGTGCCTGGAAATACCGCTATAAAAACGCAAAGACAATTACCGTTACAGGCTTATCCGAAAAAGAATTTACCAGTGACCAGGTTGTATGGAATGGCAGCTTCAGCCGCAGCAGCGCTGATTTGAAAACTGCTTACACCGCACTGAAAGAAGATGAGAAAACAGTACGATCCTATCTTACTTCGAAGGGAGTGGAAGCAGCCAGCATTGTTATCTCGTCTGTAGATGTACAGAAGAATTTTTCTGAACGCTATGATGGCAACGGCCGCAGCATGGGCTCTGTTTTCAGCGGCTACACCCTTACACAAAAAGTAACGGTGAACAGCAAAGACATTCCCAAGATTGAAAAACTGTCCCGTGAAATCACAGAGCTGCTTGAACAGGGCATCGAATTGAATTCATCTGCCCCGGCTTATTATTATGAAAAGCTGAATGAGCTCAAAATCGATCTGCTGGCAAAAGCTTCGGCCGATGCCAAAGAAAGAGCTGCAACTATTGCTAAAAACAGCGGTAGTGGATTGGGCTCGTTGGTAAAAGCCAATATGGGAGTATTCCAGATTACCGGTAAAAATGCTGAAGAGGATTACAGCTATGGCGGGGTGTTCAATACCTCTTCCAAAGAAAAGAAAGCGACTATTACGGTAAGAGTGGAATACAGGATCAGGTAGCCGCTCTTTATACAAATCAATTCATTTTTTTAAGAAACGGGACGGCCCGAGAGGGTCGTCCCGTTTTATATAAGCTAAACCCGTTCAAAGCTTTTAAGCGCTGCTCTCCCTACGGATCAAACTTGAAGGACCCATATATTGCTAATCGGGGGAAGCACCTTCATAAACCCTAAAACGGTGACACAAACCCGTTTTATTTTACTACTGTCAAAAAACCAGTACTTTACTTAAATTTGTCTGAATACGTAACGATATGCCTGAAACTACTACCGCTCCGACCCTGACCGCAAAAGATTTTGCTACCGACCAGGAAGTACGCTGGTGCCCCGGCTGTGGCGACTATTCGATATTGGCGCAGGTGCAAAAAGTAATGCCCACACTTGGTATTGCCCGTGAAAATATTGCCATCATTTCCGGCATCGGGTGCAGCAGCCGTTTTCCGTATTATATGAACACCTATGGTATGCACTCCATTCACGGAAGGGCAACAGCTGTAGCCAGCGGATTAAAAGCGGCCAGGCCGGACCTGAGCGTTTGGATCGTAACCGGCGATGGTGACAGCCTGAGCATAGGCGGCAACCATACCATTCATTTGTTGCGCCGCAATTTTGATGTAAACATTTTATTATTCAACAACCAGATATACGGGCTGACAAAGGGACAATACTCGCCCACATCGGAGGAAAATAAAGTAACGAAGAGCACACCGATGGGCAGTATTGATCACCCCTTCAACCCGGCTGCGCTGGCGTTGGGTGCCGATGCCACATTTGTCGGCCGTACGATGGACCGCGACCCCAAGCATATGCAAACCATGCTGATTGCGGCCAATGCACACAAGGGGGCGTCTTTTTTAGAGATATATCAAAACTGCAACATTTTTAATGACGGGGCTTTTGAAGTCTTTACCGAAAAAAGCAGCAAGGCAGCAGAAACATTATTCCTGGAGCAGGGTAAGCCATTGGTGTTTGGTGCCAATAGTGATAAAGGGATTAAACTGGATGGCTTTAAACCTGTCGTGGTTGATTTCAACAACGGTTTTAGTGCTGATGACTGCTGGATTCATGACGAAGCGGATATCTATAAAGCGCAGATACTGACCCGCATTTTCGACAACCCGGCAAAAGAAGGGCATCTGCCCCGTCCATTTGGGGTATTCTATAAAACTGACCGGGCCTGCTATGAAGACGTAATGGCCATGCAGATTGAAGAAGCAAAAGTGAAAAAAGCAGCGGATTTAGATAAGTTGCTGCGCGGAAATGAAGTGTGGACGATTAACTAATAGCAGCTAAAATTTTCTTATGTCATCTGCATCCAGGCCGCAGGTACTTACTATACGACAACAAAACTTCTGTGAGTATGGTGGTGCCTTTGGGGTAATGCTAACGCTCACCTGTCTCATACAGCATTTTGTAGTTATCGGAAGCCATTGGATAGCTAATCTGATGGTGTTTATTTATTTTTTTTCCATTGTAGCCTTCCTGTTTTTTGCCTTTAAGAAGTATATATCTACAGCCTTGCTGATCGCAAGCGCAGCTTTATCTCTTGGTATTGAGATCATCTGGGTGCAGAGTTATTCCTTTTCATTGGTTGTACTATGCCTGTTTTTCTATCACATAGTTACCATAGCTGTGATGTTTGCAGAGGGAACACCCGAAGCATTAAAAAAGAAAAGGGACGCAGAGCGGGAAGAGGAAATGAATTGGGCGGGTAAAATATAAAAGTTATTGCAGCGCCAGTTCCTTGGCTGCGTTCCTGAATATTTTTTTCTCCTTTCTTCCGTACCACCATTTCGGGGCCGTCTTTTTCATGACGGTGTCAATACCACGCATGCCGATCAGGTTCCATATTCCTTTCAGCTTTCCGCCGAGTGATGGCTGCATAGCCCGCAGGCTCATGGCAAACCCGCTTTCCAAATATTCCATGTGGTGCCAGTAACCCGCAGGCATAAAGAGGGTATCGCCGGGCTCCAATGTTAAATCAATTCCTTCGGCAAGTTTAAGTGCAGGAAATTTTTCATAATCAATTTTGCCATCTACATAGTAGTTCGAAAAATCGGCAAGGCTCAGCACTTCCCAGGGTTTTCGGTATAGTTTATGTTGTTCCTTGTAAGGGAACATCAGCACCCGTTTACGCCCGGCAAATTGCGTGTGCAGGATATGTGACATATCAATGTCAAAATGCATATGAGTGATACTGGTGGCACCGCCAACAAACAGCATCGGGTATTTTTTTACAAAGCCTTTCATCATATGCTCGGGCCAGGTAAAATCTTTGGTGAGCTGTGGAGCATGGTCGAAAATGTTGAACAAAAATATACGCCAGCCGGCGGGGCCCTGGCTGATCATATCAATATACTCGCCAAATGTTTTATAATCGTCTGCGGTATTGATAGGGGTATATGCATCACTCTTTACATTGTTGTAAAGCGGTACTTTTTTATCGCCTACCAATTGTTTGAAATAGTCCCAGTTCCATTTGGTGGCGGCAGGCCAGTTATTCGACAGGTTTTTTATAACCACAGGTATGCCGGGCTTGTAGAACTCTTTTTTAAACACCTCCGGTTCAAGCGTATCGAAGGTGGCTACCGGCTTTAACTGCATGATTCTGATTTAAGTGGTGCAAATATAAGCAGGTATAAAATTATGTATTGCAGCACATTTGACCTGCTTCTTGTCACATTTTAGCAAAAACACAGGATTTTAGAAACGATTGGATACTATGATATTACGAATTCACCCCGACAACCCACAGGCCAGGCTGGTACAACAGGCAGTAAAATGCCTCACAGAAGGCGGCATCATCATTTACCCCACAGATACCGTGTATGGCCTTGGCTGCGATATTTTGCAGCAAAAAGCTATTGAACGCATCTGCCGTATTAAGCAAGTGGAACCCAAAAAAGCACAGCTTTCTTTTGTATGCAGCGATTTATCCCACCTGAGCGAATATGCTAAACCGCTTTCAAACCCTGTTTACCGGCTGCTAAAAGAATATTTACCCGGGCCATATACATTTATTTTACCGGCCAGTAAAATGGTGCCTAAAATATTACAAAGCAAAAAAGATACAATCGGACTCCGCATCCCTGATAACGCCATTGCACAGGCCATTATTAAAGAGTTGGGGCGGCCGGTACTCAGCGCTTCGTTGCCAGGCGAAATGGTAGAAGACTATACCGATCCGGAGGTGATGTATGAAAATTTCCGCAATAGCGTGGATTATGTAATTGATGGCGGCATTGGTGGTATGATACCTTCTACAGTTGTGGATCTTACCCAGGATGAACCAGCACTGATTCGGGAAGGCTTGGGGAAATGGTAAAAATAAGAGCGCCACATAGTGGCGCTCTTGCATACTGCACGGATTTCTTTCTTTGTATATAGGGTTTGCTGATAGTTGATTCAGCTATACCTGAAACGCACTGCATCGCGGCGGGTTTTTGACTTCAGGCGGTGGATACGTACCCGTTCTACAGGCGTTACGATCCCGTCACGGCCAGCCATACGCTGCGCCACCCGTACCCGCAACACATCCCTTCTTAATTGATGCCGCTCCGGTATAGTTATTCGCTGATTATAAACGCTGCTGTTACGCAGGCGGTAACCGCGGATTTGTGCGGACGCCCCAATAGATAAAATCATTATTACAAGGCCAAGTAATGCTATCTTTTTCATGCTTGTTGTTTAAGACAAATAAAAACGAACTGTTATGAGACAAGAAAAAGTGGCAGAAGTTTAATGTCCCTCCTTTAGTGCAGGGAATAAAGAAGCCTGTTCAGGCTTCAACCGGAAAGTTTTTCGGTGATAGGGGCTTTGCCCATGCAAACCCATTGCATCGCGGTGAAATTTTGTACCATATCCCTTGTTTTCATCCCATCCATACTGCGGATACTCCTGGTGTATTTGCCGCATGAAATCGTCACGATATGTTTTTGCCAAAATACTGGCGGCTGCAATAGACATATAGATACCATCCCCTTTGATAATACATTGGTGGGGAATTTTCTTATAGGGAACAAAACGATTACCATCTATCAGCAAAAGCTGTGGTTGTTTTTTCAGGCCGTTAATCGCCTGGTGCATGGCCTTGAAGGAGGCTTTGAGTATATTGATACTGTCGATTTCATGATTATCAATACTGGCAACAGCCCAGGCAATGGCTCCTGCTTCGATAAATAAACGGAGTTCATTCCTGTTTTTTTCATTCACCTGCTTGGAATCATTGAGCAGGGGGTGTGAAAAATCCTTGGGTAAAATAACGGCTGCGGCAAATACAGGCCCGGCGAGGCAGCCACGACCGGCTTCGTCGCAACCGGCTTCGATCAGTTTATCCTGGAAAAAATGCTGAAGCATCAGGGTGCAAGTTTATAAATAATATTCAACAATCGCTCATCGCCAGCGTATGGCAACTAACTTTGCGGCCGCAATGGTACAGCAACCTTCAGCCAGCCGATCGGATAAAGCAGTAGCCAACTGGCTGCTGGTAGGGGTGGGCATGATTGTCATACAAATATTGCTGGGTGGCATCACCCGGCTGACGGGTTCCGGTCTGTCTATAACAGAATGGAATGTGGTAACCGGTGCCCTGCCCCCTATGAATACGCAACAATGGATTGCAGAATTTGAAAAGTATAAGCAAACCCCACAATACAGTTTGCTAAACTCAGATTTCACACTTGGCAATTTCAAATTCATTTTTTTCTGGGAATGGTTCCACCGGTTTTGGGCCCGGCTCATTGGTGTGGTGTTCATGATTCCGTTTATATATTTTTTAATAAAAGGCCGTTTCCGGCCCTATATGGTAAAACCATTAGTGATCCTGTTTCTATTGGGGGCTTTGCAGGGGGCTATAGGCTGGATAATGGTAGCCAGTGGGCTTACCGGCGATGCCATATATGTAAAACCTACAAGGCTGGCGCTGCATTTTGTATTTGCACTTGGGTTACTCTCCTACACTTTCTGGTTTGCCTTGCAACTGGTAGTACCGAAAGAAAAAATAATCATACATGCCGGTATACGAAAATTAGTGGTCGCCATCATAGCTGTACTTACGCTGCAGTTAGTTTATGGTGCATTGATGGCTGGGCATAAAGCGGCAACAGCCGCACCCACCTGGCCGGATATAAACGGGGAAATTATTCCGCCGCAAATGATGCGTAACGATGAAGGGTTGCTGAATTTTATAGACAACCGGATTACCATTCATTTTATACACAGGGGCCTGGCATACATTTTATTGGGCTTGATTATATGGCTTACCATAAAGTTATATAAACAACGGGCTGCCCAATCGTTAACAAACGCAAGATGGATACCCGCTCTGCTGGTCGTACTGCAGGTCGTACTGGGTATATTGTCTGTATTAACCAGCATCAGGATTGTACCAAATCAATGGGGCACATTTGAATGGATGGCACAGCTGCACCAGCTTGTGGCTATGTTTTTACTGCTTTCGCTTGTATGGCTGCTCTACCGGGTGCGCCGGAAAGGCCTTACCTGATTACTATAGCAGATTGAAAAGCGCTGTACCAATACCCATTTACTGCCGGCCAATCTCTTTGCGTATTTGCGGGAAATAATTGTTTACTTTTAAGGATAACCATTTTCCTTTACATGAAAGCCTGGCTCCGCGGATTTTATCATTCCTTTCCGGTACAACTGGTTTTTCTGCATTTTAGAAAATATCAGGTGCTGCTGCTGTTCTGGTTTATCCTGTTCAGTACGGTCAATGGCAGCTTTATGAAAACATTCGGTGCCGACTCGTTATATCTCGGGCCTGAATATTTAGGCAATGTGAATTCTTTCAGCATGGCTATCGTTGGTATGTCGGTAGGCATGTTTATCATGAGCTGGAATATTGCCACCTTCATTCTCTTTAGCCGCCACTTCCGGTTTTTGGCTGCTACTACTAATCCCTTCCTGAAGTATTGCATCAACAATGCAGTAATACCAGCGTTGTTCATCATTTTTTATTTTATAAAAGCATACCAGTATGATCATTATAAAGAGCTGATTTCCGTTTCAGAAGTGCTGATATTATTTGGAGGATTCCTGGCGGGCCTCATATTTATATTGGCTGCTTCCTTTATTTATTTTTTCAGGGCCGATCGGTCTATTCTGCGGAAAATGATGCCCCTGATCAGCAACCCGCAATCCTATATTGTACACCTGCAAACAATTAAAGAAGTGTACCATGGCGCCCCATTGATTAACGTTAAAAATTATTTTGAAACACCACTTAAGCTGCGTCCGGTACGGGATGTATCGCACTACACCGACAATTTTGTAGAATCGATTTTTAAACGTCACCATTTTGCTGCCATCATTTCGGTATTTGCCGCCTTTATATTCCTGGTGGGCATTGGTTTCCTGCTGGACTATGCATTCTTTCAATTACCGGCAGCAGCCAGTATTACTATTTTCTTTTCCATATTGATTGGTGTGGCAGCAGCTGTCACCTATTTTCTGCAGAGCTGGAGTATACCTTATTTGCTTGGCCTGCTTGTATTGTTGAATATATTTTATAAATCAGACTGGATTGATCCACGGAATAAAGCATACGGTATCAACTACTGGAATACCGACCAGCGCCCTTCCTATTCCAGGGAGGGATTACTGGCACTATGTAATAAAGACAGTGTAGAAGCTGATCGCCAGAACATGATTGGTATTTTAAACGCATGGAAGCAAAAACAAGATACCGGTAAACCATTGCTGGTGCTTATCAATACGAGCGGTGGCGGGCACAGAAGTGCAACTTTCACCATGAGTGTGCTGCAACATTTGGACAGTACAACAAAAGGTAAAATTTTAAAAAGCACTTTTCTAATCAATGGCGCCTCCGGGGGTATGATTGGCGCGGCCTATTTCCGGGAACTTTATTTACAAAAATTAAAAGGCAAGAACATCCGGCTGCAGGATACGCAATATGTTGATGATATTGCCGGTGATTTACTCAATCCGCTGTTTACTTCTTTTTTCGCCCGTGACCTGATTGCACCTGCACAGAAGTTTTCGGTGGGAACATACCGGTATGTAAAAGATCGGGGATATGCATTTGAACAAAAACTGAATGATAATACCCGGGGTTATTTGAATAAACAGCTGAAGGATTATGTGGCAGATGAAAAAGCTGCAAATATTCCGCTCATGTTTTTCAATTCGGTAATAACCCGCGACAGCCGCAAGATGATGATTTGTACACAGCCGCTGCGTTTTATGATGCGGGCACCTATGGATACAACACATTTGCCTGCTACCGATCCGGATGCGGTCGATTATGTTTCCTTTTTTGCCAAACAGGATCCCTACAATATCCGCATATTATCTGCTATGCGGATGAATGCTACTTTTCCTATTGTACTCCCCAATGTGTGGCTGCCATCTAACCCGGTGATAGATGTAATGGATGCAGGCCTGCGTGATAATTACGGACAGGAAACAACGCTCCGGTTTTTAACCTGCTTTGAAGACTGGATAAAAGAGAACACAGGGGGTGTATTGATTTTACAAATAAGGGACAGGGCCGCCGGGGCATGGGAACATCCATACCTAACGGATAATATTGGTGATCACGCCACCAAACCATTCTTATTGCTGCAGCATAACTGGTTTAAGATGATGGAATATGCCCAAAACGACATGCTTCATTATTATACGGCAAGAAGTGGTTTTCCGGTTTATAAAATTGCGGTGCAATACGCCAATGGTGATGAAGAAAATAAAGCGGCGCTCAATTTTCACCTGACAAAGCGGGAAAAGAAGGATATCATACAATCAGTACATTCACCGGCTAACCAGCAAAGTTTTGATGTGCTGCAAAAATTATTGAGCGGCCAGGCCAATTAGCTACAGAACCTGGTCATGAACCTATCTGCCTGCACAAGTTGCACGAATAACAAGAAAGAATTTGTTGGGGATTGGTCTTCGACAGATAACATTTGCTGCAAATATGCCGCCCGACAGGAGTGCAAAGTTTCGTCTGCTAAGCTATAACTGAGTTTAATAGTAATCCGTGGCGAAAAACTTACCGTGGCTGCAGCAAACGGAAGCACCGCGGAATTACCTCAATATTCAATTCATCAGGTGTTTCAGCCGGATCGCCGTCAATATGCATGGGGGCTCGCTGGCTATTAATAATTTTTAGCTTATCAGTTTGGAAATATATAACGCCCTTTTTGTTTTCTTCTATATGCCCGGTTTGCAATTTGTTTTTACCCCTTACCTGCCCAAGTGTTTTTAATAATACATTCAGCTTGCTTTGCTTTGTTACAATTACAATATCAAGCAGTCCGTCACTAAGACTGGCCCGGGGGGCGATGGTAAAATTGTTGCCAAACTGGTTGCTGTTGGCAATGCTTATAAAGAAAGCATCAGTCGAAAACCGTTGCTTGTTCAGGATAAGTTCAAACGTATAAGTTTTGGCCGAAAAGAAATTTTTTACCACCTGTTTTACATAGGTAGTAAGCCCTCGTTTTGGTTGTTCTGCAAAATCATGTGCCACTTTTGCATCAAAGCCAAGGCCGGTAAGCATACAGGCAAATTGGTTGTTGATTATAAAGCCATCAGTTGCAACGGCACTGCCTGAAAAGACAGTAGCGAGTGCTGTTGCAGGTTTTTTACCAATGCCCGCAGCATATGCCAGTCCGTTTCCTGAACCGCAGGGAATGATACCAAAGTTCAAATCAAGCTTCATCAGGCTGTGTACCACCTGGCTTACGGTACCATCGCCACCGGCGATGACCACATCGGTAATGCCCAGTTCTTTTATAACAGGGTATAAAAAACGGTAGTCACCGCTGGCTACAGAAGGGAAAACCTGAAAAGGAATATTTCGCTCTGCTGTTTCTTTTTCAATAAACAACTGCAAATCTTTCTTGGTACGTGTACCAGCAATAGGGTTGATAATATAAAGTATATGGCGGGACAACAGATGCAAAATAGTAATGAACGGTGAGAAAACAACTTTTCAATACAGATTACCTACCTGGCGGATGGTGACTTATCTGAACGAACCGGCCGGTCATCGAAAAAAAATCAACGGTAATATAAAAATCCTTTCTTTTGCAAAACTAACCTTATAAGCAACGGTGTATTTTTTGCAAAGCGATTATTGTGAAACACCAGGTACGATTGCGTCTTACTAACTTAAATATTCATCAACAAAAATTAACTGAACCATGGCAACAGTAAATGTTTACCTGACTTTTAACGGTAATTGTAAAGAGGCGTTTGATTTCTATAAATCTGTATTTGGCGGCGAGTTTCCCTATGCAGGTACATTTGGCGAAATGCCCTCAACGGAAGGGAAGGAAATGCCGGAAGCTGACAAGGATAAGATCATGCATATCAGCTTGCCAATCAGTAAAGAGACCATGCTGATGGGCAGTGATACCGGCGGTGAATGGGCAGCCAGTTATAAACAAGGAAATAATTTTTCTATTTCTATCAATGCGGAAAGCCGTGAAGAGGCAGATAAACTATTCGGCGGATTGTCTGCCGGAGGTCATATAATTATGCCAATGGCCAACACATTCTGGGGTGCTTACTTCGGCATGTTTGCAGATAAATTCGGTATTAACTGGATGGTAAACTTCGACGAACGTCAGCCTGGATAAAAAGAAAAAGACGATTAATTTTTTTAGTGAATGGCGGCCAGATGCATTGAAACGGCTAAAATGCAGTGGCCGCCATTGTTGTTTTTCACAATCTATATCAGAAGCGAGCATCATGCAACAAAAGCCCCGGAAGAAAAAAGAACAGACCTTAGACAAGGCCCGTTTCAGGTTTTAAGGCTTACGATTTAAATGAAATTCCTATCGTTGTAGTTTAAGCCCCAAACCGTCCCTAAGAAAAGTACAATGACTTTCAAAGTTTAAAATTCCCTATGTCAATAGATATACAGGTGTTTTTCCATTGTCCTTGAAAAAAATGGCCGGGAACAGGACTGCACCCGGCTCGGTCGTAAAGAAAAATACGAACCTTATCCTACCGTAATTTCTTGGAAAAACGAAAGCTGCCCATAACCTCAAAGCAATTAATATTAGGGCAGCCTCGTTTTTTACCACCCATTTTTGGCAGTTTTTTCACTTAAATAATCCATCTAAATCCAATCAAAAGGCACCAATAATGCATTATCCAGAACTACAGTGTAAAATTAATTTATGTCCAGTTTTTTACCCCCCCCAATATAGATGGAATAGAACACGCCATTTTTAATGTACTGTGTTTAGTAAAGGCCGTCCCCAAAAGGGAACGGCCCGGGTTGATAGAATACGGATTAACTGCTTCAGCTTTATTTCTATTGTACTAATACTTTAGTCGTGCAAGTGTAGCCGTTCTTATTTGTAAACCGCATTATATACATACCGCGATTAACCAAAGAAACTGGTATGGAGGTAGTGCCGTCAGCCAGGTAACCCTTTGTAACCTGCCTCCCTTGCATATCAAAGAGCTGATAGGAGAAGGCAGCGCTGCCATGAATATATAGCATCCCGTTTGTTACGGGGTTGTTTACTACTACCGGGTTGCCTGCATCGTCATTACAGTACAACGTCAGTGTTTTGGAAAAATGAGTTTGGTTGTTATCCAACCTTACTTTCAACCTGTATTGAACACCACTGTTATAGCATACTGGTGTGTAGGAATAGGAGCCTGCGGATGTCCTGAATTGATGGAGCGGTGCAAAGGGAGATCCGTTTACAGAAAACTCAATACTGGCGGCTACAATGGTTTCGTCTGCATCGATAGCCCATTGCAGCTCGTGTTTATCGCCGGCTTTTTTTCCCATCAACTCCAGCCGGTGAAGTGGTAATGTGCTGTTGGGAGTAAGGCTTCCGCTGATTGAATATTGGCCGGACATTCCGTACGTACTGGGCGCATACACATTGGTTACCGTTTTAAGACGGATATAATAAGTCCCTGTATTGAGCACGGTGTCTACAGATGCCTGAAGGGAATCGGCGGGGTTTCGTGTTTTTAATAATGACATCGTGCTGCTGAACAGTTGTACTGACATGTCACTGTTTGCTCCTGCATTCTGTACACCTACATTGGAAGGCTTTGCGCTAAAAACAAACCGTGAAGGTGCAGCTACCTGTAAGCGAAACAGATCTTCATCATTTACCTGCTCAAAGTTTCCGGTCATGGTAAAATAATTATTTGAGATAACTATTGGCACAGCCGTAGCCGTTGTGTTGCCATTGTCATCTGTTTTAAGTGTTATGCCATTGGCAGCACTGGTAATAATTGCCCGGTCATCCTGTATAGCGTTGCAAGCATTGGCAGTCGGGCCATTGTACCAAGTTGTAAGGTTGCGGTTGTATCCGATTCCCATAATTGGTGCCCAGCTTGTTTCGCCGAAACCATCTCCAGGGTGATATTCGGCTGTAAGCTGACAATTATTGTCATACAGGGCCTGGTGATATAATCCAAGTGTATGTCCCGCTTCATGTGAGGCTGCTTCGGCAATATTTTTTACATTAAAACCATGGAGCGAAGAAAAAACAAAACAAGGCGTATCGTCACCCCAGGTAAAAGAGCCTACAAAGGAAACACCTCCGGCCACTCCATACCATTCGTAGCTGGTCGTGATCATTACACGGATACGTTTATTGACTGGTGCTGCAATAAACCTGGCAGAATCGGTGGTAACATTTACATTGAAGGGCCTGAAATCTTCTGCCACCCGGTTAAACACTTCGGTAACCTGTGTCGTGTTAAGCCCCGATGAATTACATGCTATCGGGCCGTTGTAATTCCAGGAAGTATTAACAAGGGTGTGTCCGTCAAAATCAATAAAAATAGTGGGAGCCGCACCAGGGCAACTGTTGAATACGGGAACCTGGGCTGCCGTAGTAAGCCGTAAACAAAAAAGGATGAATATGAGTTTCTGTTTCATGGTGAGATGAATTATAGTTAGTGCAGACTTATTCATTACGAAGGCTGTTGATATTTCTTTTCAAAAGCAAAAGGCTGGGGCTGTCGCTGATGGCAAAATAGC
This sequence comes from uncultured Chitinophaga sp., assembly GCA_964386395.1. Lineage (GTDB taxonomy): Bacteria > Bacteroidota > Bacteroidia > Chitinophagales > Chitinophagaceae > JJ008. The sequence goes on from CAYLRV010000005.1 coordinate 87,619, forward strand.
CGTCTTGTATTTCTTTACCGGCAATTAAGCAGCGGTACTGGTAGTTTCCTGCCGGAAGTAGTGTTTGCGAAAAAAATAGTACAGCGCCAGGATAATTGGTCAGTTTTACCCTTAGGGCTGTTATAAGACCGTTGTATTTTTCTGTCACCTCCTCCACGGTACCATCCAGTTGCATATTGTCATGCAGCTTCAGTGCTACTTGGGTATTGGTTGTTTTTGCAAACAAAGCATTCAAAATAGTGGCATCAATAGCGATGCTATCGGGCGACTGGTGAAAAAGACTGGTCCTGTCATTTCGTGTAGCGTTAACGGGCAGGTAGTTTTGCGCCCTTGCCTGGGTGGCGATAACAATTAATAAAACGAGGCAGGTAAAAATTACCTTCTTTATAAATCGCCTGTTATGTCTTGCGTTGTTCATAATAAAAAATTTATTGTAGCAATTGCATCGGGAAAAATCTTCCTGGCAGCCTGCTGTGATGAATAAGAATAAATATGGGTTACACGATATGCTCAATGAAAACAGTAACCTGTGCAGGTAGGATTAACATCAATTGATAAGGCAAAAGTAATTTCAGTAAAGAGGGATCAAAACACCGTAATAGGGTAGGGATAGCTACCTGAAATTTGTGTAGAATGAAATACACCAAAATTGGGGTGTTATCTCAGCTCCTGATGCACAATTGTAATGCAACACCAGTTCGCAGTATCGGAAAAGGATAATGTGACTCACATAATTTAGGGTACTGTATATAACTATATTTCAGGGGATAAACATTTCAAACGCAAGTTTACATTTGTTGGGCAGTGAGGCCATGGTGGAACTGTATTGCAGTATATAGAATATACCAGTATGCAGATGTGGGCCGGAGCTGTCAATGTTTAGGGTAAGCAGTAAAAGTTTCTATCCCTCTCCGGGATAGTTTTATGCTCAATTTAAGCCGGTGATATTCCTATCTGCCGGCAATTTTTTTGGTATAAATTAGAAAAAAAATACGCGGTAGCAAATAATTATACGGGTTCCGGGATATATAAGCCGTTTTGAATGGCGAAAACAATCAGCTCGGATGTTTTTTTCATTTCAAATTTTCGCAGCATAGATCGATAATAGGTCTGAATAGTATTCGGGCTCAGTTTGAGTAAATGCGCTATTTCTTTTATTGTTTTACCACTACATATATATTTCAGCACTTCTCTTTCCCGCATAGAAAGTTTATGCAGGAATTTATCTTCCACCAGTGTATGGCGTACCAATTTTTCCCTGAGAGCCTCTTCAATATATATTTCACCATTTCCAATCGAATCAATAGCCGTTAACAGTTCGTGCAGCGGTATATATTTACTCATATAGCCATCTACTCCTGCCCGTATGGCAAGACGGATGGAGAATATTTCTGTTATGCTGCTCAGTACAATCAACTTGCTGTCCGGAAAACTTGATTTTAAATTATAGATCAGGTCCGTTCCATTCAGTTCCGACACTGTCATATCTGTGATAATAATGTCAATGTCCTGGGTGTGCCTTTGGTGAAGCAGAGAGGGCAGATCAGTGAATATCATGACATCTGTGCCGGGCCTGTGTTTTTTCAACGTATCTGCAAGTGTTCGTAGAAGTAGCTGATGTTTGTCTATCAAGGCTATACGCATACATTTCAAGGGTTAGGGAAGCAAAGCAAAACGAATTATAAAAGGGCTTGGTACCCCAATTTTTATGTACCCGGATACCTATTATTTTAAAAAGAGAAGCTAATCAATTGCTTTACTGATGTTTATCAAACACCGCCCCGAAATAAGAATTCGAAGAAAGGGCTTATCTGTAGGTTGAAACGGGGAAGTACTAAATCAAATACACTAATTTTAATGTAGTCAATACCACAACAAACTTGGTCCTACGAAGTGGATAAATAAGCAGAATGATCATTTATGCTATAAGGATAGAAATTGGTCAACCGTTCAGCCGTTCACGATACATGTTTTAGTTGAGAATATTCGCCCTTTGAATGCTTCCAAGCGTTCCTGCAATACATTGCAGAAGATTTAATCTGCAAAGCCTGCCGAAAGATTGGAGCCAGGGGGATAAGAAATAGGAATTGTAAAAGCTGGCGTAGTGTATGCCTTTGCTAAAACTTCTGATATCGAATCAATTGCCATGACACATACATTAGTAGCAACTGTTTTTATTTGTGCTGTGTTTTACTCCTGCAAAAAAAATCAACAGGCTGATACAACAACGCACTATTCCGATGATGTACTGAAAACTTTTGTCAAAAGAAGCACTGTTACCGGAAAATGGAACAGGGGAATTGCTTTTGCCTGCCTGGACTCTTTATACCGCACTTTTCCTTCAATAAGTGTTGCCGATAAGTGTCGCTATTACAGCTTCAAGAGTACCATGTTTGAGGTGATCCGCTTTGGAGAGCAAAGCTATGATACGGCGATTGCTTACCAGGATAGCGTAATTTCCTTACTGGAGCAACATCGTTTGGAAAAGAAATTGAAAACGCAGTATATCAATGCTTTTGCGCTAAGAGGCGAATATTATGCCCGTCAAAAGCGTTACAATCATGCCATACTTGATCTGAATCGTTGTAAACAGATGAACCAGGAAGCAGGTGATTCCTGCATGCTTGCACAGAATATAAAAACACTGGGCAATATTGCCATCGAACAGAATGACTATGTAAAAGCCGCCGCACTGTTAAAAGAAGCGTTGCCGTTGGTGGCCGCCTGTAAGCTTGACAGGGAGCGTTACCACCGAACCCAGCGCTACCTGGATGATCTTGGATTTATATATTCAAGTAAAGGCGATATGGACAGTGCCCTGCTGTACCATTCAGCAGCTGTAAAGTTTGCAGAGGAGAATAAAGCACTGATGAAAGGCGCAGACACGCTCTTCCCGTATGCAGCCATCATGAATATATATGGCAATATGGCGCTTATTAATTACCGGCAAAAGCAATATGATGCCGCTGAAGAACACTATAACCGGGCTATTGCTATTGGACTGAATATTATTCGCAGCCAAAAAGAAGTAGGTGAAATCCAGTATTACCTGGCCCTCACATATATTGAAAAAGGCAAGGTGAAGGAGGCTGAAGAAACCCTGGCTGAGGCAGAATCGAGATTTCCAAAGCCCCATCCCAGCCTGCTCAATTATGTATTGCTGCTGCGCACAAAAATTGCTGCCGCAAAGGGACAAAAGGAGGAGGCGCTTGCGTATAGTGAAGCACGATATAAACACAACGATTCAATAAATAAAAAGAAAATAGAGCTGCTGATCAAAAGCCCTTTTGTTGAGTATGAAAGACTGGACAAAAAATACCAGGTGGAACTGCTGGAAAAAGATAACAGGAACCAGCGCAACAAGGCAAAAGCCGCCATTGTTATAGGAGCACTTCTTGCGTTGGTAGCGGCTATCGTTTTCTATGCTTTTCGCAGGATACGAACTGTGATGAAAAAAAAGACGGTTATTTTAAACCAGCTTGTGCAGCGTGAAAAAGAATTGAAAGAATTGATGCTCCAAAGAGAAATAGCGGAAAAACAGCTGAGGGAAAATGAATTGCTGAATCTCGAAATGGAATTGCAGATAAAATATAATACAGCCATCATGGAACAGCGTAGCCAGATCTCAGATGATTTGCATGATGAACTGAGCAGTTCCCTGGCCGCACTTAAATTCTATGTGGAAGACGAAAAGAGTAGATGGTCCGGATCGCCGGCGGCCACTGCCATGGCAGATATTTCTGAAGAAGTAAACAGTGTATATAAAAACGCCAGGAGCTATATGCATAGTCTGAAGGCAAACAACCCGCAGCGAACGTTTAATATTAATGATTTTCTGAACGCAACCAGTAAGAAATTTGCCGAAAAAGGGCTGATGGATGTAAAACTGGCTATTGATGAGGGGCAGGTAAATACAGCATTGAATGCGCACCAGCACGAACAGTTATATCATATTTCCAGCGAAGCAATAACCAATATTATTAAACATGCGAAAGCTACAGAAATAGCCATCCGGATTAGCTTAGAAGGCACCGGTTGCAATTTCAGTGTAGCTGACAATGGTATTGGTTTCCTGTACAAGCATACAGATGGACTGGGATTGAACAGCATTAGGAAAAGGGTGGCATTATTGGAGGGCCGTATGGAAATAAACGCAGGAAGCAATGGTACTACAATCAGCGTGTTATTCCCGCTTCAGTTGAATACAAGTGAGGATGCATAGTGTTTTGTGAATCAAATTTGCTTTGCGATTATTTCGGGGGATTATACAATCCGTTTTGCATGGCAAATACAATCAGGTCTGCAGTACGGTTTATATTGAATTTTTTAAGTACAGATTTATAGTACGCCTGCACCGTATTTATGCTCAGCTCCATTTCATAGGCAGCCTCCTTAATTGTTTTTCCTGAGCAAACATGATTAAGCACTTCTTTTTCCCTTCGGGACAGGCTGTACACAAATTTTTCCTCAGCAATTGTATTGCGGATTAATGTGTTTCTCAGGCTTTCGCCAATATAATTATCGCCGGCGCAAACAGCCAGCACAGCATCCGCCAGCTCATCTGGGGTAGTGTCTTTTCCCAGAAAGCCATTAGCACCGATACGAAGTGCATGGCGGATGGTTTTAGCCTCGCCGATACTGGACAATACAATAATTTTTGAAGAAACACCTGCTTTACGGAGGTAATCGATAAAATCAATTCCGTTCATTGCCGGCATCATAATGTCGCAAATAATGACATCAGGAAAATTGTTTCCGGCCGCAACCAGGAAATCTTTTGGGTTTTTGTACGTTTCTAACTTCTCAATAAAATCGTAGCGAAGCATATATCGTTCGAGGGAATCTAATAATAACTGGTGGTCGTCGATAAGGGCGACGTGCAGCCGGTTGGCGGTGGCCATAGTGTCAAGTTTAATTGGCTTAGCAGCAATCTGCTGCTGATTGTTTCTTATGACAAATATATGGAATATAAAAAGCGGCTATGACAATACCTCAAAAACAGTGTAAATGTTTTACAAATAAATTGATCTGTGTCATACCGTGATCATCTTGCCAGTGATAAGCGGAGTGTATCATGCGCTGTCTAAAAATGTACAGTTAGACTGTAATTGATAGCGAGTTATGCTTTTTCCAGGTCAATAGGTATACATAAACTTTCATGGCATGGTTAGCTTCATTTGCCTTTTTATGGGAGAAACAGCTTTAATCCCTTCTTTGCGATTTTGATTCAGTGCGTATGAGAAGTGTATCACTAAAATTGGTGTAATACAAAACGGTGTGTGCCGGACCAGCAGGAAAAATCATTTTGGGCTTTAGCTACGATTAAACGGTCTTCATCGAAATTATCTGATACCTCATTTTTTATTCTCTTGTTTTGCTACCAGGAGTAAAGTAATTCATCAATAACAGATGAGATCTTGTAGCAATCGGAATGCGATAAACACAATACGTTAGTCGTAAGCAAGAAGAAAGGCAATACCCTAAAATTGGTGGTACGATTTTACTTCGATTTGGTATAACAAACAGTATTTTCTGCAATATACTTTTGCCCACTGTTTGATTTTGTAGCGACTTGTTGACTCAAGCCATTAAAAGCTTGTTTTTAGTTCCCCATTAAGTAAAATCCATTCCTGAAAAATCGGCAACAATGGGCCAGGGTAATATGTATGCAAAAGGCCTGCCGTTTTTTGCATGTATACTGGTGTTAAGTAATAAAGGTTCTGTAAATCTAAATAAGAAAATATGAATGTCCCTAACACAATGCTTGTTAACGAAAAAAGGAGAAACCCTTTTTTTATCTATGCCATACCAATGGTATTGCTGTTTTGTTTTTGCAGCAAATTTTCAATGGCTCAAAATTGCTCTATAAATGCCGGTGGCGACCAAACGATTTGTTTGGGAAAGCCCTTGCAACTGGAAGGGAATATAGGCGGCCCTTTTAATACCAGCACCATTGTATGGTCGGTGGTAAGCCAGCCGGCGGGTTCGGCTGTGGTAATAGCTACCCCGCGAAGTTTTATAACCAATATAACCAATGTCACCCTGACAGGTACATATACGTTCAGGTTAAGTGGTACCTGTGGTGATGGTATCACCACTTCTGACGTAGTGACTGTTAACGTAGTGGCTGTTCCCGCTCTTCCTGCACAATCAGGTACAAATAATTTTTCTTGTTATACCGGCACACCTATAACTATTTCCGGTACGGCACCATTGGCAGGCGAGACGATTCTTTGGTATACGACAGGTGGGTTAGGCACATTTAGTGCACCCAACTCCAGTACCACCAATTTTACACCTGTGTTTCCGGCAGACGAATGCTTGTCTTCTACAGAGATAGACATCGTGTATAAGATTACCAATGCGGCCGGATGCGAACGATCGGTGTCCCGCACCTACACTTTTTCAAGAAGCTATTCATTTTATGCCCTGGCTGATCCGACACCGGTATGTGGAAATTCTACATTACTAAAAGGTAGTTGTGCTGGTACAGGAACTTCGCTTTGGTCTGTAGTAAGCACACCTGCAGGGGCACCTGCTCCAGTGTTAAGCAATGCTAACTCGAGGTTGTCGGTTGCATCTAACCTCGTACCCGGAACATATGTTTTTAACTATGCGGTAAGTGGTTCTGCTTGTGGAAATAATTCCGCCAACGTAACGGTGGTAGTAGCGAGCGGCACGGGTGTATCTCAGGCTTACGCCGGGGAAGATCAACGCTATTGTAATGTACCAGGAACAATCTCTCTATCTGGAAGTAAACCGGCTGTTGGAGAAACCGGTACATGGACTTTATCGCAAGGTGGTACATCAGTCAGCATAGCCAGTCCGACAAATTACAATACAACCGTATCAGGATTGACTAATGCCGGCGCACCTTATACATTTTTATATACTATAACCACTCCCGGTGGTTGCAGTACAAAAGATTCTGTAACAATCTGGGGGACGCCGGAACTTACCCTTACAAATACTGGCCCGGTATCTACCTGTGTTTCATTAAATTTACCATACGCTTACGCAGGTATACGCAATGCACAATTGGGCTACTTTGCATATAATCAAATAGACACGTTAACTGTAACTACAACTTATATCTCAGGTCCGGCTCCCGATGTAAGTGTTGTAACAAGCATGGGGTCCAGTGTAAACAGCAATATTCATACTAATGCGCCAGAACCGAAGCTGCAAATCGGACAAACGTCGACTGTAAAATATTATAATACCGGAAGTTTAAGTGGTACGTATGAATTATATATGCCGGCTTTTGGCGCCGGAGCCGGCGGGCCCAGAGATAGTTATTCCTATTATGTGGTTACCTACCTGGATAGTATGACACTGGTGGGAACGTATAAGTATAGTGTCACCTATGCTACAAGATGCAGTACTTACACGGCCGAGATGACCGTTGCAAGAGGGTTGACTGCTACGGTAAATGCAGGCTCTGATCTTTACCTGGGCTGTAATGTAACGAGTGCAACGCTGGCCGGTAATTTACTTGATAATTTCGGGACCTGGCAAACCGTTTCAAGGCCTGCTGGTGCTTCCGATCCAATTAATACATCTAATTTTTACCAGCGCAACCCTTCATTAACAGGACTGATACCCGGCACCTATGTGTTTAGGTATAGCAACGTTGCCGGCCAGTGTACACAGGCCAGTGACGAGGTAAAATTAGTGGTTGCTTCTGTACTGCCTCCGACTCCTAACGCGGGTGCCGACCAAACAATATGTGCGGGTACTTACAGGCTGAACGCTACGGCAGTTCCGGCTACTGCATTAGCACAATGGACGGTGGTGTCTCCAGCCGGAGCAGCTATTACGTTTTCAGATCCCACTGTTGCCAATCCCACTATAAGTGGGCTGCTGCCAAATACCACGTACCGGTTCCGGTATACGCTGACAAATGGTTGCGGAACAAGTTTTGACGATATAGTACTTACTACTGGAGCTAATACAGGTCCGGAAAAACCAGTTATCACTACTTCGTCATTTACTGCCTGTTCAATACAAACATCCATATCGTATCCCTATACCACTGGTTCTTTGATAACGCATCCTGCGTTAACGGGTACACAAACGGGTACGCTGACTGTTGTGGCAGTACCAGCAGGTGCCTTAACCAGTTATACTGTAACAAGTTCAACGGCTACTACTAAAACTGTTTCAATAACAGTAAATAATGATGCGGCTGTTTCTTATATATGGTGTGTATCAGACCCCAATTGTGCCGCTCAAACGTTTTGTGATACACTTACAAGGTTTTTTAATTTTAATGGATCAACTATTGACGCTGGGCCAGACCAGAATATTTGTTCAGTAAGCAGTTTCCCCTTTACTACTACCTTAACAGGAACAACTACCGGGGTGCCAAAGCAATGGAGTCTGATATACAGCTCAAACGGGCAGTCTGTTTCTTTCGGAACTCCGCTTAGTAACACCACCACTGTTACATTACCAGCTGCTGGTACTTACAAATTCATGTATCAGCTTACCGGCACCGATCCTAATTGTCCTAAAATGGATTATGTAACCCTTGTTGTTTCTTCTCCCGGATCCCTGGCACAGGCTGGCCCCGATTTAAGTGTATGCAATAGCACAGGGGTTGTAAACCTGGCAGCAACACCATTAGCTGTTGGTACGGGCAGGTGGACAATAGAGGACGTGATAGCCGGTGCCTTACCGGTAATCGCTGATCCAACATCGCCAACAACCACAATTACTTTCCCGCAATCCGGTACCGTTGTTTTGCGTTGGAGTTCGTATGCGACTAATTCTGTCTGTGGTGTTACCAGCAGTGATTTGGTTACGGTAACATATACAGCTCCTGCAAGGGCGGGTTCAGATATTAGCTTATGTGGCAACACATCCACTAACCTTGATGCGGTCAATCCTGATCCGGCAACAGGAACATGGTCGCAGCTAAGCGGACCGAATACAGCCACTATAGCTAATTCGGCTAATCCAAATACGCTTATTACTAACCTGGTAACCGGTACCTATACATTCCGTTGGACGGTAAGCAGGGATGGGTTATGTGTTACCAGTGACAATGTAACGGTTACCATCAATAGTATACCGGCTGCCGCTAATGCGGGAGCTGATTTCGCAGCCTGTAACGGAAGTACAAATAATAAAATATTATTAAACGCCACTGCTGCCCCGGTTGGGCAAACCGGTACCTGGGTTTTAATAAGCAGGCCTGCAGGCGCCGCCATGGGCACATTCTCAAATATAAATGATCCAAAGGCGATTTATACAGGAGCAACAACGGCCGGAACCTATGTTTTCTCCTGGACCTTAAGTAATGGTGTCTGCAGCACAACAGACTTTATAACAGTAACAGTAGATCCTTCCACCTGTATAACCATTAGCGGTGAAGTATTTGATGATCCGAATGGTAATACAAGAATAGACGGAACTGAGGGAAGCCTGACGATACCTGCTAATTTATACGTGTATCTGGTAAACTCATCCGGTGCTATTGTAGATTCGGCCAGGGTGCGGTCAGACGGAACGTATACTTTAAACGCTTCTCCGAATACTTCATACACTATTGAACTTTCAACAGTTCAATATTCGCCTGGCAACAATATAGCCGTGACTCCTATTGACAACGCTGTACCCTCGGGATGGGTAACAGTGGGAGAAAACGGGGCCGGTAATAGCGGCCCGGGAGACGGGCTTGCCAACGGCGTATTGCCCGTAACAACGGGTACAATAAATGTTACCCAACAGAATTTCGCTATCGAACAATTGCCCAACAGCGATCCAAAAACACAATTCGTGCCATATCCCAACGGCGGAATAATTCCTGCGGGAACAGCCACAACAGCTGTTAGCGGGTCGGACCCGGAAGATGGTATATTAGGCAACAGTAATACTTTTGTGGTAACTAAACTGCCGGCTAATGCCACCATGTACTATAACGGCAGCCTGGTAACGTTGAACCAGCAAATCACAAACTTTAATCCTGCCTTACTTTCCTTCACCGGTATAACAAACGGATCGGTGGACGTTATTTTTGAATACGCATTTTTGGATGCAGCAGGTAAAAGGGATCCAACACCTGCAACATATACACTTACTTGGGCTAATATATTCCCGTTGCCTGTAACATTAGAAAGTTTTACCGGCAGGGCGATTCTGTGCGACAAGATCGATCTGACATGGAAAATAAGCAGTGCAACTAACTTCAGCCATTTCGAAGTGGAGAGGAGTGTCGATGGAAGCAGTTATCAAAAAGTTGGTACTGTCATTTATGATCCAGCGATGACAGGATATAGTTTTAGCGAAATCAATTTGCCTGTAGGCAGATACCAGTACCGTTTAAAATTAGTTGATGCTGATGGCAGGTCGAAGTATAGTCATATTGCCAATGTAAAACTGGATTGTAACCAGGTACAAATTCAGGCTTATCCAAATCCTGCGAAAGATATGCTAACGGTAAGCGGATTGAAAGCTGGTGAACAGATTGCCTTGTACAGTGCCGCAGGACAAAAACTACAAATCAGAAATGTGACTGGTTATCAGGAGAGGCTGGATATATCTGGATATGCGGCGGGGCTTTATTACCTGTTGGTATCAGATATGGATGGAGTCAGTGTTTTTCAACAGAAAATTATCAAGTTGAAGTAGAAAAACATTCCCGCATACGATTGAAATCAATAAATTTTACGAAGCGTCACTTCTTATGAATTAAAGAAGTGGCGCTTCGCTGTTTTAACAGAATATGCAAAAATGATAGCATTTTCTGGGTACAGTTGATATCGAATACACCAATATTGGTGTAGTATAAATGGTCAACTTTAGGTGTTTTGCTGACTATAAACTGGCTATACTTTTACCTCGCAATTGAGCGTAAGCATACCTGCCCGGAATTTGCGAAACGGTACATATTTGAAGGGCAGAACGTAGCATTGAGCATCCTGTTTTCTATCATATCCTTTTGAAAACGATGAGTTTGTTTGACGTATAGCAGGCGGAATTGTTGCCTGGCGATGGGTCTATGGGTATATAAAATCAACTGTTTATAAATATTTCAATTATGGAAAAAGAATCAGTTTGCGGACATGCGCAACAAAATGTGAGATCGGTATGCTTAAGTCGGACAGCAATAGGTTTTTGCCTCGCAGTCTATTTACTGCTCCCCGCATTAACCAAATCACAGACGCCTTTTCTATGCAATAATTCGGCCTACCAGGTAGCCGGGCCAGTTGGCGGAGCATCTACGTTGTACAGCTATAATGTAAATACGGGGAGCAGAACGACGATAGCTGCATTGGGATTTAAAGCAAATGCTATCGGCTACAACCCGGCTGATAACATGATTTGGGGATACAATCAGGCCACAAACCGTGTTGTGACGATTGACGCAACAGGAGCATCCGTTGCTTACGATATACCCAATCTTCCCAATAACGAGTATAATGTGGGATCCGTATTGTCGAATGGATACCTGTTTCTGTATTATACCAGCACACCAAGGTATTTTATAGTTGATATTAACCCGGCACGGCCTACTTATTTAAATATTGTGGATCCTGTTGCAGGATTTACCCTGGACGCATCTCCCTATGGAACTGCATTGTCTACGGCATTGAATGTAAACGATTTTGCATTTAGTGCTACAACTGGCATGCTGTATAGTATAGTCAATCCAGGAGCGACAAATCAATTCAGAATAGCGACGTTAAACCCCACGACCGGAGATGTTACATTCAGTGCTATACAAGTGTCCGGCGCCGGCATTCAGGCAGAGGGTGACGGTTATGGTTCTGTATTTACAGATGTGAATACAAATACATTGTATGTTTTTGCTAATAACCAGGGAAGGTTTTATGAAGTTGATTTAAGTACAAATATAGCTACGTTGCTGTCGACCAGCATACCCGCGACTAATAATGATGGGGCCAGTTGCCCTTCTGCAAATCTTAATTTGAATATACTGCCTGTGAGGCTCACGTCTTTCGAAGCAAAAGTAAATAGTTGTAACGTGCAGTTATATTGGAAGACAGCGTCGGAGGAAAACTTTAGTTTTTTCCAGGTTCAGCAAAGTCCGGATGGTATAAACTATACAAACCAGGCAAAGGTCAATAGTCATGGTTCCATTAATGGCGGCTCCTACAATTATGCAGGTAGTTTGCCAGGCTCAAACGTATATTATCGCTTGCAGATGGTTGATAAAGATGGTGCAATAGCCTATAGTCCTGTTGTTGTGGCAACCAGCCGCTGCACTAACCGCAGCATTCAGGTAATGCCTAATCCGGTACAAAGTGTGCTATCCATACGGGGAGTTGAACCCGGGGAAACAGTTAGCCTGTTTTCAGTAAGCGGTCAGTTAATTTATCAGCAAAAAGCGGCACTCACATTCGAACAAATAGGCATGAGTGATAAACCGGTTGGTGTTTATCAGTTGGTGATAAGGGATAAGAATGGAACTATAATAGGTGAACAAAGAATTGTAAAAGGGTTATAAAAGAAAGGATGTAACTATTTGTAACGATGCTTTGAGTGTCTCTTTTCAATGGCGGCCCATAGTGGCCGCCATATTTATGAATAGAAAAAGGAAAAAAACTGCGGTTCCGCAAGGATGCACAGTTTTTATATTTGAAAGCAGAGTGCTTAATTCAATGTTACGGTACAAATATGTACAGGCCTTATTCTTACAACAGCAGCCAGTGCCGGATCTTTCGGAATGGCCATATAGTGAAACTGTATTTTGTTGCGGCCAATAAAAAGTTTCTTTAAGTCTTTGCCAGCAATAACCAGCGGCTTGCCTTTGTATTCCCAGCTTTGTAACCCTGAGCGATCGTCGGCAAAAGCTTCAATGGTGATATTGTATGCGGTATCCGGCTCGTTAAGCTTAATTGTCAACAGATCCTTTTTGGAAAGCAGCGACCTTTTTATGGTAACTTTATTCTTCTCCGGATTCTCTTCTGCTTTTTTCAGCATAGTTTTCGTTTGCACACGTACATCCCAGCTGCGCTGTGCATTTGCTGCGATGGCTATAGATACAGAGAGCAATAAAAGTGTAAATATCTTTTTCATACCTGTAAGATTAAAAGTTCTGTATAAGCGTTGCAAGAGCTGTGCCCTACTATACATCCGTCTTCAAACAACAGACAATAATTTGTAAACGTTAATGTTATCCAAATATCCTGCTATGCCGTAAGAATATACAAAATTGCCTTGGCTCTTACCAGCGCAGCAAGGCGCTTGCCCAGGTAAACCCGCTACCAAATGCAGCCAGACAGATCAGATCGCCTTCTTTGACTTTCCCTTCTTCCCATGCTTCGCACAATGCAATCGGTACGGATGCAGCTGTAGTATTGCCGTACTTCTGAATATTGTTATGCACCTGGTCGTCCCGTAATTGTAATTTTTGCTGCACGAATTGTGCTATTCGCAGGTTGGCCTGGTGGGGAATAAGCAGCCTGAGGTCAGAAGTCTGAAGTCCATTCGCAGCTAAAGATTCAAGAATTACTTCCGGGAATTTAACAATTGCTTTTTTAAATACAGCCGGCCCGTCCATATTCGGGAATACCTGGGCCTTGTCAATCATTTCGTGACTGAAAAACATTTCACCCATTTCTGCATCATCAAAATCGGCCAGCTTTTCGGGCATCCAGTGATTGGCATGCGTGCCGGGATTGTACATGGCCAGTATTTCGGCGCTCTCGCCATCGCTATGGAGGTGGGTAGAAAGTATGCCCTGTTGATCTTTTGCTGCAGGTTGCAACACTACTGCACCGGCACCGTCTCCAAAAATGACAGATACGTTGCGGCCACGGGTACTGAAATCAAGCCCGAAGGAATGTTTTTCTGCGCCTACTACCAATATGTTCTTATACGTCCCGGTTTTTATAAACTGGTCTGCCACACTTAATGCATACACAAAACCGCTGCATTGGTTGCGTACATCCAGTGCGCCTATTTCTTTCATTTTCATAGCCCGTTGCAGTAGTACACCGCAACCTGGAAAATAATAGTCAGGGCTAAGTGTGGCGAATACAATGAAGTCAATATCCTGTGGTGTTATACCGGCCCGGTCAATAGCTATTTTGGCTGCTTCCACACCCATGGTGGTAGTGGTTTCGCCGATGCGGTCGGCAAAGCGGCGTTCTTTGATACCAGTGCGTTCCTGGATCCATTCATCGCTGGTGTCCATGTATTTTAGCAAATCATTATTGGTAAATACATTTTTTGGAACATACATGCCGATACCGGCAATCTTCGATCTGAACATAGCAAGCTTTTAAAGAAGGAAGATAGGAAAAGGGAAGGAAATGAAACAGTTTCAAATGAAACGATTGGAATAGTTATATAAATTCGACAATTTAAAACGCCTGCTAAAAAAAGGCCACCCGGAAGGGCGGCCTGACTTTCTATGAAACCAAAATGAACGTTATACTGAAACAAGCTTCATCGATCAATATCCGGTGTTTTGCTGCGCATTGGTATTTGCCAGGATCTCGCTTTGCGGTACAGGCAATGCCCATTCCCTTGCCGACGGTGCAAGTGTGCAAAAATTGGTACAGTTAGTAACACGGTTTATAGTTCTTGTTGTCCTTTTCAAATCAAAAAAACGATGACCTTCCCCAGCCAGTTCCTTTCTTCTTTCATCGGCAATGGCCTGCAGCAAGGGTGTTCCTGCCAGTATGACTGGTACATAGCCGCTGATGCGGGCTGCACGTAAGTTGTTGAGGTCTGCCAGGCCCAAAGCTTCGTTTGCTCCGCCCAGCCTTGCATAGGCTTCGGCACGGATAAGGTACATTTCGCCTGTACGTAAGGCTTTAAAATTAACTACCCCATCGGGTTTTAATACCGTGCTTTGTCTTGCATCGTATTTTATCAATACCAGCCTGGCCGGCGTGGTGGTGCGTGCCGCACCACGCAGGAGATTGCGGTAATAACTGGCATAACGTATATCGTTTACCTGGTCATACATGCTCAGCAAATTGGTAGTGGGGCGATAAGAGGCCCTGTTGCCCACCGAATAAAACATATTAGCACCTATATCACTGTTAAAGGCTTCAAACTTTACTGACCATACCACTTCTGCAGTTGATGCATCAAGCCAGATATTAGGAAAAGCAGTGCGGCTGGCCAGCGGCCTGGCATTAATAACCAGGGTGGAATATTTCACAGCGCTGTCAAGCGAATTGGCATACAAATACATCCTGGCTAAAAGTCCGTTAATGACCATGTCATCAATATAAGATCTGTCAGGACCGGCAACACCATTCGTTTGGATAGGATGATCCATGGACAACATCAGGGTCTTGGCTGTTTTGAAATCTGCTTCGATCCGATCATAGGTTTGTTTTACGGTAAGTCTTGCAGGCTTTTGTTCGATATCAAATTTATCTACATAGGCCACTCCCCGGGCGCCGGAATTGCGATCATACTCCTCACCAAAGTAACGCAGCAGATCGAAATGAGCTAAGGCCCTTAACGCATACGCCTGCGATTTGATGCGGTTCACTGCTCCTGGATTAGAAAGCTGAAAAGTATCCACCCCTCTTAGCGTAAGATTGGATTGTTGCACCACCCGGTAAGCGTCTTCCCATATATCCTGTACCTGGGGATCGTCGGCCACATAGTTCCAACGGGAAAAACTCTGGTAGTTGGCGAGCGATTCAGCGCCTTCGAATAAATTATCACTCATCATATCGGGCAGGCCTACAAAAGCATTGGCACCACCCGTACTTCCGTAATAACTGTTTTGCAGCAGACGGGAGTAAGTACCTGTCAATGCCAGTTCATAATCCTCAATTTTAGTAAAAATTGTTTGCCCATCGGCGCTGTGCGAGGGATTAAGGTCAAGCGCTTTTTTACATGCCGGCAATGTGATAACGGCCAGAGTAATAATAAGGCTGTATTGTATTAATTGCTTTTTCATTATCCAAGTTTTTAATTGATCAAAAAAAATCCTGCGTATTTAAAATCCTACACTTAAGCCGAAAGTGACGGTGCGTAACTGCGGGTATTGTGACCCACCCAGTGAACCGCTTGATACTTCCGGGTCATAACCTTTGAAATTATGCCAGGTATACAGGTTTTGACCCTGTACAAACAAACGCAGGCTGCTGATCTTTGCTTTACTCAGCATAGCAGAAGGAAGCTGGTAACTCAGCATTATATTACGCAGGCGCAGAAATTTTCCATCTTCCAGGAAATGCGTGGTGCCTGCCTGGAAGTCGCTGTAAGGACTGGGTATATTGGTTATATCCCCGGGCTGCTGCCATTCATTCAGCAGATCTGCACTTATATTGGAAACCACGTAAGCAGGATTTTCGACGTTTACCCTGTCATTATTATAAATCTTATGACCGAACATATAGGCCAGTTGCGCAGAGAGTTCAATGCCTTTATAATTCAGCATGGTATTAAAAGCGCCGTAACTTGGGGGATCGAATGTGCCCACGATTACTTTATCATTAGGATCGTAGACGTCGGTAATTGTTTTACCATCTGCTTTATAATAAAGGGCATTGCCGTTGGCTGAATCAACTCCTGCATAACGAACGAGGAAAATCGAATTCAGTCTTTGCCCCACCTGGTTGATAGCAAGGCCATTGATGTTTTCATTGGTGCCATCCAGCGCAAGCACTTTCGATTTATTAAATGTATGGTTGAAACCCACCTGCCAGTTGAAGTCTTTTGTTTTGATGATATCGGCCTGAATGGAGATTTCTATACCATTGTTGCGCAGTTTGCCAAGGTTTGTAAGGATAGCACTGGTACCATTGGTGCCGGACACCTGGCGGTTCAGGTACAATCCTTTTGTAAGGGCGCTGTATACTTCCACGGAGCCGGTTACCCGGTCGTTAAACAAACCATATTCCAGTCCGGCATTGGCGGTTCTTCTTACTTCCCAGGTTAGATCCGGTTTCATGAAATTAGTAAGCACCAGTCCGCCCTGGCCATTATACGTGGCACTATTGAATAGCTCCCTGGCTTCATAAGAATTACCAACATTTTCGTTGCCCGCCGAGCCATAACTTACTTTTAGTTTCAATTGGCTCAGCCATTTTATATTCTTCATAAAGTCTTCACTAATAATCTGCCAGCCGATACCAATACCACCATAGTTTACCCACTTGTTACCGGGTGCCAGGCGTGATGAACCATCTCTCCTCACACTTGCATTGATAAAGTATTTGTTTCTAAAAGAATAATCGCCTATAGCGAAATAAGAAAGCAGGGCCTGTTCAGTACGGCCATCATTTACGATAGGAATATATCCGTTTGATAAAGTACCCGGAATAATATCCCCTCCATTGCCAAAAATTCCGGTAAGGCCATAACCGGTATAACCGAATGTGCTGGCAACTCTTTTCACGTATTCATTGAAGAGCCCAACCCTGAAATTATGCTGCCCTATTTGTCTGCCATACGATAAGGAGTTGGTGCCTGTATATCGTGTTGTTTTGGCACTGGCATGTGTAAAGGAGCCCTGGGTGCCTGTTTGCTGGCTGCCGAGATAAGTACGTTTGTCAATATAACGGGTATTGTCGTTGTCGGTATAATCAATCCCCCAGTTGGTTCTTGCTGAAAGTCCCTTGAGGAAAGAAAATTTATATTCCAGGCTCACGGCTGCCAGCGCTTTCAGTTGCCGGTTTACCGAAGGGCTCAGTAACAATTCCTTTAAGGCATTGGATTGGCCCTGCAGGATCATGTCCAGCTCATTGAACGATCCATCAGGCAGGTAAGCCGTTACATATGGATTGGCCCAGCGGATGGCATTTAACGGGGAGCCGATAAACTGATCGTTTTCGTTTGTGTTGGTGAGTTTGGATGAGCCAACAAAGGTGCTGAGGCCAATCTTGAGGTTGTTAATAGTATGGTCAAGGTTCATCCGGCCGGTATATCTTTTCAATGCCGTTGCTATCACCGTTCCTTCCTGATCAAATACTGAACCTGAAATAAAGAACCTGGTTTTATCATTGCCGCCTGATGCGGACAACACATGTTGCTGCGTTTTGGCTTTACGGAACATAATCTCTTCCCAGTTCGCATTTACTTTTGACAGGCTGTCGGCCTCTGCAGGGGACCATCCGAAAAAGTTCATGCCATACGGATGATCATAGTTCATTTCAAAATTTATTTTTTCAGCAGATGTCATGAGTTTTAGTTTATTTTCCGGCAAGCGGCCTACTCCATATTGGAAGTCGTACGTAATCTTTGTTTTTCCATTGGCGCCGCGTCGGGTGGTAACCACAATTACACCGTTGGCCCCTCTTGAGCCATATTGCGAAGTGGCCACAGCATCTTTCAATACGTTATAGCTTTCAATGTCAGCAGGGTTGATGCTTTGAAAATCGGCCCCGGTTACCTGTATACCGTCTACAATAAATAGTGGTTGGGTAGAGGCAAGCACAGATCCTTTGCCACGGATGGTAATATTAGAAGCAGCAGAACCAGGCTGTCCGCTTTGCGATTGTATCAGCACGCCGGGTGTTTTGCCCTGCAGCAACTGGTCAAACGAAGCAATGGGTTGAAATTTTACCTCAGCACCGGAAATCTTGCCAATAGAAGCCGTGGCTTCCCTTCTTGATTGTACTGTATAGCCTGTAACCACCACTTCTCTGAGGCTGGCTTCGGCAAATTGCATGACGATATTTACCGTGGTTCCATTTATTTTCACCTCCTGTTCTACAAAACCAATACTGGAAAAAATAAGGGAACCATTGGCCGGTACCTGTACCCGGAACCGGCCATCGGCATCTGTGGTTGTGCCGGTCTTATTATTTTTTACGCTTACATTAACGCCTTGCAGGGGCGAACCATCTCTTGAGTCAGTGACCCTGCCCGATACTTCCTGCTGCGCCTGTGCATAGGAAAGACAGGCAAGCAGCAATGTCATCAGTGTTACCATTCTTTTCATAACAAATTCATTTTAGTGATCGAATAATATACTGCTGACAAGTTGAAACACAGGATTGCTTCCGAAAATCACGGCTTAAACACCAAAGCATGAATGATAAAGAACGAAACATGAAAAAGGAGAACTGAAAATAATAAGAGCGGTATCATAGTTTGTACTACCAAAAGTTCGTTTGGAGGGAGTACGTTTACCAATAAAAAATGATTTTAACCAGTCATCCTGCTGTATGCTTAAAATATATAACTGAAGCATGATTTTTTTTATGTAAAGCAGCATTTTAAAACATCCATGTATCTATGTGTATAATACACATCTTTACCACTCACCGGCTGATCAAAATTGGGAACCTGCCTGGCCGGCAGTTACTCTAAACCTCCAAGCACTTGTCGAAATTCCCTGCGGCCAGGGGCAAACCTGCTACACACAACAGGAATTAATTGCGTGTACCGGTATTCTTAATAGCTAAATGAAGAGCTTATGTCAAAAGACGTGCAAATGCGGCTACGGCTGCTGGAGAAAGATTTTATTATGCAAAGCAACAAACTGAATGAGTTGCTCACTCACCTGAATGAGAAAAAGAAAAGCCGTCTGCTGGTACGCAGGGGTATGGAGCATGTTGCCTTAAAGATGAAAAACGTGGCACTGCTGTATACAGAAAATAAAATTGTGTATGTGGTAAACCAACTTGGAGAAAAATATATTGGGGACAAGAACCTGGGTGAGATAGAGAAAACCCTGGACAGTAAATTCTTTTTTCGGGCCAACCGGCAATATATTATCAATATTGATTTTATAAAGGGCTATAAACCTTTTGAAAAAGTAAAGCTGCAGGTGGAGATCAATCTACCCAGGTTGAATCATCCTATCATCATCAGCCAGGAGAATGCACCCTTGTTTCGCAACTGGGTGTATAATGCATGAAAATGAGGCGCAGCGTAAAACTTACCGCCCTATACGCTATTTTACAGGCGCCGGGTAAGAAGGAAAAATCGCTTTGGGTTTCTTATAATTAATGTTTCTGATCAGTTGGAATATACATAATGGGATCAACAAACCTATGCCGCACCATGCAATAACCGTCAGCGGTTCATAAGAATCAGTATTAAGTGATTGTCTTTTCACCGTAATCCCATAAAGCGCCCAGGCGACTACGAGGCCAAAGAGTACATTTTTTCGTATTAAAATCATTAGCACGGCTATGAGTATGGTAGTGCAGATCATAATAGCAGCCCACTGCAAGGCAGGCTGGCCGAATCCATCCCATTGTATTGCGGTCAGATAGGTAGCGATATTGGCAATAGTTGCCACGCATATCCAGGCAAAGTAAATGCTTAACGCAAACTGGGTGGTAAGTTTTAATCCTGTTGGCTTAAGGGGATCATATATGTTCAGCCGCCTGTTTATAATCAGCAGGCCAAGCAGCTGTATTACAATCAGTAACACAGTAGCCGGCAAATATTCATTCACCCAGGCGATCAGCCATGCCGCACTGGCAATATTAACCAGTATAAACATTGAACCTATCCGCAACAGTTCTGTATTGGCCGGGTGCGGACTGTCATGCTTATAAGCAATAACGATATGATAAAGACACATTATTAGCAGTGAGATATAAATGAGTCCCCATATGGCGAATGTAATTCCTGCGGGAGTAAACAATGACTCATACTTTGCAGAAACTTCACCCACATTGAGATCGTTTACCATTTTGGCCTGAACGAGGTAGGCCACACCTATATGTATAAGCAGGCTGAGGGCATTAAAAATGGAAAGTGCTTTCAGTTTTTTCATACAACTAAGTTATGTCAGGAAGCTTTTCCCTCATTAACTGCCACACTTTCAATCCAGCCTTTGATATGCTCTTCGCTCCTGTTCATTTTTTTGGCAAGACGGGTTAATAATTTTTTCTCTTCGCCGGGCTGACAATACAGATCTGCATCGGTTAATAAAGGATTAGTTTCTTTGAGTTTTTCCTTTACTTCTTCCCAGGCTACAGGCAAGTTAAACATATAATCCTTATTTGTTAAATATACAGCAGACAAAACAGACCAGTTATTTGCTTTATGCAGGCTGAGCATCTTTCAATCGTGTTATTTTATCCAGCGCTGCTATAAGCTTTCCCTTTTGCTCCATGACAAGCATCCTCGGCAAGCCCGTCAGTGAAGCATCTTCAAGAGCAGAGTCATACACTTTCTGAGCAGCCTCTTCGCCAAACACACAGGAGGCCAAAATGCTTTTTCGATCATGCCCGGTTACAGCAGCTTTAATATCCATCCACACCCGGTAGATTTTTCCCCTGACAGTTGTACCTGTTGCCGGTTCTTCGCCGGCATTATTTAAATGGGCCTTTAACGCGGTTATATGGTCCCTGCTTTGATTAGCCATTTCGGTAAACATGTCACGAAGATCGCCGTCTTCCTCTGCTGTTTCTTTAACAGCGGTGATGTAACCATCAATCCGGTCGTTGTTTATTTCAATAAGGTCGTTCAATATCTCAATACTGTTCTCCATAATTTAATATTTATTATTATCGCACCTATGAATGAAGGAGAAAAACCATGCCATATTGCGAAGAAGGCAATTACCAGGAAATCCGGGGTTTAATATAACCGTCACTTACATTATGTAGAAAATCTTACACAGTAGATTTTTTGAGGGCGGGAAGAAAGTGATTGGCACGGTATTTTCGATACTATAATTAGTTCTCTTTAAAAAATATTCAGAGGAAAACCAATGAATAAATACAAGAAGACCTGTATGGTGAAACCAGCAGGATGATTTCAGTAAAGAGAATCAGAAGGGTTTTGGTCAACACCAAAACCCTTTGTTATTTATTTATAACAGGCTACTTGTCGGAATATTTCCCAGGGCTGCTACACCATTACTGGGGTAGCGGTTTACACCAAAATTGGTGACAGAAAGCTTAATAATCCAGCCTACCTTTCCTCATACATCAAAATGATTTTATTATGACATTAGAAGCAATTCTTATTACGATTGCCATCGGAGCTGCTGCAGGCTGGCTTGGCAGTATGTTGTTTTCAGGTAGTGGTTTAGGCCTGCCGGGAAACATTGTTGTAGGTATACTGGGGAGCTTTGTGGGCAGCTGGCTGATGGGCAAACTTGGTATAACTATCGGTGGATCGGCCGTAGTCAACGCCATCATTACCGGGGCAATTGGTGCATTCGTGATCCTGTTTTTACTGAACCTGCTCTTTAAGAAGAAGTAAAAACAACCGGGAGCAGTACTGAATAGTTACTGTTCCTGGTTGGTATTTTTTTAATGTGGTGTGATTTTTAAAACTTCCACGCCAAATTTTTCGCATTCGCGGATAACACTTTCCACATCTTTTGATTTTATAGGAGAGCCCAGTACATGGTTGCCTGTATTAGGTAAAGCTAATTGACGCTTCAAACTGTCCGGTGTGCCTATTTGCCGAAACATGCGCTTCATAGCCGATACTTTTACAACATCATCCTGGTGGTCTTCATCTTTGTAATAATAAAGCATAAGCGTTGGTTGCTTTACTTTCTCAAAAGTTGATTGTTTCATCGTACTTTCTAATAGTTCTTCTAATTGCACCAGCGATTTGGTGACATATCGGTTGTTCCAATATTGTGCGTAGATAGCAGTCGTGTCCTCTACTGTACGGTGTTTGCCCGTAACCATATGTGCAATCTGCAGGCCCCAGTGGTTATTGAGCAGCCATGCATTTGGATCGTTGATAGCTATATTTGGCGAAAGCATAATATTGGCTGCAATCTCCGGGTATTCAGCGCAAAGTTTTAAGGCCAGTGTACCACCTGTTGACGTGGAGAGCAGGACTACTTTCTTACCCAGTTGTTTGCCAATAGCATAAGCTTGCTTTGCACTGTTCCATGCGCCCTCGGCTGTGTAGGAAGCAAGCACTTCTGTGGTATCAATACCATGGGCATCTAAACGGGATAAGTATAAGTTGCAGCCGAATTTTTTTTGCAAACGCCCTATGTACCGGATCGCCTTCTTCCTGGCTTGCCGAAAAACCATGGAGATAGACCACAGCGTATTCGGTTGGTTGTTTTAGTGAGTCGTTATACCAGACAATCCGGGCTTCATTATCCCTTTTTAATTTGTGGACAGCTTCGTTATTACGAACATATGTTTCTAAACCAGCTGCGTCAGCAGGAACGGCGGGCAGGGTATTTGTGTATTTGGGAGTGGCTGGCCTTGGTCCGAGGAAATAAACAATGATAAGCAGTAAAACGATGATGCCTAACCATTTAAGGAATTTCATACTGGCGGTTTTGCTAAAACTACACTAAATAGTTGTTTTCTTGGGCATTAAGTCTGTATTAAGTACCTCTTTCGTTTGCTCCCCCGGTTTAATTGGCGTACCTTCGCCGCCGAAAATGTTGAGTTGTTGACAGGTTGAAAAGTTGTGCGTGAGGACTTTTGTGAATCAATGACTTAAGTATGGTTTAGTATGGCATATCAGAATTTTGAGGAATTAGAAGTATGGAAGAAAGCAAGGGCGTTGAAAACCGAAATCTCGATCCTTGTCAAAAGCTTTCCGCCGGATGAAAAATACAGGTTGGTAGATCAGTTAATTCGCTGTTCCCGTTCAATAAATACACAGATTGCTGAAGGACATAACAGACGTACATGGCCTGATCGTTTACGATTTTGTGTTATTGCAAGAGGCTCGTTAAGTGAAACATTGAATCACCTGATAGATGCAATTGATGAGCAGTTTATAACAACAGAGCAGTTGAATTATTTCAGAGATAAAATAACGGAAGTAGAAAAGTTATTAAACGGGTATATTAATTATTTGGAGAAAAAATCAAAAGAAGGGTAGCTTATCAACAGGTTAACTTTTCAACCTATTAACTACGAATTATGGAAATCAGAAACATAGCTATTATAGCACACGTTGACCACGGTAAAACTACACTGGTTGACAAGATTTTACACGCCACAAAAGTATTCCGGGACAACCAGGAAACAGGCGAACTGATCATGGACAGCAACGACCTGGAAAGAGAGCGGGGTATTACTATTTTCAGTAAAAACGCTGCGGTAACCTACAACGGTGTAAAAATTAACGTGATTGATACCCCTGGTCACGCCGACTTTGGTGGTGAGGTAGAGCGGGTTTTGAAGATGGCCGATGGCGTGTGCCTGCTGGTAGATGCTTTTGAAGGGCCGATGCCACAGACAAGGTTTGTACTGCAAAAAGCGCTTCAGCTGAACTTGAAACCAATTGTTATCATCAATAAAGTAGATAAAGAAAACTGCCGCCCTGATGAAGTGCATGATGCGGTTTTTGAACTTTTCTTCAACCTGGATGCAACAGAAGAGCAGCTCGATTTCCCTACATACTATGGTTCCGGAAAAAATGGCTGGTTCAATGATTCATTGACACAGATTGATAATATTAACCCATTGCTGGATGGTATCATTAAGCATGTGCCGCCGCCAAAAGTGAATGAAGGCCCGCTGCAAATGCAGATCACTTCACTGGATTATTCTTCTTTCCTTGGCCGTATCGCTGTAGGTAAAGTAAGCCGCGGTGTGATAAAAGAAGGTCAGCAAATAGTACTGATGCAGGCAGATGGCACAGTTAAAAGACAGAAAGTAAGAGAACTGTATGTGTTTGAAGGCATGGGCAAAAAGAAAGTAACAGAAGTGGTTGCTGGGGACCTCTGTGCGGTAGTAGGTATAGAAGATTTTAATATCGGCGATACGATCGCTGATGCAGAAACACCGGAAGCATTGCCTGTAATCAGTGTGGATGAGCCAACCATGAACATGTTGTTCTCTGTAAACAACTCCCCGTTCTTTGGCAAAGACGGAAAGTTTGTAACCAGCCGTCACTTGCGTGACAGGTTGATGAAAGAAACGGAGAAGAACCTGGCCCTGAAAGTAGAAGACAGTGAAGAGGGTGATAGCCTGGTAGTATATGGCCGTGGTATCCTGCACCTGGGTATCTTAATTGAAACCATGCGTCGTGAAGGATATGAATTGACTGTAGGCCAGCCACAGGTAATTGTAAAAGAAATTAACGGTAAAAAATGCGAACCATACGAAAACCTGGTGGTGGATGTGCCGCAGGAATTTGCCAGTAAAGTAATTGACCTTGTTTCCCGTAAGAAAGGTGAAATGCTGGTAATGGAAACCAAGGGTGAAATGCAGCACCTGGAGTTTGAAATTCCATCAAGGGGATTGATTGGTTTGCGTACGCAAATGCTCACTGCCACAACCGGCGAAGCTGTAATGGCGCACCGCTTCACTGATTATAAACCATGGAAGGGTCCGATTCCCGGCAGGAATAACGGTGTACTGATTTCTAAGCTGCAGGATAAAACAACGGGCTACTCGATTGATAAACTACAGGACCGCGGTACCTTCTTTGTAGATCCGGGAGAAGAAGTATATGCGGGCCAGATCATTGCTGAGAACATTAAACCGGGCGACCTGGTAGTGAATGCTACCGAGGCAAAGAAACTGACCAACCACCGTGCCAGCGGCAGTGATGATGCAACAAAGATTGCCCCTAAAACGCTGATGACGCTGGAAGAATGTATGGAGTATATTCAGCAGGATGAGTGTATAGAGGTAACGCCGAATTTCATCCGTATGCGTAAAGTGATACTGAACGAAGAAGAAAGGAAGAAAGTACAGAAGAAGATGGAAGCGGAAGCTGTGTAAGTTTATTCAGACCTCTTTTTTATATATAGCCAGCGGTACATACTGCTGGCTATAATTTTAGGGCCTACATTTGTATCACTGAGATTATGATCCCAAACATTCTCCATTTTGTATTTGGCATGGCACCCGATTTTGGGGGCAAACCATTTTCATTGGTACATTATTTATCGGTGAAATCGGCTGTTGAATTAAATAAGCCGGATGCCGCCTATTTTCATTACCAGTATGAACCAACCGGGGAATGGTGGGAAAAAGTAAAACCACTGCTGACTTTAATAAAGATTACGGCACCGGAAGAAATAGATGGCAATAAACTCTATCATGTAGCGCATAAGGCAGACGTAGTGCGGTTAAGGGCATTAAAAGAAATGGGTGGCATCTATCTTGACCTGGATACTATTTCTGTAAAACCACTTAGCGCTCTACTTCATCACTCATTTGCCATAGGCCAGGAACGGAAGCCTGATTTTGTGCCTAAAAACTGGCGGCAAAGTATAAAGCACAAGTTAGGTCTCATGAAAAAAGACACAGGCACTTCAGGCTTATGCAATGCAGTCCTGCTTTCAGAGAAAAACAGCCCGTTTGTCAACCTGTGGCTGGATGAATATAAAACCTTTCGCTCCACCGGAAGAGATAAATACTGGAATGAGCACTCAGTATTTGTGCCACTGGCCCTGGCGGCCAAACACCCTGAACATATTACACAGCTTAGTCCGTATGCTTTTCACTACCCGCTGTATGATGCAGCAGGTTTAAAAATGATGTTTGAAGAAGTACATGCTTTCCCTGAAGCTTATCTCCATCACTTATGGGAATCATTTGCCTGGGATAAATATATGAGCAAACTAACACCTGCCTATATAAAGAGTACCGATACTACTTATAACCTGATTGCCCGAAAATACGTATAGCAAGAATTCTTGGTGTACTTTGCGTTCTTAGCGGGAAAAAATGAAAATCGGTTTTGCAGCACGATATGATCCCAGGGATAAAAAAACATGGTCTGGTACCAGCTATTACACTTATAAGCAATTACAACGCTTTGGTGAAGTAGAAGTATTCCAATACAAGCTGCCCAAGCTATTGCAGGAATGGCTGACTACACAAAAAAGTATCAACCGCCGCTGGTTTGGCAGGCACAGTTCCGTGGAGTTTCTAAAAGCTTACGCAAAATATTTCAGCAGGCAGCTTACTAAAGATTTAAAGAAAAGGCCAGTTGATATCTTGTTTGTGTCTGCTTCCTCACAGATGGTGGCTTATGTAAAAACGGATATTCCGATCATTTACATGACGGATGCCACTTTTCGGCAATTACAGGGCTATTATGCATCTTTCAGCAACCTGGCGAAGTATAATTTGCGGCAGGGTATAGCCTTAGATAAAAAAGCATTTGAGCATGCGGCCCACTGTATGCTTGCATCGGACTGGTGTAAGTATTCGGCCATACAGGATTATAAAATACAGTCAGGCAAAATATCAGTCGTACCATGCGGAGCTAATTTAGATAAAGCACCAGCTAAAATTCCTTTACATAACAATGAAGCAAATATTTGCCGCCTGCTTTTTCTTGGTGTGGAATGGGAAAGGAAAGGAGGTGATATAACGCTTGCTGCATATTACAAACTCAAAGAGAAAGGCGTAGCTGCACAGCTACATATTATCGGGTGCATTCCACCGCATGATATAGCCGATGAAAAGGGAATTATTAATATCCCTTTTTTGGACAAAAACAAGGAGGAAGATTTTAAGCGTCTGGATGAAATTTTTCAACAAACAGATTTTCTCTTGCTGCCCACCCGGGCCGAATGTGCCGGTATTGTTTTTTGTGAAGCCTCTGCCTATGGCATTCCTTCCATTACTACTGATACAGGCGGTGTAACCACCTATGTGCAGGAAGGGATAAACGGGTTCGCCCTGCCCTTTGCGGCTGATGCGGAAACATATGCAAATAAAATAGCAACACTATTTGCTGATAAACATGGGTTGGCGGCACTCCGGTCCTCCTCACGCAAATACTTTGAGGACAGGCTCAACTGGGATGCCTGGGGTAACCAGTTCAGGGAAATCAGTCAGTATCTCCTCAACAAGAATGAGAAATAAACCATTCCGTTCGTATTTTTGCAAAAATTAATGCGGGATGAAAAGGTGGGTATTTATAGTATTGTTTGCCATGCTCAGTTCGGCAGGGGCCAATGCACAATGTTCTATCTGTACAAAAACAGCACAGCAGCTGGGTGAGAAACCAGCCAAAGGCATGAACGGTGGCATTCTTTATCTCGCTTTCACCCCTTTTGCAATAGCAGGCTATGTGGGTTACCGGTGGTGGAAGAGCAATAAGGAATAATATTTTTGCAAACATTGCATATTCCGCTCCTGCGTTGTGATTGTTTTTTTTGATTTTGGCTCCTGTCTATATACCATCCCTACGAGATGCAAAACTCAAAAGTATTTTAGCCTCTATCCGATAAGAAAGTGAATTGAAATTGAATCCATGCGACTACAATTTTTGCATACGATTCAGCGGAGCCGATTATCGGCAGACTGCATAATGCAGGCATTCGCAGGTGCCCTGCATGGGCGCAATATGGTTTGCCCGGTTGTAGTTTTATAACAGACCCCGGTACCCCATTCGCCGGGCATGTTTCAGGTGTGAGATAATGAGAAACGGCTTTGGTTTTTTATAATGAAAAACCACCCTTCTGTTTTTAAGAATATACCGGTACATCTCTTTCGAAAAAGTTTTACCATCCATCGTTTTTAGTAAACTGGCATAATGCAATAATGATTGTCTTTCTTTTTCCTTACCACTTGGCTTGCTAAAAAAGGTTTCAATAAAATACGCAGCTTGTTGCCTTAATTGCTGATCCCTTTCCGCTGCATTTTGTATAGATGTTATATTCCTTGAGCTATTGTTGTCGTGCACCCGGTGCCAGGTAAGTGTTTGCGGAATACAGCCAATAGTGCCAATGCTGGCTGCATGCATACTCAACCACCAGTCATAAAAAATATCATTTGGAAAAGGGAGGCAGCAGGAAAGCAACTCCTTTTTAAACATACAGGCATGACCATGTACGGGGCTGTTGAAAACAAGTTTATGCGTGTCATTAATAGCAGTATAATGAACGGCCGGGGCTGGCTTCCGGTTGGCAAAATCGTTGCCATGGAAATCACCCGATAATGAATACACAAACAATGCACCCGGCGGCCAGTCCCGCATCATGGTTTCTATCTTATGACGCTCCCAAATATCATCCTGGTCGCTGATGGCTATATAATCTGCGGAAGCAAGGGAAATAGTTTTTTCAAAATTTTTATTATATCCCAAATTGGTTTCGTTGAAGAAAAGTTTAATACGTTTATCCTCTTGTTGAAACCGGGTGAGGATATTTTTAGTTTCATCGGCAGAGGCATCATCTGCAATGATAATTTCCAGGTTCCTGTACGTCTGTTTGATAATAGAGTCGAGCTGTGCAGCTATATATTTTTCACCATTGTATGTGCAAATAACAATGGTTACTAACGGGGTTTTATCGCTTTCAGTCTGTTGCAAAATGATCAGGTCAACAGGTTTTTAATAGAGTAAAAAAGATGTTGAAAAGGGTTGCCTTTTATTTTAGCATTGATAAAAGATGGATATTGTTTCATTACCCGTTGCAGGAAAGGCGGATAATAATATAAAGGTACAAACTGGTACGTAACACCCGGACGTTTGAAAATATCATGCCCTTCAGAAATAGCTTTTAGTATAAAATCATCCTGCAGGTATTCTTCTTTGTTGAATTCGGTATGGGCGAAGGAGCGGATTTTGTATTTGATATTTTCCAGCCCGCCGAGATAGGAGAAATGCCAGCCAGCTTTTTTAAAAACCGGGTAATCATTTCGTTTGTCACGTAAGCCCTGCGGTGTGATAGCTAAAAAATCCTTGCCACTCGCCGCAATTGTACCATTCCACCAGCGGTCGCGGCCGGTATTCTGGCAGTTGAGAAAGTAATAATGAAAGAGCAGCGATAAGGCTACAGGTCCATTGGTGGCATTGAGTTTTTTTATCAATGTCGGATTGGGGATTTCATCCAGGTCACTTAGCAGTACAAGATCCTCATCCTGCAGTCCGGGGATGTTGGAGAGTGCATTGCGTTGTTCGTTTTCTAATTTCCAGGCTGCGCTTTGTGGTGTATAGGTGTCCAGGTTTTTATCGAATACAAGCCCTTCTGCTGATTGATGTATCGGGATATAAATTATTTTATGTGCCCATGTTTTATAGCGTTCTTTATTTGCTTCAAAATGCAACGGTTTAGCCTGACCCGAATGGGTGAGTGATGATTCTGCAATAACAAAGTAATCAACATCATCATTTAACAGCTTCAAACGAAACTCCAGCAAGTCCAGCTCATTAAAGAAGGTAAAACAGTCGTAAACTTTCATGCGTTATCGGTGTCGTTCAAAATTGCTCAATAAACTGGTACAGGTTAAAATTTCCTTTGGGGAATTGCTGCTCTATAGCCTCTTTTATGGCAGCTTTGCTGATACCTTTCATTTTTCGTTGCTCAATCAGTTGCCAGGCTTTTTCAGCCAGTAGCCAGAATCGGTTACTGGAAAGGTGCGCCTTCTGCAGCTGGTGTTCGATAATCTTTGCTAATTCAGCCACTCCTTCTTTCTGCGCTGCCACCGTTTTCACTACCGGCACTTCGTAGTAATGTTTACTAAAAGAAGGTGCCAGCATTTGCCGGAGGTTATTAACAAATATGTCTGCACCGGGCCGGTCGCTTTTGTTTACTACAAAGATGTCAGCTATTTCCATCAGCCCGGCCTTCATGGTTTGAATTTCGTCCCCGGCCTCCGGCACTACCACCACCACTGTCACGTCTGCAAGGCCTGCAATTTCAATTTCGCTTTGCCCCACACCAACTGTTTCTATGATAATATGATCAAAAACTGCTGCTTTTACCAGGTCTGTAATTTCAATGATTTTTGGATGCAGGCCACCCATAGCACCTCTTGTGGCCAGCGATCGTATATATACATTGGGATGAGTATACCAGTTGCTCATACGTACCCTGTCACCCAGTACGGCACCGAGATTAAAAGGGGAGGAGGGATCCACACAAAGCACCGCTACTTTTTTATTATCGCCCACCCATTTTTCAACCAGTGCATCGGCCAGTGTGCTTTTACCAGCACCAGGCGGGCCGGTAATACCAGTAACCTTTACCTGCGAAGATGGTAATGATTGCAGCAATTGCCCATAGCCCTCGTATTCATTTTCCACCAGGGAAATACCACGGGCCAGGGCTTTTATATCACCTTGTTGTATTTGTGTAAGCAACTGTTGCCACATAAGTATGCAAGCTAATTTTTTTTGGTGATACCCATCCTGTTTGCCCGCATTATAAAATCAGCATCTTTGCACGGTATGCAATCATTATCTGTCGTTATTA
The DNA here is from genome assembly GCA_964386395.1 of uncultured Chitinophaga sp. Taxonomy (GTDB): domain Bacteria; phylum Bacteroidota; class Bacteroidia; order Chitinophagales; family Chitinophagaceae; genus JJ008. The sequence goes on from CAYLRV010000005.1 coordinate 118,634, forward strand.
ACTGCCGTAATGCAGAAGGAGTTATTGAGGCCACACTTCAGTCGCTGTCGGGGCTAACCGATGATATAATGGTATATGATAACGGAAGTACAGACCGCACGATGGAGTTGGTAAAGAAATATCCTGCACGGCTGGAGCAGGGACAGTGGGAGGGTTTTGGCCCCACCAAACGAAAAGCAAACAGGCTGGCAAAATACGACTGGATACTTAGCCTGGATGCTGACGAAGGGATCGATGAAACATTGAAACAGTCGCTGCTTCAACTGAAGTTAGACGATACGCTAACCGTGTATGATTTGGCGTTTAAAAATTTTTTTGGGGAAAAATTGCTGCGTTTTGGTGAATGGGGTGGCGATCACCATGTGCGTTTATTCAATCGTAATACAGTCAATTGGAATGATGCACCTGTTCACGAAGAACTCCTGTTGCCCGCCAATGTACGTATTGAAAAATTGAAAGGGGCCGTTTTACACCGTACTGCAGAGAGCATAAAGGCCTATGAAAAAAAACTGATGGGCTATGCGGTATTGAATGCAGAAAAATATTATCAGCACGGAAAGAAAACCGGCACAGCCAGAAAATATGTATCAGCAGCATTCAACTTTTTGAAGAACTATATTTTTCGCCTCGGCTTTTTAGACGGCGCAGCCGGCTATCAATGCGCAGCTATGATGGCTCGGTATACATTTAGTAAGTACAAGCTGCTGGAAGAAATGAACCGGCAGAAATAATCACTTTCATTCTTCAATATTTAATAATTTGCACAGTCAAAAAATAACGTGACGAATTTTATTCCCATATTCCCGCTTGGTATAGTAGTCTACCCCGGTGAAAATCTGAACCTCCATATTTTTGAGCCCCGCTACAAGCAGCTGATACAGGAATGTATTGCGGCAAAAAAAGCGTTCGGCATTCCGGCTGTTATTAATAATAAAATGGAGGACTTCGGGTCGCTGGTAGAAATAACAGAACTATCGAAAGAGTACGACAACGGTGAAATGGATATAAAAACAAAAGGCATCAAAGTTTTTCGTATACTGGAACTGATAAAAGAAATACCAGATAAATTGTACAGTGGGGCCATTGTAAATTATCCTGATAATTACACACAAGGTAACCCGGGAGTGATGCGGAAAATAATGGCGGATATACGGGAATTGCACCGCCTGTTAAATGTAAGTAAGGATTTTAAGAAAGAGGATGATGAACTGGTGAGCTATGAAGTGGCCCACCATATTGGCCTTTCATTGGAAGAAGAATATGAAATACTTGGGCTTACTGACGAACGCCAAAGGCAGGAATACCTGAAGCGGCACTTACAAAAAGCTATACATACCGTTAGCGGTATGGAGCAACTGAAAGAAAAAATAAAGCTCAACGGGCATTTCAAAAACCTCAGCGGTTTTGATTTATAAAGTAAATTTACTGCTGTTTAATTATTTATGACCACTACGCTCTGCTTCGACTTTGGCAATACCCGCAAAAAGGTAGCTGTATTCCAGGACGACTCACTGGAATTGATAAAAGTATTGCCGGATGACAGTACTGAAACCATACAGGTATTGATAGATGAGCACAAGCCCGCTAAATCTATCCTTTCATCTGTTGTGGAGCATAATATGGATATCGAAACTCTGCTCGCAGCCCGTACCAAGTTTCATAAACTAAGCCATCTGACCAAGGTAGCATTTACCACTCCGGTGGGCAAGCCGGAAACAATTGGGGCTGACCGGCTGGCACTTTCGGCAGCAGCAGTATATTATTACCCTACTACTCATAACCTGGTAATTGGAATGGGTTCATGTGTTACCTACAATTTCATCAACAAATACCATGAGTTCGTGGGCGGAGCCATTTCGCCAGGTCTTGAAATGCGGCTGAAATCCCTGAATTATTATACAGCAAAACTCCCCTTGATACAGGCTGACAGCAATGTACCCCTGATTGGCTATGATACGAATACCAATATCCTGAGCGGGGTGGTGCTTGGTGTTGCCAAGGAAATTGACGGTTTCATATCAGCATACAGGGAGCGGTTCAGGAACTTTAACGTGGTATTAACCGGGGGTGATATAAGCTATTTGGCTCCGCACCTTAAAAACAAGATATTTGCAGACCCTGATTTTTTATTTAAAGGTCTGTATGCAATTAGTGAAGTTAACAATCCTTAAGAAAATCAATGCGTTACGAACTGCTTATGTGGCGTTTTTGGTTTTAGGTCTTACTGCTTTTACAACGGTTTTTGGGCAAGATAATTCCCCTTATTCCCGGTATGGTATCGGCGATCTGGTACCAGCAACGAATATCGTAACCCGCGGGCTTGGCGGTATATCCGCCGCTTATACGGATCCTTTTACCGTGAATTTTAATAACCCGGCCTCTTATTCCAACTTCCAGGCATGGAGGGAAAAGAAATCGAAGAAACTGTACACCGGCCGCGCCGTACTGGATATCGGCGTGAATATTGAAAACCGTACCCTGCAGGAGCCAAATAACCCGGAGAAATTTACAGCGAGCAATGCCCTGTTTTCTTACGTTCAGATCGGTGTACCTCTTCGGCAGACATGGGGTTTGAGTTTTGGCCTTCGCCCTATATCCCGCATCAGCTATAAAATAATTCAATCGGAGAGATTGTACAGTCCTGTGCCGCCTTTCAATTCTATTGATTCAGCGGTAACACAGTATGATGGAGAAGGCGGAGCTTACCTCGCTTCGATGGGTACTGGTTTTTCCGTTTTTCAGCGGGATAAATTTAATATGCAGGAAAAGCTGAGTATTGGTATTAATGGCGGCTACCTATTTGGCGAAAAGAATTACAACAGCCGACGGGCATTCTCAAACGATACGGTAGAATATTATAAAGCAAACTATGAAACAAGAACCAATTATGGTGGCTTGTACTTTAATGCAGGTTTGCAGTATATGGTACCATTGAAAAAGAACCTGATGCTGACGATTGGTGCCTTTGGCAATATGGGGCAAAAACTTACTGCACGCCGGGACCTGATAAGGGAAACCTATGAATTTGATGAAACGAGTGGCTATTTCAGGCTTGACAGTGCATACCAGGAGGATGAAGTGAAAGGAAAAATTGAAATGCCAACCTCCATTACAGGCGGTATTACTGTACAGCGCTTTATCGATGCTGATGCAAAGAAAGGCGGCTGGTTATTGGGTGTTGACTTTGGTACAACCAATTGGGATAAATACCGCTACTACGGACAAGCAGATGCGGTTAAGAACACCTGGGAGCTTCGATTGGGTGGCCAAATAAACCCGTTCCCCAAGAAAAATTATTTCAGCAATATCAGCTATCGTTTTGGATTCTTCACCGGCCCTGATTATGTATATACCGGGCAAAAGCTGAACCAGACAGGTGGCACATTCGGTCTTGGATTACCATTGAGAAATTATAGCCGGTTAACACAGCAGGCTACCATCATCAACCTGGCATTTGAATATATTAAAAGAGGTAACAATAATAATCCGCTGAGTGAAAACCTGTTCCGTATCTCTGCCGGTTTCTCCCTGAGCGATATATGGTTTGGCAAACGCAAGTATGAATAAGCGGACCTATCATACCATACAATTATATTTAGCAGCTTTTGTAACAGGCTGCTTTTTTTTATTGGGTTGCGAAAACAGCAAGGAAGAAATAAAGAAATGGACGGAAAGGGTGATCATGAAAGAGGAGGCGATAAATGTAAACAGTCAGCTTAGCCAGGAAGGAAAAATAAGGGCTACGTTGAAAGCGCCACTCATGTACCGGGTATCGGCAGATACGCTGTATGTAGAATTTCCTAATACGATGCACTGCGATTTTTATAACCCCGAAGGCAAAGTCGAAAGCTGGCTGGATTGTAAATATGGTAAATACTTTGAAAGCCTGAATAAAGTATACCTGCGTGACAGCGTGGTGGTGATAAGCGTAAAAGGTGATACATTAAAAACACCGGACCTGTGGTGGGATCAGAACACCCGCTTGTTTTATACAGATAAACCATCCACCTACCATACTCCTGAAAGAAAAATATATGCGCAGAATGGTATTAGGGCTTCGCAGGATTTTACCGATGTCCGTTTCAACGAAGTAAGCGGGAATATAAAAATGAAAGAAGGTACGCTTCCGCAGTAAACATTTATTCTTTGTGCCTTGTTGATTACCCTCAGATAAAGAGTTTCCAATAACTTTAGACTTCCGATTCTAAAATACAGCATATGGAATACCGATATATGGGCAAAACCGGCCTGCAACTAAGTGTACTTTCATTTGGCAGCTGGGTCAGTTTTCATAAACAAATAGATGACAGTGTGGCGGATGAACTGATGGGCATTGCCTATGATAATGGCATCAATTTTTTTGACAATGCAGAAGTGTATGCACTGGGCCAAAGTGAACTGATGATGGGCAGGGTGCTGAAAAAGAAAAATTGGGACAGGACTTCGTACACTGTTTCTTCCAAAGCTTTTTTTGGCTGGCGGGGTAAGGAAAATAAGCCCAACCAGCATGGCCTTAGCCGTAAACATTTGGTGGAAGCCTGCCATGAAGCTTTGCAGCGGCTGCAAACGGATTATTTGGATTTATACTTCTGCCATCGCCCGGACAAAAAGGCACCAATTGACGAAGTGGTGTGGACCATGCACAACCTTATTCAGCAGGGTAAGATATTATACTGGGGTACCAGTGAGTGGAGCGGTGTGGAGATAATGGAAGCGCACCGGGTGGCGCACCAGTATGGATTGATCGGCCCTTCGGTAGAGCAGCCACAATATCATCTGCTGGAACGGAATAAATTAGAAAATGAATACCTCGGCATCTTTAAAACAGTGGGCATGGGTACTACCATCTGGAGCCCGCTGGCAGCCGGTTTGCTGAGCGGGAAATATAATAACGGTATTCCAGAAGGCAGCCGTTTTGATTTGAATGGCTTTGACTGGCTGAAAGATCGCTGGATGAAGGATCAGCTGCTGGACAAAGTAAAAAACCTGGGACTGCTGGCCAATGAGCTGGGTATATCATTAGCTGAAATGAGTATTGCCTGGTGTATTAAAAACCCAAACGTAACAACCGCTATATTGGGCGCAACTAAAAAAGAGCAGTTGGTACAAAACCTGAAAGCCATAGATGCAGTTTCAAAACTGGATGATGCTGTAATGCAAAGAATTGAGGATATTGTGCAGACAAAACCAGTATTACCAGAATATTAAACGATAATCAGCATGTCATTCTCCAATAAAACAGTGCTCATTACCGGCGGTACCCGCGGTATTGGCAAAGCTATGGCACTTCGCCTGGCCAAAGAAGGCGCTAATATTGTTATTGCTGCCAAGAGTGTGGAGGAAAATCCCAAACTGGGCGGTACTATTTTTTCTGCAGCAGCCGAGATGGAAGCTGCCGGTGGCAAAGCATTGGCTGTGCAATGCGATATACGCTTTGAAGAGCAGATACAAAATGTAGTGGACAAAGCAGTAGCCGCTTTCGGGGGTATTGATATATTAATCAACAATGCTTCAGCTATTTCCCTTACGGGTACTGAACAAACCGAAGCCAAACGTTTTGATTTGATGCACAGTATCAATGTGCGGGGTACATTCCTGGTAACAAAAACCTGTATTCCTCATTTGAAGAAAGCAGAGAACCCGCATATACTTACACTGTCGCCACCCATTAGTATGAACCCGAAATGGTTTGACAAACATGTGGCCTATACGCTTACCAAGTATAATATGAGTATGATGACGATCGGCTGGGCAAAAGAATTTGCCAAAGATCGGATCGCCGCCAATGCCTTGTGGCCCAGAACAACGATTGATACAGCTGCTGTACGAAATTTATTGGGCGGGGAAATGTTGGCAAAAATGAGCCGCACGGTGGATATACTGGCCGATTCGGCATATTATATTTTACGTCAGCCATCCACCAGTTGTACCGGTAATTTATTTATTGATGAAGATGTGCTGGCAAAAGAAGGCATCACTGATTTAGAAAAATATTCGGTGGTACCCGGTGCGCAGCTTTATACGGATTTATTTGTAGAGCGGCAGTAGGATTATTTTGCATCGAAATCCACCACTACTTTTTCTGTCTTGGGATGGCTTTGACAGGTGAGAATAAATCCCTGCTCCACTTCTTCATGTTCAAGGCCCCAGTTTACATCCATATCCACTTCACCTTCCAGTAATTTGGCTTTGCATGTACAACACATACCGCCTTTACAGGCATAGGGCAGATCGGCACCTTGTTGTAAGGCGGCATCAAGTATCGTAGTATCTCCGCTAAAAGGTATTTTAAATTCGAAGCTGCGTCCGTCGGCTTTTAAAACAACGGTGCTGGAAGGGCCGCCAGTTGCTGCTGCTGAAGTTTCTGTAACTGACTTCTTTTTTGTACCGGAAGAAGTAAAGAGCTCAAAATGGATTTTCTTTTTATCAATACCTTTTTGTTCCAGGAAATCTTTTACAGAGAAAATCATTTCCTCGGGACCGCATATGAAAATTTCATCCGTGCTATCAATATTAATCAAAGCATGTAGCTGTTCCAGTTTTTTACTGTCAATACGGCCAAAGTGCAAGGGGGTGTCTGTTTTTTCCCGGCTAAGCACATAGATAAGCGAAAGCCGTCCCATATATTTATTCTTAAGAGCTTCCAGCTCTTCAAAAAAAATGATGGATTGCCTGCTCCTGTTGCCGTACACCAGTGTAAAAGAACTTTGGGGCTCTTCTTTCAAAATCGTTTTAAGAATGGATATAACCGGGGTGATGCCACTGCCGGCTGCAAAGGCGAGGTAGGCCTTTGCATGATTTTGGTTGATCGCTGTATTAAATTTACCGGTAGGTGGAAGCACTTCCAGCACATCCCCTGCTTTCAGTTCTTCATTGGCGAACGAGGAAAACAAGCCACCATCCATTTTCTTAAAACGATTTTGAAAGAAGAGCCCCAAAGTTCTTTTACACTGGTGTACGGCAACAGGAGCAGGCAATCCATCATTTTTTTAATGGTTAGGTTTTGTCCATGTGCAAACGCAAACACTTCCCGCAGGTTTTCAGGAATAGCAAACAGCACTGAAACACAATCAGTGGTTTCTTTTTTAACCTCTTTTACAGTGAGGGGATGAAAGTGGAGTGACATAGATCAGGGTTGTTTCCGCAGGCCATCAATCATAATCATCAGCATATTATCCTCCAGCTCTTTTGCGCTAATCTTGGCCTTGCTGCGGTGCCAGCTTTCTATACCACTTACGGCGTGCAGGATAATAAGTACAGCCGTCGGGGCATCTATTTTGCGGATCTCATTTTTGACCATGCCCTCTTCAATGATGGCAGCAAATTTCTTACGGTAGTTGCGGCGCTGTGTCTGGAAGTTGGACAGGTAAGGCTCATCCAGGTGTTTCCACTCCCGGTCGCTCACATACACTTCTTCATAGTTCTCAATCATCTGCTGGATATGAAAGCGGAGTAATTTTTCAATCTTGGTAATACTCTTCTGGCTACCCGCTTCCACTTCTTCCATATGGGTGTTGAAGATGTTGGCTACATCAAAGCAAATAGCTTCGAGGATTTCGTTTTTTGAACGGATATGATTATAGAGGCTGGCGGCCTCAATGCCTACGGCCTCTGCCAAATCACGCATAGAAGTGGCTGCAAATCCTTTTTCCCTGAACATCGATGCTGCCTTGCGCAGGATCAACCCTTTTTTAGAAGCTCGCTTTCGTTGTGTAGTTGCCATATCCAAAGATAATAAACACTCCATGATACTTAAGCCTGTTTTCCTGTTTATTGTTGATGGCATGATCGGGATCAGTTGCGGGCCTGCTGGCTGGCTAAGCCGGGCTGTCCCTTTTCTCCTCATTTTACAGTACGTTTGCACCCCGTAAGGGGCGACCAGCCCCTATGATTCTATACAAAACGCAAACTATAATTATGTCGCTCATTACTGTCGGTACAATGGCCTTTGACGCAATTGAAACCCCATTTGGTAAAACAGATAAAATTGTAGGTGGATCGGCTACCTATGTAGCGTATGCTGCCAGCAACTTTGTGAAGCCTGTACAGCAGGTTTCAATTGTCGGGTATGATTTTCCCAAAGAAGAAATGGATGAGCTCCGCAGCAGGGGCGTACAGCTTGACGGAGTGGAAGTAGTACCTGATAAAAAATCCTTTTTCTGGAGCGGCCGCTACCATGAGGATATGAATAGCCGTGATACGTTGGTTACCGACCTGAATGTGCTGGCCGATTTTAATCCCAAAATACCCGACAGTTACCAGGCTGCTGAATTCCTGATGCTTGGTAACCTGGCGCCGTCTACACAACTAAGTGTAATTCGCCAAATGAAAAAAAGACCGAAGCTGATAGTGATGGACACCATGAATTTCTGGATGGAGATTGCTATGGATGATTTGAAAGCTGTACTGAAAGAAGTGGATTTGTTGCTGGTAAATGATGCAGAAGCCAGGCAACTTACAGGTCATTTTTCCATTGTAAAAGCAGCGAAAGCAATTTTAGAAATGGGCCCCAAATACCTTATTATTAAGAAAGGCGAACATGGCGCCCTTTTGTTCGATAAAGACAGTGTATTCTTTGCCCCGGCACTGCCATTGGAAGAAGTGTTTGACCCAACTGGTGCTGGCGATACATTTGCCGGCGGATTTACGGGGCATATTGCCAAAACAGGTGACATTTCATTTGAGAATATGAAGCGGGCCATCATCGTTGGTTCTGCCATGGCCAGTTTTTGCGTAGAGAAATTTGGCCCTACCCGTTTAAAAGAAATTGGGAAGAAGGATATCGAGCAACGAATCCAGCAGTTTAAAGACCTGGTTAGTTTCGAGATAGAACTTGTTTAAAAAGATAGTTGTACTAAAAAGCCCCCAAACTCTTTGGGGGCTTTTTAGTTGGTTATTCAGTAGTGCTTTTATTTTGTTCGTCAGCAGCAGGCGGAGTTGTTGACTCTTCAGTAAAACTCAGTGTGGGTGTCTCATCTTTTACATCCAGCCGGTTGCAAAGTGGTACGAGCAGGGTGGCTGCCAAATCCACTACCAGTGATGATGCAAGTAGTTTGCCGATGGTCTCGCTGCCAGCCCTCATCAGGGAATATTCGAAGTTTTCGCCGGATTCAAAAATGAGCGAAATAATAATCAGCGAAAAAATAGAAATGAATACGGTAGCGAGGGTACGGGCCTGGTTAGCATATTTATTTTGTATCTTAAAATGGTGCAGCAGGCTTATATGGGCTAAAGCAATAGCCGCAATAGTTAAAGAGCCGGTAAGCTGGTATATTAACTTATCGGTTGGTTCGCCGAGTGTGATTACTACAACCATTAAAGCGGCAATGCCGGAAACGATAGCACCTGCATTACCCAATCCTTTATAATCAGGATGCTTTCCAGCTACTGCTGATATTACGGCCGTTATTCCAAAAAAGATTACGGAGAAGCAAATGGAGAAAAGTTTTCCTCCGCCACTACCCATACTGTCTGAGGCAAGGATTGTCAATACGCATAGGGCGCCAGCTATGATTACAGTTATAATGCCGCCCTTGATAGTTTGTTGGTTGTTGAGGTTCATATTTGGTGGTTTTTTTGTTTTATGGTTCTTTGCCGAATGCCGGTCTGATATGATGAATAACGAATATAAATGATTCAAAACAAAGAAAGGGGGGCTCTCATAGTTTTCTTGCCAGCACAACTGTATTCCTGAAGCGCTCCTTCTTACCCTGTAAATTGAAAATTTCTGTAAAAACAATATAGGCTCCCACGGGAAGTTTATACCCTTTGTCATCCAACCCATCCCAATTCCAATAGCCATTCAGCGCTAATGTGCCATTGCTGACGAGTTTTCTGACCGATCTTCCGGCTGCATCAAAAATGGCAATATTGGCTATATATCCGGGCTCGGTAACAGCATACTGTATTGTTGCTATATCATCCCTGCCATCATTGTCCGGCGAAAAAACTTTTGGGGAAGCCTCCACTGTAGCACCAATGGCATCCACCCGCCTGTACTGTGAGTTTTTATAACCCGGGGTTGCATAACCAGCTGTGGATGCGGCACTATGCCAATTAGTTTCGTTTTGCGAAGGTCCATTGGGGTCTATCCGTTCCAGCGATATTCCCTCGGCATTATCAATAAGTTTAAAATGCCAGTCATCTTTATATTTCACTTCATCTGTTATAGTACCCTGGACATTCAGGGCAAGAATTGTTCCTTCATCATCCGGAAAGGAAGGGGGAGCGGTAACAACAACTACATTGTCCGGGTACTTAACGAGGTATTGTAAAGCCAGGTTATCTGCATCTTCTGTTTCAACGATATAATCACCGGGGAAAATGTAGAAAGGAACAGTGCTTAAGGGCTTTACCGAGCTTATTGCGCCAGCACTGTTGCGGTTAGCAATGAAGAGTTTAGCGGCGTCAAATATCTTCTTGCTGTTATTATAGAATTCTATAAAATCATGTGCATTGCTGCGAGGGTTGAACAATGCTTCATTGATGATCCACTCGCCTGGTGCCGGATCGGCGGGCAATCCTGTTTTGGTTTTGTTAGACGTACCAAGCAGGTTGCCGCTGCAATCGCTGACGTTTGCAGCGGTTATTGTATATACTGTATTTGGCTGCATGGGTGTACTAACTTTTAGTTGTACGAGATCAAACAAAGGTGCAACCGAGACGACACTGTTAATAGTTAGCCCGCCATCGATAGTATAATTTGCCAAGGTGGCACCGGCCAAGCTGTCAATGGGTTCGTCATACACCAATACGATAGTTACATTGTCTGTAGTATAGGCCCTTTTTAACTTCGGTGGTGCTGCATCGCTGTTTACTCCATCAACGGAATTGATCATACCAGGGCTGCCCCCGGCCGTGTGTATGCTTGCCTTCCAGTTACCTGCACCGGTGCATGGAGATGTTGGATCGATCATTTCTAACGTCCATCCGCCCTCTTTTTTTATTTCATTTTGGTACCAGCCTGAAGTATAATTCACCGCATGTATTGTTTTACCATTTGCTCCGCGGAGAAATAGCTGATCGCCATCGTTGTCTAATGAAGGAAAACTGGTTACAGCTATGGTTGTTCCAAAAGCGGACATAGCAGAAATAGCACTGCCGGTACAAACAATAACGCAGGCGCCGGGCTGCAGTGTGAAACCGGGCATTGGCCCGCTGATACCGGTCGCATCACCGATTCTCCAGTTTTGTAAATTGATTGGTAAGGCCGTCGTGTTCCTTAATTCGATCCATTCGTTGGAAGGAAGACCGGTTTGTGGTGAAGGATCGGCCATGATTTCATCAATTACAACATCGTACCTGTTTTGAGAAAACAAACAAACAGGTGTAAGCATCAATACAAAAACTAACTTTCTCATAGTGCGGGGAGTTAATAACACATTTAAAAATAATTAAATATATTGATTTGAAGATTATATTTTTGGAGATAAATAAACAGGCGGTTACTTTTGTCATCAATGATGATGATTAAACATACAAAACGCAATAAGAAACATTCCTGAGGGAAGGTTTGCAGCGTATTGTGTGTACAACATAAAAGTTTAGCAGGCCTTCCTTAACCGGAAGGCCTTTTTTTGTCTGACGGTCCCCGTCTGACAAAAAAAGGGACTGGCAAAAAGAGTAAGTAATGCGCCAGTAGTGACAGCAGAGGTAAAGCTGAATAAAGATATGCAGTACAAGTGTGCGACGCAACGAAGTTGATAGTAGCAAACAGTTGGCTTTAAAATATTTTCTAACTATAAAAAAAACTTCCGCTTTGCGGAAGAGGGGGGACAAACAAAATGAAAGTTGCAGTAGTCGGCGCCACAGGATTAGTTGGCACTAAAATGCTCCAGGTATTAGCAGAGAGAAATTTTCCTGTAACGGAACTAATTCCCGTTGCTTCTGAAAAATCAGTAGGTAAGGAAATTGAATTCAAGGGTAAGAACTATAAGGTGGTGAGCATGACTGATGCAATTGCTGCAAAACCAGGCGTAGCGATTTTTTCTGCAGGTGGCAGTACTTCACTAGAGTGGGCACCAAAATTTGCAGAGGCGGGTATTACAGTTATTGATAACTCATCGGCCTGGCGGATGGATCCGGCTAAACCACTGGTAGTGCCTGAAATAAATGCAGATATATTAACGGCAAAAGATAAAATCATCGCCAATCCTAATTGTTCTACTATACAAATGGTGGTGGCCTTAAACCCGCTGCATAAAAAATATGGCATTAAGCGGGTGGTGGTAAGCACCTATCAAAGTGTAACGGGTACCGGTGTAAAAGCTGTAGCGCAACTGCATGGCGAAAGGGCAAAGCAGGTTAAAGGAGCGAACAGCGAATACCCGATGGCTTATAAATACCCGATTGATCTGAACGTTATACCGCAGATAGATGTGTTTCTGGACAATGGTTATACAAAGGAGGAGATGAAAATGGTAAAAGAGACTTGTAAAATAATGCGTGACGACAGCATTCGGGTAACAGCCACTACGGTCCGTATTCCGGTAATGGGTGGCCATAGCGAGAGCGTAAATGTTGAGTTTGCTAATGATTATGATTTAGCAGAAGTAAAATCATTACTGCAGTCTTCACCCGGCGTAGTAGTCGTGGACGACACGGCCACACAACAATACCCAATGCCCATGGATGCACATGAAAAAGATGAAGTATTTGTAGGAAGGTTACGCCGTGATGAGTCACAACCGAATACACTTAATATGTGGGTGGTAAGTGATAATCTCAGGAAGGGTGCCGCGACCAATGCCGTACAGATTGCAGAATACCTTGCTGCTAAAGGTCTGTTGTAAAGAAATTTTATCAGTAATGAATCGTATAAACGGTTATAGCTTCACGGCTATAACCGTTTATTGTTAAGGAAATGGCTTTAGTCACTGCAACCGTTTGCGTGACGTTTTTACGCCGCCAGTACTACGTCTTTCATCTTAGTAGAGATTCTATATGATTTCAATTCAAGGTTCTATTGTTTGATCTTGTCCGGTCTGTTACTTTTGAATCCTGATTTAGCCACAGCTTCATGAACAGCCGGAAGTGGTACAACAAATAGAGAGTTACTACATAATTATAGTGGATTAGGTAGTGAAGAGCTGCTCCGGCTGTTTGTGAAGTAGTGGAGTATCAAAACATAACATCCAATACCCTTGATTTATCCGTCACCCGTCCAGTGATGTCCATCACTTGAGTTATTAAGCAGAAAGTGGGTAATTGACCAGAGAGGAATTTGTGAACTATCCCGCCACACTTTCGTTAATAAATTCAATCACCGGTTGCAGTGCTTCAAACGCTGCAACCGTTTTTTTTACAAGATCTTTTGATGTTAGGTCTGCATCGCTGACTTTTATCATAGCAATATAACTTTTCAGTTTCAGGTATTCGGCAGCCGGGTTGTCGGGCTCATATCCCTTTGGTACACGGCTCAGTGTATATTCAGCGCTTCTGTCAAATTCACCGTATATCGATTTGAATTTTTTTGCTGTAATAAGTTTCTTGAAAGCCGGCAGGTTATAATCGATTTCCTGCCTTACCTTTTGAAGTATAGCGGGCTCCGGCGAATACAGCCCCCCGCCGGTAAAACAACCACCCGGCTCCAAATGAAAATAATAGCCGGCATAATTCCAGGCTTTTTTACCACCCTTGTTGATGCTGGCCCCCATATTTGTTTTATACGGTGACTTGTCTTTTGAAAAGCGTACATCCCGGTTTATGCGGAACATGCAGTCTTTTGCTGCAATATCCTTTATAGACGGATCTTTTTTACCATGTGTGTCTATTACCTTTTGAATAAAGCCGGCAAAATCAACCTTGGCAGCTTCATAAGCTTTGCGATTGGCATCAAACCAGGGCTTGTTGTTATTTTTCTTCAATTCTTTTAAAAAACGGACAGTGGTTGTTTGTAACATATAAATAGTTTAAGGATGCTGAAGAAATTGTTGGGTGGCAAGGCTGCCGTTATTCATTAATGTACTGATTTCACCAGTTGATAATTTACGGATACGTGGTGCTACTTTACCATCACTGATTGAAACAGTTCGCTGCCAGTCCTCGGCTGTCAAGGGCTGGCGGTTCAGATTTTCGACAATCATATTGTAAAAAGCGGCGAGATACTGGTTTAATTTTGTAACCGGCATTGCAGCCAGTTCCCGTTGTCCTTTGTCATTTGTAATTTGGTCATCAGAATCTATCCGGAAGCCTAATGTATACATGTTAGCTTTGCCGTCATGGTCAAATGCTTTAATGGGGAAATTGCCTGTTAAACCTCCGTCTATAAAAATATCCAGTCCCTCCATTTTTTTTGGATGAGAAATAACAGTGCCGCTTTTGTCAATAAATACCGCCTCAAAATATAACGGTATGCTCATGGAAATACGTACAGCATCTTTCACTTTCATATTCGGATAATTCTCATGCGAGAAGAATATGAGCCGTTGTTTATTCAGACAAGTGCCGGTAATATGCAGTTCCTTAAAGCCTCTTCTTCGCAATTCTTCAAAAGTGATATCTGCATTACCTGTTTTTGCTGCAATCATATCTTCCAGCCAGTTTTCCACCCGTTTACCACGGTACCAGCCGAAATACTTATTGATACGGTTGATGCCGCCCGCCATAAAATAATTACCATCATTGAACTTTTTGAAATTAGTCTTGCCAACAATGGTTTTAATTTCATCAGCCGTGTAGCCAAGTGAAAGGGTTAATGCTACAATGGCTCCCGCAGAAGTACCGCAAACTTTTTCTACCTGGCTGAGTATGCCTTGCTTCTCTAGCTCCTGTATAGCGCCGCAGTAAGCAATCCCCCTGATACCTGCACCCTCGAACACCAGGTTTTTAATCACGGGCTTTGGTTGCGCCGACACCAGGCTGCTAATCAGCAGGAAAGCAAAAAGGGAGTAAAACCGTTGCATTATGAAAGGGTTTACAGATTATGTAATATAACAGTGTAAATTATTTTATCATTTTCAGAAACTCTTCTTCACTAATTATTTTAACTGTATTTAACTTTTTTGCTTTGTCCAGTTTGCTTCCCGCATCTTCACCTACCACGAGATAATTTAGTTTAGCGCTTACGCCGCTAAGAATTTGCCCGCCGTTTTCTTCCACCATGGCTTCGGCGGCACCTCGTTTAAGTGTTGGCAAGGTACCGGTGAATAAAAAAGTTTGCCCGGCCAGGTTTCCGCCGGCAGACAATTCTTTCTTCTGGTTCTTTAATTGAAGACCCAGTTTCTCCAGTTCTTCCAGCATTTCTATATTGCTTTTATTGCTGAAAAAATGGTGGATACTGCCACCCACTTTTGGGCCAATATCTTCGAGGTTCTTCAAATCGTCTAAAGAGAATTTTTTGAAATCAAGGAGGTGGTTGACTGCCTGTGCTAATGTTTTAGCCGTTGTTTCACCCACAAAACGTATACCCAGCGCATATATTAAACGGTGCAGCGGCTGCTTTTTTGAATTGGCAATGGCCAGTTGCAAATTATCAATCGACTTCTGACCAAAACCTTCCATGCCGCTTATTTTGCCAAAGTCAAGTGTATATACACCGGGTACATCTTTTAATAAGCCGAGTTCATAAAACTTGCGCACATTTGCATCACCGAAACCACGGATATCCATGGCATCCTTGCTAACAAAGTGAATGATGCGCTCCACCACTTGTGCCGGGCATTCAATATTAATACAACGCCATACCGCTTCCTCTTCTTCCTTAAATAATTTACTGTTGCAAACCGGACAGTTTTTTGGAAACTCAATCTTCTTTTCTTTACCGGTCCGTACGTCTGCCAGTGATTTAACAATTTGCGGAATAACATCGCCGGCCCTTTCAATCAATACGGCATCGCCAATGCGTAAATCTTTTTCAGCAATATAATCTTCGTTATGCACTGAAATGCTGCTTACCGTTACACCGCCCACGCCAACAGGTTCCAATTTGGCCACAGGGGTTACGGCACCGGTCCTTCCCACCTGGAATTCTACCCCCAGTAGTTTACTTGTTGCCTGTCTTGCTTTGAATTTATAGGCAATGGCCCAGCGTGGATGGTGTGAGGTCATGCCCATTTTATCCTGCAGGGCAAAATCGTTGACTTTGATTACCATGCCGTCAATTTCGTAGGGCAGATCGTCGCGGCCCACTTCAAAATCGGCACAATATTTAATAACCCCGTCAATACCTTTAAATACTTTCTTTTCCATTTCGGGGCTGCGCAGGCCAAGTTGCCAGAGCATCGCTAATGAGCCGGAATGTGTGGTGAGCTCTTCCGGAACTGTTTTGCCTTTGAGTAATGTATAGTCACTAACATGGTATACAAACGCTTCCAGGTTTCTTTTGGCCGCTTCATTGGGATCTTTGATACGCAAAGTGCCCGCCGCTGCATTACGCGGGTTGGCCAGCGGAGGAATACCTTCCTCCATCAGTTTTTCATTATATTTTCTGAAATTATTTTTATTGATCAGCACTTCACCTCTTATCTCTACTTGTTGCAAACCATAATCAGAAAATTTTGCAGAAAGGGGGATGCTCCTGATTTGCCTGATATTGGTGGTTACATCATCCCCTTCCACACCATCGCCACGGGTGGCACCGCGAACGAGTATGTCGTTTTCATAGATGATGGAAATACTGCCCCCGTCAAATTTAGGCTCTACGCAGTATTCAATTATGTCGAGTTTGGTCAGCTCCCTCGCTTTGCGGTCAAAATCTTTTAAATCATCAGCATTATACGAATTATCCAATGATAACATGGGTACCAGGTGCTGTACAGTAGGGAACTCTTTAGTAAGCCCCTTCGCCACCCGCTGTGTGGGCGAATCAGGAATAATTAAATCAGGATTTTCTGCTTCCAGCTTTTCCAGGGATTTATATAACTGGTCATATTCGTAGTCTGCAATCAGCGGGTCATTTAATACATAGTAACGGTGTTCATGAAATCGAAGTACATTGCGCAACATCGCAATATCTTTTACTGCGGCACTGTCTTTTTTCTTCAATAAATCACCACTGACCTTTTGTAAATCCCTGGCCTGCTCTTTTGTATACATATTTGAAACACATTAGTTAATAAAGGTAAGGACAGGTTTTTAACTCTGCCAGTGCCACCGTTTAGAAAATTTAATGTGTCGTAAGTACATATTTTATATCTTCGAACTGACAATAGGTTGAAGCGATAGTTTCTTTCTGCCTGTCAAACGATTTTGAAGTTGTAAAATGCTTGTCATGAGAAAATTTTTCTTTATCGGGCTTTTGTCCATGCTCTTGCCATCTGCGGGTTTTTCCCAACTACTAACCTGGACACCCGATTTTCCGAAGGATAATGATAATATTGATATAACGGTGGATGCTGCCAAAGGTAACCAGGGCTTATTCAATTATTCGCCCGTTACTGATGTATATGTGCATGTGGCCGTGATTACGAATTTGAGTACGGGTCCGTCTGACTGGAAGTATATAAAGTTTACCTGGGCCACCACACCTGTCGCAGCACAGGCCACTTCGCTGGGCGGGAATAAATGGCGGTATAGCATCAATAATATCCGCAGCTTTTTTGGCGTGCCTGCAGGTGAAACCATTTTACGCATTGCTATACTTTTCCGCAATGGCGCGGGGACCAGTGTACAACGAAATGCTGATGGCGGCGATATGTATGTGCCGGTGTATGATAATTCATTGGCAACGAGGTTTACGGTGCCGCCATTCCAGCCGACATACAACATGATACCAGAACCCATTTCAAAAAATGTGGGGGATAATATCAGCCTGACAGCTGTTGCCAGTCAGACAGCGGATATGAAACTATTTCTAAATGGCACACAAATCCAGGCTGCAAATGGTGTAACAACTATTTCGGCTAACCCTGCCTTATCAGCCGCCGGTATGCAAACAGTACGGGTGGATGCTACGGTCGGTGCCACCACTAAATCTGAGTCATTCCAGTTTTTCATACCGCCAGTTGCCGCATTGCCTGCAGGTGTCCGGGATGGTATTAATTATGAAGCGGGCAATACTTCTGCTGTGCTGGTATTAAATGCGCCTGGCAAAACAAGAGTTTCGGTGATTGGCGAATTTCCCGGAAGCAACTGGACAGAACAGGCCGCATACTTAATGAACAAAACACCAGATGGTAATTACTGGTGGTTGCGTATAACAGGCCTTACGCCGGGACAGGAATATGCATTCCAGTACTTAGTGGATGGCACTTTGAAGGTAGGAGAGCCATATGCCGAGAAGGTATTGGATCCGGGCAACGATCAGTTTATTACAGCGGCCACTTATCCAAACCTCAAAGCTTATCCTGCCGGACAAACAGGTATCGTGAGTATTTTACAAACTAATGCACCGGCGTATAACTGGGCAGTTAATAATTTTCAGCGTCCGGATAAACGTAACCTGGTTATATATGAAATGCTGCTGCGTGATTTTGTTGCAGCACATGACTGGAAAACATTGCGTGATACCTTGAGCCATTTCAAATCGCTTGGGGTAAATGCTATCCAGTTAATGCCGCTTAGTGAATTTGATGGCAATGAAAGCTGGGGTTACAATCCTTCTTACTTCCTGGCTCCTGATAAATATTATGGCCCGAAGAATACACTAAAAGAATTTATTGACAGCTGTCATAAAAATGGTATAGCCGTGATAATGGATATTGCGCTGAACCACACCACAGGCAGCAATCCCTTAGCAGCATTATACTGGAATCCGGCTACCAACCAGCCAGCAGCGAATAACCCCTGGTTGAATGTAACGGCACAACATCCGTACAATGTGTTCAACGACTTTAACCATGAAAGCCTGCGCACCCGCTACTTTACCAGCAGGGTTATAGAACATTGGTTGCAGGAATATAAAATTGACGGGTTTCGCTGGGATTTGTCAAAAGGGTTTACACAAAATACCCAATGCAGCGGCAGTACTTCCAATGAAACTTGTTTTGCAGCCTATCACGCCGACCGTGTGGCTACCTGGAAAAGGTATTACGATACCATGCAGTTGAAAGCGCCGGGCACCTACTGTATTCTCGAACATTTTGCCGAGAATACAGAGGAGATAGAATTGTCTAATTATGGTATGATGCTTTGGGGAAACAATACGTTTAATTTCCAGGAGGCAGCGATGGGCTTTGTATCAAATTCAAACTTTGAGGGCTACCTGCATACCACAAGAAACTGGAGCAATCCGCACCTGGTGGCGTATATGGAAAGTCATGATGAGGAAAGAATAATGTACAAGAATCTACAGTTTGGCAATAACAGCAATGCTGCACACAATATACGTGACCTGAATACTGCCCTGGGCCGTATTGAACTGACAGGAGCCTTCTTTTATACGGCACCCGGGCCAAAAATGCTATGGCAATTTGGCGAACTGGGCTATGATTTCTCCATTAACCGCTGTGTGGATGGAACAATCAACAATAACTGCCGGCTTGATAACAAACCTATTCGCTGGGATTATAAAGCCGTTGCACAACGCAAACATGTATACGATGTATTCAGCAGCCTGAATAAACTTCGTTTTCATGGTCTATATAAAGATGTGTTTACGGCTAATAATATTTCACTTGACAGAAGTCTTGGCGGTGGGTTTAAATGGATGCGTGTGCGCAGTGCTGCGGATACATCCTGTATTGTAGTGATGGGAAACTTTGATGTAACAGCTCAAACAGGGTCTGTAACATTCCCAACTGCCGGTACATGGTATAATTATACAGCCGGTACCACCACCGCCGCAACCGGTACAGCACAATCTTTTACCCTTCAGCCGGGTGAATACAGGGTATACCTGAACAGGAATATTTCAAATATAGTCGTTACATCAGCTGGTAACGGGCCAACCGCTACCGCTGATCAGCTCTCTGCTACAGTTTTGGCAAACCCTGCTACCAATGCTTCAGTGCTGCAAGTATATATGCCTAAAACCGGCATAGCACAAGCCATGCTATTTAATGGAACGGGCCAGCAGATTGGGTCATTCTACACAGGCAACCTGGTAAAGGGTACGCACCGTCTGCCCTTTACGAATAAGCTGACAGGCCTTCCATCGGGTACATACTGGATAAAAATAACAGGGGCTAATCAGACAATAGCTGTTAAGTTTGTGATTCAATAACCGACTAAACACACACTGTAATCATGGCAACGAACCAGGTTTTAAAGACAGCGGAAGTTGAGAAGATAAGTCACCTTGAATACTTCAATATTGCGGTCTCTGTTGACTGTGTAATTTTTGGCTACGATGACAAGGAATTGAAAGTATTGCTTATCAAATCTGACCTGGAAGAATTTTCCGGTTTATATTCTTTATTGGGTGATCTGGTAAGGCCCGATGAAGACCTGGAAACAGCGTCGTACCGGATATTGAAAGAGCGAACCGGTCTGAGTGATGTTTTTCTTGAGCAGGTGCAGGCTTTTGGAAGTATCAGCAGGCACCCTTCTGGCCGGGTAATCACCATTGCCTATTATTCACTGATAGATATTAAGCACCATAAGCTGAAGCTGAATAATAATGAACTGAACTGGCATCCGGTGAATGAAATCAGGAGAATGGCCTTTGACCATAAACTGATACTGGATACTTGTTTGAGGCAATTGCAGCAACAAATCATGGATCAACCGATCGTATTCAACCTGCTCCCCGAAAAGTTTTCACTGCGGGAATTACAAGAATTATATGAAGCGATCCTGGGCGTTGAACTCGATCGCCGCAACTTCCGTAAAAAAATATCGCTTAAAGACTGGTTGCAGGATGTGGGCGAAATGGAAGAAGATGTGCCACACAGGCCGGGAAAACTATATCGTTTGCAGCATCAGCACACAAAAAAATCCGGCTCCTCCAAATCCCGGACCCCAAAACTCACAACGGCTTGATAATCAACATCAGAAATCGTTTTCTGTAATTTCAGCCAGTTTGAACCGACCGGCTTTTCTGCCTTCCTGTATTAAATTCTTCACCATTGGTCGAATTTTTTTTGGAAGATTTTAAAATAGTCTTAACATTGTGTGTTTAATACACATTTGATCGTGTACTTAATACATGATCGCTGTGTGGATTGATTTGCTAAAAATATTGATTGCTTATGCTACTCTTACGTTTCCTGAGGACGGCAAGTCTGATTGCCCTTGTCCTGACAACAAGCGTTGTCTTTGCCCAAAACAAAACTATTACTGGTAAGGTTACCGATTCACAACAAGGGACCGGCATTGCTGGTGTTACTGTGAGTGTGAAAGGTACCCGGACTGCGGTGCAGACCAAAGCAGATGGTACGTATAGTATTACCGTCGCATCAAACGCACAAACACTCGTGTTTTCTTCTGTTGGCTATTCGCAACAGGAAGTAGCTATTGGTGGTAGTGCATCTGTCGATGTATCGCTGGTGGTCAACAACACATCACTCAATGAAGTGGTGGTAATTGGTTATGGTACCCAGCGCAGAAAAGAAGTTACCGGTGCCATTGCCAAAGTATCCGGTGATAAACTCAACACCATCGTGGCACCAAGCTTTGAAGCTGCATTGCAGGGTAAAGCGCCGGGTGTTCAGATCGTGCAGGGAAATGGCCTGGCAGGTTCGGGCTCCGTTATCCGTATCCGCGGTGTGGGCTCTATTTCGGCCGGTGGGGATCCGTTGTACGTGGTAGATGGTATACCGATTATATCCGATCAGTTTTCCAGAGGTAATGCAGGTGCCATGAACCAAAACCCACTGGCATCACTTAATCCGTCAGATATTGAATCAATCGAAATATTAAAAGATGCTGGTGCAACTGGTATCTATGGATCAAGGGGTGCGAATGGTGTAATCCTTATTACCACTAAAAGAGGTAAGACAGGCAAGATGAGTTTTAATTATTCCACACGCCTGGGTGCTGTTACGTATGCTAAAAGGCAGGAATTTGCCAATACGAGTGAGTGGTTGCAATTAAGACAGGAAGCATGGGAAAATGATGGCAAAACCGGTGCGGCTGATTTGCCGGGTGGATATACTTATGCAACAGCCAGCCAGAACAATACAGATTGGTGGGATTTGCTGACGCAGGTCGGGTTTATCAATGAACATAACTTGAGCATGTCGCAAGGCACAAATAAATTGAAAACATTTGCTAACCTGTCATACAGCAACAATGAAGGTTATATAAAAACAAACAGCTACCAGCGCCTGAGTGCCAGGCTGAACATGGATTATAAAATACTCGACAATCTAAAAGTATCGCTCACATCAGGCTATAACAGGGGTACCAACAAAAGGGTATCGGCTGCATGGGATGGTGGTATTGGCGATGCGATGAGTAGTGCGTTACCGTTCTACACGCCTTACAATCCTGATGGTTCTTACTTTGTGAATGGAGCTAACCCGGTAAGAAAAATACAGGAAACAAAAAGAAGGGAAGTAAACGAGCGGATTATCGGCGGCCTTTCTTTTGAATATGAGCCGGTAAAAAATGTATTTATCAGGGCAAATGGTTCTATTGAATATATCAAAGGGCTCGATAATATTTTTGAATCAGCCAACTGGATTAACAATCCTGACTCAGGTTACGCCAAAGCCTTCCCTTACTGGGGCACCAATAAGAACGGAAATGTGACGGTGAACTACCTCAAAAATTTTGGTGATAACCACAAGTTCAATTTCTTGCTGGGTGTGGAAGCGAATGAATATGTGCAGAAAAGCTATCTTTTTGAAATCGGCCAGTTTGCTAATGAACCATACTGGAAAAATATGGATGCCTTCAGAGAGAGAAGGGATTTCTTTATCCAGCAGCGTGAATCGCAAACACCCGCACAGGCAACTGAAAAGGCAGATGGTGAGTATACGTTTAACAGTTTCTTCGGCCGTATCAACTATTCTTTCAGAGATAAAATTGCGTTGCAGCTTACGGCGAGGATTGATGGTTCTTCAAAATTTGGTACCAACAATAAGCATGGTTTTTTCCCGGCAGCCTCTGCAGCATGGACATTGAGTGAAGAGGATTTTATAAAAGATATTAAATTCATTAATTTCCTGAAGCTGCGGGCCAGCTTCGGTATCGTTGGTAATGCCAATATCGGATCGGGTAATTATTATGATAATTACCGTCAGGGCGGAACGCCTTATAATGGCAATCCGACTTTATACCTGAACAATATTGGTAATCCTGACCTCGCCTGGGAAGAATTACAGAATATAGATGTGGCTGTTGAATTTGCATTAGCAAACAATAAGCTGACCGGTGAACTGGCTTATTATAACAAGCAGACAACTTCGACTATCTTAAGTCCTGGTCTGCCTCCTTCAACAGGTGTACCGAATATCAACCGTAATCTTTTTGACAGCCGCGTTTTAAATGAGGGCCTGGAGCTGAGCCTTAATTATAAAATAATTAATAAGCCAACCGTTAAGTGGTCAGTTGGTGGTAATATTTCACGTAACTACAATGAAGTACTGGATTGGGAATTGGGACCTGATGCCGTGAGTGGCGGTACCAATGATACCCGTGTGGTGAAGGGACTGCCATTGGGTGTGAACTACCTGGTACGCTATTACGGTGTTGATCCGGCTGATGGATTACCTATCTGGTTAGATAAAAATGGTAAACAAACAAAAACCTTCTCATTGGATCACCGGGTATTTGCCGGAAGTGTAATGCCTGATTTCATTGGCGGATTCAATTCTGCAGCAGAATACAAACGCTTTGACCTCTCTGTTTTATTTACGTATGTAATTGGCGGCAATATATATGACAACTCCGGTAAATACCAGTTCATGGGTGTATCTAAAAAGAACTGGAACTTCCGTGAAGATTTTTACGACAGGTGGACAAAGCCGGGCGATATAGCTAAATATCCACGCCTTACTACGGATGCAACAAACTATCCTGGTTTACCAAGTGAGGATCAGTTCAACTCTACGATGTTCCTGCATGATGCAAGCTATTTACGTTTGCGTGAACTTACCCTGGGTTATACGGTTTCACCTGCTCAATTAAAGAAATGGAAGTTGAGGAGTTTGAAATTTTATCTGTCTGGTTCAAACCTGCTGACGTTTACTAAATATCCGGGTGGCGATCCTGAGATTACCCGTGATTTTGAAAATCCGCAGGACAGAAATCTTAGCCCGAACGTAACTTATCTGACTGCGCCTACGCAAAAAACATTTGTGTTCGGTATTAACCTTGGATTTTAACCTATACAATAATTGCTTAAGAATATGAATCATATGAAACAATTAATCAAAATATCGCTGATGGTCGTGTTGGTCATCAGTATCAGCTCCTGTAAGAAGTTTTTAGAGCGGCCACCAGAAGGCCAGTTGAATGAGGAACAAGCTTTAAAAACAGAAGCGGATTTACTTGCCTTCTCCAATGGGCTTTATACAATTATATCAGACGGCGCTTTTTATGGTGGCCGTTTACAAATAATGAATGAATTGCTTGGTGATGAGTACCGCGGTGAGTTTTTTACCGGCGACTATTCAGAGATCTTTAAAAGGCAAAACTCCATTTTTGGCGGAACAAGGGATGGCTTTTATTCAAAAGGCTACGAAGTAATTGCAAGGTGTAATAAAATTATATCCCGCCTGGATCTTGCCACTACGCAGAAAAACCTGATAGAGGGTGAGGCAAAATTGTTCCGTGCTGTTGCCATGTTTGAGCTGGTAAGAACCTTTGCACAACCCTGGGGATATTCGCCGGGTAATGGTCACCTGGGCATACCTGTCAGAACAGAACTAAGCCTGGGTTCCGTAAATAGGTCAACCGTAGCCGAGGTTTATGCACAGATTATTGCCGACCTGACTTCAGCAGAAGGATTGCTGCCGGATGTAACAGCTAACGGTAAATTCTATTCAGCTACAAAATGGGCGGCAAAAGCATTTTTATCCAAAGTTTATTTCCAGCAAAATGATTTTGCAAATGCATATAAATATGCCAATGAAGTTATCGCAAGCAATAAGTTTACACTGGACGCCGGGTATGATAACCGTTTTTCACTTGGCTTAAGTACAGAAGGAATATTGGTGATTGCTGATGATGCTAATGGTTTCCGTCCGGCTGGCGAACTGAGAGGCGCATTCCGATCAGATGCCGGCTTGCCTAATTTCCGGTTTACGGATCAATATTATGCAGTAGCTACCGCAAGGGCTGCTGATGTGCGTAAAGCCGCCTGGTACAGCACTACATTACAGCCTGGTTTTAATCTCCTGACAAAGTATAATAAAAACAATTTTGCCCTGCCACTCGTGCACCTTACAGAAATAATGCTGATAAGGGCAGAAGCTGGTGCAGAAACAGGGGGGACGAACCTGCCGGTTGCTATTGCTGATATCAATGCTATTATGACCCGGGCTTATGGGGGAACTACATTCAACCTTCCGGCAAATGCAACAGCGGCTGCTGTTATAGCTGCATCCCGTTCTGAAAGAGAACTGGAGCTGGTAGGTGAAGGGAACCGTACCCAGGAAATAAAACGTATCGGTGCAAGGAACAATGTGAACATTGACCGTCGCAATTCTGTTTGGAACTGTAATGGTTTTATTCTCCAGTTTCCGAAAGCAGAAAAAGATGCGAACACGGCATTTATTATGAACGTTGAAGGTGGTTGTTTTTAATTTTTAAAACGATTGTATATGAAAATATTATTCAAAACTTTTTTATTTGCTTCAATCACTGCGCTGGCACTTAGTTCCTGCAAGCCGGAGCAGCATAAGGATATTGGTGAACCAAGAGATGTGCTTTCATCTATAGCCGGCCAGTGGAAGCTGGTAAAGGCTACACAAACAGATGAAGACGCTAAAGCAAAAGGCTTTCCTTTTAAAGAAAAGGACCTAACAACTCTTTTCCCTTATACTGAATTTAAGCTGACTTTAAACCTGAATGGTAATACGCCCGGAACATTTACTACCGATCCCGGCGCTTCACCTCGTATTATTAAACTCACCAGTGGTAACTGGGCGGTTGATAATGCTGATTACCCTAAAGAGATAACGCTTAGCAGCGGAGCTGCAACGGAAAAAATTGTATTGGGTGGTTATCCCGTAGGAGCAGCCAATACACTTAAGCTGAGTGTTCAACGTAAAGATGCCAGCAGCGGCAAGGTATTGATATCTTACAGTTATGAATTTGCAAAACAATAAAAGCATTGCTATATGAAGAAGCTATTTTTATATTTCATTTTATTTCTCTCAGCCGGTGTTGGCCTGAAAGCGCAGAATCCAACATTCACGCCTTCTACATTTACTGCGGAAGACCAGGTGACCTTAACATTTGATGTAACGGGGACGGGCATGGCCGGTGCTACAGAAGCCTTCATTTGGCTTTGGGGTAATGCGGGTGACAGCCCGCTGAATACCAGCTGGACTAATTCACCCGATGCTGCACGAATGACGGCTGCGGGTACCAACAAATGGAGTTTTACATTTACGGCTACAGCGCTGTGGGGTTTGCCTCCTGCTGCATTGACGAATTTCCGGTTCCTTGTAAAAAAGAGGGATGGTTCTGCACAAACACCCGACCAGGGCCCTTTCAATTTTGACCCCCTGGTATTTACACCTACTATGCTCCGCATATTCCCTGCTAAAGTGGGAAGCGATGATGTGGTAACTGTAAACTTTGATAAGGCATATGGCGTAAGTATAAATGAACAGCGTATGATGCCTGTTTCTGCTACCATTACCATGCTGGATGATCTTGGTAATACAGTCGGAGCACCGTTGACTGTCATGACAGCTAAAACTGGTGAAACGATTTGGAGTGCTTCATATATTCCTTCCGTATCATTCACACCCGCTACAGGCAGAAAGTTGAATAAGTTCAGGTACAAATTCAACGGAACTGTTCTTGATCCAGGGGGTGCAACGATAACCGTTTCATCTTCAGAAGCTGAAGTAACATTCATCACTATGCAATAAACCGCAGGTTTAGTTAACTAACGTATCAATTGTCACAACATGAAAAAATTAATATTTCTTATATCAGCAGCCGTAGTTATTTTGAGCAGTTGCAAAAAAACTGATTTCGCTGACGATGAACCAACCGGTGAAGGGCTTGTTGATTTTACCGTAATAACACCAGCATCCGGCACTAAGCTGGTATTGAATGCCGCCACACCCAATGCGCCGGTAACATTTTCCTGGAATGCGGCGAAGCCGGGGCTGATAACAGCACCCACGTACAAAATTGTAATGGCACTGCGTACTGGTGGTGATCTGAACAATCCGCTGGTCGAGTTTCCTGTTACTGGGTCGGTAACTTCCGTTGCGCTTACACATAAGCAAATCGATGATGCCTTAAAAGCAAAATCAATTGCTGATGGAGCGGTAACAGAACTCATGTGGAGTGTAAAGGCAAGCAATGGTGATGTAAATATTCTTAGTACCAGCACATTTTTTGTTACCATCACCCGTATGAAGGATGGTGCCACACCATTTGTATTGTTAGGCCCTTCATCCAGTTCATCGCCTGTTACTATTGATCCGGGCAGCACTGCTACTTCATTAAAATTTAACTGGACAAGGTCGGCACCGGCTGCAGGTGGGCCTGCTGTTACATACCGTGTTCTGTTTTCCCTTGATGGTAATTTCAATGCCCCGCTGTTTTCAGTGGCATCGAATGCGGCGCCCAATGACAGCTTGCTCACAATTACTTATAAAGCATTCAGCGATTCATTAAGTGCATATGGACAAACAAACCTGAGCCAGCCCAGCAACCTGAAATGGACAGTGGTGGCAAGCTCTGGCACCTGGAAGCAGCAGGCGGACTATGTAAATGAACTCGTCATAATAA
Source organism: uncultured Chitinophaga sp. (assembly GCA_964386395.1). Classification (GTDB taxonomy): domain Bacteria; phylum Bacteroidota; class Bacteroidia; order Chitinophagales; family Chitinophagaceae; genus JJ008. The sequence goes on from CAYLRV010000005.1 coordinate 146,378, forward strand.
GAGAAGTAAAAGTATATGTAGTGGGCAGTGCAACGCCCGGCGGTTGGGATATTGCCCAATCAACGAGGCTGATTGAAGATCCCAGGTTCCCCGGCACTTATTTTACCTATATACAACTTACTGGTGGCAATGAAGTGAAGTTTGTAAATGGACAGGTATGGCCACCTGCACCAGGGGCTGTTGACTGGGGACAAGATCCGGCAGCCGCAGCGGGAACACTGACTGACGTCAATGAAAACAATATTCCTGTTACCACAACAGGTGTGTACAGGGTAACCGTTGATCTGAGCAATAAGAAATTCTATTTACAGACAGCCGTATCAAACGGTATTGGCGGTATGGGCATGATTGGTGCTTTCCAGGGATGGTCGCACCCGGCTACGAAAATGTCGTATATCGGCGTAAATAAATTTATATACCTGGCAAACATGAATACAAACGATGAGTTTAAATTTCATGATGGCAATGACTGGAACAACTCTGCCAATAACCTGCACCGCTGGTATGCTGTAAATGCAGCTAATGGTAAGATGGTAATAGACCCGGGTAGTGGTTTCGATAATTTTAAATGGACGGGTGCGAATGGCCGTGTACGGGCTGTGTGGGATGGCTCTAATACACAGGATCTGAAATACGAATTAACCCCGGCTGCAGAAATGCGTGTTGTGGGCGATGGACTTACAGCCGGGCCCGTTTGGGATCCGGGTGGCTCTCCGCAAATGACATACAGCGGCAATGGTATCTGGACGATCACTGTAAATCTTCTTGCTAATAAAGAGATCAAGTTCCTGGCAGGAAATGCATGGGGTGCTTTTGACTATGAAGATAACAGTGGCGGCAGCACAGCTACGGGTACGCCACGGGCTATTAAATGGGATGGCGGACCGAATTTTAAAACACCTACGGCAGCAGGCAGCTATACCATCACGCTGAATGAGTACACGCAAACAGTGACGATTAACTAAAATGTAAAATGACAGCATAGAAAAAGGGGCCAGCTTAGTTGGCCCCTTTTTTATTTAAAGCAGATGTTGTTTACAATGATCCGCCTTCCACAAATCTTGAGGGAAGCAGAATAGACTTTGACGGAGTTTGTTGT
>CAYLRV010000006.1:0-145630 GCA_964386395.1 uncultured Chitinophaga sp.
AAGTCAACCTCTGAAGCCCCTCCCTGCGGAGGGGTTTGGGGAGGCTTCTCCCTAATGCTTACTCTCATCCGCCCCAATCGGCTCAGTCTGCGGGATAAACTCCCTTCCGTCTTTTCCATAGTCATAAGCCCAACGGTGTACTTCAGGAATCTCTCCTTCCCAGTTACCATGTCCGGGTTTGATAGGTGTAGTCCACTCCAGTGTAGTAGCACCCCATGGATTTGGATTCGTTACTTTTCTGCCTTTGAAAATAGAGTAGAAGAAGTTGAACACAAACATGAGCTGTACCGCAAACACTATAATAGATACTACGGTGATCATTTTATCGAGGTCGGCAAATCCATTGAACGAAGCCCAGCCTTTCTTATCTAAATAACGGCGTGGAATACCGGCAAGACCCTGGTAGTGCATTGGCCAGAAGATCAGGTAAGCACCAACCATCGTAACCCAGAAGTGCATATATCCCAATGTGCTGTTGAGGTAGCGGCCAAACATTTTCGGGAACCAATGGTAGACCCCCGCAAACATCCCAAAGAACGAGGCCACACCCATTACAATGTGGAAGTGTGCCACCACAAACATGGTATCATGCAGGTGGATATCGATAGTAGAGTTACCCAGCCAGATACCTGTAAGACCTCCAGAGATAAACAGGCTCACAAAGCCGATAGCGAAAAGGGTGGCCGGTGTAAACCGGATATTACCCCGCCATAGCGTCGTTAGCCAGTTAAATACCTTGATGGCCGACGGCACCGCAATAAGTAACGTTAGTAGTACGAAGACCGATCCGAGGAACGGATTCAAACCAGTAACAAACATATGGTGTGCCCATACAAGGAAGGCTAGTATACATATTGCAAACAGCGAACCTAACATGGCCATATAACCGAAGATGGGTTTGCGGCTGTTTACGGATAATATTTCTGATACCATACCCATGGCAGGTAAAAGAATGATATATACTTCCGGGTGACCGAGGAACCAGAACAAGTGCTGATAGAGGATGGCACTACCACCTTCATTCGGCAGTACTTCACCATTTACCACGATATCGCTCAGGTAGAAGCTGGTACCCAGGTTACGGTCGAACAGTAACAGGATAGCACCAGATAATAATACAGGGAATGATAATACGCCCAGTACTGCTGTGAAGAACATCGCCCACATCGTAAGCGGCATCCTGGTCATACTCATTCCCTTTGTGCGAAGGTTGAGTATGGTTGATATATAGTTAAGACCTCCAAGCAGTGATGATACGATAAAGAGTGCCATTGAGATTAACCACAAATCTGTTCCAATTTTACTTCCGTCTCCCGCCTGCCGCAAGGCACTCAGCGGCGGGTACATGGTCCATCCGCCGGCGGCCGGCCCGGTGTGTACAAATATGGAAGAAAGCATGACCACACTGGCCATAAAGAAGAACCAGTAAGAAAGCATGTTCAGGAAAGGTGAAGCCATATCCCTGGCACCCAACTGTAAAGGAATAAGCAGGTTGGCAAATGTACCACTCAAGCCTGCAGTCAATACAAAGAACACCAGTACGGTACCGTGTATAGTTACCAGGCCATAATAAAACTCTGGCTGAATCTGACCACCCTTGGCCCACTTACCAAACACTGTTTCCAGGATTGGGAATGTTTCATCGGGATAGCCCAACTGTAAACGGAACAATACAGAAAACAAACCACCAATAATGGCCCAGACAATACCGGTAATCAGGAATTGTTTACCGATCGTTTTATGGTCCATACTGAAGATGTACTTCGATACAAACGATTCTTTGTGATGCCCATGGTGCGCATCATGCGCATGATCATGGTGTACTACAGCTTCCGGGTGTAAATGCAATGCTTCACTCATAGTTCATTATTTAAACTCCCTGCGGGAGGTTAATCATTCTTTATTTCTTTTCTACAACGGCAGCTATTGGCTTAACTACAGCTGTATCGCCGGCCGGTGCTTTTGGTGCAGCCGGATCCTTGTCTGGATTCGCTACTAAGTACTGCGGTTTCTTAGAAGCCAGCCATGCATCATATTCTTCCTGTGTTTCCACGATAATCGTTCCCCGCATGCTCCAGTGCCCTTTTCCGCACATCTGGTCGCAGGAAATTTCATATACAAAGTCCGGGTTACCGGTTTTCTCTTTCATTTGTTTGGTAGTGAACTTTGGCGTGAACCACATAGTGGTGGGAGTACCTGGTACGGCATCCATCTTCATACGGAAATGTGCCAGTCCCACATCATGTATCACATCTTTTGCACCAATAATCAACTTTACGGGTTTACCCACTACCAGGTGCATCTCGCCGGTTGCATAGATATCATCATGATTAGCCGGATCTTCCCAAAGCTGTCCAAGATGGTTACCTTTTGCATCATCTGTACGCTTGAAATATTTTTTACCAAACACACCATCTTTACCCGGATAGCGGAACTCCCACTTGAACTGACTGCCCACTACTTCCACCTGCATAGCATCTTTGGGAGCATCACCTGTAATTTTAAACCAGTAGAATATACCAAAGCCAACAAGAATAGTCAGCGCTACAGCCGGTACAGAAGTCCAGATGATTTCCAGTTTATTGTTATGCGGGAAATAATATGCTTTTCGTGAATCTGATTCCTGGTATTTGTAACAAAACCAGAACAGGGCCACCTGTGTAATGACAAATACAACAAATGTAATGGCAAGGGTTACATACAGCATTCTGTCTACCAACACACCATGATCTGAAGCCGGCTCGCCCAAAATTTTTCCGCTGAGTTTTTGGTTGCAGTAGTACACGCCGATCATACCTGCAATCAGGAATACCAGCAGAAGGAATGCATTGATCTTATTTGTCTGTTTGCGGGTCCTTTCCTCTCCACGCATTACAGCTACGTACTCACAGGCCTTGGCAATCTGAAATGTAATCAGGAAGCCCAGCCCTAAAATCGCAACGATGAAAAATGTCTGCATAATCTATTTCAAATAAGTTCCAAATAATATGTTTCTGTAAAGACAGGCGAACCCGTCTTTATTTATGTGTGATGTATCAAACTTTCTTTTACAAAAGGGTGGTTCTTGGCCAGCAGCGGAGCCTTCGTCAGAGCCCTGCCGGTTACGAACATGATGATACCTACAAAGCCGAGTGCCACACCAAAATCCCAGAGTATCATCGGTACATGTGTTTCGCCTGTTTTCGGATCGGTCATTGGCCCGGTAAATACCATCTGGTATAAATCCAGCCAGTGACCGAAGATGATCAGCAGGGCCATAAACGTAATGGTACCGTAGTTTCTTTTTGCATCCCTTTTCATCAGTATGAGCAACGGTGCAATAAAGTTGATCAGGAACATCAGCCAGAACAGGCCGCTGTACGGACCCTGCGCCCTGGGTTTGAAGTACGTCGTTTCTTCCGGAATGTTGGCATACCAGATAAGCATGAACTGTGAGAACCACAGGTAGGTCCAGAATACCGAGAAGGCAAACATAAACTTACCAATATCGTGCAGGTGTTCGTTGTTGGTATACTCGAGGTAGCCGTTGTTTTTCAGGAAAACAACAAACAGGGCTATCAGTGCCATACCTGCAACGAATGTACTGGCAAATGTGTACCAGCTGTACATGGTGCTGTACCAGTGTGCATCGATACTCATCAGCCATAACCAGGGTATAGAGGACATAACTGTAAGGGCAAATACTATCATATATAACGCAGCCCAAATGGTATTGTTCCAAATATATTTTCTTGCTTTTTCACGGTCGTTAAACGGCGCCGTATCGGTGCTGCGGGAAAGTTTACGCATTTTCCATCCGAGTACAGACCAAAGTACAATTGTCAATACGGTCATCACTGCGTAAAAACCTTTATTCAAAAACCCTTTCTTAAAGTTGAGGATAGAGTCAACTTTTACATGCTCCGTATCAGTCCAGTGATAAATTGTATGATTGCTGCCGAATGCGATAGAAAGAAGGATTGCCAGTGCAATAACACCAATCACGGGAACTACAGCTGAAATCGCTTCCGGCACCCGGCGGAAAGCCATTTGCCAGCCACCCCAGGCCAGTGTTGTGGCGCATATAAAGAACATAGATGCATTTACCACCAGCAGGAAGTACACACTATTCTGCAAAAGGCTGGCCCAGAAACGGGCATCCTGCACAGCTTTCTCTTCTTTTGTACCGTGGCCACCATGCGTGGTAATATACAAACCAACGATGGCCAGCAAACCGATCAGCATCAGGGCGATGGCGATGGTGTTATACCGCTTCGGAACTACAAAGTTTTCTTTACTTGACATCAGTGTTCTTTTATAAGTCGATCAATTACTTTTCTATCATCACGGCTTCGCCGGTGTTATTTTTTCATTGCTGTATCAGCAACCGGAGTTTTAACAGCCATGGTATCTGCCGCACCACCAGCCTGCTGTTTTTTTATCCAGGCTATTACTTCCCAACGCTGCTTTACATCAAGTTGTGATGCATAGCTACCCATGGAATTCTTACCGTATGTTAAAGAGTGGAACATTGTTCCTTCTGTCATTGCTTCATACTTGGCATCTCCTTTTAGAGCTGCGGGCTTGTTGGGAAAGGGGCCATCTCCGCCTTTGTAAAGAGGGCCATTGCCATCCAGTTTAGCGCCATGGCATATGCCACAATTAACTAAGTACAGGCGCTCGGCTTCTGTCCAATCAATAGATGCCCTCAGGCTATCTGGTATCGGACTCTTAACCGTGGCAGACTGAGCGTAGCCAATTGAATCATTTTTATACGGGTACACCCACAGCATATCACCTTTGGCAAATGTGCCGGCAACAGGCATAGCAGTGTAGGTAATGCCTTTATATTTTTCCCGAAGTGCTTCAGTAGAAGCATACGTTTCATACGCACGGCTGTAAGCCATATCCGGCATATATACCCTACCGGGATTACGGCGTGGTTTATTGCAACTGATAACCGTTACTGCTATCGCCGCCACCACTGTTATTACCCAAAAATTTTTCATCAACTATTAATTAAATCTCATTAATAAATCTTCCTGCTTCTTTTTAAGCCGGTTCCACCTTCTTTTCAAAACGGATAGTGTCTTTGTCATAACGACCCAGCCACCAGCCTGTTTCCTTGTGCATTACCTGCACATCCTGTCCGCCGATGCTTTGTAAAAAAGCGATCGCTTCTGCTTCATTTGTTTTATCTGTACACTCCAGCGCCATTACAAACGTATCGTCTGTAGAGCGGGGATTGAAGTGATCTTTTTTTACAAAGGGAGCCAGCTGGCAGAGATAGCAGAAGGTGAGCACCATGCCCACCGCGGCAAACAATACTGTCAGCTCAAACGTAATGGGTATCCACGCAGGCAAGGAGAAGAAAGGCTTACCACCAAAGTTGATAGGCCAGTCCCTGGTTAATGCCCAACTGATAAACCCAACTGCAGTAGCTGTACCGGTGATGCCATATATAAATCCTGCAGTATGCAGGCTGGTATCACGAAGGCCCATGGCTTTATCCAGCCCGTGAATCGGGAAGGGTGTAAACACATCATGGATCTTGTACCCTGCGCGGCGCACTTTCTTTACAGCCGGAAACAAAACGTTTTCGTCGTAAAAGTTGCCAACTACAAATTTTTTAACTCCCATATTTTTAGCTTTTAGCTAACGAGCTTCGAGCTTCGAGCAAGAACCCGTAAACAATTCTTTTATATTTCAATTCATACCTATGCTGATAGCCCAAGGCTATTTGGCACAGCTTTTCTTTTAGTGGTGGTCACCTGTATGCTTATGACCAAATTCATCGAGCGATTCCTTCTCCACCTCATCCATCTGATCTTTATAGTTCTGTCCGTTCTTTTTCAGGATATGCTTGATCTCTGCAATCGCAATAACCGGGAAGAATTTCGAGAACAGGAAGTAGCAGGTAAAGAACAACCCGAATGTTCCCATATAGAAACCAACCTCCCAGATAGTAGGTGTATAATACGTACTCCAGGCAGACGGCAGATAATCACGGTAGATAGAGGTAACGATGATTACAAAACGTTCGAACCACATACCGATGTTTACGAGGATACTCATAAAGAATGTGACCGTCAGGTTCCTTCTCATTTTACTGCTCCAGAATATCTGTGGGCTAAGTACGTTACAACCCATCATCAGCCAGTAGCTCCAGCCGTATGGACTGCTCAGGTCAAGCCTGTTTTTAAAGAAGGCAAAGTTCTCATATGGCACCGCACTATACCAGGCCATGAAGAGCTCTGTTAAGTAAGCAATACCCACAATGGATCCCGTCAATACTATTACCTTATTCATTACCTCGATGTGTTCGATGGTAATATAATCCTGGAGATTCAATACTTTCCTGGTCACCAGCAGCAGGGTTTGCACCATCGCAAAGCCAGAGAAGATGGCACCCGCCACGAAGTAAGGAGGGAAGATCGTGGTATGCCAGCCCGGTACTACCGAAGTGGCGAAGTCGAACGATACGATAGTGTGTACTGATAATACCAGCGGTGTGGAAAGACCTGCCAATACTAAGGATAATGCTTCATGACGCTGCCAGTGCTTGGTGCTGCCGGTCCAGCCGAATGCTGCCACACCATAAAAATGTTTGGCCCATTTCTTTTTCGCACGGTCACGCAGGGTGGCCAGATCAGGTATCAAACCAGAATACCAGAATAATAAAGAAACGGTGAAGTAAGTGGATATCGCAAATACGTCCCAGAGAAGTGGCGAGTTAAAGTTAACCCACAGCGGGCCCCGTGTATTGGGATAAGGAAGTACGAAGAATGCATTCCACACACGGCCCATGTGCCAGATAGGAAACTGGCCCGCACACATTACCGCAAAGATGGTCATGGCTTCAGCCGCACGGTTTACACCGGTACGCCATCCCTGGCGGAAAAGCAGGAGGATAGCGGAGATCAGTGTTCCGGCGTGACCGATACCTACCCACCAAACGAAGTTGGTGATATCCCAGCCCCATCCCACTGTTTTATTCAGGTTCCACTGGCCTGTACCATAAATAACCTCAACGGTAACAGATATAATACCGAATATCAGCAACGCTACGGAGATCAAAAAACCGATCCACCAGGCCCTTGTTGGCTTGGCTTCTACCGGGCGACAAATATCTTCGGTTACCTGGTGATAGTCTTTACTACCATCAACTAACGGTGCCCGTACCTGTGATTCGTATCTGAGTAAACTCATATTCTTTCTTTTGTTACCCTGAGCTTGTCGAAGGGTTATTTTTATTTAGTCAACTTCCTGTTCGTTATTCAACCTCACTTTTAGCTATCCACTTTTCGTTATTCGTGGTGTGCCTCTTCTGGTTTTGTACCAGTTGGCAATGTTGTGTCTTTTGCTGCTGGCATATGCCCGTCATGTCCGCCCTCTTTTCCTGCTGCACCATGCTCGCCACCATGACTGCCATGTGCTGCCTTCGCTTTTTCGTTATGCTCGCCCTGCTGATCCCATAATTCATTCTTCTCTTCTGTATTTCTCACTTTAGCGAGGTAGCTAACATTTGGCAATACGTGCAGTTGCTCCAGTACATAGAAATTACGTTTGGTATTTTCCGCACGCATCTTATAAGCCTGGCTTTCTTTATCGTGTACGTTGCCGAATACAATAGCACCTGTTGTACAAGCTGCCTGGCAGGCTGTTTTCACATCACCATCTTTCAGCGGACGGTTTTCTTTCTTCGCATCCAGTTTAGCGGCCTGTATTTTTTGTACACAGAAAGAGCATTTTTCAATTACACCTCTTGAACGAACAGTAACATCCGGGTTCAGCACCATCCTTGTCAGGTCATCATTCATCACTTCAATAACCGGATCCAGCTTGCCTACGGTTTTCTGATCCCTGTTATCCTTAAAGCTATCGGCTCCGGTATAATCGGCCCAGTTAAAACGGCGTACTTTATAAGGACAGTTGTTGGCACAATACCTTGTACCGATACAACGGTTATAAGTCATCTGGTTAATACCTTCTGCACTATGGTTAGTAGCAGCCACCGGGCAAACGTTTTCACAAGGAGCGTTATCGCAGTGCTGGCACATCATCGGCTGGAAAACCACGCTTTTCAGATCGTCCGGATTTTTTTCATCTGTTACGAAGTAGCGGTCAATCCGAAGCCAGTGCATATCATGATAGCGCATTACTTCGCTTTTACCTACCACTGGTACGTTGTTTTCAGCATGACAGGCCACCACACAGGCGCTACAGCCTGTACAGCTGTTCATGTCAATGCTCATTCCCCATTTCAGACCAGGTTGATCTTTTTGTGGGTAGAGTGTGGCATTACGGAAATCGTCGTTTGCGTTTTTATAGAATGCTTCTTTGAGTTCTTCGCTGAAGGCTGGAATTACATCGGGGTATTTTTTGAAAGAAGCCAGTGTGGTTTCACGCAATACTTCTTTACGGTTCTCGTAAGAATTGTACTTCTGCATTTGTGCAATCTTGTACGATTCTTTCAGGTTGGTGATAGTAGCACCAGTGGCAACACCATTTACAGTAGAACCATTATATACAGCAAGCGGGTAAGCATTTACGCCCACGCCATTTTCGGAAAAACGCAAAGTCTGGCTGCCGCCGTACCCAACTGCGATGGCAATTGTGTTTTCGTTCATACCCGGAAATACCAGGGCAGGAATTTTAATAGTGTTCTTGCCAACTTTGATTTCAACCGTTGGTTTTTGCGGATAGTAGGTATAATCGGAATCCAGTTTTATACCCAGCTTCTCTGCCATTTTCATGGAAATCATGGCATAGTTATCCCAGGTAGCTTTGGATACCGGATCGGGCAATTCCTGTAACCAGGGGCTGCTTGCCTGTGAACCGGTACCGATTGATACTTTTTGATAGAGTACCACTTCATCGCCGCTTGATTTTGGATATGCACCGATAGCAGCAGCCGCTTCGGCTACGCCTGCAGCAGCACTGGCACCACTGCCAGCAGCTTCTTTTATTACGATACCATCCTGCAGGGCTTTATGGAATGCATCTTCGCTTCCCAGTTGGCCCACCCAGTATGTTCTGAATGCTTCTTCGTAAGTCGTGTTATTGCCACTCCATTTTAATAATGAAGTCTGGTAAGCCCTTGTTTTAAACAGCGGGTAAATAGTAGGCTGTATAAAACTGGTGATGCCCGCTTTCGGTGAAGCATCGCCCCAGCTTTCCAGGTAGTTGTGTGTAGGGATTACGTATTCGCAGAGCTCCGTTGTTTCGTCCATTTTTTCGTTGAAAGAAACGGTAAGCTTTACTTTTTTCAATGCAGCTTTGAAACGGGCGGCTTCAAACCAGGTATAAGCCGGGTTTGCTTCATACACCATTACCGTACCAACCGTACCAGCTTCCATATCAGCCAGGAGTTGTGCGAAATCAGTATCGCTTCCCTGCTTATAGTTCAGCGGACGGCTCCAGTCAATGGTTTTACCGTCGGCACCGATTGCAGCATTGATAGCCGCTACAATGGTTTGAACATTTTTGTCGTTACTTCCACAAACCACCAATGCGTTACCGCCGGCAGCTTTTAAGTCGTTGGCTGCTCTGGTAATACCATCATTCAGTTTTTTATCACTGATAGTTGCAGATGCGCCTGGCACCCCAACTGCAGCTGCTAAAGCCAGCGCCACTATACCGGTTTCTGAAGGGCGGTGTGTGTATCGCTCATCAGCATTACCACCCGTCATACTTAAATGACCTTCAAACTGGTAATGTTTGCTCATTTCAGGATTCTTCTCATTGATGCGGCGGCCAGTAGCATAGCCGGCAGCAAATTCTTCGGGGCTAAGCCATGTACCGAGGAAGTCGGCACCCAGGCTTACAATCACTTTAGCAGCGCCGAAGTTGAAAGAAGGTATTTTACCACCATTCGCTAATGCTAAACCGCTATAGGAAACAGCATCATACTGTACATGGCGAAGGCCGACCCATTTGGAGATAATATCTTTAGTAGAAGCAGATACAATTGTACCTGTTAGTAATACCGCTGTTCCACCAGCAGCTTTCATCGCTGCGCCAATCAGTTCATCTGCTTTTTCCAGTGTAGGAATTTCTTCAAACTTGTTGTTTACCTTATGCATCGGAAACTTGTTCCGGTACATATCATACAGGTCAAGTACAGAAGCCTGTGCCCTGGCAGAGGTACCACCGTTCATATAAGTAGCCAGCTCATTCCCTTCAATCTTGATAGGGCGGCCATCTCTTACTTTTGCTACTACAGGAATGATATCGCCATCCTGTACATAAGTAGTTGCATAATATTTTGCCACACCCGGTACCAGGTTCTCCGGTTTATTCGCATAAGGGATTGCTTTCTTCACTGGTATTTTACAGCTCGCCGCAATGGTTGCTGCAGCCGTACTGAAACCGAGGTATTTCAGAAAGTCGCGACGGGGTGATTTCGCATCGGCTAATCCTATATCATCAAACCCTTCAAACGGCAGATGTTCCTGGAATTCATCCTGGGTCATCTTGCTGAAATTTTCCGGGTCGTTCACTTCGCCGAAACCTTGCCAATATTTGTTACTCATATGCGTATAAATGTAAAGATGTGGAAATTTGAAAATGTGAAATTTTAGGCCTGCTATGTTGTGGCATTTTCACATTCTCCACATTTTCTAATTTTCAAATTCTAATAGTGACATTTCTGACATTCCAAACCACCGATATGTTCTACGGTTACGCTGTCCATCCTGATCAACCGCTGAATGCTGTCAATTTTCGCCTTACGCTGTGTTGCATCCAACGATTTATCATTTCTCACTTTTTCAAGATCAAAGGTTTTCAGCTTATTATGGAAACTTTCGTAAATGCTGTAAAATTTGTTGCCGGTGCTGTCGTAGTTGAAGTTCACCTTGGTTTCACGGTGACAGTTTACGCACCAGCCCATACTCAGCTCTGATTCCTGTTTCACTTCATCCATCGCTGTGATTTCACCATGGCAGGTCTGGCATTGTACTTTGCCGGCCTTTACGTGTTGAGAGTGGTTGAAGTATACATGGTCGGGCAGGTTGTGGATTTTGATCCACTCAATTGGTTTTGCTTTGGAAGGATCCCATGCGTTGGGATTTTTAGGATCGAAACCTGCGAATTTGAATAGTTTGGCTAATTCATTAGTACCATTTATTTCCTCGCCTTCTTCGGTGTAGAGTTTGGGTCCTTTTTCGTAGGTAGTAATGGCTTTATGACAGTTCATACACACATTCACGGATGGAATAGTGGCATGTTTACTTTCGGTAACTGAGCTGTGGCAGTACTGGCAGTTGATCTGGTTGATGCCTGCATGCACTTTGTGTGAATAGAAAATTGGTTGTTCTGGCACATACCCTTTCTGGCGGCCAAAACCAATCGCCGCTTTGCTGAACTGGTAGCCGGCAATAGCGAAGAAAACTAACGCTATCATGGCGATATATACTTTGTTTTTGTAGAAAGGAACGGGCTCAGGACGATAGATGCCTTCTGCATCATCACTCATCTTTTTCAGGTTGCTGTTCACCTGCATTAATATCAATGCGATGATAGCGAGAATGAGTGCGATAACACCGAAGATGACAGCGTTATTTGTTTTTTTTACCGGCTCTTGTCCCGGAGGTGGTGTCTTAATTACTGAAGCGTCATTTATATGAGCTACGAGATTATCTACATCTTTAAGGGTTACTTCAGGAAAGGCAGTCATCATAGAGCCATACTTTGCTTTCAGCCCTTGTGTGTAAGCGTCTGAAGCCATGTAGGCCGCGGGATTATTAATCCACTTCAACAGCTCTTTATGATCCGCCCATTTATGTCTGCCTTCCAAACCGGCAAGTGCCGGACCTGTCCCATCTTTTAATACGTTATGACAACTGGCGCATTTAGCTTGAAATAATGCTTTACCCGCAGCTATATCGCCTTGCGCATACACATTCATCACAGAAAAGACTAAAAAAGAGAGTACTATTGCTGCTAATCGCCTGGAGGCTGGTTTACAAGGAATCATAGTCACAGTTGAAACGGTAAAATGTGGATAAAATCCTGAAATCAGCCGCAAAAATAAGTCAGCAAGGCCATAAAAAGCCATCGGCTTTAACTTTTTTTTGATGGGCTACCAGACTGCATTTCAGGGGATTTAAAGCCATTTGTCATGGCCTGATTTCTTTGTTTGTCATATTTTGGTAATGCACCCCGTTTTCTTCAACATTCCAGGTTTTGTCCGTTTTTCCTGCTGCTTTTTTCCGCACTTTTGCGGCCATGTTTGAGCGGCTTCAAAAAAAATGGGGTGTTACCGGCCTGCAACTGGTGCTAATCCTTTGCACGTTCGCCATCGGCGGCAGCCTTACGGGATATGCCGGCAAGAAGCTGATGAACCTCTTTGGTATTGAGCAAAACTGGCTCTGGATTATTGTTTACATTATTCTCATCACCATCATCTGGCCTTTGGCCGTATTGCTCGTAAGCATACCCTTCGGGCAGTTTACTTTTTTTACCAAATACATCCGGAAAATAGGAGCTAAACTCGGCATCGGAGCACGGAAGACGGAGGCAGGAAGTCCGAAGGCTGAAGTCAGAAATCAGAACGGAGAAGGTATGGACAACACTGCTGACTGAGAACTGCCGACTGCAAACTGCCAATTGAAGACTGCCAACTGAAGACTGCTAACTTCTGATTGTCAACCACTTATCATGCGAAACAATCCCACCGCCGGGTACAGCCCCACCCTCCAAAACAGCGATAAATTCAAGGATATGTCCATCCGGGTCTTTAAAATATATAGCAATGGCCGGCATCCAGGTAAAAACCATGGGTTTTTCAGTGCCGTCTTTCAGGAAATTATAGGGCTGCAAATTTCTCGCTTTTAACCACTCAACTGATTCATTTACAATAAATTGCTCATCACATCGAAAAGCGAAATGCTGCGGCCGGATATCTGCCACAGGCGTTTCCCAAAGGCCCAGCATATATTGTTGCGGCTGACCCACCCAGAAGAAAGCAATCCTGCGCCCGTCTTCGTAGCCACATTGCTCCAGCTCCAGGGTGTTTTTATAAAAATCGATAGAGCGCTGCAGATCTTCCACAGCGAGGTGCGTTTCGTATAATCCTGTAATGGGTCCTTTCATCTTACTAAAACCGGTATTGGCAAAAGATAAGCATCTCTTCATCTAAAATATCATTTTGTACAAACCAATTTTTATAGGTTTACTAAAATTTTTATATATGATCAAACACGCATTAATGGGTGAGTTTATGCATGAGGCAGATAACACCCGAAAGCTATTGCAAGCCATCCCTGATTCCGCACTGGATTACAGGCCGCAGCCACATCTTTGGTCCGTAGGCCAGTTAGCTTCACATATCGCTGAAGTATATAACTGGTTTGATGCCACATTCAACCAGGACATATTTGACATGGGCAGTTACAAATATGATAAGGGTGATATTTCCAAAGCAGCCAATATCGTGGCGAAGTTTGAAGAGAATGTTGGCCGTGCCCAACAGGTACTGGAAAACTCCGATGAATCAGCCTATATGAACACCTGGCATATGCAGATGGGCGGACAGGATATTTTCCCTGCCATGCCTAAAATTCAGGTCGTCCGTGGTTTCTTATTCAACCATCTTTATCATCACCGCGGCGAACTGGTAAGCCATCTGCGGGCTACCGGTAATAAAGTACCAGGCATGTATGGGCCTACATATGAAGAATCGCAGGCGATGGGTGCTTAGTTTTTATTTGCACACACCGGTCTCCGGCTAATATCTGTTTACAAGATAAAGGGGTGGGCATGTCTTCGGGCATGCTTCATTCCCTGTTTATGATGCGTTTATTTAATTTTTCATCCTGTTTAGCACAGCTTCTGCAGCGATATAGCCAAAAGACGCCCACTGTTGTGTAGACACCGCCCTTTCAAAAAAGAGTTTTGCTTTTTCCGGCATCCCGTTTAGCCGGGCATAATAACCTGCACCAAAATATAAGGTAGCTGCACTTACACTGGTACTGTCTGCTACTGTACGATGTATGACTACCCCGGTATAACGTTCTATCTCTTTTATATTCGGTTTATGCCGGTAGAAATAAAGCAGTGTCATGTAGTCGTCGTTTTCAACCAGGTTTGCATCCGGGTCCACAGTCGCATATAGATTAGCCGCCTCTTCAAGCTTATCCTGGCTCAGTAATGTAATGTATAACCAGTTGGCCATGGCCACATACATATCTTCATTTTTTGAAACAGCTAAACCTGCCCTGTAAGCCGTTTCTGCTTTTGCATATTCCCCGTTCAGAAAATAAGCCAGGCCCAGGTGGTACCAAATATTTGACTGCAGCGTACTGGTAGGAATATTCTTTTCATTGGGAATACCATCGGGTTCCACTTCATCGCCTTTGCCCTTGATTAATTCCGCAGCCCGTTCAAAATCAGCAATAGCTTTATCAAAACAGCGGAGTGTAATATACCGGTGGCCGCGGTGCCGGTACATCCTTGCATCACCCGGGTGCAGGGCTGCACCCTGTGTAAACACATCAATGGCTGGTTCATAAAGACCGGTATAGCCCATACGACGGCCCAGCCAGATGATACTGTCTGCATTCGTTGAGTCGGCGGCATAAGATCTGAACGCTTCCAGCAATTTTAGTTTATGTCCGTTTGAAACAGACTCGGGTTGTTTGGGCAAGGGATGCTTTTTCCCCAGGTAACATTCTTGCTGTGAATGGCTGCAAAAAGATAACAGTATGAAAAAAGAAAGAATAGATAAACGCATGGCGAAAAGTTACAACTTTGCTGCCAGTAAAATTATTCATGAAGAAAATCGCCGTCTTCGCTTCCGGTGCCGGGAGCAATGCACAAAAAATTATTGATCATTTCCGTGATTCCGGCAAAATCGCTGTTGCATTGATTGTTTGCAATAAAGCAGGTGCTGGCGTGTTAAATATTGCAGCGAAAGAAGACATTCCCTTTTTGCTGATCGATAAAGAAAAATTCTTCCGGGGTAATGCCTATACGGATGAATTAAAAAATGCAGGGATCGATTTTATTGTACTGGCCGGTTTTCTCTGGAAAATTCCATCCGCACTTATTAAAGCCTTTCCACAAAAGATTGTAAACATTCACCCTGCATTGTTGCCAAAGTACGGCGGCAAAGGGATGTATGGCCAGTTTGTGCACCAGGCCGTGATTGACAATAACGAAAAAGAAAGCGGCATCACCATACATTATGTAGATGAGCAGTATGATCATGGCGATACGATTTTCCAGGCAACCTGTCCTGTTTTGGAAAATGATACGCCTGGCTCACTGGCCCAACGCATCCATCAATTAGAACATGCACATTATCCTGGTGTAATCGAAGGGTTGCTGTAGTTTTATTTGTAATTTCCTGCTTCGTAAAACGATCTCATATGAAACGGTTGTTATTCATCCTCATCGTCAGTGCTGTTCGTATTACATTGCCTGCACAAACAGGCGGGCTCTTTAAGTCGAAAACACCCATACTACAGGTGGCCAAACCTGAATCAGCGGGCTTTTCAACAGAACGCCTCAACCGTATTGATGAAAACATCAACGAATGGATGAAAGATGGAAGACTGAATGGCGCTGTGGCCCTGATCATACGGGACGGAAAAATTGTTTATCATAAAGCCTTCGGATACGATGATTTGGAAAAAACAAAACCCATCCGCACCGATAATATTTTTCGTATTGCTTCGCAAACCAAAGCCATCACCAGTGTAGCTATGATGATGCTGTTTGAAGAAGGTAAGTTTCTGTTAGACGATCCGGTAAGCCGGTATATCCCCGAGTTTGCCAAACAACAGGTGCTCGACAAATTCAATGACGCAGATACTACCTATACGACTGTTCCTGCCAAATCAGAAGTTACCATTCGCCAATTGCTTACGCATACATCCGGTATCAGCTACCCGCAGATTGGCACCAAAGAAGCGAATGCCATCTATGCCAAGGCTGGATTGATGGCCGGTATTGGTGTGGGCAACGGCCGCTCACTGGCAACTGATGTAAAAACTATTGCGAAACTTCCACTGTTACACCAGCCGGGAGAAAAATTTACCTACGGTTTTAATACAGATATTCTTGGCTACCTCGTGGAATATTTCTCCGGCCAAACGCTGGATGCCTTTTTCAAAAAAAGAATTTTTGAACCCCTGGGCATGAATGATACTTATTTCTACCTGCCTGTTTCCAAGTACAACCGCCTCGTCAACCTGTTTGAAGAAAAAGATAAGCGCCTGGAGAAAGCGGGTTCGACAACAGATTTCAACGGGGCTGTTTTAACTGATTACCCCAAAACACAGGGTACCTATTATTCCGGTGGCGGCGGCCTTTCTTCCACTGCACAGGATTATGCTATCTTCTTACAAATGCTGTTGAATGGCGGCACATATAATGGTAAGCGCCTGCTTGCACGGAATACTGTGCGTATGATGACGATGAACCAGATTGGCGATATCAGCCGGGGGCCTAATAAATTTGGCCTCGGTTTTGGCATTACCACCGAAAAAGGAAGTGCTGTATTGCCTACACCCGAAGGTGTATTCGAGTGGGGTGGTGCTTTTGCCACTACCTACTGGGCCGATCCTAAAGAAAAAATTATCGGCATTTTTTACCGGCAGCTCTGGCGCACCACTACCGGCGAAACAGCCAATAAGTTCAAAGTACTGGTGTATTCGTCGTTAAATGATTAGGGAGAGAAAAGGTCAAATTGGTCATATGGTCATATAGGCCAACTGAAGTTGTATATGGGTTTGTCACCAGTTAATTAATTAACCAATTGCCTAATTAACCTGTCTTTTGCATTTTGTTTCGTTACTTGCCGTCAATTAAAACAGGTTGCGGTTTAAAAATTTCTACATATCAGTTTTTACGGCCCTTTTTTTCCTGCTAACCGGCAATACCGTACTGGCACAGTTTCGTGTGCAGGGCTATGTGTACGACAGCTCCCGCAACTATGCTATGTCGTCTGTAAGTGTGCTTTCTACTTCGGGCAAAGGAACCACTACAAATACAGATGGCTTTTACTCCATTGAGGTAGGTGAAAAGGATTCAATATGGTTTAGCTACCTGGGCAAGCCAACGGTGAAGTTTCCGGTGCTGAAAATGCAAAACCCAACCAGTTTTGATATTTCCATCCAGATAAATGTACCCGTACTCGGTGAAGTGAAAGTAAAACCCCGCAGTTATAAACTTGACTCTATCCGTAACCGGCAGGAGTATGCCAAAATATTTAATTATGAAAAGCCAAAACTGCGTCCATCCGTCACCAGCAGCGGGGTTGGTTTTGATGTGAACGAGATCATCAATATGTTCCGTTTCCGCCGAAACAGAAGTATGGCTTCTTTCCAGCAACGTCTGCTTGCCGAGGAACAGGAAAAATTTGTTACCCATCGTTTCAACAAGGCACTGGTACGCCGGCTTACCACCCTTACCGGCGAAGAGCTGGATAGTTTTATGCTGAAATTCCGTCCTTCCTACTTTTTTACATTGTATGCAGGCGAATACGAGTTTCAGTATTATATCAAGCAATCGCTGTACCGCTTCAAAAATGGCCTCGGTCCGCAGGAGTATATAAAGCCTGAGGAAGAATAGGACCGCTGACTACGCAGATCCGGCAGGTTTTCACTGATTTTTCCCATTTCCACAAAAGAAAAGTAATTTAACGCAGTGCACAGGCCCTGCATCGCCAAACTTCATTTCTAACCTACAAGCCAATATGCAAAAAGGATTTATTCTCTTGTTGATCCTGTTTTCTTTTTATTCTTCAACAGCGCAAAAGAAAAACAAGCTCCACTTCAATGCTATACTAATTGATACACATAATGATATTCCTTCCACGGCGATAGACGAGCATGTAAGTTTTGATCAGTCGTTAAAAACAAAAACACATTCTGATCTACAGCGCATGTTTGATGGTGGCGTGGATGCGCAGTTCTTTTCCATCTGGTGTGATGGGTTAAAACCAAACCCTTATGCCTGGGCCAACCGGGAAATAGATACGGTACTTGCCTGGACAAACCGTAACCCGGACAGGATGGTACAGGCTTTTACTGCTGCTGATATAAAGCAGGCCGTTAAACAAAAAAAACTGGTTGTGCTGCTGGGTGTGGAGGGTGGCCATATGATTGAAAATGATTTGGTCAAACTGGAAGCGCTGTATAAAAGAGGGGTACGGTATATGACGATTACCTGGAATAACTCTACACCCTGGGCCACTTCAGCATTGGATGAAGAAACAAAAAAAGATTCGCTGCCACATAAAGGCCTTACTGATTTTGGTAAGCAAATCATCAAACGCATGAATGAGCTGGGTATGCTGGTGGATTTATCGCATGTGGGCGAACAAACTTTCTGGGATGCTATTGCCACTACCACCAAACCAGTCCTTGTATCACACAGCTGTGTATATGCACTATGCCCGCACCGGAGAAACCTGAAAGATGATCAAATAAAAGCGGTGGCAAAAAATGGCGGTGTTATCCATCTTAATTTTTACAGTGGTTTTCTTGATCCGCAGTTTGAAGCAAGAAGTGATGCCTTTACCGCCAAACATAAAGTGGAAATGGATTCGCTGCTGAAAATTAATCCGGAGCCATACTTTATGCAGGTGTACCTTTTTAATAAATACCCGGATGAAGTAAAGGGCCTTCGTCCACCCATGAGCCTGCTGCTTGATCATCTTGACTATATCGTTAAGTTGGTGGGCGTGGACTATGTTGGTATGGGCAGTGATTTTGACGGGGTTAATTCTTTACCTGCAGGATTGGATGGCGTTGAAGATTTTCCAAAAATTACAGAAGCGCTAAAAGAAAGAGGTTATAGCAAAAAGGATATTAAAAAGATGTTGGGCGGTAATTTCTTGCGGGTGATGGCGGCCAATGAAAAGTTATAGCCTATTGTTCTGACTCCCGGTTCCTCCACTCCAGTGGTGTCAAACCCGTTTCTTGTTTGAATACCCTGGTAAAATATCCGGGATCATTATAGCCGCAGTCGAGGGCAATACCGGCGATACTGAGCGCAGGGTTTTCCAGTAATTCTTTTGCTTTATTTAACCGTACCATGCGTATGAATTTATTCGGAGAGCAACCGGTCAGCGCATCCAGTTTACGGTGCAATTGTGAGTGGCTCATAAAAACCTGTTTGCATAATTGCTCCACGCTAAACGTATAGTTATCAAAATTAGCTTCTACTATTTCCCGCACTTTCTTTACAAATGCATGTTCCGTTTTTTCGTCTGCAATGATTTCAGTTTCCTGTCCGGCCGGGGTTTCCCGAACATCGGGCACACCCATCTGCCTGCTATAATACTGTTGTAACTGTTTTCGCTGCTCTACTAATTTTTTTATCCGCAGCAACAGTTCCTCTTTATGAAATGGCTTTTCCAAATACACATCTGCCCCTTTTTCCAGTCCTTCTAATTTACTTTGTATATCTGCTTTTGCCGTAAGCATGATAATAGGAATATGGCTGGTGCGTTCATCTAAACGAAGTTTGCGGCACATTTCAAAACCATCCACAAAGGGCATCATTACATCCGTAATGATTAAATCTGGTATAATCTCAACAGCAATTTCTAACCCTTCTTTGCCATCTTTACCTACGGCTAACCTGTAATCCGGCAAACAGCTTGCCGTATAAGCCACCACATCTGCATTATCTTCCACCAATAAAATTAATGGCTGTGTGCCGCCGGTGTATGCCGTATCGACATAATGGGAGCCGGGTTGCTGTTCAGCACTTATAACAGCATACTCTTTTTTATATGCCGGTGTAATAGTTACCTCATCTGCCATGCTAGCTTTGGCCAATGGAATATGAATAATAAACTCTGTTCCTTTTGTTGCCCCGACAGGAGGGCTTTTTACAGCGATAGTGCCATTCATCAGTTTCACTAATTCTTTGGTAAGCGCCAGGCCAATGCCTGTGCCTTCTGCCTTTCGGGTATGGCTGTTATCCAGTTGATAAAACCGGTCGAATATATGCGCCTGCTGGTTTTCAGGTATGCCGATGCCGGTATCTTTTACTTTTAAAATTAATGTGGTGCTGTCGCTGTTTTCGCTTGCTTCCTGCGAAACACTAACATATACATTGCCCTGCTCTGGTGTAAATTTTAATGCGTTAGAAAATAAGTTGGTGATAATCTGCCTGATTTTTTCGGCATCAAAGGCCACTAACAGTTCGTCTGTATCTGCCAAAAAGTGAAACTGCTTTTGCTGGCTGGTTGCCAGCGACTGAAACGATTCTACAATATACCGGAGGAAGGATACAATATCCCCATTGGTCAGGTTCAATGTCATTTTGCCGCTTTCTAATTTCGACAAGTCGAGCATTTCATTGACCAGGTTGAGTAAGTTTTCGCCGTTGCGTACAATCATATCCACACCGCTGACCAGGTATTTATCCGGGTTACTTTTTACCTGGTTAGCCATGCCCAATATAACCGTTAGCGGCGTTCGGAATTCGTGGGTAATATTGGCATAAAGTTGTGTTTTTACCGTATCCAATTCTTTAATTCGTTTAGCCTCCTCATGTTCAAATGCCAGTTGCGATTGCAGTTTGGCTTTATTTATCCTGAACCTGAAGTAACTGCTTATACCCAGCAGCAGTAATAAGGCATATAATACATAAGCCCACCAGGTACGCCACCAGGGTGGTAGTACCCGGATTTTAAGTTCCGTAATCTTATTGCTCCAAACACCCTGGCTGTTACTGCCCTGTACTTTAAAAATATAACTGCCCGATGGTAAATGTAGATAAGTGGCTGTCCGCCTTGTACCACTTTCTACCCAATTTTTATCAATACCCACTAACTGGTAACGGTATTTATTATGATTGGGCGCCGTAAAGTCGAGCGACGAAAATTCAAGCGTTAAAATATCCTGTAAGTGGTTTAATGTAATGGATGCTGTTTGCTCAATTGAATTTTTTAAAACACCCGTTTCATCATTTGGCAGCACCGGCGAATTGCCTATTAGAATATTTGTAATAAAAACCTGGGGCTTAAAATTCTTGGCTAATATTTCTTTCGGGTTAAAAATATTCAACCCATTTACTCCACCAAAAGCCAAATTACCATTCGGCATTTTTTTGTACGCATTTGTATTAAATTCATTATCCTGCAAACCATCCTCTTTTGTAAAATTCCGGAACGCCCAGCTTTCTTTGTTGTCTTTCTTTGAAATGATCAGGCAAAAAATGCCTTTATTCGTACTTCCCCAAATATTACCAGCATCATCTTTTAATAAGCCATACACCACATTGTCTGGCAAACCATCCTTTACAGTAAGATGAAAAAAATTACCGGTGGATTTTTCCAGCCTGTTTAAGCCGCCGCCTTTTGTACCTATCCATAAATAATTAGGATCAGCCGGGTCTTCTAAAAAGCAAGACACATGACTGTAGTTGAGCGAATTTGAATTGCTGTTTGCATAATACCAGTTGGTTTTAATTTCAACTCCAGGCGATGTGTCTAATTGCAGATTTGCAAAACCATCTACCGTACCAATCCAATATGTTCCATTCCTGTCTTCATACACGGCTGTAGCTACGGCAAATTCTGGTAATTTTCTAGGGGCATTGGTATTAATATTGAGCGTAGTTAATTTTTCAGTAACCGTATTCAGCAAGGTTATATTACCACCTAAACCGGTAAACCAGATTTGATTTTTACTATCCTCGAATATGGGTTGCTTGGAACCCATTCCATTGTAGTTGTTTATAGACGGATAAGGCGTTAATTTATTGGTTACAGGGTTATACTTAAAATACCCTTTGTTATCACTTTTCAACCAATAGTCACCCGTTTTTGCAATGATAAAATTATCTATTTGTGTTACCTGCGGGATGTTTTTAAAAGCATTTTCTTCTACTATTTTATTTTTACTTCGTTTCCACCCGTAAGCAACATCCCCTATAAAAATATCCTCATCAGTTTTGGGGATAATATTGTAGATACTAAAGCCGTAAAGCTGGGTATTAAACCGCTCATTGTCTGCATTATACTTTCGTAAGCCATATCCTACAGTACCACACCATATTAAACCAGATTTGTCAAAGATGAACGGGTAAATAATTCGTTTATCCGGTAGCTTCAATCCCCATTCAATTCGTTTATCAGTTCCCCATAAACTAACGTCATAAAACGATGTTTCCCTGTGGTGCTTGTCCCACAATGCACTATTGGGCTTGAATAAAATATTGCCTTCTGGATTCTTATTTGTATCAAATAAAGGTGTTACCTCTTTTCCATTGTATAAATAAAGATTGCCATTTATTAAAATATCTTCTTCATTAACCAGGTATCCGTTGTTCAACAATTGTGCACCAGGCAATACTGTAAAACTCTGTTTGGCTGCATCAAATTTATACACTGAGCCATCCATACCACCAATCCAGGTAGTTGCATTTTTATCGTTGCCGATTCCATACACATTTGTATTGTTTGGCATTGCCACTGTCGTAATAACCGGGGCTGCCTCTTTATCCAAAAAATTATCCTTTAATGCGACAATATTAATTTTACCATCATCAGCAGCTACCAGCATCCTGCCGTCTGGCATTTCTTGCATTAATTTTATAGCATTACCCGAGAGTCCATTCGCATTTCCAGTATTATGCTTGATTCTTAAAAAACCTCCGCTTTTTTTATCATAAATATTCAGTCCTTCGTTTTCTGTGCCCACCCAAATTCGTCCCCTGCTATCCTCAAAAAGTTTATTGATGCTATTGCTGCTTAGGCTCCTGTTATCGGAGGGGTCGTTGGTAAATACCTTAAAACTATAGCCGTCATACCGGTTTAGCCCATCTTTTGTGCCCACCCAGATAAATCCTTCCTTGTCCTGCAAAATATCATATACCATTCCCTGGGACAGGCCTTGTGCGATGGAAATGCTTTCATAGGTCTTTTCATTTTGGGCAAAGACCGCCGGCGCAACCCAAATTAAAGTAACGGTAAGCAGAAACCTGATATGGCTGGAGGTGGTGGACAAGTTGATATAAAGTTAACTGCAACAGGATTTTATACCTCAAAAGATTAAAACAAAAAAGCCCTGCTTACATAAAATGATGAATTTATCCTGCTCCTGCACAATTTGTCCTGCTGGTTGACGAAAAGCTTCAGTTTAATGGCGGATTTGTACTCACAAATTTTTGATTCCAGGCTGAGTTTTGTATGGTACTACAAATGCAAGCCTTTTTATCATTCACTAAAAAAAAAATCATGACACAGACACTCAAAGCAAAACTCTTCCCCTTTTTCCTGTTTATTATGCTGGTTCCTTTTGGAAGTTTTGGCCAGGCTAAGAATGTTATTTCCACCCACCGGGTATTCCCTAAAATAGATAAGGTGATGGAATTTGAAAAAGCCATTGCCGCCCATGCCCAAAAATATCACAGTGGTGATGTACACTGGCGGGTTTTTGAAATTCAGACAGGGCCGGATTTTGGCGGCTACCATATTACCGAAGGTCCCAAAAGCTGGGCTTCTGAAGATGCCAGGGGCGATATCAGCCCCGAACACCAGGCAGACTGGAATAAGTCGGTGGCCATTTATTTAACCGAACGGCAATCAGCCAGCTACTCAGTTTACATTGACTCATTGAGCACCGTAGCCCTGGGTGATTTTTCAGATAAGATCAATATCACCCATGTATATCCAAAGCCAGGGCAGGGTGATAATGTGGTAAACATCATAAAGAAATTAAGAAAGAGCTGGACTTCTGTTGGTTTATCCGTAGCTGTTTATGCAGCCAGTTCATCAGGTCCGGGACAATACACTATAGTAACCAGGTATAAGCAGGGATTAAAAGAAAGGGAAGCCGGTTTTCGCAAGCCTTTCAAAGAATCTTTTGAAGCAACAAACGGTGAAGGCGCTTATGCCCAATATCTAAAGGATGTGGCCGAGTATGTACAAGAAAGCTGGGCTGAACTGCTTTTCCTGCGGAAGGATTTAAGCTCCAAATAAACTACAGCGTTTACTAATAAAACCTCATCAGCCGCCACTTTATCCATGAGGAGGAGTGAATAAAATCTCTCCTCCTTCATTCATAACTCGAGAAAGTTATACCATGCCTCTAGTCAATACTATTAAAGCGCCTGAAAGCAAAAGCCTTCCATCGCTTACGGAAAATACATTTCTCCGCTACTTCAATTTTATTGCCCTGTATTTTGCACAGGGGGTACCGGAAGGTATGATCACTTTTGGGATTCCGGCCTGGTTGGCTATGAATGGTAAATCACCAGGAGAAATAGCCGGTTTTGCCGTTGTGGCCATATTACCATGGACCTTTAAATTCATCGTAGCGCCTTTAATGGATCGGTATACCATTTTGTCAATGGGCCGGAAAAGGCCCTGGGTGATATTGGGACAAATCGGTTTGGTGGGAAGCTGTATTTATATGGCTTATATACCTGATCCTTTAAACAACCTGGATCAGCTGATGATCGCTGCCTTCCTGGTTTCCTGTTTTGGTGCTTTCCAGGATGTGGCTACGGATGGAATGGCTATTGATGTTATTCCTGCGGAGCAACAGGCCAAAGCCAATGGTTTTATGTGGGGTTCAAAAATAATTGGGATGTCTGTGTCGCTGGCTGCCGGCAGTTGGATATTGAGCAAATATGGTTTTTCATCCGCCATGCTGACGATGGCTGCTGTTATTGGTGTAATCATGCTGGTGCCGCTTTTTGTAAGAGAACGCCCGGGCGAAAAACTAACCCCGTTTTCAAAAGGCGAAGCTTCGCCTGAAACTAAAAAGCTACAAATAGACAGCTGGCGTTTAATATTTAAATCCTTATACAGGGTTTTTAGTTTACGCAATTCTTTATTGATTGCCGTACTGCTATTCCTCAGCAGCGGTGCCGCCAAATACATTTCTACCCTGCTCCCCATTTTTACAGTGAAAGAACTGGGCTGGACCAGCACGGAGTATTCACAATATTATGCAACAGCCAAATTAATTGGCGGCATATTGGGTATGCTGGCAGGCGGTATCCTGATTGAGAAATATGGTAAAAAAAGAATGATCCATATTTATTTCTTCGGCTATGTTGCCCTTATCACTATATTCTCTCTTTCAAAAACCTATTGGGCAGATAAAAGTTTTGTGTATGCTTTTATGATTGGGCAAAACGCTATCTATACGCTATGCTGTATCGGTCTTTTTGCTATCGCTATGCAATCCTGCTGGAAAAAAGTTTCAGCGAGCCAGTTCACCTTATACATGACTATTGCCAACCTTGGCCAGATGGCCTTTGCTGCATTAATCGGGCCTGTAAGAGCAGCTTTCAACTGGCAAACTTCCTTGTTGCTTTTTGCAGCGATGATTGCTGTGGCGTTTTTTGTACTCCGGTTTTTAAATATAAAGAAGCAAACTGAAGCCGTGTCGGCACTTGATCTTACAGGCAGCAACAAAGCACCGTCCAGGATAACGGTCAATAAAAAGCCGGTGCTGCAGCCGGCAGGTACGGGTTGATTGTGTCGCCGGTACCTTAAAAAAATAGGTGCAGCCGGGGCCACACCTTGTTGAGGGACGGTCATTATGCGGTTTTTCTTTTTTTCAGTTGAATCGGTTAAGCCCGTTTTTCAATATTCAAGGGCAGCAAAGCCATAATCTCACAACCGGCACCAGGCGCTGAACGCAGGCGGAATTTTCCATCATAGAGCCTGACCCGCCGCTTTATATTCTCCAGCCCGATACCACGTTTTACTTTCTCAGGATCAAATCCTTTGCCGTTGTCGGCTATTTTTAATTTCACCATGTCGGTCGCTACTTCCACATGTATCTCCAGTTTTGTGGCATCGGCATATTTTATAATGTTGTTTACCTGCTCCTGTAATATGCGGTAAAGGTTGGTCCTTATCTCTCCTTTAATCAGACCGGTATCTCCTTCAATACTCAGGTCTGTCTCAAATTTTCCGGCTGCATTCACGTTGCGCAGCAGGGAGGTGATAACATCTTTCATTGAGACACTTTCAAACGAGGCGGGGGCCAGCTGGTGCGACAGCCTTCTTATTTCATTTATGGCCTCCAATACCAGTTTCTTTCCCGTTTCCAGTGTTGGGCCAAAATTCCCTTCGCCCGCATCCGGGTGTTCAAGCGTACTCAGGTATATCAGTGAGGCAGATAAAATCTGGTTCACATTATCATGCAGCTCCATGCCCATTTGTTGTCTTTCCAGTTCCTGCGTATCAATAATAGCTTTATTGATATGCATCTCTTCCTGTTTCTGCCGGGTGATGTCCTGCATAGCGCCAATCATACGAACAGGTCTCCCGGCATCATCATAGATAATAAAAGCACGGTCCAGGATATTTTTATACGTATTGTCTGCACAACGGTAGCGGTACTCCATCTGGATATGCTGTGTCTTCGTTTCGAAAAGAGATGTGGTAAGGGAGCTAATGCGATCCCTGTCATCGGGATGCAGGTTTTGCTGCCACCAGTCAGGTATATTACTTACTTCAGTAATTGCATAACCAAACATCAGTTCCATCCCTTTGTTATACTTCATTTTCTGGCTCACAATATCCCAATCCCAGATGGTATCACTGGTGGCTTGTGAAATCATATCATATATTTCAAGTGCATGCCGGAGGGCTTTTTCTGATTTGATCTGTTCGGTTATATCCCTCACGATGGCCAGGATTTTTCCATCCTTCATCTTCCGCGAAGAAATCTCTGCGATCAGTGCTGTGCCGTCTTTCCGTTTTACCTTCCGGCGAAACAATACTCTTTCACCAGCTTGTATTCGTCCGGCTACATTTGTATCCAGCACCACTGGTTCATTAAAGAACAAGTCTTCCAGCTTAAGCGCCTTCAGTTCGGTAACACTATAACCCAGGTGAGTGCAGGTACTTTTATTGAATTCGTGAATGGTGCCATCAAGCGAAACAACCAATATAGGATCCGAGGCCTGCTCTACCAGGTTGCGGTACTTCTCCTCAGTATTCCGGATTATCAGCTCCGCTTCTTTTTTCTCTGTAATGTCTATCATCATGTTGACAGCTCCGGTCATCTTACCATCGTTGTCAAAAAGCAGGCTGGGGAATAATACCACCAGCCTGCTGGTTCCATCGGGACGTTGGATTTTAACCTGCCTGCTGGAGGCGGGTTTTTGGTCTTTCATGGCTACGGCCATCGGGTTTTTCTCGGGCAAAATTTCTTCATCGGTGGAAGGATCAAACATTTTGAAAGAACCGCACCATTGGTCTTTTCCGGGTATAGGTTCACGGCCCCACAATTCTGCTGCAGCTTTATTGTATACCTGTATATAGCCCCAGTCGTCGCAGGTATATACTGCCTGCGGCATATTTTTTATCAGATCCAAAAACTGTTTGTCTTTATTTTTTATCGTGGCTTCAGCAGCAGCTGTATCGGGCATATCGGAAAAAACAAGCACGGCACCCCTTATCTTTCCGTTGCTGCTCATAAGTGGCGCACCGCTGTTTATAATCGCCATCCGCTGTTTTGTTTTCGAATGCAGGATGGTATGGTTTTCCTGCGGAACAGAGTGACCACTGCTTAATACCCGGCGGATCATATTCGGCACCTGCACACCCGACACCTCACAGTACACTTTATATATTTCTTCAACAGGCTGCTGTTTCATTTCCGGAAAACTATAACCACTTAATCTTTCCGCTGCCTGGTTAGCATATATAATCTCGCCCTTCGAGTTTGCGGCAATCAGCCCTTCACTGATACTGTTAAGAATAATATGCAGGTTATCTTCCTGGTGTTTATGCGCTGCCCTCAGCCCCTTTCTTCTGTTCACTTCTTTCACAAGCAGGCAGCAACTAAACCCAACCAGGCAAAGGCTGACAACAATGCATGCGTTCATTATCAAAAAATGCCCATACTGCGCTTTCACACTATCTGCCAGCAGGTATACAGAAATAGCTGTAAATACCGCCGAAGCTACAAACAGGATTGCCACCCTTGTGTATGCCGAGAAATAATACTCCCGCTGCAAAATCATTTTATTCATCATTCCCCGTGTTTTTATTTCGCCTGGCATTGTTTATTGCAAGGAACTGGTTCATAAGGTTTGGAATTTGTCCGAAATCATTGTGTTTATCTAAAAGAAAATCTGCACCCGTCGTTTTGCAAAGTTTCAAACTCTTCTCTTCAGCATAGGTATACAGCACCACCACCATATTGCTGCGCTCAATCTGCTTCGCCATTTTAATCAGCGCCAGGCATTCCTTTTCGTTCAAATTGAGATCCAGCAGGGCTGCGCATATTTCTTTCGTCTGTAACAGGGTCTTGGCTTCATTAAATGAACCTGTATAATAAATCTCCATTCCTGTACGAGCCTCTTCTATCAGGCCGATAAGCCTTTTCGTAATTTCGACCGACTTTTCAAATATGAGTATCGCCATAATGTTCGTCTCTCACAAAGAACATCCAATTCTATATCAGAAAAAATAGTCGGCCGGTGAAGAATCTTGTAGTAGTACTACTAAGTCTTAAACATTAGCTGGCAGGAAACAGCTCCCAATAGGTAGGTTATAAGCTGATAATATGGTGGGCAATGGCGTATTTTGTCAGTTCTGCGTTGGTCGAAAGCCCGAGTTTGGTCATAATGCGGCTTCGGTGGGTACTAACAGTAGTAAGTGCCAGCGAAAAGGTTTCTGATATCTGGCTTACTGTTTTTCCTTCAGCCAGCATTTTAAAAATATCAAATTCCCTGTTGGAAAGCGATTCGTGGGGATTACCATCATTTTCTCTTTCCAGTAATTTTTCTGCTACTTCCGGGGTGATATATTTTTTTCCCAGCTTAATCCTGTCAATCGCTTTAATCAAATCGTAAGGTGCAGCATTTTTATTCAGGTAACCCGATGCCCCGGCTTTTAATGCACGGATCGCATAGAGTTCGTCGGGATAAATGCTGAGGATAAGAACAGGGATATCTGGTTTGATAAGTTTTATTTGTTCTAATGATTCCAACCCGCTACGGCCCGGCATATCGAGGTCTGAAATCACCAGGTCAAAGTCTTCTTTCATGACAGCTTTTACCAGCGACTCCCCGTCTTCGGCTTCTTTTATTTCTGCAGAGGGGTACTCATCCTTCAGAATTTGTATAAGCCCCACCCGTATAAAGCTATGATCGTCTGCTACTATTATTTTGTTCATGCGTATCCTTTTTTATTCTGACCTTCTAACGGTATTGATACCATAACGGATGTGCCTTTGCCGGTTTCTGACACCAATGAAAAAACACCATGCATGGATTCCACTCTTTCCCGCATACCAATAATACCAAAAGACTCCCGTTGGCTTTTTTGTGCTGTCTCGAACCCAACTCCGTTATCAGTTATCGAGAGGCTGATTGATTTATCTGTTTTAACCAGCGATACATCTACCTTGCTCGCATTGGCATAGCGGGTAATATTAGTCAGCGCTTCCTGCAATATCCTGAAAAGACAGTTGGCAACAGACGGCTCGGCTTCTATATCCGGCTCGGATGTTTTGAACGAAAACTGTATCCCGGTATTTGCTTTAAACTGTTCGCCCAGTAATTCAAGGGCATCCACCAGGCTCTTACTATCAATTATATCCGACCTGAGCTCAGTAAGTATTTTACGAAGCGAACGGTTGCTGGCATCGAGCAGGTTTATTGTGTTTTTTAACTTAGCTCTTAATAAATTATCAGCCGGATCCAATTTTTTGTCAACCCAGGCCACATCCATTTTTATGGCGGTAAGCTGCTGTCCCAGTTCATCGTGTATCTCCCGGCCAATGCTTTTACGTTCTTCCTCACGAATATATTGTATATGGGCCATCAGTCCCCTTACCGCTTCCAGGGATTCCAGTAATTTTTTTTCTGCTTCTACTTTTTCTGTCACATCATTGGCCAGTACAAGCCGCATATGCTCACCCCCGTACATGGTGTCATGTGTCACTATCTGAACGTCAATAACTTTTCCATCCTTTTTAATATGACGCCAGTTGCCGGCGTGATAAATGCCCCGGTAATCTTTCTTCTCCGATTGCAGGAGTTGATCAACATCTTCAGGAGGCCTGATATCTTTTAAGGTCATAGCCAGGAATTCTTCCCGGCTATAGCCATAGTGTTTAACAGCAGCTTCATTGACTTCCATGAAACGCAAATCGTCCAATGAATAAATCCACAACGGCAGCGGATTATCTTCAAACAACATCCGGTATTTATTTTCAGATACCCGGAGCTTTTCTTCTGCATGTATTCGCTCACTGATGTCAATACCTACACCCATCAGGCATAACTGGTTTTCGTATTCAATCGTGCGCCCGGTAAAATAATACGCAATGGTTTCGCCCGATTTTAATAGAAAATCGGCCACCACACTGTCTTCACCTGATCTAAAAACATTTCCAATTTTTTCTGTCAGTAGCTCCTTGTCCTTCTCTGTAAAAAAATTTAACGGGTGACTGCGCTGCACTTCTTCAGCGGTGTACCCTGTTACCGTTTCGAAGTTTTTGTTCCAGCGCAGGAATTTTCCTTCCTGGTTGTACAAATAAAATACGCCGGGCAGGCTGTTGATTATCGTATCGGAGAGTATCTTCTCGGTTACAATAGTATTCTGCGCTTTTATCCGCTCAGAAATATCCCGGCATATAAACAGCATCAGCTTCTGATTTTCCAGCCCTGTTATTTCGGGGCTGCCGGTTATTTCTGCATCAAATAAATGGCCGCTTTTACTCCTGATCTTTGTTTCAAATTTCTGTTTTACCATCGGCAACTCAGGCCAGGTTTGCAGCAGTATCTCCTTTGTATAATAAATCGCATCCCAGTCCCAGGGATAAATGCCGATTGTATCACTATGGCTGCGGCCAAGCATATTGGCAAAGGTGTGGTTGCATTCCACCACCTTAAAATGCTCATCCAGTACGAAAATGCCATCGAATGCATTATCGAGCAACAGACTGCGGCGGTTCGTTTCTCTCTTCAGGCGCAGTTCTGTTTCTTTTGCTTCAGTTATATCCCTTAAAAAGATAGATATGCCGTCGCTGGATGGATATACATGGCTTTCAAACCAACGGTCATACCCCACATGGTATTCTTGCAAATAGCCATACTCCTGTTTTTCCATGGCTTTTGTATAGGCATTCCGGAATACCATTTCCTCTTCATCGGGAAATACAGTCCATAGGTTAACGCCTTCCAGCTGATGCGGTTCACGCCCAAAGATTTCGGCTGCCTTACTGTTTACATAGGTAAAACACCAGTCATTATCCAATGCCACAAAACCATCTGTAATACGTTCAAGCGTTGTTTTCACCTCCGCAGTTCTTTTATTTACTTCCTCCCGCAATACTTCATTAAAACTGGCCAGCTTTTTCTGCTGCCATTTTTTCTGCATAAAATCCCTTCTCGCATAAGCTGAAAAGAAAAGGACAAACAACAGTATCAATATACCCAATACTGTAAGCAGCCGGTTAAGCCTGTAAATCTCTGCATTGGTTTTGGCCTTTTTTTGTTCGAGCAACAATCGTTCTCCGGCTTCTATGCGCAGGATTAAACTGCGTATCCTGTCCACATAATATTTGCCTTCACCCTCTGCTACCACAGCAGCGGCAGCTTCCAGGCCGGAGGATCGCCGCATGGCTACTTGTTTATTTGAGATTTCAACTCTTTTTTTCAAATAATAATCAAGGGAATCTGCGAGTGAATACTGAACAGGGTTCTGAACCAGCAGGGTACGCAGTTGGGTTATTTCCGTATCTATTGCTATACTTGATTGTTTAAAGGGTTCGAGAAATTTCTCATCGCCGGTGAGCACAAAACCGCGGGTGCCTGTTTCCGCATTGATGGCATGAACCAGGAGGTCTTCAGCTTTTGTGATAATTTCATTAGAACGATATATATTACGGGAAGACCCTTTAATTTTCTCCGCCTGACGGTTGCTGATAATAATTACACCTGTAACCGATGCAACAATCAGCATAAGGCCGGCAATTAGTATCCGTTCCGCTCTCAGTTTTGTATTTATCATAACAGGGAGGTAATTACGGTATGTTGGCTTTGTATAATGCCGGTTATTTTGCCGGCTTATCCTGCTGATAACTATTTAAGATAGTTTTTTTTTCCCGCATTACATATTATCGGGTAACAAATTATTTCTCCGGTATAAAGAATAAATGATGGGTACGTACAAAAACTTAATAGCGCTTAAATAATTGGTGTCTTATTTTATAAATACAGTACACATGAAACAAAAGGATAATCCGTAAACCCCTTCTGGTTTTGCATATAAGTTATAAAAGTGGTGTTTAGGTAATACTGGCATAGACCCTTATTTGCATTATACAGGATATGATACGCTATATGCAATGATTGGTGTAAACTGTACCCCCGTTTAGGTTTTCATCCACCCTAAATAGAAGCCGCAGGGTATAAAAACCTTTACTTAGAATTTTTTAGGAAAGAGAGCAATTGGGGTACTCCGCTGACTAAGACCCGATGCAAAATAGTAATTGCTGCCAGGATGCTGCAGATGAATACATGAGCAGGGGAAAAGAAATACTAACAACTGCACCGCTTGACGGCTGTTATAACACTCTTACTGCTTTCAAGCTATTATTGCAGCAATAAGAAGCATAAGCTATTCACTTGCTGACCGGGGAGCAGCAGGCAACGATCAGCGTTTGTTTGGCGCTTTGCTATTGTTTTCTGGGGCATGTATTTATGCCTATCAGGGTATATAAAGGGCAAAAAGACATGAGGCTGGTTAACAAAAATACCGCACCCAGTACCAATAATGCTATACCAGCAATACCTGTTACTGTTCCGCTAAAGTACAGGTACGCAAATAATGCTGCGATTATAATGCGGATACTGCGATCCGCTGTTCCCATATTTACTTTCATACATCTGCTTTACTCCAAATTTATTCCGTGGCTATTCCTTTTTCCATGACAATAGTCAGCTACCTGGCTGATTTTGTTACTTCAGTCAATATTGGTAAGGGGTTAGCGGAACTTTCCTGAAATAGTATAGCTCACCCTATCGTTAATACGATAGAAGGTTTGGCCGTTTAGTTTGCGGAGTCTTTTTGCGTTACGCCGGTCAAGCAGCCGGCCCTGATCGTCATATGATTGTGGCCGGTCGTAAAATGTGTATACGTAGTATTTTCTTTTCTGCAACAGCGGGAAAAAACTGAATTGTCTTACCGGAATTGAAATAAAAGAAAGTGAGCCGGGCCGGCCATCCACATAATAATCCATCCTGTTAATCCAGGTAGACCGCATGGACTTCATATTGGCAATAACACGCCGCACACTGGCCGTATCATAGCCAAAACGGGAAAGGGTGTCGTTCAGCCTGCTTTCATCGATATTGAAATCATAAATATAGCGTACCGTGTCTGTTTTTAATTCAACTGAGATGCTGCTAAAGTCAAGGCTGGTAAACCCGACAGCAAATGATTTTACAGCAATTGTTTGTCCATATAATGATTCTGTCTGGTGCAGCAGCTCCTTATGTTCATTGTAATATTTCTCCGGGTACACCCTGGAAATGGTGCAACTGCCCAGCGCCAATACTGCTGCAAAAAAAATAAACTGTTTAATCCTCATTTGATTCACTAAACTTTACCCATGAAATTCCGTAAATAATTTTCCGGAAAGAACGCATAGATGCTTCTTTTTGTGTTTTATAACTGCCATCCCAATACTTCACCACCACATCCCCGTCATCTTTTTTATAAAGTTCATTTATTACAATAAAATGTGTGGGTACAATCAGTTGCGTACTGTTGTGGTTCTTCTTCCGGAACACGGCATTGTTTATATATAAATACACTTCCCCTTCGGCCATTTTCTCTTTAATAAAAGCATATTTGTCATTAATCCATGGCCGTATAAAGTCAGATCCGCGGGAGCCAACTTTGTATTTGCACATGCGCCGCAACATGCGGTTAAACTTGGCGAGGTTGGTGGAAGCCCACATCGTATTTTCATCACCACGGTTATACCGTTTATTAAAAAAATTGACATAGCCTTTAAAGCGATCAGCCAGTGTTAGAAACCAAATCTGATCGGCAGGATGTATATCCAGGTCTCCCTGGTAGCGCATTTGCCCCGCTGCAGCCCTTACAGAATCCGATGGGGTAAAGAACACTTTTCTGTAATGTGCCCTGCCTTTTTGATAAAGTTCCACCATACAGGTGGCATACCGGTAGGGCTCGTTTTTTAAGCAGGTATAGGATAGTGCGCCAAATGCACAAAAGTTGGTACCCCGGCCGGTACTGAATGTATACGGGTTCGCTACGTTCATACGCACATTCTCAATAAATGCACGGGGTGATACATGCGGCCAGTGCGGGCTGCGCTGCATAGTATCCATAGATTGCAAAAAAGCCAGGGCCTTCATCCGGTCAATATCATTGCTGTATTTGGTGGGTCGTTGCACCTGTCCGTATGAAACAGAAAAGAGTAAGAGTAAGAAAGCGCCGGAGGCATACCGCATTACAAGTGATTATTTGAATGAAGATATTATTAAACGTGAAATATTGTTACTAACAAGTTCTTATTTTATTTTGTGCTAAAGAATCATAACATGGATCAACTAACACTGGGTATTGGTACCCGCCTGCAACATACACAACACGGACCGGGCGTTATTGTTGGTGTTAAATACGCCACCTATATTATATCCTTCATCAACACCGGCGTGAAAGAGATTGACAAAAACGATACCAGCCTGGAAGAGATCATCCCGGAAAATGTATCGGTGGAAATAGAAACACAAAGCGAGACTGAAAAATCATTGCTGAAAATCCTGAAGCTATGGGGTGGTATTACCGAAACAGTCCCGTTGGGTGATAAATGGATTAAAGGCACAATGAGCCTGCAGCCTTTTGATAAATCCTTAAAACCAAAAGAAATCCCAATCGAAGATTTCTTCCATAAAATTGTGATGCTGCGTGACCGGTTGCGTGTGCTGGAGCAAAATATCAACAGCAGTAAAAACCTGAGTGATGAAGAAAAAGTAAATATTCAGCAATATATCACCCGGTGCTATGGCTCACTCACCACATTCAATGTTTTCTTCCGCAATAAAGAAGATCATTTCGTGGGCGAGAAAAGCAATAAGGATGATTGATACGCAGAGTTTTTACCACAGCCTGCATGTTCATGAATAAGTCAGTATCTTTCACTCCACCATTAACCCACCAATAATGCAGCAATTTGCCCCCGTTCAAAACAAGGACAGAGAAATCTTCATGGATGTACTCCGCGGGTTTGCCATTCTCGGAATATTTATTGCCAACCTGGGAAATTTTAGCTGGTATAACGCGGATGCCCCGGTAACAAGTCCTTATCTTTTTCCGAAAGCGGATAGCATTATGGCCTTCCTGCACCATATGTTTATAGAAGGTAAGTTCTATTCCATATTCAGTTTATTGTTTGGGTGGGGTATAGCCCTGCAGTTTAAGCGTGCAGAGCAAAAAGGTACAAACGCTTTGCCTACCGTCAGGAGAAGATTAGTATTTATGTTGCTGCTGGGTGCCTGCCATTTACTAGTGTGGCCGGGCGATATTGTTTTCTTCTATGCCATGCTCGGTTTTGTGCTACTCCCGCTGCGCAAATTTTCTAATAAAACATTATTAATCACGGGTTGCCTGCTGGTGCTGTCCCCGATTTTATGGTATTGGCTAAAAATGACCTGGCCGGTGCTGAATTATCCGTCAGAAATTACCCTGAAAGCAGCCCGCGAAGTAGAAGGTTCCTTAGTGAATATAAAAAGCGAAGAAGATTTTGTAAACCTCATGAAGCATGGCGACAGCTGGTTCGAACAGTTCAAAATGAATATTGTTGGCTTCTTTTACCGTTACCAGTACCTGTTTTTTGTAAGCCGCATACCAAAAGTGCTGGGTATGTTTTTAATTGGCTATGTGGTTGGCCGGTCCGATTTTTATAAAAATATCCACCAGCATAAAAAGCTGGTCTACTGGATTATTGGAATTGGGTTAGTTGTCGGGCTGCCTTCCAATTATTTCCTGGCTGATTATATGAGCAATCACATGGGTGATTACTGGCAGTTGAAAACAAAAGGCTGGTATCAAACCATTGCCTACGCATTAGGCGTGGCGCCATTAGCTATGGCTTATGTAGGCTTATTTATGCTGAGCTTTCAAACTGGTGCCGGCAAAAAGGTATTGGGGATATTAGCACCCGTCGGCAAGATGGCTTTCAGTAATTATGTCATGCAAACCTTTATAGGCAATGTTGTTTTCCTGGGGCCAGGCCTTGGCTATTTTGGTGAAGTAGGGCCGGTATGCTATACCATATTCGGTGTACTTGTTTTTATTTGTCAACTCGTACTAAGTACTATCTGGTTAAAGTATTTTAATTACGGGCCTATCGAATGGTTGTGGCGCAGCGCTACCTATAAGAAATGGCAGCCGATGCGGAAGAAGGCAATACCACCGGACGAAGCATAAATCCGTTTTACTGCATAGCTTTTTGCAAGCGTAATTTCTCCTGGTAAATAATATCGAGCAGGCCATGGCTATGTTTGTCTTCTGCTAATTGCCAGAACATGATACCACCCAGTTTACGATTTATAGCATACTGTGTTTTCAGGCGGATAGAACCCTCATTGTCATACGTCACAAATATTTTTCTTTCAGCATTAAATGCGTAGAGGGCATTAGCTAAATTATCCCAGTAAGCTATAAATCCCCTGTCTGCACTGATACTGTCGGCCAGATCCCGGTAAGCAATACCCCGGTAAAAATGACCTGGCCGGTACAGCCCTTTACTAATGGTATCATTTACCTGGAACATACGTGCATAAAAAGCAGCACCAATCACTATCTTTTTTTCGGGCACACCCGCTGCCAGCATCCGGTTCACCGCATTATCTGTACTTGCTTCCTGCTGCCTTGTGGAATAAAGCGGTGTATGATGGCCGCTGGTAGTACTGTACCCGTGTACCAGGTCATAGCTCATTACATATACTTTATCCGTGTAGCGCATGGCTTTTTTCCACTCAATGGATGAATCGATAAACTGGTTGAAGCCCCCGGCGGCAAAACTTATTTCTTTATGCTTGCCCAAAGACTTGCGCAGCGCCTGCAACAACAGCGTAAAGTTTTGCTTATCTGCCTGCATATACGGATGACCGGGGTGGCCGGGGATGGCGGGGTATTCCCAATCAAGATCAATACCGTCGGTATGAAAAAAATCAGTCAGCTCTTTAACTGATGCGGCAAATTCATTCCGCCCTGCTGCTGTGGCAAACACCGGTGAGCATTGTTCGCAGCCGCCCCAGCCACCAAGGGATAGAATAACTTTCAATTGCTGGTTCTTTTGTTTAGCGGCTACCATCTTTTGTATACAGGCTGTATCGCCTGCATTACTGATATGGAGTTTATTGCCTTTTAGGTGACCAAATGAATAAATAATATGGGTAAGTTTTTCCAATTCGAAACTATCGAGATTTTCTGCCGAGCCGGC
The DNA here is from genome assembly GCA_964386395.1 of uncultured Chitinophaga sp. Taxonomy (GTDB): domain Bacteria; phylum Bacteroidota; class Bacteroidia; order Chitinophagales; family Chitinophagaceae; genus JJ008. Next base: position 37,413 of record CAYLRV010000006.1, read on the forward strand.
GTAATAACCGGTGACGCAGAAATTCTTTTTTACTTGACTGAAGGATACTATTGTCAGCAAGACGAAGCCGCTAAAGAAGCATAGTTTTTTATACCACATGATCATGAAAATAAACTAAATAATACCATATTAAAAGAAACAATACACACCACCCTTTACATCAACTCCCCATCTTTCAGTAACTTCCCCCAATGAAATGGTTATTGGTTATCCTTTTATTACCCCTGGCAGCCGTCGCCCAGCAAACCGGGACTGGTAGTTGTGACATATTGATCGCCAACGGAAAAATTATCGACGGCACCGGCAACAACTGGTTTTATGGTACTGTCGCCATCAAAGACGGGAAAATTATAAAAGTAGGACGTGAGCTGAATTTCACTGCAAAAAAAACCATTGATGCCAAAGGCCTGATTGTTGCCCCTGGCTTTATTGATGTGCATACCCACCTGGAAGGTGATGAAGACAAAGACCCCGAAGCAAAAAGTTTTATCTATGATGGTGTTACCACCTGCATTACCGGCAACTGTGGTTCTTCCAATGTGGACGTAGGCCAATACCTGCGCTGGGTGGATTCGCTTAAATTATCCATTAATGTGGCTACCCTGGTGGGCCATAATGATATTCGCAAAGCAGTCATGGGCCGTGCCAACCGCGATGCCACCCCCGAAGAAATGAAGCGGATGGAGGAACTGACCGATAAAGCCATGAAAGATGGCGCCGTTGGTTTATCAACCGGCCTGATATATATACCCGGCACGTATACCAAAACACCAGAGATTGTGGCCCTCGCAAAAATTGCCGCCCGCTATGACGGTGTGTATGCCACGCATATGCGTGATGAAGGCGATAGTGTAACATTCGCCATTGACGAAGCACTAACCATTGGACGTGAAGCAAAAATTCCCGTGGAGATTTCGCATTTCAAACTCAGCGGCCAGCATAACTGGGGCAGAAGTAAGGTAACTGTCCCGATGATTGAAGCCGCCCGGAAAGAAGGCATTGAAGTAACCATTGATCAATACCCTTATACAGCAAGCAGTACCTCCATCAGTACACTATTGCCGGATGATATACTGGCAGACGGGCAGGATTCTATCAAAGCAAGATTACAACGGCCTGAAGTGCGAAAAAAGGTCACGGATCATATACTGACAAGATTGAAAAAAAGAAAACTCAAACACCTGAGCTATGCCGTGGTAGCCAATTATGCACCCGATACTTCCTACAATGGTAAGAGCATTGAGCAGATCAACCTGCTGAAAGGAAGAAAACATAAAGCAAAACAAGAAGCAGAAACGGTGATGGATATCATGATGAATGGTGGTGCCAGTGCTGTCTTTCATGGTATGGGTGAGGAGGATGTAAAATTTATTATGAAATTTCCGTTCAACATGTTTGCCAGCGATGCCACCATACGGGTACTTGGCGCCGGTATGCCACACCCGCGGGGTTATGGTACCAATGCACGGGTGCTGGCCAAATATGTACGGGAAGAAAAAGTGATTTCTTTAGAAGAAGCTGTCCGCCGTATGACATCCTTACCAGCACAGAAATTTCAACTGAGCGACCGCGGACTGATAAAAGAAGGGATGGCTGCCGATATTGTTATTTTTAATGAACAGGAAGTAAAAGATATTTCTACATTTGAAAAGCCGCATGCGTATTCAAAAGGTTTTCATTTTGTGATTGTAAACGGTGTCCTTACCGTGGATCATGAAAGGCATACCGGCGCAAGAGCGGGCCAGGCATTAAAAAACAACTAATAAAACTAACTGTTATGTCAACTATTGTTACAGGTGCTATTATCGGTGGTATTATCGGGCTGGTGGTGGTCGTTGTAATGTTTGCTGTAAAAGAGCAGCGTTTTAAAAAATTGCTGGCCAGCGTGAAAGAACCGGTAGACTATGCAGCACTTTATCATTATGCATCGTTCAAACGCTATAAAACATCCTTCAAATTTTACGATTCATTTGGTATTCTTTACTTATTAGGAGATACAGCCTATTACAAAACCACCGAATCGGGCAAACCGCTTTCCTTCAACCTGAAAGAGTGTACTGTACAACAGGAACCTGACTGGCGTATGCTGAAATGGTTTTCCATCACCACACCGGCAGGCGAAAAATTTTATTTCGACTCCCATAAAATGGGGGCTTTTAAAAATAACAGCGATGAAACGCTGAAAGGATTGGCTGCGTTGAAAAATGCACAGCAGGGATAGGCTTATGCTGATAGCCGCTACCTATTGCCTGATGATGGATTGATTTAAAACTGTTTGACCATCTTGCACAATTTTTACCCAATAGTAACCCGGTGTAAGCGTTGCAAGCGAAATAAGTTGCCGTTGGTGTGGTAGTAATACCTTTTGTAACTGTAGCACCCCGGCTGCATTGTAAATACTAAGTATACCCCCGGTAACTGCTTTATTGCTTTGCACATACAACTCCTGCCCGGCCGGATTTGGCCCCAGCTGATACTGTTGTTGCACACACCGGCCTTGTATTTTACTATTCTGGCTATACTGAATTTTTCCCTGGCTATTGGTCTCTTTAACCCGCAGAAAAGATGTATTACCGCCTGTGGGTGGTAGTTTACAAAAATAAACTTCTTTATTACCGCTATTGCGGGCGGGTATGGCGGGTAAGGGGGCTGGCAGCCAACTGGCACCATCGATACTTTGCTCAATTGTATATGTAAGGACATCCTGCTCTGATAAGGTTTCAAACATTAGCTCTACGCCGCAATTGGGCATAAACCGTGCATGGAAGTTTCCAAAACTTACTGGCAATACCACGCCACCACCAATGGCTATTGAAGTAGCGGCTACCCGCAGGGTTGATTTTCCATCGTTGCCGGGCGACAGACCCAGCCCGTCGTTTAATGAAGCAGCCACTACCGTTTTTCCGGTTGTATAATTTCCGCAGGCTACCAGGTAAAAACGGGTAGTACCACTAAGCGGAATGGATAAACCGTCCGAACCAAAAATATTATTGTTAGTAGCATCTCCACCCCAATCGCCATACAGCGGAGCAAAGCTCTCTGTGCCAGAAAATGTTTCGAAGCCAGTGGCTGGTTCGTAATAAAGTTTGAACACATCGTTTGGTAAATCCGTTCCCTCCAGTGCAGTACCATTATTTTGGAAAAAAAATCTGCTTAATGATTTGCCGCTTAATGTACCAACATTAAGGGTAAATGTACCCACCAAATCGGTTTTAGAACAGCCTGCAGCCGATACCGGCAATGGCTGATTTATCACAGGTTGATTATTAAAATCTACCACCTGCATCGTACGCTCATTATACCCCAGGTTTGAGGCACCGCCGCAGTAATACGCATTTACTGCAGCTCTAAAGGTAGCCCCCGCTTCCCAGGCCACGCCAAAGTCGGCGGGAGCATAATTACTGGTAGTAAGACCGGCAACATTACACCCACTGCATTGCCAGTTTGTGCAGGTGCCCCATTCGCTCCCGCCCGATACATTATAAAGCACCTCGTTGGTTACTGTGCCAGCATTATTAGTAACCCGTACTCTCGCAGCCAATGAGTTTACATTATTATGCGTATTTCGGTAAAGCCTGAAAAAGCTGGCATTGTCTTTATCTAAATATCCATATTGTCCTGTCCCCTCGCCGGCAGCATCGCCGATGTAGGGGTTTTGCGAAAAACTTATAGATGGCACAACGCCCGCAAAAAGAATAACAGAAAAGAAAAAATGTTTCATTTGACAATTTTTATAGATTTATCCAGTTGCCCGTTACGGTTAGTGTTACTCCGCTGTTTATTTGCAATGAGGCCCCGTTTTCAACCGTTATATTTTTTACCTGTGCATTGCTGGTAAAGACAGGCATGGGCGATGCCCAGGCTGGTATCAGCACATCGGTTGTTGCATCAGGCATTTTTCCTTCTTCCCAGTTGCCACAGTCGGTGGTGCTGGTAGTGTTGTTATTCCCTGTCCAGATAGCGGTTTTTAAAGTAGGGGCATTGGCCGCTAAAAGGGTGTTTACGGTTTGTGGTCCGGTGTAGGTAACCTGGCACCAGGCATTTTGTGCGGCCTGGGTATTGTTGGCCTGTCGAATTTTCAGCGTAAGCCAGCCAGCTGTTGCTGGTGTATAATTAATAGTAAGTGGCGATGCTGCCGAGCCGGTACCCGTGGCGGTTGCTACTACATTTCCATCGGCATCTGTAACAAAGCCGGTGATGGAAGTACCTGCATTGGCTGAATAATATTTTACATTAACCGTTGTGCCTGCATTCGTATAAATTTTACCTGCCACCCGTTGGTTGGTAGCATTGGCAGGCAGGCTGCCCCCTTGCATTAGCGAGTTGCAATGGCTGTCGCCCAGGTCATTGGCAAGCTCCCACTCCTGCGTGGTGGCAGTGTTGCGGCTTGGGGTGTACGCCACAGTTGGTTCGGCGCTTACCGGGGCCCAAATGGCATAGCCATATACATTGGCAGCCGGGTTTACAGGTGGCACATTGATTCGTACCCGCTTATCGGGCTGCACGGTAACAGTAGCCGTGCCATTTGCACCGCTATAATCTTTCAATACTGTTCCGGCGGGAAAATCGCTATCCACCCAGGCTGCTTGCCAGCCAGAAGCATCGCCCCGGTCGTTCAGGCCAATGATAGCCTTATTGCTTCGTTCGATAACAAGCAAGTCGGTGTTAGCAGAGCCGGGTTCAAAAAACACATTACCACCGGCTGCGGTAGAACGTACTTTGTAAGGACCATTTTTAAACTGCAGGTTTTGATGGCACCAAATGATGTTAGCAATAGGATTTCGCTCTGGCAAATCGGTTGTGCTGGCAGGTAAGTGTACCCAGCGTTTACTGGTATTTCCAATGTTAAACAAATCTTCAAAAAACACCTGCGGGTTTCCATCCATAGCAAAGATGGCGGCATAGGCCAATGCCAGGCGATTATTGTTTACGGGGTCAATATGCCCGCCGCCCAATTCGCTTCCTGTGTTCCAGCCGTTATAGTTTCCTCCGGCATCCAACTGTGGTCTAAAGGTATCATGGTTGTTTACAAATGGTACGGTGCGGTGTACGAAGGCGTTCATGCCTGCATAATAAGAAACCCGGTTGCTTTGCTGGGTGCCCGGCAGGTCGGCCATATTATAAAAGCCACCGGCATCCACCATGCCTTTTATGCCAGAGCGAAGACTAAAGTCAAAAGTGCCGGCCCTGTTTTGTACGTTATTACACCACCCATCCTGCTGGCCGCCGGTGCCTACATATTCGCCAATGGCCAGCATACTATCAGTACCATTGGCAAAGCCGGCATTTTGCTGCAGGTTGTAGAGCCAATCTTCGGCGGCGGCATATTCGTAATGTTTACAGGCATCAAGGCGCAGGCCATCAAAGGCGGTTTGCTTTTTAAGCCAGGTAAGCCAGTCACGATAACCCTTTCGCATATAGCCATTGTTGCTGCTCCCAGTCTGGGTGGGGTTGTAGATGGCGTTGCTGCTAAGTCCCATCGCATTATCATAGTAGCAAATATCGGGGCCAAATAACTCCTGGCACCAATCATCTCCCGGGGTGTTTTCGCAGCCATTGTGTGCGGGGTTATTATGAAAATTTTGCCAGTTCTTGAAAAAACGGCCATCCCGGGTTAAGTATTCGGTGGCCGAATCGGCAGCGTTGGCCTGCGTACTGGCAGGTTTTAAAAAACTTACATAACGAAAATTTTTGTACTTGTTGTTAGCAAGTGCTCCCGGGTCCTGGCCACCGGTGGATAGGTCGCCGGCTCCGCCAAGCTGGTTGGGCACCACATCTTGTATTACTTCAATTCCATTAGCATGCAGCACAGCTATCATACGCAGCAGCTCATCTTTTGTGCCAATGCGGGTTTTTACATTACCCTTTTGAAACTTGTCGCCAAGGTCATAGTTATCAAACATACCATAGCCTACATCGCCAGTACCGTTACCAGCTTTGGATGTGGGAGGTATCCATACAGCATCAATACCTATTGTTTTTAGCCGGGGTGCCAGTTCAGTAATGTAGTTAGCCCACCCATTGGGAAAGTTGTTGTTCCAGTAGTCCCACCAGAAACCCTGCAATACTACTTTCTTAACCGTGGTTTGGGCATGTATCGAATTTACACTGCTGATTAGAAGCAGTGCGAGAAGGGGTAAAACTTTTCGCATGGCAAGCGGTTTGTTTAATATGTATAAAATACACATTAAAAATAAATAGAAAACAGATACAAACTCGCGGAAATACAAAAAATAGGTAAAAGGGGATTCATTTACCCGGATGACACAGTTTTTAAAGGCTACCCTGGGCAAATGCATCGTAAATACATAAAGCCTGGACACGGGTGGCCAAATAAAACGGATTTACAAAAGACCTCGCAGTTAATAATCAATACTCCTGGTGGTTTATGGTGAAGTTTTTGTGGCAAATTTCTAAAGCAAAAATCCACAGTCGACAAACAGTATCTACACAGACAATCTGATTTCGGCAGATATTGTTGAAGGAAGCTGTCCAAATTGATGGCTGCATGCAAAAAAATCTGAGTTGATAGCTGCAATCTGTGTTGTCCTTCCTGCAAATCTGTACAATTACATGTGATTGCCTTGAAATGCAATCTCCAATAGCGGTGTCCGAGGATGAAAAGTTTTACATTTACCTCTGTTAAAATAAAATTTTTTCAACGTAAAGTATACTGAAGCAGGAAAGACCTTGTTGCCTGGAAATTCTCAAGCGTTGTAAACAATCTTTGCCCACGATGAAATGAAAATACTCTGGACATACCTGAAACCTTACCGGTGGTGGATCTTTTTAGCGTTGGCACTGGCAGGTATTGCACAAATACTCTCCCTTTACGATCCGGTTATTTTCGGAAAGATCATTGATCAATATGCCCTGAACCCCGGCAGTAAGACAGAAGACCAGTTAATCAACGGAACCGTATTCTGGCTCATCATCGCCATTGGCATCGCATTAGTAGCCCGACTCTTGTTATCATTCAAAGACTATGTCATGCGGATGGTGGTGCAAAAATTCGGGATGCAGGTATTTAATGACGGCCTGCGCCAAACCTTACGCCTGCCTTACCAGGAATTTGAGGATCAGAGCAGCGGGGAAATATTATCTGTGCTGCAAAAAGTACGGGGCGATACTGAACGTTTCATCACCAACTTTATCAATATCCTTTTCTCCTCCTTTGTTGGTATTGGCTTTCTGATATGGTATGCATTTACCAAACATTGGGCATTGATACCTGTATTTCTCATCGGCGTGGTATTGCTCGGCGGTCTTACCAGTATCCTTAGCCGGTCGATTAAAACATTGCAACGTTCGCTCATCCGGCAGAACAGGCAGATGAGTGGTACGATTACCGAATCGCTGCGCAATATTGAACTGGTAAAAAGCCTTGGCCTTACCTATCCGGAAATCCGGCGATTGCGCCAGCATACACAGGAGATATACGACCTGGAAATGAGCAAAGTGAAAAAAGTAAGAACCCTTAGCTTTTTGCAGGGTGCCATCCTCACCATTTTAAAACAGTCCATTCTTTTTATACTGCTCTGGCTCATTTTCAGAAAAGTATTATCGCCGGGTGAACTGATCTCCATGCAATTTATTTCTACGGGTATCATCGGCCCTTTGCAGGATTTGGGTGGCATCATCCTTTCTTACCGGGAAGCAGAAGCCTCCTTACAGTTGTTTAATGAACTGATGCTGAAAGAACCGGAGTACCGGCCCGATGAACCTGTTGATATTGGCCCGATAGAACACCTTCGTTTTTCGCATGTGCAGTTCAGGCACCGCAATGCCAGGGTCAATGCCATCGAGAATATTTCTTTTGAAGCGGGTATTGGCGATACTATTGCTTTTGTTGGCCCTTCGGGTTCCGGAAAATCTACTTTAGTAAAATTGCTAGTTGGTTTGTATACACCCGTTGCTGGTGAAATTTTATATGATAAGATTTCGTCCCGCGATATACGTTACAACCGTATGCGGCGGCAACTTGGTTTTGTAACACAAGACACACAGCTATTTTCCGGCACTATCCGGGATAATATGAAGTTTGTAAAACCGGATGCCACGGATGAGGAAATATGGGCTGCATTGGAAAAAGCCGCAGCGATTAATATGGTGAAAGCATCCGGCAACGGGCTTGATACATTGTTAGGGGAAAGTGGCAGGAAACTATCAGGCGGGGAAAAGCAACGTTTATCAATCGCCAGGGCTTTACTAAGAGAACCACGCATTCTCATTTTTGATGAAGCCACGTCTGCATTAGACTCGCTGACTGAAGAACAAATAACACAAACGGTAAAAGAAATTTCTGCACAGAAAAAACAGATAACTATTCTAATCGCCCACCGCTTGTCCACCATCATGCATGCGGACACCATTTATGTTTTGGAAAAAGGACAGGTGGCCGAGCAGGGCAGGCATGAAGAACTGGTAGAGAAGAAAGGCCTGTATTACGCTATGTGGCGGCAGCAGATTGGTGAGCGGAAAACTGTTATTCCGGAAACGGAAGACTAAAAGCACAGCAGCCTTAGTTTTTCTCCTTTACAACAATCACCGGCCGGAAACCAACGGTGGGTAATGGTTTGATATATTCTGCCTGTGAACGGATATGTACATCACCACCATAGTCGTTCCAGCTGCCACCCATCGCAATACCCTTTTCAACAATCATCTCAGCAGCATTGCCACAAATATTGTACAGCCCAAAATCATTGGGATAATAACTTTTTACCTGTGCTGTATAGAGTGCACGGTCATTTAATCCCCCGGCTATACTGCCGTCTGATACATCCGCTACTTCCGGCTTACCGGTCTTTTTATTCCGGTATATAGCCTGGTCGCCTACCCGTTTGAAATTACACATGAACTCGCCTTTCTTATTGCGCAGGTAATAATTGCCCCAGGGGTACATAGCCTGGCTGCGCCCGCCCTGCGCTGCCCAAATCCATTGAATTTTTTTGGGCAGGCTTACCGTTATTTCATGATTAGGGTTTTGTTGTTGTAATTTTTGTTGCAGCCATTGGCAATACGCCAATGCCCCTTCGTATGAGACGTTGACAACGGGATAACTATTATATGCCGGGTGATTGTAGTAGTATTTCATCATTGGCTCACTATAATGAATGGCTTCTTCCCAGGCAAGGGTATCACAGGCAATTTTTATCCGCTCTGCTTCAGAAAGCCCGGCAGCGATTTCTGCATAAAATTCCCGGTATTGCTGGTTGCTTACCTCGTACTTCGAGATATAAAATGCAGGAATAGTAACCCGCTTGGCCGGGTCGAACTGGTGTGGCGGATCGTTTTCTCCGCCCATATACATCGTACCTCCCGGCACCTTCACATATTCCTCACTTATTTTCAATTTGGACTTACGGTTTACCACAAATGCGGACAAGCCCACTAAGGCCACTATAGATAGTACAGCCATCTTTTTCATACTGCAATTGATTTATTTGAAAACGATCGGATTTATCTCTTTAGTATCCTGTCTATTGGGCTGCATTAAAATTGCTGATGAGCTTAGCCAGTTTCGGGAAATGGCTGTCCACATCTTTGGTGCCAGTGACTGCGATTTTTTCTAATAAGAATGTGCCCGCAGGCGGATTGTATTGAAAACCGGCACTGCTATGAAAAATACCAGTGAGGTATTCTTTCCCGTCCTGTGTTATATAAGTGGCGTCAAGCACATTGATATACTGGCAAAAAGGTAATTCAATGGCATTTGTCTCCACACCATCGTTATAGATAGAAATATAATCACTTTGTTTTGCCGGCATCCTGGCGATTAACCGGCCGGCACAATCTGCACCCTTTCCAGCCGTATCAGCCCCCCGGCTATAGATACCCCAGACAGCACGGCCCGACTGCCTGAACTGTACTTCAATAGGTTGCTGTTGTTTTACGTCAGTTGTACAGATAACAATTGTACCCTTCCATTTGCCCTGTATATTGGGTTGTTGCGCATGTGCGCCTACACTTGCTGCTCCTAACAGGAGGAGTATGAATAGGCGGTTCATAAAAATTGTTTGGGTTAAAAACAGGGGGTCCTATAAATGTAAAGAACAAAACAGCCCTTTGCAATGAAACTCCTTCCTTTTTTGTCAAAGCTTTCTAAATAAAAAGATTGCTACTTGCCCTGTTCTTTCTTTACCTGCTCAATAAATTCTGCTATAGACTTACCATCAGCCCGGCACTCCATGTGGGCCAGTTCCATCAGCTCCATATCTTCAGGTAAGGCAAGGCCGGCCTTTACATATTCTGCTTTTACTTTAGCGTACCATTCGTCGAATGAAAGTTCTGTATCCATATTTATTGGTTTAATGAATCAATATTAACTACCACCCACCGCCACCGCCACCGCCGCCACCGCCGCCGCTGCTGCCACCACCAAATGATGAGCCACCACCTGAAGAACTGGAAGGAGGTGTACTGGCTGAAGCAATAGCCCCGCTGAAAGAGGAGGAGAATGAGGAGCTGAAGCTGTTGTTATCCCTGCTGTAGCTTTTAGAGAAAGAAGACACCCCTTCGCCCGTAATCACAGCAGTATTGATAATATCTTCAAACTTATTGCCCCATTCCACTTCGCAGTCCAGCGCAATGGCAAACGGCAAATATTTTTCATACAGCGCTAGTGATTTTTTCGGCGGGTTCATCATATCAAAGCGCTTTTCATCGGCTGCAGCGAGAAACATCCGGAAGCCTTCAATGCTGGCTCGCAGTTTTATCCCTGCAGGGTTATACGCTTTTAATAACCGGGCAAATAGTTTGAACACCATGCTGCACAGTACGATACCCAAAACATAGTAGCCAATCTGCCAATAGTTTTTCCGTACCAGGGCGATCATCAGTTCTATGAAAGCCCAGATGCCCGCTGCCACACAAATTATACCGGGAAAGATCAGGTACCGATCATTCAATGCAAAAAAGCCTTTCTTTTTTTTCTTTTTATCTTCCTTATAATTGTCTTCGCAGTGTTGCCTTACTTTTTTTTGCAAATCAGCCAGGCTGCTGTTATATTTTCCTTTTTCCACCCGGCTGCCGATTAAATCTTTCACATCACCGGAAAAATCCTCATAGTTCGTCATAGTGGGCTTCGAGGCCTTATCACTTTTGCTAAATACATATTCATTGTGTTTAAAGATCACACCATCTCTTTCCACATCAATTTTTACATTATTGCGTACGGCCGCATCAACAACTGTTGCAGCTGTAAGCTGGCCGCTGAATTTTTGAAAATAGATATATCCCAATGCTGCAGGTGAGTAATGGGGAGGCGGTTCAAACAGCGGATAGGCAATGCCAGGCTTCGGGTCGCGGCCATACCGCAGCCAAAACAGGAATAGAAAGATAAAACTGAACAAGGCCGCAAGGGGCAACAAAAACACAGCCCGGTTATTCCATATATAATAGCCCACTTGTTTAAAAAAGCCCGGCGCTTTTACATAGCCTTTGTTCCAGGAGATGGCTACAGTAATCCCGTTTTGCGATGGCAAAGGTTTGGTTGTTTTAAAAACCACGACCGTGCTGTCGCCAACCGTTTGTGTGCTGAAGCTACAGTTTTCATCGGTAGATCCCTGCCGGCCGGTATAGCATTTACTTGAAAGGGGGGTGGCCCCTTTGGGAAGTATAACTGTGCAGGAAGCTGAATCAATACGGAACACCCAGCCTGTACCGGTTACATTCCAGTACAGCTCATCGTAATCCTTCAAAAACTTCAGTTGGTGATCTGTTTCATACGTAATGGTATATGTATAATAGCCATTCTGCAGGAACTTGTATTTATTACCGGTAAAGAGTGAAATCCCGTTCTCTTTTTTTTCTGTATGGTATTCCTCTTTCATGCCATTCCGGAGAACTTCTTTTACCTTAAATGTCGTGTTCTGAAACAGTTTGTATTTGTTAATATAAAATGTCGGGAAGAGCCGTACAATTCCCCGTTTGATATCATCATTCATCATCCCCTTTTCTGGTAATAAGTAATCATTACCATAAACAGGATTATACGATCCGTTGCCATTGTATATACGGATGCGTTCAGTAACCAGCAGTTTACCATTTTCACCAACACGAATTGTGCTGTTGAATGAGGAAATCCGGTCACTGGTACTACTGTACAGGTATTGCGACAGGGAGAGGTTCCGCTGAAAAGTTTGCCGTATTTGTGCATCCAGTATCTCCCGGTAGGCTTTCTTGTTGCTGTCATACTGTGCTGTACCGGCAGCTGCATTAATATTCTTGCCCTGTTTCCGTTCAAAATATTTAAAGCCTAGTACGATGTTATTCTGGCTCAGAGGAACAAGTCTTGATTTTACATTCGCATAATGTTTCTCAAACAATAATTGCGGAATGGCATTCTCTGTAAACAGTTTATTGGTGTACACATAAACCAGCGAATCGGTTTCCTTATCACTTAAATATTTTTCGCTGGATGCAGTATAGAAATAGGAGGGCTTCTTTGTTTTTTGGGCATGTGTGACGCCATAAAACAAATGAAAAAGCAGGATGAGTAAACAATACCGCATGTTGCAGAATTATGTTTACTGGAAATTTACTTTTGGGGCTATCCTTGCTTCCGGGTCTTCGGCAAAGAAGGCTGCAGGTTTGTAACCAAACATGCCAGCCACAATATTTTTAGGGAATACGGCGAGGCTTTGGTTATACTCCCGCACCGTACCGTTGTAGTACCGGCGTGAGTCATTTATTTTTTCTTCGATACGGGCCAGTTGTCCCATCAGTTCCTGGAACTGGGTATTGGCTTTCAGATCGGGATAGTTTTCGGTAAGCGAAAGCATATTCAGCAGGGCCTGGTTCAATCCTTTGGAGGCTGTGTTCTGCTCATCCATGGTAGTGGCAGCCGCACTCTGGTTTCTCCATTTAATAACTTCGATAAGTGTTTTATTCTCATGGCCGGCATAGCCTTTTACCGTTTCCACCAGGTTAGGGATAAGATCGTTTCTTTCCTGGAGGCAGGCGCCCACGCCGCTGGCACCCTCCTGGGTTACAATTCTTTCTTTGGCTAATTCATTAAATACAGAGATAAGGCCGATAATGATGAGCAATACGCCAACGCCAAGCGCAATTAAAAGTATTGTGGAAGCTGACATGGTAAGGTTTTTTGTTTAATAGTTAAAGTGAAAATACTGCTTCTGAGTATAAAAACCAGCAGCTTGTCCCAGTATTGAGTCAAGTGTGGGTTTAGCCGTTTAAACTGCGGCCGGACATTCCTGTACCATTAAACAAATACCTCTTATTATCAATTAACCTTGTGTCCGCTGAACCAGTTCCATTCAGGTGAACTTGCAAGTACAGTTGCAGGCCCGCCTGTACCATACAGACGTACATCAACCTTATCGTTTACATCCAGTTTAAAATCTGCACTGAGTTGAAGGTTTATATATTGTGCGTTATTTAATGTAAGAACATTTTTTTTCTGTACACCATTTACGAAAAAAGCTAAATCATACCTTACCGGGGCAGTGCCAAAAACAACTGAAGCATCAAAATGATAAATGCCTGCAGATGTAGCTGTAAACTCTGAGGCAGTACCTGTTACAAAATTGCCTGACTCGTCATAGTCTTCAGTGCTGAATATGAGTTTTGTATAAGCATTGGGAGGTACGTTTTGCGTTGCCGTTGCTTTGACAGAAAAAGCGACCGTGCTTTTATCCGTACTCATTTTTGTCCACAAAGGTGCCAGGTCTGTGCCTGCATTATAATAATAACCTTGCACGCCATCGGTTTGATATACTACTAGTCCTTTTGCCGGAGCAACAATTGCAGTCCGTTCCGATTCGAGCATACGGGGAAATACAACTCCTTTGGTGGTGGATTGCACATCCAGTATAGCGCTGGCATCAGGGGGTGCAGCGTTAGTATTGATGGCTACATTTTGTGCTGCAGCGCAGAAACAAAGAATAGAAAATAGGGAAGTGATAAAGATGGCTCTCATAAACTGTTTTTTATGCTACTAAATGGGTGGATAAATCAAGACAGGTAAAATACATAATTGTACATAACTGGAAAAATCTTTCACAACAAACCTGATCAGTCACAATACCAGCCCATGTAAACTTTACTAAAAACTCAACAGCCTGTTTATCGTTTCATCCAGCCTCGCCTTCGCCAAAAAATTTTGCTCCAGCTCAATTGAGAATGGTACTGGTGTATCGAGTGATGCGCAGCGGAGCACCGGTGCATCTAACAACTCAAAACAATGTTCACCGATCCAGGCTGCAATCTCCCCTCCAATACCGCCAACCAGTGTATCTTCATGTAGTAGCAAAACACGGCCTGTACGTTGTACCGCATTGCGGATAGCGAGATAATCTAAGGGGGCCAGCGTACGCAGGTCTAATATATCGATAGATACCTCCGGATGCTCAGCGGCATAATCTTCAGCCCAATGCACGCCTGCACCATAGGTAATAATCGCTACCTCTTCACCCTCCCGTACATGCCTCGCCTTGCCTATTTCAATTTCATAATACTCTTCAGGAACAGGGCCGCTTACCGAACGGTACAATGCTTTATGTTCAAAATACATCACCGGGTTGGGATCGTTGATGGCTGCAATCAGTAATCCTTTTGCATCCATCGGTGTGGAAGGATAGACTACTTTCAATCCCGGTACTTTGGTAAACCAGGCTTCATTGCTTTGCGAATGAAAAGGTCCGGCACCCACACCGCCCCCTGTGGGCATACGTATCACCACATCTGCGTTTTGCCCCCAACGGTAATGGATTTTCGCCAGGTTGTTTACTATTTGGTTGAAGCCTACGGTTACAAAATCCGCAAACTGCATTTCCATCATGCTCTTATATCCTTCCAGTGACAATCCTAATGCCGTACCAACAATGGCGCTTTCACAAAGCGGTGTATTGCGCACCCGTTCTTTTCCAAACTCGGCAACAAACCCTTCCGTTATTTTAAATGCACCACCATACTCAGCAATATCCTGCCCCATGAGTACAAGGTTGGGGTGTTGCTGCATGGACTGGCGAAGGCCTTCGCTGATAGCGTCGATTAATCTGCGGTCGGAAGTCTGATGAATGATGTCAGATTGTATGTTTGACTTATCAATCGTTCTGATATCCGACTTCCGGCCTCCGGCCTCAGCGTATACATCTTCCACTTCCGCCTCTGTATCTGCCACCACCGGTTTTGTATCGAATCCAATCGCCAGTTCACTTTCAATTTTTTCTTTAAGCTCGTTGCGTATATCAGATATACCTGCTTCTGTAAGTACGCCAGCGCTAATTAAGTATTGCTCGTAGTTTTTAATCGGATCTTTTTGTTCCCATAATTTAAATAAATCCTGTGGCACATACTTGGTTCCACTGGCCTCTTCATGCCCACGCATACGGAATGTCATGCACTCCACTAAGTACGGTTTCTGGTGTTTGATGCAGTATTCTCTTATGCCTTTAATCGTATCATATACAGCCAGCAGGTTATTGCCATCTATCTGTACACCATCCATGCCATATCCCTTTGCCTTATCCACCAGGCTGATGCAGCGGTATTGTTCATTCACCGGAGTACTCAAACCATACCCGTTATTTTCTATTATAAAAATCACAGGCAGATCCCAAACCGCAGCTACATTCAATGCTTCATGAAAATCACCTTCACTGGTACCGCCATCGCCTGTAAAGGCTACAGCCACTTTATTTTCCTTGCGTAGTTTATGTGCCAGCGCCACACCATCCGCAATCGCCAACTGGGGACCCAGGTGTGATATCATGCCGCAGATATGGTGATCGCTATTACCAAAGTGAAAGCTTCTTTCTCTTCCCTTGCTGTATCCTTCCTGTGCCCCCTGCCATTGCATAAACAATTTATGCAACGGCATATTACGGGTGGTGAATACGCCAAGGTTGCGGTGCAGTGGCATGATCCATTCGTCTTCCTGCAACGCAAGCGTGGTACCCACAGCAATTGCTTCCTGCCCGATACCACTAAACCATTTGGATATTTTCCCCTGCCGCAGCAGCACCAGCATTTTTTCTTCAATCATGCGGGGCCACAGGAGTTGTTTGTAGAAGCTGGCAAGCTGTTCGTTGGATAAGTCTTTTCGATCGAAAGTCATGCAGCAAATTTCAGGATTATTTGCCACGAATTACACGAATGCCACGAATGAATTAAATACAATTATTCACCTGCGGCGAATTGGTTTGCCACAGAATATATTCACTGCTTAAACCACCACCAGCTCATAAAAATCTTCGGCCTTCAGGTATTTCTGTGCCAATTGCTGCAATTCCTCCGCAGAAATCGTTTTGATGGTATTGATCGAATCGTAGAAGTATTGTTCGGTCAGGTTGTTCAGTACTAAATTCTTCCAGCGGGAAATTATTTGGAACGGGCCGTCGAGATCACCGAGAATACTGCCCATCATATAGTTTCGTACCAATAATAATTCTTCATCATCCACCAGCTCTTCCCGCAGCAGTTTCATTTCCTTATACACTTCTTCAATTGTGGCTTCGCATACATCCTTACCGGCTTCTGTACTAATCATCCAGCCCGTTTCATGTAAATGGTTTTGGATATAGCTGTGTATGCCATAGGTATAACCCTTATCCTCACGGATATTACTCATCAGCCTTGAACCAAAGAAGCCACCGAATAGGGTATTCAGCACCATCACTTTCATGAAGTCAGGATGATGGCGGGTAGGAAATGGCCTTGCCATACGGATAGCACCCTGCACACCTGCTGCATCATTCGTTATCCTGAATTTTTTTTCGGCCACGGGCTCTTGCGCAATGGGTATCAGCGCAATTGGTTTATTCGGCAAATCACCGAAATATTTATTCAACAACTCCTGTATATCAGCCGGTAGTTTGCCCGCAACAAACAGGATAAATTTTCCCTGCTGATAATACTTTTTATAAAAATCCAGCAACTGCTCCCTGTTCAGTGAATCAAAATCTTCCAGCCGGCTGTATTTGCCATAAGGATGTTTTTCACCATACAGGTATGTATCTATCAGGCGGCCTGCCACAAAATCTCCCTTCTTCAGGTTTACCTTCAGCCGCTGTTTCATGTTCTGTTTATAAATATCCAACTCCTGTTCCGGCACTATTGAGTCGGTTATCAATTCCCTTACGACAGGCAACAACTCGTTTATATGCTTACTGAGGCAGTGTAATGATATGGTAGCAGTTTCATTATAGCAGGCCCTGTTGAGATAAGAACCGTAATATTCAAAATGCTCATTTACCTGGAACGCCGTTTTCGAAGACGTACCATTCTTGAGCATAAAATTTGCCGTGCCGGCCACCAGGTCGCTTTCTTCAAACCAGTTGCCTGCGCTATACACCCATTCGATAGAGAGCAAATCTTCTGCCCCCGCATTTACAGCATATACTTCCACACCATTATCCAGTGTAAATTTTTCTGCTTGTTTCAACCGGAGATCAAAGGCTACGGCATCTACTATTTCAGGTGCTTGTTTTCTGTTCAGCATTATCAACTCCTTTCTGTTTCGTTTAGTTCTGCGATAAATAATACAGCGTATTGCTGTTTTCTTCCCTGAAAATCTTTTTGGCCTGCTCCTGTATATCAGCCACGGTCACTACGGCATATTTTCCCAGTTCTTCGTTCATCCAGGCGGCATCGCCGAGTATTTCATAATAAGCCAGGCTGTTGGCACGGCTCATCACACTCATATCTTCAAAAGCAATCATGCTTTCTGTTTTATTCTTCACCTTCTGCAATTCGTTTTCACTTACAGGCTCATTTTTTATTTTTTCCAGTTCCGCTTCCACTGCTTTTTCTGCGTCGGCCATCGCTACTCCCTTTACCAGTTTCCCCTCCACTACTACCAGCCCGTTATCGGTGCTGCCAAAATGATGGCACTCAATATTGCTGAACAATTGTTTTTCTTTTACCAGTGACTGGTACAACCGGGAAGAACCGCCACCACTTAGAATATCTGTCATCAGATCCACAGCATGATAGCTATTATCCAGCCTGCTGCCCATATGCCAGCATTTATAAAATGCATCGAGGGGAACATCCGCTTTTACTTCGAGCTTCCTGGCTGCTGTCTGTACTTCTTCCTGTGGAAGGTTACGTATATACTTATCACCTGCAGGTATATCGCCAAACCATTTTTCGGCCAGCTCCTTTACTTTCTCTGTCGTTACATTACCAGCTACTACCATTACCGCATTAACCGGGCGGTAATGCTTAAAGAAGAAATTTTTTACATCCTCCAGTTTAGCTTCTTCAATATGCGATAACTCTTTACCAATCGTCATCCACCGGTACGGGTGTTTTTGATAGGCCAGTTCCCGCATTTTATGCCAAACGTCACCATATGGTTTGTTGAGATAATGTTCTTTAAACTCCTCGCTCACCACTTTACGTTGCGTCTCCAGGCTTTTTTCACCAAAAGCCAGCGATAGCATACGATCACTTTCCAGCCAGAAGGCTGTTTCTAAATTTTGAGCAGGTAACTGTATATAGTAGTTAGTGAGATCGTTGGTGGTATACGCATTGTTCTCGCCACCGGCCATTTGTAATGGCTCATCGTATTCAGGAATATTCACGGAACCACCAAACATCAGGTGTTCAAATAAATGGGCAAACCCCGTTCGTTTGGGATCTTCATCTCTTGCCCCCACATCATACATGATGTTCATCACCGCCATAGGTGTGCTCGTATCCTGGTGCACAATTACCCGAAGGCCATTCGCAAGTGTAAATTTGTCAAACCGGATCATACTTTTACATTAAAAGGATTGTAAAAGTACCGAAAAAGCAGCAACAGGAAGGTCAGAGAATACTCCTGACCTTAAATTCAATCTCCATTATTTTATTGTCCCGCCGGATAATGAGCTTCACTTTTTCGTTGGGGATTTGCAGGGCTATTTTATACTGGTTCAGGCTTTGCGAAAAATTTTTATTAACGGCAATTACCTCGTCTCCTTCTTTGAGCCCGGCCGCTTCTGCCGGGGAGTTTTTGGCCACATCGCCAATTATTATCATACCGTCTATCAGGTACAGTTCCACACCCGAGTAGGAATAATCAAAAATCTCAGTGAAGTGTTTGTTCGGTGTTATATATATATCGCCTTTCCGGTAATTAATAATCACGTTGAAGCGCCGCATGATATCATTACCAAGGATACCACCCATATAAGGGTAGCTGGTAATATTATTTACATCTTCAAAAATAAACGAAGGCACATTCCGGAATTTATAAGGGCCCACCCGCAACTCTTTCAGCACCATCAGTTCCATATCCACTTTACCGCCCAGCCCTTCGCCTTCTTTTGTCCATTTCTTCTTTTTCTTATCAAGAAAATTGCTGTCTTCTACAAACTCCCTGGAAAAAATAGCGCAGAGGCCCGCACCCATATCATACAAAAAACGCCCACTGGCCGATTTCTCGTCCCGCACCCGTATTGTTTGTGCGGCCAGCAGGTTGATGGTTGGCTTTAACAGGTATCCGCCACGGGGATAACGAATGGTGCCCGGTGTCCAGAAAGAAATCTTCAGGCTGTCATAATCTACTTTCAGAATATAACGGCTGATAACCGAGTATCCAATAATACCATCTATACGCTCACCATATACAGAGGTTAAAATGGAGTAATCGTTGATATGAAAATTCAGGCTGTCGACTGTAAGACCCGGAAAATGCAAATTCTGGTTGTATAAAAAACTGACTTTTTTTATAGTGGCTATGCCGCGGATGATTTTTTCAGACGGCTCCGGTTTCAGTTTAAGGTAATCAGCCGTGGTAGAATCCAGGGATATGCCACTGCTTCCGGTATCGAGCACAAAATTGAGGGTATCGGGAAAATTGCCAAGCCTGGCCTTCAGTATCACAATGCCACCGGTTAATTGTGTGAATGGTATCTTAGTAATTTCCCGGGAAGGTGGCTCAATAAATTCCTCCTGTCCGAAAGACGGACGGGTAAACAGGCAGCAGGCTGCTGCCAGGATATAGGCAAACAATTTTCTCATAATCACCCTACGGATGCAGGACAGCGCTACTTTACATATAGATGCAGCGGGACTTACCACTGGTGGAAATATTACACCGGTTATCGCCCCAGGGTGCTTGCCTAAAAGGCGGGAAACCGGCCTACAGGCAAACCACAAACCGCTAAACATAAGTCCGCTAATCCCTTCTGCAAATGTACCTTTGTGCCATGCAATTGGAAAACTTATATGAAAAAGCCCGAACCTTCGGCTTTTTGAGTGTGGAAGAAGGGGTTTATCTCTATCATCACGCCCCGCTGGCCGACCTGATGTATATCGCTGATGAACTGCGCAAAAAACAGGTACCCCACGGCAAAGTAACCTGGCAGATAGATCGTAACGTGAATACCACTAATGTGTGTATTGCCAACTGTAAGTTCTGCAACTTTTACCGCATTCCCGGCCATGCTGAAGCCTATATTACCGATATGCCTGCATACCGGCAAAAGATAGAAGAAACAGTAAAATATGGTGGCGATCAGCTCCTTTTGCAGGGCGGTCACCATCCTGATCTTGGTCTGCAGTTTTATGTTGACACGTTCAGGGCCATCAAGGCTGAATACCCCGATATTAAACTACATGCACTCGGGCCACCTGAAGTAGCCCATATTACCAAATTGGAAAAGAGTACGCACCATGAAGTGCTTAAGGCATTGAAAGAAGCCGGTATGGATTCCCTGCCGGGTGCCGGTGCTGAAATTCTGATTGACCGGGTGCGCCGCCTGATCTCAAAAGGTAAATGCGGTGCACAGGAATGGCTTGATATTATGCACGAAGCGCATAAACTGAATATTACCACCAGCGCTACCATGATGTTTGGCCACGTGGAAACAATTGAAGAACGATTTGAACATTTAGTGAAAATAAGAGAAGTACAGAGCCGTAAACCTGAACAAGCAAAAGGTTTTTTAGCATTTATTCCATGGACATTTCAGGATGTGGACACCCTGCTGGCAAGAATACGGGGCGTGCACAACCTGACCACAGCTGAAGAATACATCCGCATGATTGCCCTCAGCCGGATCATGCTGCCGAATATAAAAAATATACAGGCCAGCTGGCTTACGGTAGGTAAACAAACAGCTTCTATTTGCCTTCATGCCGGAGCCAACGACTTTGGTTCTATTATGATCGAAGAGAATGTAGTGAGCGCCGCCGGGGCGCCGCACCGCTTTACCTACAAAACGATCCAGGATGCAATCAAAGAAGCCGGCTTCGAACCCCAGTTGCGCAACCAACAGTATGAATGGCGTGAAATTCCGCAAACCATCGAAGAACAAGTGATAAACTATTAATTCCCTTGCAGCCTGGTTACATATTGAAACGCACCAATTCAGACGATGCAGATTTTAAAACCCTGGTCGCGGCACTGGATGAAGAACTGCGTATCCGGGATGGAGAAAACCATGCTTTTTATGCAGCACTGAACAAGACAGCTTTTCTTCCGAACGCAATTGTGGTATATGAGAATGATACAGCCGTTGGCTGTGGCGCTTTCCGGTCGTACGATGAAAAAACGATGGAGCTAAAGCGGATGTATGTACAACCCCGGAAAAGAGGCGGAGGAATCGCTACGATTATCCTTCATTCACTTGAAAAGTGGTGCAATGATTCAGGTATTGAAAAAATTGTCCTGGAAACAGGCAAGAACCAACCGGAAGCTATCGCTCTGTATCAAAAACATGGATATAAGATGATACCCGCCTATGGAAAGTATATTGGTGCGGAAAACAGTGTATGCTTTGAAAAAATAGTTAAACAGCTTAACCCTTTATAAAAATGAAGAAACCTTATCCTTTGTTCAGAAAGATTGCATTCACAGAAGGTGTTTCTTTCCTGGTATTATTATTCGTTGCCATGCCGCTTAAATATTTGGCTAACATACCACAGGCCGTAACTATTGTTGGTGGCTTGCATGGTGCTTTGTTTGTAGCACTGGGAGTAACGGCTTATTTGGTAAAAGACAGATACAATAAATCGTTTAAATGGGGCCTCATTGTATTCGTTTCGTCCATAATACCATTCGGAACTTTTTATATGGACAAACAATGGAAGAAAGAAGAAGAGCAGGCAGATACTGTTGCAGGATAAAATATATTCCTTACTTTACTATGGCATCTTTTCATTAAAGCATTGGTATGTGGGAAGCAATATTGAAAGGGCTCACCTTTGGTTTGCTGCTGAGTATAGCGGTAGGGCCTGTATTGTTCTCCATTATTAAACAAAGTATCAATAACGGGCACAAGGGCGGCCTTGCTTTTGTATTCGGTGTATCGGCCAGCGATATTACCTGGGTACTTATCAGCAATGTATTTACCGAACTCTTCAACAGCCTGCAGCTGCACAAAAAAGAAGTGGGCCTTATTGGTTCTGTTTTCCTGGTACTGATGGGTGTGTATTTTATCTTCTTTAAAAAAGTGAAGGTAAACGAAGAAGGCAAGCAGGTATTTTCATTCCGTAAGCGGGATTATGCCCGCATCTTTTTTGCCGGCTATTTTATGAATGTGCTGAATCCGGGTGTTATTCTGTTCTGGGTCACCACATCTACCACGGTAGCCTTTCATACAGTGAATAACCGCATTATCATTTTTGTTACCTGCCTGGCATTTGTACTGGCTATGGATATTTTAAAAGTGATGCTGGCTGGAAAAATACGCAGGCGGCTCACTCCACACAATATTCATATCCTCAACCGGGTGAGTGGTATCATTCTTATCGTTTTTGGAATTGTTATTGCCTGGGGGTTGTTGTTTTATGGTGATAAGATTTAATATAGGAACGCAGATGACGCTGATTTAACGGATTAAACAGATTTATTAAAAACTTTGTTACCTAATGATACTTCTTCTTTGCCCAGATGCCTTTTGTTAATCAAAAAAATCCGTGGCGATCAGTTCAATCCGCGTCATCTGTGTTCCCATTCTTTCTCTGGTTTCCCAATGTTCTGTAATATTGTACCGTATGAATACGGCCACCCGCAATATTCTCCGCAAACTATGGCGCATCACCAAAAAAGTATTCCTTATACTTTTTATTGCCCAGTTTGTTTACATCATCCTGCTAAAGTGGGTGAACCCGCCGATTACCATGACACAATTTGTTAGCTGGGTAAGCGGCCATGGTTTAAAACGGGATTACATAAAGCGGAGCTCCATGTCGCCCTATTCCAGGCTGGCCGTTATTTCATCAGAAGATCAGTTATTTCCGGATCATAGCGGGTTCGACTGGAAGAGTATTCAAAAAGCCCGAGAGTACAACGAAAGACAGGAAAAGAAAAACAGTGGTAAACGCCGTGGCGGCAGCACTATCAGCCAGCAGGTGGCTAAGAATGTTTTTTTGTGGCAGGGCGGAGGCTTTCTTCGCAAAGGCCTGGAGGTGTATTTCACTTTTATGATTGAAAAAATCTGGGGCAAGAAACGTATACTGGAGGTTTACCTGAATGTGATTGAAATGGGCGATGGCATTTTTGGTATCGAAGCCGCTGCACAGGCCTATTTTAATAAACCCGCGAAAGACCTTAGCCGCCAGGAAGCCGCCATGATTGCGGCCTGTCTGCCCAATCCAAAACGCTATAAAGTAAAGCCCCCTTCTTCGCATGTAACCTTTCGGTCAAAATCAATCATGCGGCAGATGAATAACCTGCAATCCGATCCCGATATCCAACGCCTTACCGGCCTTGGTGTGCCACCCTGATCTAAGTTTTAATTTTTCCTTGGCTTTGCGATCAATACTTTTGTGCGCAGGACAGATCAAGCCACATCTTAGTACATGTTATCCCCCCGGCAACGCAGAAAGGCAAGAAATTTTATTCTAATCAGCTTTACCCTCGCTGTATTAGCAGTGGGCAGCTGGCTATTAGTGCGTTATCTCCAATATAACAAAGCAAAGTTTGCCCGTTACCCGGAGTTTGGCATACAACTGCCTTTGGGCTACACTATTCATGGTATTGATGTGTCCAAATACCAAAGCATGATAGCCTGGGAAGAAGTAAAAGCTATGCGGGTAAGGGATGTGCAAATGCAATTTGCCTTTATCAAAGCCACACAAAACACCAGCGGTACCGATCCGCATTTCAAACGCAACTGGAAAAAAGCAAAAGAGAACGGCCTTATCCGCGGCGCTTATCATTTTTTTATTGCTTCGGGCGACGGAGAAGAGCAGGCTGAACATTTTATTAAAAAAGTGGAGCTGGAACGGGGTGATATGCCGCCGGTACTGGATATCGAACAATTAAACGGGGTACGTCCGGAGAAGCTGCGGGAAGAAGCAAAGAAGTGGCTGGATATAGTGGAAGCGCATTATGGCGTAAAGCCTATTATTTATACCAATGTTGATTTTTATACCCGCAACCTGGGTGATGCGTTTGATGCATATCCTTTATGGGCTGCCCATTATTTCAGTCCCGGCAAACCTCGGATTGGGCGCAGCTGGCTTTTCTGGCAACATAGTGACCAGGGACAGGTAAACGGTATTATTGGTAAAGTAGATTTTAATGTTTTCAATGGCAATGACTATGATCTTCGCCGGATACTGGTACAATAAAGACTCTTTCTTCCACTGTAATATTGTAGCTTGCACAAAAGGCCGGTATGCAATACGAGCGGGGCTGGGACCCTCAAGTTAAAAAATTGTTTGTACGCATTCTTAACTCTGTTTCCTGGGGTTTGTTGTGGATGATCGCCTGTGCCACGGCCGGACTGTATTTTAAACTGGGCTATATAGACGGCCAGCCCATCGCTTATCCAATTATTTTTTATACAGTTGCTTTTATAACGTTGTTGTTACTGTTACGCTATCTCCGGCGTACATGGCGGTAAACCATCACCATCCTGATTAACTGTTAAATACCCTGTTCCCGGTAGATTGAAAAAACAGATTTGCCTTATCTTCCGCATAATAATCGGGCATGGATATAAAATACATCAGTAAATGGATGGTTATCGCTGGCGCACTCATCATCTGGGCTATTAAATTTATTATCCGGCCTGCCCAGTTGGTTTCACCACCATTTGATTTTGTATTAGGAATTGCCCCGAACCTGCTGGGTTCCTTCCTGCTTCCTTTTGGTGCTTACTGGCTGGGCGATAGCAGGCATATAAGGCTGGGGCGCTTTATACAAATACATACTATTACAGGCTTACGCCAATTTTGCTGTATCAGCTTTACGCTACTGGTAATAAATGAGTATCTGCAAAAGATCCCTTTGTTCGGACGCACCTTTGATCTGTTTGATATCCTTTTCTCGGTAACGGGTTTAGCCCTTTCTTATTTGGTTGTAAGCAGGTTGCAATTAAAACAAGTTGCCTGATCAGCTGCTGTGATCCTGTACAATTACCCAGGTTCCGTTTATCTTTTTAAAGAGGAGTGTATAATGCCCTTCCAGGTCTCCGATGGTCCTTTTCAAATGCCATTTGCCAATTACTGAATAGCATTTGCCGGATAGTTTTTCCACTTTTATAATTGTAAAATCAAGCTGGCCCATCGCCGCCGCATCAGGATAACCCTTCTTATAATTGTTCAGTGTATTTTGCCAGCCATAGGTAACGCCGCTCTTGCCGATAAACATCAGTGAGTCGTTTTCCCAATAGCCTTTCATAAATGCATCCACATCACCCCGGTTCCAGGCGGCAGTCTGGTCATCCAGAATTTTCAATATTCGTTTTTCGTTTGCTGACTGGGAAAAAGCCTGGCTGCAAAAGAAACCAAGCAGCAACGCTATGATAGTTTTATTCATACCGGTTGTTGAAAAGTGTCTTCAAAATTAATCCTTTCATTGCTGCAAAAAGTACGACAGGGAAGATGTATTAATGATCGCAGTCATCGGCATGTGCATGATTATGCACCCGGCAGGACCGGTAATTGATAATGTGTGCCGTAATAATCAATAATACACCCGGCACCAATAACCATAGTTCATACTTATGAAGTACCTGCTTCATGATCAAAAAGGCAAAACCACTGATAAAGATGGCGAGGGGAACAAAACTGTGATGGTGTTTTTTATAACCATGGTAAAGCGAGTAGGCGCCGATGGCAAAAGCAAGGCCGATCATCAGCCATTCAAAACTCATATTCCGGATGATGTTTACCCCAAAAAGCGGAAGGCTGCCCAGGAATAAGGGTAGTAGGGCACAATGAATGGCACAGGCCAGTGAAGCCCCGATACCTAATGCGTCCCAGTTTATTTTGCCACTCATGAAGGGGGACAAATTTACCAAAAAGCAACAATGTTGCAAAATAATTGATGTTTTATTTCTATTCCGTAATAGGGAAATATCCATCGCATGCTTGGCGTAACTTTGCACTATGTCTAAGAAGAGTTGGCTTTATACCGGATTTTTTACCGCCCTTGCCATCGGTTTTTACTTCATTATCAGTGCCCTTATTCCTGAATTTGCCCGTGGCGGCACCCCCCCGGTTAGTTTTGTCCGGCCTTTTGCCTTTACTAACCAGGATGGGAAAAAAGTAACGGAACAGGATGTTAAAGGAAAGGTATATGTAGCTTCTTACTTTTTCACCACTTGTACTTCCATTTGCCCGACTATGAACGGATACCTGAAAGGTATTTATGAAAAGTATAAAGATGAACCAGACTTTCTCCTTCTTTCACATACCTGTATGCCAGAAGTTGACTCCGTGCCTGTTTTAAAAAAATATGCTGACAGCCTGAAAGTGGATGGCCGCAAATGGCTGTTTCTAACTGGCAGGAAAGACAGCCTCTACAATATGGCAAGGGCCAGCTATACTATCGATGACCCAAATGATAATTTATTAAGCCTGGAAGATGATTTTTTACATACACAGTTTTGGGCGCTGGTAGACAGAAATGGCGATGTACGAAAAATATATGATGGCCTGAAAGTGGATGAAATAAAGCAGCTCGAAAAAGACATTGCCAAATACCTGAAGCGCAAAGATTGATAATATTTGTAACGCATGACAAATACTACACATACCCATACTACAAATGATAAAGTGGATCTGTTGCTAAAACGGAATAACCTTAGTATTACCGAGAGCCGTAAGAAAATCTTGCAGCTTTTTGTAAGCCAGGGCGGAGCCTTAGCACATGGTGATATCGAAAAAAAAGCAGGTGAGAAATTTGATCGTGTTACGGTGTATCGCACCCTGCAGACTTTTGTAGAAAAAGGCATTATACATACCATCCCTACGGCTGATAATTCAGTGCTCTATGCACTTTGTAAAGACGAATGCACCGAAGGCCATCATCATGATCACCATATACACTTTGTGTGCACCCAATGCAGCAATACTTATTGCCTGGATGATGTAGTTACGCCGGAAATCAGGCTTCCAAAGGGTTATTCAGCCGGTCATGTGGAAGTAGTGGTGAACGGTATTTGTAAGAAATGCGGTTAAGAAGGTTTTATAACTAAGTCGGGCTTAGTTTTTTTATTCCTTACTTATACCTGCTTGTGTCGCCCCCTCACTAATTTGCTAAGTCCCCTTCAGCGAGGCTTCTGAGGCTAAAAAAGTAAAGCCCTTGTGTGGAAACACAAGGACTTTTGGTTAAGGCTCTGATTAGTAGCTATGTTAATGTACAGTTTCCTGTACCGTGATTTCTGTATCAAAAATATACCTCCATTTTGTGATATCCCAAAATTGGGCATACCACGAAAGTGGTATTTTTAGCCAATTCTGTCCAGTTCGGTATTAACAAATTGCATAAGGGTGCTGATATGAGCCGGCGAAAAGTCAAATTTGAGGCCCGCAGCCTCAAACAGCGCCGGAAGGGTTCGTGTGCCGCCCAATTGCAGCGCATTCATATAATTGGCCACCGCCTTTTCGGGATCTTGCTTGTACTGCTGCCAAAGCCCGATTGCCCCAAGCTGGGCAATTCCATATTCGATATAATAAAATGGTACTTCAAACAAATGCAATTGCCGCTGCCAGCCATATTTCCTATATTCATCCAGACCGCTGAAATCAATCACAGGCGAAGAAAACTCATTTAAAATTTCCATCCACTTCGCCGCCCTTTCTTCTTCTGTATGCTCCGGATTTTCATATACCCAGTGCTGAAATTTATCAATCGTAGCTATCCATGGGAAAATAGTGATTACCCTTTCTAACTGTTGCTCTTTTGCCCGTTTCAACTCATCTGCTGTAGCAAAAAAACTATCCCAATGATCCATACTAAACAACTCCATACTCATGCTGGCTACTTCTGCTATCTCCGTTGGGTATTCTTTAAAGCCAGTCAGCTCCAGCTCATGCGCCAGGAAAGAATGAATAGCATGGCCGCCTTCATGCACCATTGTTGTCACATCATCCAGCGTTCCCGCTGCATTCATAAATATGAAGGGGGCGCCGCTTTCTGCCAGCGGACAATTATACCCGCCGGGGGCTTTTCCTTTACGGCTTTCCAAATCCAGGTGTCCCATGGCTTTCATCTTGGCCAGGCAATCGGCAAAGAAGGGCTTTAGTTTATTAAAACAGGCGATTGTTTTTTCAGTAAGCTCCGAACTGGTTTTAAACGGCCGCAACGGTGCTGTACCCGCAGGCTCCGCTTCCACATCCCACGGACGAAGATTGTCTAATCCAAGTTTTTTCTTTTTCGCTTCATATAACTGGTTTACCAATGGCATGACATGCAGTTTTACGGCTTCATGAAACTGGTAACAATCTTCTGTCTTATAATCAAACCTGCCAAGCTCGGCAAAGCGAAAATCACGGTAGTTGGCAAAGCCGGTGTTCAGCGCTACCTGGTTTCTTTTTTCCAATAGAGAAGAAAACAATTTGTTCAGCTCTTCTTTATCTGCCAGGCGGCGTTTGTTGATCTTATGATATACTTCTTCCCGCAAATCCCTGTTAGAATCTTCCAGAAATTTTGCAGCTTGCTGCAGTGTGTATTCCTGTCCGTTTACTTCCACCATCATTTTACCTGAAATAACACCAAACTGCTGCTGCATGACACTCAGCTCTGCGTTCAATGGAATATTTGCTTCACGGAAAAGGTCAATGTTCTTTTTTACGTTGCGCAGGTAGGTAAAATATTTTTGCTGATCCAAACCCTTCACAAATGATGAAGCTACCAGCTTTTTATTCAGCCTGTCGGAATAAGGTTGAATTTTGGGCTGTATTTCCATCATAAAATAAGTAAAGGACTCTTCCAGTGCTTTATTTTCAGTATCGCAGGTCATTTTAATCTGCCGCCAGCAGGCGTCTTCACTAATAGCGGCTTCCAGTTCACTTGCATCTTTAAGCCATTGTTCCAGGTCTGCCAGTGAATCAATAGTCCTTTCTTCCAGGTTTTTAAAATAAGGTTCCAGTCCTTCCCAGTTTTCAATGGTGAAACCGGCTGGTAAAAAATGTCTTGGGAGTTTTTTTATATCGGCTGAGTGCATGCTTCTGTATTTATTGATAAAAAGAAAAGCTACGATCACAGTGTACTGCTCGTAGCTCAAAATTTATACCCGCAGTTAAATTATTCTGCTTTTTTCTTTTTGGGCGCCGCTTTTTTAGTTGCCGCTTTTTCAGTCTTTTCTTCTTTCTCTTCCTTCTCGGCTTTCGGCGCAGCCTTTTTCTTAGCAGCGGCTTTTTTAGCTGGTTTTTCTTCTGCCTGTTCTATCACCGGCTCTTCTGTCATTGGTTCTTCTTCTTCAGGTATTTCTGTGAGTTTTATCTCTACATTATTATTCTTCAGAATACTAAACCATTTTACCATCTTCTTCATATCGCTGGCGTATACCCGGTCAAAATCCATATCAGGATATACTTTTTCAAAGTATTTTTTTACCGCCGCCGCATCTTTTTCTTCAGGCAGGCTGCCACCGGCTTTGTCCATAGCATGAAAAACATCTACGAGGTTTACATTATCCCGTACCGTATAGATTTCTATACTCTCCAGGTGTGAGAAATTATGAATCCGGCTGGAGACGAACCGGCTGGATTTATCTTCCAGCGATTTTACAATTGCACCATCCGTTTTACTGTTAATGAGCTCAAATAATCCCGGCAACCCGGTTACTGCCACTAGTTTGCTGTATTCCATATTAAATTTTGTAAATAGAGGTTTTATCCGCTTTTGCGAAAGCGGAGGTGCAATTTACGGTGAAAAAAACAAACAGGTACCTGTTAACACAGATACCTGTCCGGGCACGAAAAATCCCGTTTATTGTCCATTCATCCTCAGCCTTTTCTTGCCATAACAATTCCTCCAATTGTAATTACGCCAATAATGCCCATGGCTGCATAAAACCCGTTTCTGTTGGGGCTGTGCTCGCTATCGTTTTCTTCAGCTGCCACGGCATATGAGGCTTCTGCAGGGATATTTTTTTCTTCTGTTGGTTCGCTCACCACATCCCAGTCGCTATAGCCCTTACCCGTCAGGTAGGTAAGCATTTCCAGTTCGTCGGCCCTTCTTTCTTTAAGCCCTTTCAGGTATTTTTTGCCGGCTTCGCAGTTGAAATCACCGGTAGCCGGGTGGGTGATGATATAGCGGGCCTGGTAACTTTCTGTATTGGGTGTTACCTGGAACATCAAATCCTGCGGAAAATTTTTCCGGTTATAACGAACATGCAGACGTGTAAAGTGGACATTGTCCGAATAATCTTCATCCGCATCTTCCACATCGCTGTAGTCTTCCCAGTTTTTACCCAGCCACCATACACCGGCCTGCACCAGGTCTTGTTGTGAAGGGGCTGTAGCCACACAGGGATCGCATTTTACATAGTTCTTCGGGCTTACATCCCAGGCATATTCCAGCATGGCCAGTGCCTTGCCTTCTTTCTCCCACTGGTGCTGAAACAGGTTTGCATAAAAACTTCCAAAGTTGTTTTTTACAAACAAGGGCACATTTTTACCTGTGGGCAATGTCATCGTACGATAATTGGTTGCCTCAATCCTTCCTTTTTTTGTAAAGGCATATACTATCATATCCTGGTCGCCATCGGCATTGGCCATACCCAGGCGGATAGGCAGCATAAATTTGGGTGAGTTAAAACTGATTTGAATAGGGCGTAAGAAATCGCCCGGCACTTTTTTCTTGGCTTCCTCGTTCACTTTTACCACAAAGAATTTCAGGTTGCTTTTAATGTACGGTTCTAATACCTCATCTGCTCCTGCAGGAATTTTGTACCCATTTTCATCCAGCCATGTTTTTAACCCGCTGCTTTCTTTAGCAGAAAGGATAAGGATATCATACTCGCCCACTAAGTACTTTGCTTCTATGCGTACACCTAAATCCTTTTTTTCTTCACGAATGTCAGACAAGCTTTCCTGCACAGACATGGATTTTGTAGCCGGCACCCTGTTATAATCATATCTCGGGCTACATGGGTTTTCATCATAATATTCCACCAGCCTGGGCTTACTGTAATCATTCAAGGTATTAAAGATGGCCTGGTCCACTACTTTAATATCTTTTTTCTCCAGCACCACCGGCACCGGCACTACCATGGCAAAATCTTTCAGGTTGCCTTTAAAATCGTTGTACATGGTAATCACGTTGCGGTTGCCATCCCGTACCAGTATCACCTGGCTGGTTTTGTTCTTTAAGGTTCCATCTGCCTTGCTTACATAGAAGCCGCAGAACGCCGCTGCTTCATGGGCCACCATAGCAGACAGCACAAGTAATGCTGCCCCTTTTTTCAATTGTTGTTTCATGACTATGTTTTTGCCACTGCTTCCTGAAGAAGAACCAGCGGGGTTAAAAAATAGAGTGGGTTTCCACTCGAAAAATTTGCCTTTGAATAAAATATCTAATAATGGCACCAGTGGCGCTGCGGCTACCAGTACCCAGATAAGTGTATTGTATTTCCATTTAAAAGCAGCGAAGTAGAAAGCGGCCACCGCTATCAGCATGGCCCATAGTATTCTTGCCACCGGATGATTAGGGGAGGTGCGGGGATCGCTGATCATAAAGAACGTAAACAGCAACAGACTGCCAGTACTGACCGAGTGCATAAAATGATCCATTGGCCAGCCAAGTACATATACCTGCCGCCAGTACAACAGGCCCACATAGGTAATTAAAAAAGCAAGGCTGATATCTAGCTTCTGCACCCTCGTTACTACTATTGTACCCAGCGTTAATGCACCAAATAGTACAACGGTACCGCTGCCCCATTGACCTGGGCTTAACCATGCCTTGTCGGTAAAATAGAGTACAGCCACTATGCCAAATGCAGAGGGATTAAAAAGGTGCTTCTTTTTAATGCGGAAAATATATTTAGAAGCTACCGTAAGAAAGGCAGCGAGTAAACTTATCTGCCAGCTGTTCGTCTTTAATAACAAACAAAGGCTCATGGCACTGATAAGTACACTAAAGCCCCAGCGGTTAAATTCAGCGGGCTTCATTAACTTACCAGACATGGCAGAATCACCTATGTATTGAAACAGGAGACAACCAGCTATGCTGATCATATAATGTTGCCAATCAGCCTGCCATTGCAGGTAAAGGATGCCGTAGGTTAAAAAAATGGTTTGAAACAACACCTGGAACCAGCGTGGGTCCAGCGCAATACGGGGCCATGGCATATGCATTAATTTTCCCTTCAGATGAACGGGCAAAAAAGATTACACAGTTGATTGGCCTTATTTTATAAAAATAAATAGTTGCAATTTTCATATGGAAACCCCGCCCTGCTGCATCCCGGCGAAGGCTTTTTCCGTCATTAGCGTCCAATGAGGGTAGCACCTTAAAACAATAATCAAACACAATGAAGAAACGATTCCTGGTCATCATGGCCATTACATTTGGACTCAGCCTTTCAGTTGTTGCCCAGCCCGGACAGGGTGGCGGGTTCAACAGAATGACGCCCGAGGAAAGAGTAGCCCGTATCCATCAAAAATTGGACAGTGCCTTCCAGTTGCCTGCCGAAACGTTTAAAGTACTGGACACAGCCCTGACTGTTTTATACCGTCAGCAGGAAACAAAAATGCGTGAACTCATGGCTGGCGGCCCCGGCAGCGTGGACCGTGAGACAATGCAGGCCGAAATGAAAAAATTCAGCGATGCACAGGATGAAATACTGAAAGCTGTGCTGACCAAGGATCAATACGAGATTTGGAAAGAAAAAATTCAGCCTACGATGCGCCGTGGTGGTGGTGGGCGCAATGGCGGTGGCCCTCCCGGTGGTGGCGGAAATTAGTATTTGACAATTTGGCTTTATACAGGCTCCGTTTTTACGGGGCCTGTTTTATTTATATCTTCAAAATAAAAAATGAAAAAAGTAACCGGTATCGGCGGCGTCTTTTTTAAATGTAAAGATGCTGAAGCACAAAAGCAATGGTATGAAAAACACCTGGGCATACCCAACGAACCATACGGCACTACATTTGGGTGGCGGCACCTGGATGACGCAGCTAAAAAAGGCACCACCGTATGGAGCACTTTTAAAAATGAAACAACCTATTTTGGTGATGCTTCACAACAATACATGATCAACTACCGGGTAGAAAACCTCGAAGCCCTGGCTGCACAGCTGAAAGAGGAGGGTGTAACTTTTGTGGATG
Organism: uncultured Chitinophaga sp.; assembly: GCA_964386395.1. GTDB lineage: Bacteria > Bacteroidota > Bacteroidia > Chitinophagales > Chitinophagaceae > JJ008. The sequence goes on from CAYLRV010000006.1 coordinate 70,884, forward strand.
AAATTCAAACCTATGACTACGGTAAATTCCTCCACATTCTCGACGGAGAAGGCAACCGGGTGGAGCTTTGGGAAGCTGTTGATGAGAAATTATAAATGGGCTGAACGCAATACAGGCATGATAAGTGGTGAAGCAAATGCCTTATTACAGATGTCTTTTATATAAACATAGCTGATGAATAAACTCTTTACCACTGCTGCATTCCTGCTCGTTACACTATCGCTTACAGCCCAAAAACTACCCTGCTCAAAACCGGAATTCCGCCAGTTTGATTTTTGGATTGGTGAATGGGAGGCTTTTGGCCTGAAAGGGAAGAAAGCTGGTGATAGCAAAATCAGTGTGATACTCGACAGCTGTGTAATACTGGAAGAGTGGACTAGCGCCAGTGCCCAACAGGGGTTGATGTACACCGGCAAGAGTTTCAATTCCTATAATGCTGCTACTAAACAGTGGCAACAAACATGGACGGACAATACTGGCAATACCACGGAGTATCTTCGGGGTGAGGGCAGTACCGGAAAGATTGTTTACTATGCCGATAAAGTAACTGGCCAGGATGGTAAATTCTTTATGCGCCGCCTCAGTTTTATTAAATTAAGCACCGACAAAGTGCGGCAACTGGGCGAACGCAGTGATGATGGCGGTACCACCTGGACCACAGAATTTGATCTTGAATACCGGCGTAGATCCACGAAATAGAAGCTTTGTCGCCTTAAAAGATTGTTAAACAAGGCTACATTCCTCCTTGTGGCATTTGTGTATTTCTTGAGTTTTAGCATCTTGGGTTACAAACCATCTATTATGCGCCCGATTGTAAAACTGCTGGCCCTGCTGGCACCCATTGCTATCTTCAGCTTTGCCAATCCACCTGTAAAAAAGACTGAAACCCTTACTAAACCCACCGAAAGAAAAATCCAGGTTGCCATCCTGCTTGATGTAAGCGGCAGTATGAATGGCCTGATTGAACAAGCCAAATCCCAGCTATGGAATATGGTCAACACGCTGGGCAAAGCAAAATGCGATGATAATACGATTCCAAAAATAGAACTGGCGCTATATGAATACGGCCGTCCCGGCAATGGTGCAGAGAAAGGATTTGTAAAACAACTAAGCCCCTTTACTACCGACCTGGATGAAGTATCAAAAATACTTTTCGGCCTCACCATTGATGGTGGTGATGAGTATTGTGGCCAGGTGATTTATTCTTCTTTGGACGAATTGAGCTGGAATAACGCTAAAGACAGTTATAAAGTAATTTTTATTGCGGGTAATGAAGATTTTCTGCAAGGCAAGCTGCCTTATGCACAAGCATGCGCTAAAGCCAAAGAAAAAGGCGTGGTGGTCAATACTATCTACTGTGGCAGTTATGAAATGGGTATCCGTGAGCATTGGAACCTCCTGGGCGAATGTGGCAATGGCAGTTTTACCAATATCAATCATAATGCAAGGGAAGTGGAGATTCCCACCCCCTATGATACAACATTAATTGTACTGAACAGAAAACTTAATGCCACCTATATTGGTTATGGAGCAGCGGGGATTGCTAATATAGCAAGGCAGTCGCAGGTGGATGAAGTTAATTTCGCTTACGGCTATTCTGCTGGTGCCAAACGGGCTGAGGCTAAAGCACAATCAAATGTATATAGTAATACGAGCTGGGATATGGTAGATGCCTACCGTGCAGACAGTACCTTTATTACAAAACTGAATAGGAAAGAGCTGCCCGACAGTTTAAAAAATAGATCCACAACTCAGTTGAAGCTACTCATAGCACAAAAAGAGGCTGAACGTGGTGCTATACAAAAGGAAATACTAACCACCAACCATAACCGTTCTCAATTTATTGCCGCGGAAAAAGCAAGAATGGCCAGCAATCCACAAGAGAAAACACTGGAGACAGAAGTGGAAAGGGCTATCCGTCAGCAGGTACAGCGGAGCAATATGAAGATCGACTAAGTATATCCCACAAAGCCACCAGGGACACAAAAAATAATTTTATTTCTTCGTGCTTCTCTTAGTGCTCTTTGGCGTCTTGGCGGGAAGCTCTCTTTGGCGTCTTGGCCGGATATCCGGGTAATATATCTTTGCAAGAAAAAAGATGACGATTGCTGTATTAGGTGCCGGCATGGTAGGCCGGGCGATTGCTATTGATTTAGCAAAGGATTTTTCTGTTACTTCCTTCGATCTAAGCCGTACCAATCTGGATATACTTCAGCAAAAAAACAGCAGTATACAAACGATAGCTGCTGATTTAGCTGATTATACACAATACAATAACTGGCTGCAATCTTTCGATCTTGTTGTTACAGCCGTACCCGGGTTTATGGGTTATAAAACTCTCGAGGCTGTGATTAATACCGGTAAAAACGTAGTTGACATTTCTTTTTTCCCTGAAGATGTATTGCAGTTAGATGCGTTGGCCAAAGAAAAAAGTGTAACTGTTATTACCGACTGTGGTGTGGCCCCGGGCATGAGCAATTTTATTCTTGGCCGGTACAATGCTGAAATGAAAGTGGAAGCATTTGAGTGTTATGTAGGCGGCCTGCCGCTGCACCCGCAGCCACCATTTTATTACAAAGCCCCTTTCTCACCGGTAGATGTGATACAGGAATATATTCGCCCTGCACGACTGGTGGAAAGCGGACAAATTGTAACAAAACCCGCATTAAGTGAAAGAGAACTGATGGACTTTGGTAAAGCCGGCACACTGGAAGCTTTTAATACCGATGGCCTTCGTTCGCTGATCTACACCATGGGCCATATAACAGACATGAAAGAAAAAACGCTTCGCTATCCCGGTCATATTGATTTGATCCTCTCCTTACAGCAGGCTGGTTTCTTTAGTGAAGAACAAATTATGGTTAACGATCGCTCTTTCACACCGTTGGATTTTACCTCCCGCATTTTAGTGGACCAATGGAAACTCGGGGTTGAAGAAGAAGAGTTTACCGTGATGAAAGTGCTGGTGAAAGGGGAAGGCAAAACGATTGCTTATGATTTGTACGATACGTACGACCCATTAACAAAAACATCCAGCATGGCACGTACCACGGGCTATACCTGCACGGCTGCTGTACGTTTGATTACTGATAAATTATTTACCGAGAAAGGTGTATTCCCCCCCGAATTGATTGGCCATAGAAAAGATTGTTTCGACTTTGTGCTTTCTTATTTGAATGAAAGAGGGGTGAGTTGGGTAAGGCAATAACACAAGAACAAGGATTTGGTATATTAGCTATAGTGAGTATCGATCATCGCAAAACCTTTTAGCTATGTGGTTATTCTACGCCCTTCTATCAGCAGTATTTGCAGCATTGACTGCGCTTTTTGCCAAAATAGGTTTAGCCAATGTCAATTCCAACCTGGCTACAGGTATTCGTACCATGATAGTACTGCTAATGATATGGAGTATTGTCCTTGTTCGTGGTGAGGCGAAAGGCATGGCCACATTATCCAAACAAAATATACTTTTCTTAACCCTCTCCGGTGTGGCTACCGGCATTTCCTGGTTGTTTTATTTCAGAGCATTGCAACTGGGCAAACTATCGCAGGTAGCGCCTATTGATAAACTAAGTGTGGCGCTGACCGTTATCCTCGCAGTAATTTTTCTGGGCGAAACCCTATCTGTAAAAACCATCGTTGGTGCAGGCCTGATTATTGCCGGTACATTGGTGATGGTGATAAAATAACAAGTAACTTACCCTGAAATTTTTTCTATGACGGTTAAAGAAATATTGAAACACTTTGCATCGCTCGGCGATGAAAAAATAAAAGCACAAAATGCCAAACGTGGAGCTGGCAAAGACCAGTATGGCGTAAAGCTGGGCGATGTACGCAAACTTGCTGATAAAATAAAAACCAATCATGCGCTGGCACTAGAACTTTGGGAAACAGGCAATCTCGAAGCCCGTATGCTGGCTATTCTGATCATGGATGTTAAAAAACTTTCCAACAAAGAAATTATCAAATTAGTCAAATCAGAAAAATATACCTGGACAGCTGACTGGTTATATTCCTATATTATTAAAAACTATGCTGACAATGAAACACTGCGGCAGGATTGGATGACATCGAAAGATATAATGTGTGCCCGCGCCGGCTGGAGCCTTACGAGTGGTTGCGTGGCGAGAAACCCTGAACGGCTGGATATACCGGCCTTACTCGATCGCATAGAAAAAGAAATGGGCAAAGCTGCACCGGAAGTACAATGGACAATGAACAGTGCCCTGGCCAATATTGGTATTCATTTTCCCGCACACCGCAAGCGGGCTGTTGCTATTGGTGAGAAACTGGGTGTTTATAAAGACTATCCTGTATCAAAAGGTTGTACCTCTCCTTTTGCACCGATATGGATTAATGAAATGGTAAAGCGGCAGAAGTAAGTTTTATGCAATTACACCCTGACAACCCCTTCCACACTTCCATCCATTTCCTTTCCTGTAATCACTCCGGCCACCATTTTAAACAAAGAGATTAGCCTGCCGTCTTTTGTATCCCAGTAATATCCGTCTTCTGGCTCCACTTTTATAATAGTCAGGTTTGGATCATCATAATCCTTAAACCAGATTTTTGCCATGGCCGACCATAGTTCTTTTGCTTTGGCCACATCCTGCATAATGGTAGCCCTGCCATAGAGGCTGAGGTATTCTGATTTTTTTTGATTAGAATAAAACAGCTGCACCCTGCTATCCTTTTCTATATCGCTGTTCTTATCGCTGTCTTTTGCACTAAAGAACCATAGGGTACCATCTTCATCCACCGCCTGGCGTGACATAGGCCTTGCTTTTAAAGGCAGATGCGTGAGATCCGTTGTAAACAAACATATATCGGCATCGTCTGCTATCTGTTTTATCTTTTTACCAGCCTCGGTGTTGCGGAGGTTTTTAATTTCACTGCCCATAATAAATATTTTAAGCTTTTTGCTTTAGCTATATGGGCAAAGCACATGCCATCAAAAATGTTTATGGTTTTGGCTGATACGGGCTTAAATGTTTAATCGAAACAGGGAATAGCAGATTAACTGTTCCTTGTATGAAGAAACTATTTCACAAAGCGGGGTATATGCACTACAATGATTTCAGTACAGGATTGAGTTATTCCCTGTAATACCGTTGCAGAAAGGCTCCGTCGTCTGCCATTGCAGCTTCTATTTTCGCAGAAAGCAGCTGGCAGCTTATGCTGTCTAACTGGTATTCTCCCGTAAGTTTTTTTGGTGCTGAAAAGCCGAAGCCGTCAATCATTTGCCCCTTCATACTGATAACAATGGCTGTATCATTAACCGACACCAATGTATAATCAGCTTTTATAACGGAAGAGGTCAGGTCGTTTTTATATTCATCCTTCCAGCTATCGCCAATCGAAAGCTCCCTGGCAGGAAAGACCAGCTGGATCCGCTGTATATCAAACATGGCTGTGGCCGATTGTTTGGTGTCTTTATAAAACAAAGGAGTTATAATTTTACCTTGCTTATTCAGCCGCAGCCCCATGGTGGAATAGAAAAAACTCTTGTGCATATCAGCTATTGATCCCTTGTCCGAATCATAGTCCTCCTTTTCACCATCCATGGTAGTATGCGAAAAAATACGGACAGGTTTGACAGAAAAACTGGCGATACCTGCTGGAGTTACCGAGTCAACGGTAAAACGAAGCGCCAGGATAGTTCGCATATCCATGTTTTTGGTTTTCATGGTTGTTTCAGTTACGATCCGTTGTGTATCTGCCGCTGCATATTTTAGCTCCAGCCTCAGTTTCTGACCAAGACTGCTGCTGCTGAAAGCGAACAAACCGATAAATAAGGCAATGAATAAATGGCTCCTGTTTTTATTTAGCATAGGTTAATTTACTACTAAGAAAAATGCCCGCCAAAGATGGTTGCTTTTGCTGCAAAAACAGTTTCCTTTCCTACCTTCATTTATAAAACAAACCTATGCACCCGCAAACTGATATCGTGGTAAAGATTGCCACCGACCTCTGGTACCGGCAGATAAGCCGTGCAAGCACCCTCTTTGATGAATACACTGATGAACAACTGGCTGCTGAGATAGCGCCGGGAAAAAACAGCGGTGTTTATCTTCTCGGCCATCTTACAGCAGTGCATGATGCGCTGTTTCCTCTATTGGGCATCGGCGATAAGCTGTATCCTGAATTGTTTGATGTGTTTGTAAAAAGCCCCGATAAAAGTGATCTGCCAAAACCGGCTACAGCTGATCTGCGCAAATACTGGAAAGAGGTGACCAAAACATTGAATGATAAAATAGCCACTCTTTCTTTTAACCAGTGGATGGAAAGGCATACATCTATTTCGGAAGCAGATTTTGAAAACGAACCACAGCGTAACCGTTTAAGTGTTCTGCTCAGCCGTGTGGCGCACCTTACTGAACATATCGGGCAGTTGTTGTGGATTAAGAAATAAAATCGCTATCATTTCGTATGAAAAGATTCACGTGGCTTGCAGCATTGATATGCCTTGCATCAACTATAAGTAATGCACAAGCAACTGGCGGCATACCGGTTGATACAAGCATTTTTCACCGTATCAAACAGGCTACAGATTCCTATAAAGTAGATACGTCCGCTCCTCCCGATGATCGGATTACCCGAAAAATTATTGAACTGAGAAGTCTTCGCGGCGGTTTCAATGTAAATGAAATGCTTGAGTTTAAAATAGCTGAAGACCGCCAAAAAGGGGAAACATCAGCGGCCACACTCAATACTCTTTCCGATTTTTTTACAAGAGGAAACGGTAAGCGGTGGCTGAATAACGCCACAGTATGGATTTACAGGAACTATTTTTCGTATAAAGAGCTGAAACAATTAGTCCGCTTTTATAAAACAGCTGGCGGTAAAAAAATGGCCCGTGATTTCCCACTGATTATTGTTCAGTCTGCTATGGCCGTTGAAATCATCCGGGATTATGGCTCACAATCAAATAAATAATGGGCTTTAAGGAGTTAATACAAAAGATAAGCCCGGCTAAACTGTTTCTCACAGACAGCATTGGTGCCGGGTTATCCGCGGGGGCCGGGTTATCCGCGGGGGCCGGATTATTGGTTTCGCAATATGAAACGGTTTTCGGTATCCCGCCAAAACTCATGTACGTTCTTATAAGTGTCGCCGGTATTTTCTTCCTTTTCTCTTTCAACAGCTACGTTAGCAAGCCATTGAACTGGAGGCGCCGGATGAAAGGTATTGCTGCAGCCAACCTGGTGTACTGCATTGTTACCGCCGGGCTTACCGTTTATCTCTTTTCCCAATTAACCGGCTTAGGCATACTTTTCTTTCTGATCGAAATCCTCCTCATTGTTGCCCTGTCTTTAATTGAACTGAAAAAAGCTGCTCTTTAGCCGTTGTTTTCCTGGGAAAATATAAATTATATTTACAATAAGTAATTCCGGTACTTTTCATCACGCCTCAAAGCAAGGACTGTGTTGTGGAAGTAAACCCTTGTTTTTTTCAAAACTGAAACATGAAAACATTGCACAAAAACTTACTGCTGCTTGCTATCGCAGGCTTTTTCTCTTTTACAGCCATTTCCCAGCAAAACTATTGGTCACGGCATACAGAAACAGGTACGCTTGCTAAAAATAAAGCCGTAACGCGGCAATCTTTCCCCACTAATTTTAAGCTGTTTGATTTGTCCCTTGAGCCATTACGTCAGCAGCTGATGGCTGTTACTGATAATGGATCCAGAACGGCTGCCATTATCTCTCTTCCAAATGCGGCCGGGGATACAGAGCAGTTTGAAGTATGGGAGGCTTCTAATTTTGAACCGGCCCTGCAGGCACAATACCCGGAGATACGGGCTTTTTCCGGCAGAGGTGTTACTGACAGGTATGCCACACTCAAACTAAGTATATCACCAAGGGGGATACAAACCCTTGTCTTCAGGACAGATAAAAGCAACGAACTGATTGAGCCTTATTCGCTGGACAACCGGGTTTATGCTGTATTTATATCACATCGTAAGAAAGGGGAATTACCATGGGTATGTACAACAGAAGACCGGGCCACACACACTGATATTGGTAATCAGTTACCGGCCGGCAGTTTTACAGAAAGCTCTACCGGCGAATTGAAAACGATGCGCCTGGCCCAGTCCGTTACAGCCGAGTATTCCAATTATTTTGGTGCCACCAGTGCAGCGCAGTCCGCATTGGTATTAGCCGCTGTGAATGCCTCACTTACCCGTTGCAATGGTTGTTATGAAAAAGACTTAGGCCTTCACCTGAACCTGATCGCCAATACGGCCAATGTTTTTTATTATAACCCTATTACCGATCCGTATTCGGATGCGGCCACGGGCGCAGGAGGTGCATGGAACGGAGAGCTGCAGAGCACCCTTACCTCCGTAATTGGTGAGGCAAACTATGATATAGGGCACTTATTTGGTGCGTCCGGTGGCGGAGGTAATGCAGGTTGTATTGGTTGTGTGTGCGTAAATGGTCAAAAAGGAAGCGGCTATACTTCTCCGGCAGATGGTATACCTGAGGGAGACAATTTTGATATTGATTATGTAACACACGAAATAGGGCACCAACTGGGCGCCAATCATACCTTTTCTTATGCAAATGAAGCCACAGGCGTGAATAAAGAAGTGGGATCAGGCATTACCATCATGGGCTATGCAGGCATTACTCCGCAGGATGTGGCACCCCACTCTATTGATATTTATCACCAGGCTTCGATAGCGCAGATACAAGCTAACCTGGCTGGCAAAGCCTGTCCGACTAACCTTGTTATGACCGCAAACACACCACCTGTTGTAGCGGCTGTAAGCAATTATACTATTCCAATCAGTACCCCGTTTGCATTGACCGGTTCTGCCACAGACGCACAAAATGATCCGCTAACGTATTGCTGGGAACAAAATGATAACTCCATTACAACGGGTGCCAACAGTGTTGCTTCGCCGACTAAACTTACCGGTCCAAACTGGTTGACTTTTCCGGCCACAGTTTCGGGAACAAGAACCTTTCCCCAATTATCTACTATACTTGATGGTTTATTTGTAACGCCTCCGCTTCCCGGCGGAGATGCAGGTGCGAATATCGAAGCACTGAGCTCTGTGGCAAGAACATTAAACTTCCGACTGACTGTCCGGGATAATCATCCGTATATACCCGGCTCGACGATTGGCCAAACACAGTTTACCAACAGCACTGTCACTGTTAGTGCATTATCAGGTCCTTTCCAGGTTACTTCGCCTAATACAGCTGTAGTATGGGCTGGCGGTTCAGCCCAAAACATTACCTGGAGTGTAGCGAATACAACTGCAGCACCAGTAAGTTGTGCCAATGTAAAAATTTCACTTTCGACCGATGGCGGGCAAACATTTCCTACTGTATTAGCAGCCGGCACGCCGAATGATGGTACACATTCTGTTACAATACCATCGCTTCCTAATACAAGCAGCACCTGCCGTATAAAAGTAGAAGCGGTGGGCAATATTTTCTTTGATATCAGTAATACCAACTTCACTATTACAGCTCCGGATATACAATTCGAGTTTTCGGGTGATACACAACGTGAAGCGACCGTAACCACGACCGCATGCCGGAGCTATAAAGACTATACGGTAAATATGAAGTCCAGCCAGGTGCTTGGCGGTACAGGTAATGCGCTGGTAACACTGAATGTGGCACCAGCATCAACAGCCACACAGTCTGTTGATTTTGATTTTACCACCAACGGAAGTTTTACCACGCCGTCGAACATCATCACCTTTACTGCAGGCGGTGCCGTTTTACAACCATTCACCATTCGTATTTATGATGATGCTTCAGTCGAAACAGTTGAATCGTTCGTACTTACATACACACTTGCAGCAGGAACGACCACTGCTGTAACCGGCACAGAGAACCAGGCCTATACATTTGCTATTAAGGATAATGATATTGTACCACATGGGCCGGCAACACCCAATGCCACTATTGGCTCCGGTGGTGTACAGATTACCCAGCCTTTCAGGGGCGAGTATAACGATTCCCGCACACAGATACTTTATACTGCGGCCGAACTGCAGGCGGCAGGTTTTTATGACGGAAGCATTTCCAATATAACTGAGCTGGCATTTAATATAACCGCTAAAGCCAGCACGATTCCTTATGCCGGGTTTACGATAAAACTAAAAAACACTACCAGTACCGCACTAAACGGGGATGCAGCATTTGAAGCGGGTGCAACAACAGTTTATGGACCGGTTAGCTATTCTACGGTGGCAGGAGTCAATAATTTTGTACTCACGACACCTTTTGCCTGGGACAGTACACAAAACCTGCTGGTGGAAATTTGCTATAACAATGCCAATGGGGGTGGTGGCCGATCGGCTGCTGATGCAGTAGCGTCAACATTGACCACCGGAGATTCTTACATACAATATGATCGTAGCACTACGAATGGTGTTACCGGCTGTACCATTGCTTTACCTGCTTTTATTACCAATGCCCGCCCTGATATTACACTGAAGCAGCAGGCTGTGGTGCAAACCCCTGTTGAAACAGTTGCTTCTTCTACCAAAACCGTTTACCTCGGCCCGAATGCGGATATCTATGTGTATTCAACCGCCGACAATGAGTTAATAGCAAGGGTGCAAAACCTTAGCTCATTTGATTATGGATGCACCAATATCACGGTTGACAGGGATGGCAGTTCGTCTGTACAATTCTGGAATAGTAATCCGTCCAACTATCTTTTATCCAAATCAATACGGATTGTACCCACAGATAATTCAGTTACGGGTCACTATAAGTTAACCCTGTATTATACAACAGGTGAAGTGAGCGGGTGGCAAACGGCAACAGGACAAACTTTTACCAATACTCAAATGGTGAAGGTTTCCAATGGTTTTTATGTTCCTGATGTAACACCGGCTGTTACACATATTGAAGATGTAACCATCGCACCTGCCACTACCGGCACTATTGGTACACATCGCTATATTACCAGCGAATTTTTAAATACCGGCCTCTCTGGTTTTGGTGCAGGCTATCCTTGCGGCCCTCTTGCCACAACAGTTATCTGGACTGGCGCTATCAATACGGACTGGTCAAATCCCGGCAACTGGGCTTGTGGTGCTGTGCCCGGCCCCACATCGAATGTGCAGATTACCAGCGGGCTGCTGAATTATCCTGTTTTGGCAACAAATACCACAATCAACAGCCTGACGCTAAGGCCCGGGGGTACTTACCAGGTAAACACCGGTATTACGTTAACCCTACTCAGCTTGTAGCAAAGAGAGGGTTTGAACCCGTCCCCCTATTAATTATCTAATAAGCAGGGTATTTTGCATGACTGCGAAATACCCTGTTTATAGTATTGCCAGCACCCATTAACGGTTGTATCTTGTTATACGCCGCAGGCATTTTTATTGCCTGTATTTATTTAATCCCCCCGCTATTTCTTAACACCACAATTAGCAACAATGAAAAAAGCCCTGATTGTTGGCATTAACCATTATGAAGAAATCAGTCCGTTATTCGGCTGTGTGAACGATGCAACCGCCGTAAATAACATACTGGAAGAAAATGGCGACCAATCTAAAAACTTTGATTGCTCCCTGTACACTGCATCCGGTCATGCAGACAGGATTAGCCGGCGTTTTCTGAAAGATAAACTGAAGAGTCTTTTTAGTACGAAAGGGCTAGAAACGGCATTGTTTTATTTTGCCGGGCACGGGCATGTGGAACGGACAGGCGGTTATTTGTTAACATCAGATGCGGAAGTTGGTGACGAGGGAGTTTCGTTATCCGAGATACTAATTATGGCCAATGACTCCACTGCTACGAATAAAATAATTATTCTTGACAGTTGTCATGCTGGTGTGGCTGGTAACATGTCCGGAAATGCGGAGACAGCAACACTTAGCGAAGGCCTGACTATATTGACGGCGTCGGATGAAGAACAATACGCCACTGAAGAAAACGGGCGGGGCCTGTTTACCGGTCTGCTTATTGATGCGCTGGGTGGAAGTGCTGCTAACCTCACTGGTGATATAACACCCGGCAGCGTGTATGCGCATATCGACCAGTCATTGGGGGCATGGGATCAGCGGCCCATTTTCAAAAATAATGTCAGAAGTTTTGTCTCACTACGGAAAGTAATTCCCCCGATAGAACTGGCCGATTTAAGAAAGATAACCAGGTACTTTCCGGAACCCGGTTTTGAATTCCAGCTGGATCCCAGCTATGAACCAGAAATGAAAGGCAGGGATGCAGGTATGCCATTGCCGAATGAGGAAAACAATAAAATATTTGCTGTTCTGCAAAAATATAACCGGCTCAATTTACTAGTCCCTGTTGGTACTCAGCATATGTGGAATGCAGCCATGGAAAGTAAACCTTGTAAATTAACCCCGCTGGGCGAGCATTACAGGAGACTTGTGGCGAAAAAAAGGATTTAGTCTACTGTGCTGATTGCTGCAATTTTACTTCCCGCACGGTAAGGGAGTTGTTTTTAACCCCGGCTATGTGGCCACGGCATTGTTTCGCCCCGCAGCGGCAATCAAATGGCTCCATGTGTTCATCCAAAAACTGTGCGTAGTCCAGTGTCAATTCTTCGCCTGCAAGTATGTCTTTAACCGCCAGTACATTTAATCCGTCAAATGTTGTATTGGGGTCGCAGCAATGATTTTGTGGTGCCCATTCAGACGGGTCATCATCCCAGAGAATAAATAGTTCTTCACTAATAGCATAGGCATACCGGCGGAAATGCATTTTCTCATCCTCATTCCAGTTTTTCTCAACAAAGCGCTTCGTAATGATTCGTTGTGACCGCCCCTCACCCTTATATATAATTTCGCCTTGTTTTATATCACGGCTTGCATAAATGCCATATCCGGCAATAGAATTTCCTTTCATTACAAACGGCTTCATCTTCCGCCCGTGACGGGCTATACCTTCGGCTATCATATGCTTCAAAAAACCGGCCTGGCCGATCCCGTCATATTTTAATATAAAATCGGCAGAGCCTTCATACCCATCCTTATAAAAAACGGAACAGGTAAAGTTGATTTCTAAAAAGTAAATTTCATTTTTATCATTTACCCGAAAGTCAAGACGGGCATACCCAACGCCATTGAATCCTTTAAATATTTTTTCTGTGGCCAGCCTGAGTTGCCTGTCCAGGTTTTCATCAGTACAAGGCACATTACAATCCGGGTGCAGTTCAGACGTTTTTAATGCATAGGTTTTAAACTCCCGCCCGGCAGGAAATAAATATTCAACAGGGCGGAACACGGTACAACTGTGTTCATCTGTATTAGCAGCCACCAATACAGTAAACTCCCTGCCCGCAATATATTCTTCTACCAGCAGGGGGCCGTACTCGCCTAATATGCTGATGCATTTTTGCTGCAGTTCTATCTTGTTGTGCACAAGCGAATGTTCATCCACGCCCAGGCTATCACCCGCTTTTGCCGGTTTTACAAACAACGGAAATTGCAGGTGCTTTACAGCATCATCCACATCTTTCAACTCATGAATGATAACATAACCCGGTGTTTTCACCCCTTCGCAGTAAGCCAGGTATTTCATCAGCTCTTTTGGAGGATCATATAGCTTGGTCGTAGGTCCCGTGAAGGGCAGGTTCAGAATTTCCAGCGTATAGATGACATCAATACTTGGTACTTCCCACTCCAGATAACCTTCGCAAAGATTGACAAATACATCATAGTTTTCTTTGCCCAGTTGTTTGAGTTGTTTATAGGTAGTGAGTTTATTCAGGAATACGTTGTGTACTTCGTATTCAGGCACCAGTTCTGCGAGGTCGCGGGGCGGGTCGTAGTTTTTATAATCCACCCCGGTTGTGGAATAGTCGGGTTGCAGTACGCATATCTTCATAAGCTATGAAATTATTCAAAATATCATATACAACTAAACTATTTATACCAAGAACCCGTAAGCTGATAAAATGATAAGCCTGTTTCCTAAAAACAGCCCCTGTTTCTATCGTAACTGCCGGTTATTTCGCATACTAAAACACACAAACAATGAAAAGAACAATCACCTTCCTGGTAGCGGCCGTCCTGGTATTGCAGGCAGCCCCCGTATTGGCAGCCAATGGTATTAGTACAGTACAAACTGCCGCAGACAAGTATGATATTAAAATTAAAAATGACAGTGATGATGAGGTTACCGTGTACAATGCCGGCAGCGGTGGTACCTATCGCCTGCAAAAGAATGTGACTACGACCATTAAAATGGAAAATGGCGACAAGCTGTACATCTTTGAAAAAGGAAAAAAAGGACGGTTATTGCTTACCGCCTCTGCCGACCTTGACGGTAAAGTGCAGCTTTTGAGTAAACTATAAACCAGCTTTTCTTATCTATCACACAATAAAAACACGTATGAAAATACTGATGACGGTGGCAGCTGCAGTTCTTCTTTTTGCCTCAGCGGGCTATACCCAAACAACTGAAAAGAAAACCCTGGAAGCAAATACAAAAACAACCGATGAACTGGCCAAACTGCTCTCCACTGACTATACACAGGTATCGGATATGAATAAGGTGCTGCCCAAAGCAGCTTTTGTGGTGAACGATATCCTGTGCATAAGCCCCTATGGAGATGCTGGTGCCAATGCGCAAACAAAGCAGATCGAAGCAGAACTCAAAACCTTTCTCCATACCAGCAAATGGAGCTTTGGCCCAAACACCTATGAACGGCCGGAGTTTGGCATCGCCGGCAAGCTCCAGGTGGCGGCGAAAACTAAAACGGAGACACTGGATTATAGTTCATCTGGTGCCCTGTTTAAACCCCAGGGGCTAATCGACGGGCTGGATATACAAATAGCCGTGTACCAGCATAAAAAGAATCCGGCACATTTTATATTCCTATTCCCGGTTTCTACGATATGCAGCGCCGTTATGGAAATGGCAAAGCAATAGTTATTTCAAGAAAAAACATATAAAGATGAGAAAACAATTTATGTATTTGCTGGTTTGTTTGTCTTTGATGGCTGCCAGTTGTGGTGATAACGATAAGAAAACAGATACAGTTAAAAAAACAGAAAACAACCCCGCTGCTGCAACAGGCAAAAATTTCAATAGAGAGGCGGCTGCTGCCCCGGGAACGAGTATCAGCGAATTAAGCTTTAAGGAAAAGGATGGCAGCACGGAAAAAACCGGCAAGCGCATCACTATGTTTTTCGAAGACACCGCCAGTGTTGTCATTACCGTATTCAAAAAGGCGAATGAGGAAGTATATGACCTGTCGAGCTTCACGATAAACAAGGCTGATGCCAAAGGGCTGAAAGCGGATCTTACCCCTATGAACGACGGCAGCGACAGCTACACAACCTATAACCCTAAAGAATTTGGGGCCGTTTCATTGGTATTTACCAACAATGGCGGAACGGCAGATGCAAAAATCGTTACAGTTAAAAGCCTGAGCATATTTATGGATGAGAAGAAAGAGTCCGTTACCAAAGAAAACGGTTTCAACATGCCGGTGGCTGATTTTAAAACGGCCAGCGAATGGGTAAAGAAACTAGCGGCCAGCTTTAAATAAAAACAAAGGCCAATATTGCAAACCCCGCTTAATGCGGGTTTTTTTATACGCTTTTCTAAAACCATAGCCTCGTTTCGTAAAAGCAAAAAAATAAAAACAAGTTTCCTGCAAATATTTGCGATCTAAACTTAAAAATAAAATGAGACGGATTATCACCACCCTGCTTGTATTGGTAGCCATAATTTCAACTGTTAGTGCACAGGAACTCCTCAAACATAAATGGCACCGCTTCTACATTGGAGGCGATAAGGGTTACTTCGTAAAAACGAACTCGTTTACTGCCACGTCTATGACAGAAAACCAGTTTGGCAGCGGCGGCCAGTTTGATAACAGCCCGATGGAAATTAAAGTTGTTTCGATCTACCAAACAGCGGATGACGAAAGAGTCATTACTGAATACGCCGACTCTGCCTACTACATACTTGTATTCAAAAATTTTACTGCCAATAAAGCACAGGTCTGTATGAGTACTGAGCCATTTACTACTATTGACGCCGCAAAAGCTTTTGTACCCGCCGATGAAATGTTTTCAGACTGGTTTACTGCGGCGGGTTACAAAGCTGAGGAGAAAAAACCTGCCATGCCCGAAATGACAAAAAAAGATGCCATAGCCTTTGTCACCTATTTTACCAATGCTATCAATAGCATTAAAAAAGCCCAGGAAGCTAAAAGCGACGCTGATAAGGAGAAGAATGCGTTTGCAGCGGCCATGTTACTGGCGGTAGTTCCCAGCAAATTCGCCGAATCAAAAGGTTATAACGCATACAAAAGCCTGCCGGTTATTGACCGTGGTATGAATAAATATAAAAATGAGCCTGAGATTAAACAACTACTGAAAGAAGCCGGGATGCCTGATAATAAATAATACCGTAACCCTTATCCCATAGCCATACACGCCGCCTGTAACCGGGCGGCGTTTTATATTTTGCGAAATACAAAAACGGAAACAGCTATGCCCGTTTCTGTTATTATTTCGTCCTGCTGCCGCACATACGGCAGAAGTTCGTTTATAAATTCCTTTGCCATCAACCGCTGTGGCGTGCTGAGTATAACTGTACACCCAGTATCAAGAAACCTGTGTATAACGGTTAAAAGAACTGGAAATGAAGATGGTTCGTAGTTAATATCGCTGAGCAACAGTATATCAGTTACTGCTACATTATCCATATTATGCCAGTCTATCACCCCGCATTGCACATTGGTAAGCGCATTGTGTTTTACTGACAGCTCCATCAATGCCACCGCCTGCGGCTCTATATCACTCAGGTGCACCTGCGCTGCGTGTTTGGCAGCTACCATACCCGGAAGCCCAAGCCCGGCAGCCAGCTCCAGTACCTTTTTGTTATGTAAGTAGTGCAGGTTGTTTTTCAAAAAACGGCAAAGCCCGAATGCAGCCGGCCATAGTTTGGCCCAATAGGGAGAATGATCGTTGGCTAATTCTGCAGGCCTGTCAGGAATAAAAACAGCAACCGGATCCCCGCCAAAATAAAATGTATGTAAAGACGCATCCACCTGCATGGTGCAAATTTAGCCATGCATACTAAAAGGCCCCGCTTAAATAAGCAGGGCCTTAACCATTAAGAACAAATAAATACTGGTACTATTTTTTGCTGAATAAGGGGTCAGATTCAGGCTTACTCTTGCAGGCTTTTGTACAATCTGCTAAGACAAACCTGGCCCGGTTGGTATATCCTTTGTCTGCCCCTATTCGTATATACACTGTACAACTGCCATTTTTATCATCCACATATTCTGCTACAAAAAAACCATTGTCCTTTTCATCCGAATCCGATTCAGCATCACCCTCTTTCAATATTGCCACACCGCTAAAAGTAAACGCCGGACAACCGCCATTCTCCATCATAATTTCGTAGGCAATTTTCTTTTCATCAAGCTGCTGCACTTTCAGGCTTTCGTGCAGATCTGCTTTATCTGCCGTAAATATTTTACCTGGCTTAAAGTCTGCCGGGAAAGCGGGATCAGCACTTGGTTTGGCCGTATCAACCTGTACGGCTACCGGACTGTCCTTTTTTTCAGTTGTATCAGCTTTAGGGCTTTCTCCCTTACCTCCGCTGTTGCAGCTGCTGAGTGCCAAAGCAAATGCGCTAAGAATAAATAATTGCTTCATTATAGTGGTTTTAAAGTGTTTTTTGCAATGTGAGTATAACTGGCTCTGTCCTGCCGTTTTTAACCAGTTGACCTTTTAATGTTTTCTTTTTCCCTTCTTCAGTATAATCTTCCAGATCCAGCGTCTTTATTTTTTTGCCTGCTATCGTTTCTTCAAACTCCATTGGCCCGCTGCCCTCCCAGTTATCATAGATAAGTATTTTTCTCCCGTTGGATTTCTTATACCAGCCTTTGTGGGCTGTAGTAATATAATCATTAAACTCCGCGGAAAACGACTGCACTGTTTCGATATACACAGTTATTGTTTGTGTACCGCTTTTGCCTGTAAATAACTCTTTGGAAATAATTTTTGATCGCTGACCAAAGCTTATAACAGTAATAAAAGAAACCAATGTAGTGAGAAGTATTTTCATATATCTATTAATGCTACTGACGGGTCTATTTGGGCATAAACATATCATGCTCCTTTGACCACACAAATACAATTTTTGAAACCAGTTTCTTTTTCAACGCACATGCTTTTACATCATTGTTGAAACAGGAACCCGTAATGCCCTTATAACCGGGTACTACTTCGATGGTATTGCCCGTTTCCGGTATGTTGCAAAAAGAATACTCACCGGTGAAGTAATCTTCATTTCCTTCTTTCGACTCACCGGCTTTAAAATTCAATTCTTCACCGTAATCAGGCCAATAGCTCATCGTGGCATCGCTGCCGTCAGCATACATAAAACTGACTCCACCCTCATACATCACGCCATCGGTCCATGATTTATTCAGGGCTATAAATGCTTTGCCGGCATTGTCTTTGAACATTTTTAGCTGAAAAGTGGTAACTCCCCCTCCGGTGCCCGGATCTTTTACTTCCAGGTAGGTTAGGTTGCTGTTAATTTTTACCATCAGGTTTTGATCCGTTTCGCCGGAGTGGCCCATCCATTTGCCATTTATCTTTTTTATTTCAATATGGTTGCGGTTTTCTTCGGGCATATTGTTAAAGGCGGAAATGAGCCCGGGTGTTTGTGCCGTTAAGGCAAATGTGTTTACAAGCAAAGCTGTAAAGACCAATAATTGTTTCATCTGTTCTTATCGTTTTTAGTTTTTAAGCCAGTTTGCTATTTTATCCAGAAAAAGCTGGTGTGCCGTTTTATCACTACCGTCTGCCTGGTAAAAACCATTCGTACTGGTTGACGCTTTGCCAGGCGCTGTCCAGCTATAATAAGCCGTTGACTGAATACAGTCAGCGCCGGCGCAGGTAATGTAGATCCGCTGGACCGGCTTCTCATATTCTGAACCGGGAAATAAATCGAGATAAGGAGGCTGCTTACGATCAATGTCTTTTTTATGAATGCGTATAACCGTCACAGACTCCTTTTCCCCTTCATTTACATATTCTTCCCAGAAGGTAATACTGTCGGTGCTGATTTGGTAATAGTAAGTGGTAACAGCATTGGCCTTCTTGTCGCTGCCAATAAACCGTACGGATGAGAGTTTTTCACCAGTCATAGCAATAGAATGTGGCCCGCAGGAAAGTGTCGTTTGTGCCGACGCAGCAATTCCGCATACAAGCAATGAAAAGAGTAGTAGTTTCATACTGGTTATTTATTTGCGGTCAATGACTCCTTTGTTATTCATCTTAATGTCAAGCTGTGTATTGCCGACCAGGGTGGTATTTTTAAAAATTACCAGGTTGGGGCTGTTTACTTCAATGGTACAAGCTGAAGTTCCTTCCTCGTTAAATGCACCTGCGGTTACCAGCTGATCCACCATTTTTCCCTTTTTATAATTGTAAGTCATTATTTCAACCCAAAAAACCAGGTTGTCCCGTTCGCCTTTAAAAAAAAGAAGCACTGCTACATTGCTTTCCTTATTCAGCACATAGCCAATCGGGTGGCAATGGCTTTCCTCTGGCTTTACAAACTGGTTTTTCCTCCACAGATATTCATAAGCGAGATTATCATCTATCTTCTTTTCCACATTTGCAAGCATGGTGCTTGTACTAATCGTTTCACCAGCCTTTAGCTCGGGCCCCATTTGTGTTAGCAGGCTATAGAATTTATCGTCGGCCCCCAGCGGGTTATTTTGCCCCCGGACAATAGCTGGTACTGCAAAAAAAGTCAAAAGCAGTATGGAGAGAGTTGCTTTACGGGTTATAAAACGTGTCATTGTACTGTTTTTATAGTCCGAAAATATTCAACCGCGGTTCTGTTGTATGATCGTATTTATAAAACCCTGTTTCCGTTTTACGAATCAGTCTCCGGGTTTTTCAGGCTGCTCTTAAACAAAAGCAGAACTGGCTTTTATAAAACGGGCTAACCGTTTTGTGAAAAGAGGCGTAAGCCAGTAAACAAGGAAGGTATTTTAGCTGCTTAAACTGATTCGTATGCGGAGTACATATCTATTAAGTCTTGCCATCATTGGTACCATGATTGTTGGTTGTAACCGCGGAGGTAAAAAGGTGGCCGCTGTTAAAGACACTGTACCCGGCGCCACAGTTTCTAAAACCGGGGAAGGGCCCGATGCCCGGTATGTGGTAACAGAACAATCATTTGGCCTGGTACCGCTGGATGCTACTTTCGAAACGCTGATACGAACTTTTGGTAAAGAACGGGTAAGTGATGAAAAAATGTACAGGGCACCCGATACAGATGAAATGGTGGTTAAAACCATTATCAATAAGAACAGGATTGACGAGATAATTATACAGTGGGACGACAGCCTGTTTCATAAAAGAATTCTGAGCATAGAAGCGCTCCGTGAAAATCATCCGTATAAAACTACCGATGGTATTCACTATGGTACCACATTGGCTGAACTTGTTAAAATCAACGGGGCTAAAATTTCATTCTCCGGTTTTGGCTGGGATTTTGGCGGACTCCTCAATGATTTCCATGGTGGAAAGCTGTCCTACAAAGAAGGAAAACCCACAATTAGTTATGATTTGGATGTGAACCTCACGCAAAATTATGATGAGATTATGGGTGACCAGGTTATAGATACAGATATGCCCAAAGCAAAAAAATACCTGGAGAATATCATGGTAAAAAAAATCAGCCTCATGCCTGCATTTTAAACCAGGCTTATCAACAGGTTTTTAAACATTTAACTATATTAATATGAAAAAGTTTGCATTTCTTTTTTCCACCATGCTGCTGGCTATCCCCTTTATGGTATTACATGCGCAGCAAACCATTTCAATTAAAGGAACTACCGTAACGATTGCCGGAGAGTCTGCCGGTAAAATTTACGGAAATGGTGCTCCGGGCAACAGCTACGAGTGTTTTTTGGAAGTAAACAAAGAGACCAGGGCCTTTACCTGCACTACCGTGCAGACCATTGGTACCGGCGACAACAACAAAGACATTGTTGTAAAAACTGTTCCTTTATCGGCGCTTAAAATTGAATTCTGGGATGAGGATCCGGATACGGACAACAATATGTTCCCGCAACCGGTATATAAGGTAGTACTGCAAACAAAGAACTACGATAAAGCAGTAACCGTAAAAGCCAACTATCGTTATATGCCCGCCGGAGAGTTAGAAGACCAGGACAATGTATATGAAATACTGGTACTCTTCAAAGAAAAAGCCGATGGTACCGCCTTTATAAAACAGTTAAACGAGTTCAAATAAGCCACCATTTATTTGACCACCAGCACCAATAAGCAAAGCCCTGCGTTTGCAGGGCTTTGCTGTTTTATTTTAATAGTTCGGCAACTACATCCTGGTTATTTTTCCTTTTGCCGAAAAATGATAGACTGTTATTTTAGACATATCAGGGTTTATTTCGCCATTATCTTTCAGAGCTGTTACATGACTGCTGATGGTGGCCGCTCCTTTTGGTTGTGTGCTTGCAGTAAAACCTGTAGTGAAATGCATACCGGCAAAATCAGCAAACACGCCAATTGCCTCACTTGCTATTCTTTTTCCTGAAGCAGAAAAGGAAACAGCCGTTATTTTACCTAATGGGGCTGTACCCGGAGGTTTGGTGTAGTATACAATAATCGTAGCTTTTGACAGTGTTACCTTCCCAATGGCATAATGCTCGCCATCTGCCTCTTGCAGTATGTAGCGGCTGTCTGCATGACTGATCGGGTAGCGAATGGCATCTGCTTCTGTATCCAGCTTTACTTCATTGTTTAGTTGCAGTTCAGGTACACTGGTGGCAAAAGAACTGAAGTTTTGCGCAGGCATTTTTGTTGCCATAGTGGCGGTGGCAACCAATGCAAGAAAAAGTTTGTTCATATTTTTTCGCCTAAACTATTCCTGTATAGCAGCCGGTAATTTCATTCTTTTAGCAAAGGCTGCTTTAAATTGACAAAAAGCCAGTTTGCCTTTAGGGTAGTTGCCTTTCATTTACTTTCTTTACAGTGCTATGCACCGGTGCTTTTATACCAACATTTCTGCCAGGCCGACGTTGCTGATCGGCTTCCTCTTTTTGGCAGCAAGCATCCTTGCACAGGATCCTGTTTACCGGCTGATAAGCAAATCCAACGGGCTTCCAAGCAACTCTGTATACAACCTTTTGCAGGACAAACAGGGTTTTATCTGGATGGGACATGATAAGGGGCTTAGCCGCTATGATGGCAAACTGTTTAAACAATATGCTTCGACTACCCAGCAGGGCCGCTCGTTGAGTAACCTGAACGAAGCCGGAGGCACAATCTGGTGCCAGGATTTCTCAGGAAATTTTTATCATGTCAGAGGCGACTCTGTCATTAAGGAGCAAAAGCTCCAATCTATCGGCTATTACAGCACCACGGCCATTATCAAGAATAAGATACTGGTATCTGTAGGTGCAAATAATATACAGTCGCTGGATGTAGAAACTGGTAAATTTCAAAAAATCAGTTTAGATGATGAAATGGGTATCGCCGTTTCCTATGAAAAAGACAGGGTAGTCATTCTAAGCGAAAAAAGTCAGCAAATTTTTGATGGTATCAAAACCACCCGTACCGGCGGCTTTAACCACCCTGTTGTCAATATCTTCTTTCTCAAACGTTTTGGTGGCGAGTACTACGGTATATCAAAAAATACTTACCCGGTTATTTCAGTTCTAAGAAATAATCATTTTGTTCCGCTTCCCTTATTAAAGCCCGGGTTATTTATACAAGACGTAACTGTTATTGATGACTTACTCTGGATATCCACCAGCTCCGGTGCCTGGTGTTTTGGACTTGATATGAAACCGGCTTTTGGCGGTCATTGTTTTTTTGAAGGAAAAAGTATTACCAAAATACTAAAGGATAGGGAAAACAATTACTGGTTTGGTACACTGGACAACGGGGTACTTTTTGTACCGGATATTCATAACCGCCTGCATACGTACAATAACGAAAAGTTCACCGCACTCCACCTTGCAGCTAACGGGCAAACCATGTATGCGGGTACCAGCAATAACCGTATACTGGGTTTTAATTTATTTGACCGGCAATTTACCGATGTCTATAAAGCAGAGGCCAATCATGAGGTATTAAACATAAATGAAGATGCTGCTTTATCGCAACTTGTATTTTCTTCCGATAAAGTTTTTCTGCTAGCCAACGGTAAACTGCAGGCACAGCTCGCTATGGCCGGTAAATCTTTTGCTTCTTTGAATAATGATTTATATGCGATGGCGCACAGTGGTGGTATTTCGCTTATCGCCAAACGGACCGGGGAAGAACCCGCCATACCTGCCTGGCTAAGAGGTGCCGGCGATAAATGGGAAAACAACCACTACCTGTTAAGGGAAACAGTGAGCCGGGGAAGAAGTGTGGTTTTCAATTCGAAAGACACCATTTTATACGGGGCCACGACAAAGGGGTTATTTTATTTTTCACCACAAGGCAGCGGAATGATAACAGCAAACGGGAAAGATATATATGCTTCACAATTGGTTATGGATGGTGCTGACTTATATGCAGCCACATTTACCGACGGACTATACAAAATAACAAATGGCATAAACGCTGCGCCTGTTGTAAATAAAGAGAAGCCGGTAGCAAAAACAATTTATCGTCTTTTTAAAAGTGAAGACTGGTTGTGGCTGGTTGGTGACGGCTTTCTCCAGCGGTTTGACCCTGATAAAAATGAAATCGTCGAGCTTACCGTTGCCGACGGATTACCCAGGGCTGAAATTAAAGATCTGGCGGCCATTAATTCTACTCTTTATATCGCCACTACGGATGGGCTGGCCGAACTGGATGAGTATACTATACAAGGAAACAATGTACCGCCCAGGCTCGTAATTAATAATGTGCTGGTAAACGGTTTGCCGGTAAACTGGCAGCAACCATTATCGTTTGGCAAGCGGGAAAATAATGTGGAGATTAACTTCTCCCTGCTGACGTATAAAGAAACCGACTCCCTGCTGGTGGAGTACAGGATCAATAATAAACAATGGCAGCGCCTCACGCCCGGATCAAGAGTAATTAACCTCTCTTCCCTTTCATCCGGCAGTTATGCAATTGAAATAAGAGGCTTCAATGAAGATGGTGTGGTATCTGATACAACGGAAAAAATAAATTTTTCCATTGCTGCACCCCTTTATAAACGGTGGTGGTTTTTGACCGGTTTACTGTTGCTTGGTATGGCTGGTGTATATATTTATTTTAAATGGCGGCTGCAAAATGAGCGGAAAAGAAACGAGTTACTTTCGCAAAAGGCGAGGCTGGAGCAAGAACTGCAGCAAAGCCTGCTTTCGTCTATCAAAAGCCAGATGAACCCTCATTTCCTGTTCAATGCTTTAAATACTATTCAATCGTATATCTATACCAGTGATAAAGAAAATGCTTCTCAATACCTCGGCAAGTTCTCAGAACTAACCCGTATGATACTGGACATGAGCAATAAGGATATTGTACCTGTAGCTGAAGAAATAAGGGCATTGACATTATACCTGGAACTGGAGCAGCTGCGTTTTGATGAAAAGCTGAACTATAAACTTACCATTGATGAGGCAATCAGCCCGGAAACAACCTACATCCATTCCATGCTGATACAGCCGTATGTGGAAAATGCCATCAAGCATGGGTTGTTACATCAAAAAGGTAATTGGGTATTATTGGTTGACTTTACAAAGACGGGGAATAATATTACTGTAACTGTAGATGACAATGGAATCGGCCGTAAAAAAAGTGAGGAGCTGAATGCATTAAAAATGAGCAGGCACCAGTCATTTGCCACCAGTGCTAACCAGAAAAGGTTAGAGATACTGAATAAGGGTTTGCAAAATACTATCGCCCTGCAAATAACAGATAAAGAAGATGAATTTGGCCAGCCGGCAGGTACTATGGTTAAATTAACTATACCTATAAGCCAGGCCAAATGATCATAGCATAAGGATGTAACCTGTATTTATACCGAACCAACAACATAACCGCAAAGCAATGGAAAAATGTATCATTATTGATGACGAAACAAAAGCCCGGGTCCTGTTAACATCTGTGATAAAGGATTACTGCCCGGACCTGGAAGTTGCAGCCATGTGTGAGGATTTGCCTTCCGGCATTAAGGCGATTAAAAAGTTTAAACCTTCTCTTATATTTCTCGACATCGAAATGCCGGGCCATAGCGGCCTGGAATTGCTTGATTTTTTCGATGAAGACGAGATCGATTTCAGTGTAATATTTACCACGGCTTATAATGAATATGCGCTGCAGGCTTTCCGCTTCTCTGCAATTGATTATTTATTGAAGCCTATACAGCATGTACAACTGGTAGAAGCGGTGGAGCGTTTTCTTAAAAAACAGCATCAGCAAAAAGGGGCGCAGCTTAAAAACCTAAAGGACAACCTTTCCGGAAGCACCCAATGGGAAGATAAACGTATTGCTGTTCCAAGCGGCCAAACTATTCACTTTTTCAAGCCGGCAGAAATAATCATGATTAAAGGCGAAGCTGCCTACAGCGAGATACACCTGGCCAATGGTAACAAAATGCTGGCCAGCCGAAACCTCCGCCATTTTGAAGAAATGCTGGCTCCTATACCTGTTTTTTTCCGCAGCCATAAATCATATATCATCAACCGGAGAGCCGTGGTGCAGTATGTAAAAAGTGATGGTGGCTATTTAAGGCTCAGTAATGGTATGGATGCCGGCTTATCACCAGATAAAGTGGATGAGTTTTTGCAACAGATGTAATCAGGAGATTTTTACTTTCTTCTCTTTACCTGTAAGTGTTTCTTTCTTTACCCGTACCGGCTTTTTCACCACCATGCTTCTGCGCAGGGCATCTTTTAATATTTCGCTAATGATTTCTGTAAAAGAAACTTTAGAGGCTTTGAGTATAGCGCCAATAGAGGTATAGTTTTCATCTTCGCTCAGGCCGCATTGGGCATTTGCTTCCAGCATATATAATTTACCTGTAGCTGCGTCTTGCCGGATGTCAATCCGGGTATAACCTTTGCCGCCGCATGCTTTATAGGCATCCAGGCTTAGTTGTTTTAAAGCCGGAACCAGGTCAGCCTCCGCCGGTGCATATTCATAGAAGTTACCCTCCCCGGGCATCGGCTTTTCATCTTCATATATTTCCCAAAGCCGGTCGAAGGATAGAAATTTTTCAGTGTCGGGCAATGATTCATGAAAGACCCTTTTCACCGGTTCGTACACGATGCAGTTGTCCATATCATCAGCTGAACCAGTAATAAAGGTGGTGTACTCCGGACCGGTTATAAATTGTTCTACAAACAAGCCATCGGCAAGCAGGTTCCAGCCGCGGTAGCCTTTCTTTATTTCATCCACCCGCTGGAGCAACTCATCTTCAGTGTGTACCACGTTTTTTACTGATACGCCCATACTGCCGCCCGATACGGCTGGTTTAATTATTACTGGTGTACCGACCCGTTTGGCTATCCCTTTTACAGACCCTTTTTTATCAGTGATCACCCGCCAGTTGGCATTGGCCACACCCGCTTTATCGAAGGCTTTTTTCATCGGTATTTTGGATGTGGTGATATTGTAAAAATGTGCGTCGGAGCCTGTATAGATGAGTCCGTGTTTTTCCAGTTCATGTATTACTGATACGCCGGGGGTGCCATTAACTTCATCTCCATCGCAGAGGTTCAGCACTAAAGGGGTTTTGCCATTCTTGCTCTCTGCAATGGATTGTATTATTTCTTTGAAATTATGGACGGTAACCGGCTGCCACTTCCATTCGGCTTTCAGTTCCTCAAATACTGCAGTGTATTCTTTTATACTTTGGGAAAAATCGTAGTAGTAAGAAAGGTTAGGGTCTTCACTTTCTAAGTGGGGGGCCAATACCCAGATGGTATAGGGCTTTAATAGTTTAACGGCTTCGGAGGCTTTCATCGAATCAGGCTACTTTACTTCTTGCGGCCCTTTTGGCCAGTTGTTGTTGAATAAAATCCGTGAAACGGTTTTGTTGTACCGCTTCATCGGAGAGAAAGGCTGCCCCTTTTATTTCCCCGAGGCAGCGATGGCTGCCGCAATAGCATTGAAAGGATTGTGTCATTTCCCATTCAGAAGAGGGGTAGAAGAAGACAAACTCTTCACCTGCTTCAATAGTACGGAGGGCAACTAGCTGCATGGTGGTGGTATCAAAAAATACATTCGGATCACAACTGTGATTGATATACTGCAAGAATTCTGGTTGTAAAGTGATATGCCTGTCGGTGCCCACCTGTACCGTAAGATAGGTTGGCTCTGTTGAAATAGTACCCGCTGAAAAATCTGCTAATACATCACCTGCCTGCCAGGAGCGGAGAGAGAATAAAGCGTTTTGGTTATTGGAAAGTTTTTCCCTTCTTTCAGCAAATTCATGATTGCTGATAATGCGGTAGGCATCAGTGGTAGTCGTATCCATAAAAGCAGGTTGGGTAAGTAATGGAATGAAGTTATATATAAACTTTAATGAAACAAGTTTATTTATCCCAAATGTGAATATTTAAAGCAATGATGTGAACTATATAAATCACCTATGACAGTACAGCCATTGCTGTTACAAACAGGTTAGCGCAGGACAGATATTGGAAACAATGTTTTTTGAAATAGCATGAATAGCTGCCAATGGGAAATATGGTCTGAATACAAAACGAAGGGCATACAATGGGATGTTCTTCCTGAACCAAGTATAAAATGCGGCAAGCCGGATAGTGTGGGGCTGTGGTTGATCAGCACTATCTCCTTATCATGATGTTTGTGCCTACATTTTCGTTAGGTAAATCGGGTTGGTCGACCTTATTTTGGATGTACGTAACGATCCAGAATTTTACCGGGTATTGATGCGAAAAGAAAATGAGTTTTACGTACTGTATAATTTAAAAGGAAAGGGGTGAGGAAACCAGGTATGATACGTTGTTTATACAAAAAACGCTGGCCAAGATAAATAATGGCCACAACCCTCGGGGAGATAGCCCGAAAAAGGGCAATCCGGACCGTTTGATTATCGGTTTATATTATTTTCCTTTTCCACGAATCATGCTTATATTTGCCGCCCCAACACAAAACGTCAGTCAGGCTTCCACTTGCTGGCCAATGTGTTAGGTGTTCAGCTGTAGCTTCGGCGAAAGCTGATAAAGGTGCGGTAGCTCAGTCGGTAGAGCAAAGGACTGAAAATCCTTGTGTCGGCGGTTCGATCCCGCCCCACACCACTTCAAAGCCTCTGATATTTCAGGGGCTTTTCTATTGTATGTTCATCGTCTACATACTATACTCTTCTTCCGGAAATAAAACTTATGTCGGCTATACCAATGATATTGAACGCAGAATGACTGAGCATAATGTAACAGAAGCAAAAGGTTTTACGTTACGATACAGGCCATGGACACTCATCAGAACAGAGGAATATGTGACAAAAGCTGAAGCAATCAACCGGGAAAATTTCTTAAAACAGGACGGGGAAGAGAATTAGTGAGGCAGTTTGTTGCCAGTTACCTTTCTGGCAACGGTGCGGTATCCGCCGTGGCGGAAAAGGACTGAAAATCCTTGTGTCGGCGGTTCCCTGTCTGCCAACAGGCAGGGATCCCGCCCCACACCACTTCAAAGCCTCTGATATTTCAGGGGCTTTTCTATTGTATGTTCATCGTCTACATACTATACTCTTCTTCCGGAAATAAAACTTATGTCGGCTATACCAATGATATTGAACGCAGAATGACTGAGCATAATGTAACAGAAGCAAAAGGTTTTACGTTACGATACAGGCCATGGACACTCATCAGAACAGAGGAATATGTGACAAAAGCTGAAGCAATCAACCGGGAAAATTTCTTAAAACAGGACGGGGAAGAGAATTAGTGAGGCAGTTTGTTGCCAGTTACCTTTCTGGCAACGGTGCGGTATCCGCCGTGGCGGAAAAGGACTGAAAATCCTTGTGTCGGCGGTTCCCTGTCTGCCAACAGGCAGGGATCCCGCCCCACACCACCTCAAAGCCCCTGGTTTAATCAGGGGCTTTTTTATTGTATGTTCATCGTTTACATTCTATACTCTTTTTCCGGAGATAAAACTTACGTGGGTTATACCAATGATATTGGCCGCAGAATGACCGAGCATAATAGTACAGAAGCAAAAGGATTTACATTACGATACAGGCCATGGACACTGATTAGAAGAGAGGACTATACGACAAAATCAGAGGCCATGAACCGGGAAAAGTTTTTGAAAACCGGACGGGGAAGAGAGCTAGTCAAACTGTACCTCAACGATTACTTGTCGGATAATGGTGCGGTATCCGCCGCGGCGGAAAAGGACTGAAAATCCTTGTGTCGGCGGTTCCCTGTCTGCCGACAGGCAGGGATCCCGCCCCACACCACTTCAAAGCCCCTGATTTAATCAGGGGCTTTTTTATTGTATGTTCATCGTTTACATTCTATACTCTTTTTCCGGAAATAAAACTTACGTGGGTTATACCAATGATATTGGCCGCAGAATGACTGAGCATAATTTCACTGAAGCAAAAGGATTTACATTACGATACAGGCCCTGAACCGGGAGAACTACCTCAAAACTACGGCAGATAGAAAAGCAATCAAATTGATGCTGACTTGTACCTTACTAAAGCCGGGTTATAAAAAAATAAATGTGCAAACGATAACAATTATCAATGAAGAACCGGAGTTGCTATAGCCCCTTTCTGTATTCACTCTACATCAAAGAAGCATTTGCCGGGTAGTATCCCTTTGCTCGTAAGGTGTAAGTTGTGCTTTTAAAAAAATTGAAGTTGGCGAAGGTTATTCAATCATTAACACTATTCGGGTTTTAATAATTTGACAATCAATAAAATAACAGGCCACTCGCATCTTATTTGCACTTGAGGACATTAACAGTATCGCAACAAGAAAGCCGGTTTTTATTGAAAAAAACAGTTTTATTTTGTTTTCTCAAATACGGCATTATTTTTGTGGAATGGCCGCCCTTTCAAAGCACAAGGCCATATAATTACGAACCTCATGGCCTTAAGTCAAAGTTTACAGCAGAAATTTCTGCAAAAGCTGTCTCCCCAGCAGATTCAATTGATGAAACTGCTGCAGGTACCTACGGCCAACCTTGAAACCCGCATCAAAGAAGAACTGGAAGAAAACCCCGCCCTCGAACTGGAAGAAGAAAATCATGATGAAGGAGCGGATGACCTGAAAGATGAATTTACGGAGGCAGGGGAAGAAGAATATGAAGAAAAAGACGGGAGCGAGGATGAATACGATAATATCGATATCAGTGATTATGTACAGGAAGGCGATGATGAAATAGCTGACTATAAAACCCGCGACGATAATTACCCGGAAGAAGATGAAGGACGCCAGCTTCCTTTCAAAACAGAAACAAGTTTTTACGAACTGCTTAACAACCAGCTAGGCCTGCTTAAACTGGAAGATAAAGATCAGACTATAGCAGAGCAGATCGTGGGCAGTATTGACGAAGACGGCTATCTCCGCCGGGAAACATCTGCTATTGTCGATGACCTGGCTTTCCGACAAAATATTATGGCCACTGAGCAGGAAGTGGAGCTGATCATCCGCCGCATACAGCAGTTTGATCCGCCCGGCGTGGCCGCCCGGGATTTGCAGGAATGCCTCTTAATACAACTCTACAAACAAAAAGAAGAAGGCAAGCCGGTTGATATTGCTATAAAGGCTATCACCAAATACTTCGATGAGTTTACAAAAAAACATTACGAGAAAATACAACGCGGGCTGAACATTGATGATGAACAACTGCGTGATGTGATGCAGCAGATCATTCGCCTGAACCCCAAGCCAGGCGGCAATGTGGGTGAAATCAATAAGGCTGAAAGCTATGTAGTTCCCGATTTCTTCATTATCAATAATGGCGGTAAACTAGAGCTTACGCTCAACAGCCGTAATGCGCCTGAGCTGCGCATCAGCGAAGGCTATCGTGATATGCTGAAAGAGTACGACCGCGGAGCTAAGAAGGATAAGCGCCAGAAGGAAGCAGTGCTTTTCATCAAACAGAAAATAGATGCCGCCAAATGGTTTATCGATGCCATTAAGCAACGGCAACATACCCTGCTCAGCACCATGAGTGCTATTATGGATCACCAGTATGGATTCTTTCTTACCGGCGATGAAACAGAGCTGCGCCCCATGATCCTGAAGGATATCGCCGAGAAAACCAATCTCGATATCTCAACAGTGAGCCGGGTGGCCAACAGCAAGTTTGTACAAACAGAGTTTGGCACTTACCGCCTTAAATTCTTCTTTAGCGAATCACTCAGCACCGAAAGCGGGGAAGAAGTTTCTACCCGTGAGGTTAAGAAAATCCTCAGTGATTTTATTGAGGGAGAAGACAAAAAACATCCGCTAAGCGATGAGCGCCTTACAGAATTACTACAGGAAAAAGGCTACAATATTGCCCGCCGTACCGTGGCAAAATACCGGGAACAATTAAATATACCGGTAGCCAGGTTGCGCAAGGAGCTTTAAGATTGCTCACCGATTTCACGGATGTACACAGAAAAAGTATTGACGGACATTATTACCTTTTGAACAGCTAGAAAATCCGTGTTAATCTGAGAAACCAGCCTACCGCAGGCAGGTCAGTGAGAAATACTAAAATGGCAGATCGTCTTTTCCGCCCATATCCCCTTCTTCAAAATGGGGTTCATCAATCGGGCCGGCATTATTAGCGGATGCAGCTCCGGCAGGTTCCACTCTCCATGCCTTTACATCAGTATACCAGCGGCCATTGTATTCGCGGCTTTCCACGTCAAAAGATATGTTGAGCATGGCACCCACCTGCAACTGGCTTTCGTTGATTTTATCGCCCCAAATGGATATACATACTTTTTTAGGATAAGTGCCTTCTGTTTCCACAATAATATCCTGCTTTTTCCATTGGCCATTTTTTCCGTTGCCTGTCTGAAGGGGTAATACTTGTACGAGTTTTGCGGTTAGTTGCATGGGTTCTTTACTTTGGGGCGAAGGTACGCAAGAGCACCTCAAAAAATTAGGGTATCCCGCCTGTTAAATTTTTTAAAATACCCCCGATCGGGTATTGACAAAGTATGAAATTATTTGCCTCTTTGCATTAGTAAAGCTTGGGGAAATTAGTATTTTGCGCTGCTATAAAATTCCCCAACCCACACCTGTATGGTATTTGCAAGCCTGCTTTTCCTTTTTATATTCTTGCCTCTATGTCTTGGAATGTACTACAGTACAAAAAATCCGGGCTGGCGTAACTGGGTGCTGATTATTTTTTCACTCGCATTCTACGGATGGGGGGAACCCATCTGGATTTCTTTACTTATCATTTCTTCGCTAATCGATTGGGCCAACTCCATTTTTATTGATAAGCACCGGGGAACCAAATGGGCAAAGATTGGCGTAACCTTTACTGTTGTATTTAACCTGGCTTTGCTGGCTACATTTAAGTACGACAAGTTTATCGTGGACCAGGTCAACGGACTGCTGGGCACTTCCTTTACAGCACCGGGCTATGCCCTGCCTATCGGTATCTCATTTTATACTTTCCATACTATCTCTTATGTGGTGGATGTGTACCGCGGTGATATAAAATCGCAGCGCAGCTTCCCTAATTTCTTAATGTATGTATCGCTTTTCTCTTCGTTAGTGGCCGGTCCGATCATACGCTATGCGCATGTGGAAACAGAGATATACGGACGAAGGGAAAACTTTCGTGATTTCAGCCTGGGCGTATCCCGTTTCTGTATCGGTTTGTTCAAGAAAGTGGTGATTGCAAACGTGGCTGCTGAATTAGTCCAAAAATACATGGGCGATAACAGTGACCCGCTCACGTTTGCAGAACTGGCCAGTCTGTCCAGCCTGGAGGCGTGGGTTGGATTGATCATGTTTGCCATTCAAATCTATTTTGACTTCTCCGGTTATTCGGATATGGCAATCGGCCTTGGCCGTATGTTTGGTTTCCACTTCAGGGAAAACTTCAACTACCCTTATATCTCCAAATCAATTGGTGAGTTCTGGCGACGCTGGCATATTTCCCTCGGCAGTATCTTCCGTGACTATGTATATATCCCCCTGGGAGGTAATAAAAAATACGTGTACCGCAACCTGTTTGTTGTATGGTTCCTGACCGGTATGTGGCACGGGCCGAGCTGGAATTTTATTTTCTGGGGCCTTTACTTCTTCATATTCATTGCCATGGAGCGGGCTTTCCTGTTGAAGTGGCTGGAGAAATCACCGGCTTTCATTGCGCATATATACGCCCTGATCATTATCATACCCGGATGGGTTATCTTCTATTTCACTGATACAGCCATGCTCTGGGCTTATGTGCAAAAGCTTTTCTCTTTTGCACCGGGTCCAAACGGCAATATGGAGGTGATGAATACGCTGACCACGCACCTGTTCTGGTTGATACTGGCATTGGTTCTTTGTATGCCGGTATACCACAGTGTAAAA
This sequence comes from uncultured Chitinophaga sp., assembly GCA_964386395.1. Lineage (GTDB taxonomy): Bacteria > Bacteroidota > Bacteroidia > Chitinophagales > Chitinophagaceae > JJ008. The sequence goes on from CAYLRV010000006.1 coordinate 104,343, forward strand.
GGCTGGATAGATCGCAACAAAGGGAGGCTGGCTTTTTATGATACAGCGGTTATCGGCTTCAATGTGGCATTATTATTTATATGTGTAGCCCAGCTGGTAGGCAAGAGTTATAATCCGTTTATCTATTTCAGGTTTTAACAAAGTGAGGGATTTATTATGAGTGAGACAGTCAATAAGAAATTACATATAGCGAATGTTATCGTGTTTTGTGCGGTGCTTTTAGGTGGTGGTATTTTATCGCTGGCTATGAAGAAGAAAAGTGTTTCTGAAATGGAGAACCGGAAGCTTGCTACTTTTCCCGCTTATTCCGACAGTGCATTATGGAGCGGTAAATACTTCCGTGGCATTGAAGAATATTATGCAGATAATTTTCCGTACAGGGATAACCTGATAAAAGTATCGGACCAGTTCAGAAGCAAACTGGGTTTCAGCAGCAGTGAAATAAAAATATATGACGGTGTGAACAACGCTGAGGCGAATGAAACAACGGATACCGTTGATAAGAACAATACCAATGCAGGGCCACTGCCCGATGATGGTGCGGTGGGTGAAAAGAAAAAAGGTGTCTTTGTATTTAAGAACCGTGCTTTTGAAATGTTTGGCGGTGGGGAAGCAATGGGCAAAACCTATGCAGAAGTCATCAATTCTTATAACCGCTTGCTGAAGCCGGATATACAGGTGTATAACCTGCTTATACCGGTGGCGCTTGAGTTTGAAATAACAGAGAAGTATGCTAAGCTGCAAAAGCCAAACCGCCCTGCTATTGAAAATATTTACAACAGTGAAGACCCTGAAATTAAAAAGGTATGGGCTATTGACGAAATACGTAAACACAGGGAAGAATATATCTATTTCAATACGGATCACCACTGGACCAGCCTTGGTGCTTATTATGCATACAGGGCATTTTGTAACACTGCCGGTCTTACACCGGTTAATATTGATACGGTGGTATCGAAAGTGAAACCTGCTTTTCTAGGTTCATTATACAGGCTGACAAAAGATCCTGCTTTACAAAACAATCCGGATTCGGTTCGTTACTACTTGTTTAAAGATTCTGTGGCATTCTTTATTGGCAGTGCCAAAATCGGGCAGTGGTCAAAATCAAAAAGCATGTATGCCGAGGGCGCCAGTGGCAGTAACAGTTATGGGGTTTTTCTGCAGGGTGATCAGCCAATTGTAAAGATGGAAACACTGAAGAAAAATGGAAGGAAGATTGCTATCGTGAAAGAATCATACGGTAATGCCTTTGCGCCGTTCCTTACCAATAATTATGAAAAAGTAATTGTTGTGGATCAGCGGTATTATACGGGTGATTTTGTGGCGATGCTAAAAGCGGAGGGTATAAACGAGTTATTGTTTATCAACAATGTGTTTGCGGCGCATACGCCGTTTCATATTAATAAGATCAAAGGGTTAAAAAAGTAATACCTGCTATTATAAAATTGAACCACATAGGCACAATAGGAACATAGGATTCACATAGTATTTTCTATGTGTTTAAACTAATATGTTCTATGTGGTTCCAAATGATTTCTGTAAAACACGGCCATGAAACCTTATTATCTCCTGCTCGCCATCCTTATCGGAATGGCTTCCTGCAACAGCTCCGGCAAGAAAAAAGACGGCAACGATACAGACACTTCGGCCCAGGCCAAAAAGAAAGATGTAGTAGTAGTCGAACCACGCATATTACCCGATGACGGGCAGGTGGGTGTAAAAAAAGGCGCCGTATTCATTTTTAAAAACAGGGGCTTTGAAGTGTTTAGCGGCGGGGGTGGTATTGGTAAACGATATGCCGAGACCATTAATTCGTACAATCGCCTGAAGATACCTGGACTGAAGGTTTATAACATGATTGTACCAAATGGTTTTGAATTTGAAATAACAGAAAAATACAAAGACCTGGCTACTCCCGCCACCGATGCGATCAACAGCATATTTGCCGCGGAAGACCCTGAGATTATTAAAGTAAACCCCGTAGAAGAAATAAGAAAACACCGCAAAGAGTATATTTATTTCAATACCGATCACCACTGGACGAGTCTCGGTGCTTATTACGGCTACCGGGCATTTTGCGATGCTGCAGGCCTTACTCCTGTATCACTCGACACAATTCCCTCTAAGGTTAAACCCGGTTTCCTGGGATTGTTTCATCGCTTAACCAGATCGGCTGTATTGAAAGCCAATCCTGATTCGGTGCGCTATTATCTATTTCCAGATTCGGTCAGTTTTTCTGTGGGCAGCAGCAACTCGATTAGTTACTGGGCTAAATCAAAAATGTATGCTGAGCAGGTGAGTGGTGATAACAGTTATTCTGTATTCCTGCAGGGCGATTTACCGATTTGCAAAATGGAAACACTGAAAAAGAATGGAAGAAAAATTGCTATTGTGAAAGAATCATATGGCAATGCTTTTGCACCCTTCCTGATCAACAATTATGAAAAAGTAATTGTGGTGGATTCCCGTTACTACAGTGGTGACTTTATCGCTATGCTGAAAGCTGAAGGGATTAATGAATTGTTATTCATCAACAACATTTTTGCCGCACATACAGGCTTTCATATCAGTAATATAAAAGGGTTGATGAGCCCGGGCAGTCCGAAGGCGAAGCCGTAAGTTATAACGTCAAATTCTTCCTCACCCAGGCCACCTTCGGTTTTAGCTCAGCTGTATATTTGTCACCCGTTGCATAGCCTACACTTTTTAAAAAGTGATAGTAATCCGCTTTAGGATTTTTTTTGCGCCATTTGGGATAGCGCTTGTTCTGCCATTCTTTATAGTAGTCGATGCATTCATCTTCTGAATTAAATTTTTTGCACTTGTTTCCTTTCACATAGAACCCAAAGAGGTTGTTATAGCGCAGGCAGCATTTTTTGCAGGCCAGGTTGCCTGTCTCCTGCATACATTGAGCCATCACAAAATCAGGATGAAGAATGCCTGCCGCTTTTATACGGTCGTACATAGCCTGCATCTTGGCTTTATTTACATTTTGCGAAAACCCGGTGAAGAAAGTAAACAGCAGGAAAAAAAGAAACAGAATTTTCTTCATGCACAGTGTTTTGGTGAATAATTGGCTGGCAAGGGCCCGGCAAAGCAGGATGAAGTTACAAAAACCGCACCCTTTTTACAGATTCCGTTACTTTGCAGCAGATAAGGCATAAAAATCACTTATTTATGAACAACAGCCTGACGGCAAATGGGAATGTTCCGTTGCAAAACCACCAGCAACCTGCTGCAATTAGAATTGCGGCGCAGGTTATATCGTATATTTTTCATCCGGTGTTTGTGCCTGTAATGGTGATCTGGTTTCTTTTGTATATTCATCCATTTCTGTTCGCCGGCGTTCACCCGTTAGAAAAAATGAAAGTGATAATCATGGCGGTTGTATCATTTACTTTTTTTCCACTGGTAACGGTACTTTTATTAAAAGGGCTGAAATTTATTGATACTATTTATCTGCATACCCAGAAAGACCGGATAATCCCGTTTATTGCTTGTATGATATGGTACTTCTGGATATGGTATGTCTGGAAAAATTATGGTAAAACAAATAATGGCTATGATATCCCGGCCGTGATGGTTCAATTTGCATTTGCTGCATTTCTCAGCACCGTTGCCGGGCTGATGGCTAATATCAGGATTAAAATAAGTCTGCACGCTATATCCGTAGGCCTTGCATTAACATTCTTCTGCCTGCTGGCTTTTACCCAGGACGTTAATTTCGGTATTTACTTATCCGTTGCAGTTTTTATAACCGGCCTGGTATGCACAGCAAGATTAATTGTATCCAACCATACAACGGCTGAAGTTTACATTGGTTTGGCCGCCGGTGCCCTTTCCATGCTTATCGCCTGGTGGGTGGCCTAAAATAAAATCCAAAAAAAGTTAGTTTTTTATTGCTAAATCATTTAGCTTTGTTTCCGGTCCGCAATATTTCGGACTTACAATACGCAAATCAATAATTTTAACCCATGGCAAAGAATGACAAAACAACCGAAACAGTAAACAACAGTGAGAAACTAAAAGCCCTCAAGCTTACAATGGATAAGCTGGAGAAGGACTACGGCAAAGGAAGCGTTATGCTCCTTGGCGATAAAGCTGAACAACAGCAAGAGGTTATCTCTACCGGCTCCCTCGGACTGGATGTAGCCCTTGGTATCGGCGGCCTTCCCCGCGGCAGGGTGATTGAAATATATGGCCCGGAATCTTCGGGTAAAACCACCATCGCCACCCATGTAATCGCTGAAGCACAAAAGAAAGGCGGTATGTGTGCCTTTATTGATGCAGAACACGCTTTCGACAGCAGCTATGCAAAAAAACTGGGTGTGGATGTTGATAATCTCTTAATCTCCCAACCTGATTATGGTGAGCAGGCATTAGAAATTGCCGACCGTCTTATCCTTTCTGGTGCGTTAGATGTAGTAGTGATTGACTCCGTGGCAGCACTTGTTCCTAAGAGTGAACTGGAAGGAGAAATGGGTGATAGTAAAATGGGCCTTCATGCAAGGCTGATGAGCCAGGCCCTGCGTAAACTTACCGCTACCATATCTAAAACAGGTACCATCTGCATATTCATCAACCAGCTGCGTGAAAAAATAGGTGTGATGTTTGGCAACCCTGAAACGACCACAGGTGGTAATGCCCTGAAGTTTTATGCATCTGTTCGTCTGGATATCCGTCGCCAAACACAGGTAAAAGATGGTGATGAGGCCATCGGTAACCATGTAAAAGTAAAAGTGGTAAAAAATAAAGTGGCGCCCCCTTTCCGTGCAGCCGAGTTTGATATCATATTCGGTGAAGGAATTTCCAAAACCGGTGAAATCATTGATATGGGCACTGAACTGGGTATTGTTCAAAAAAGCGGTAGCTGGTACAGCTATAATAACGATAAACTGGGCCAGGGGCGGGATGCGGTGAAGCAGTTGCTGGTCGATAACCCTGAGTTGTCAAAAGAGATTGAAGGAAAAATAAGGGAGAAAATAAAGGAAATGCAGGAGGCATCCTAGTCCTTAAAGACTGTATCGCAATGGGTTAGTAAGTAATCCCGACGTAAGCCTGAAAAAGCAGACCGTCGGGATTTTCTTTTTCTTTAAAAAATTAACAGGGTTTCCTTAAAATCAATGTTTAAACATTATATATTTGTTTTACATTGTGCAACGCTTTAGGTACAAATGCCGTTACAGTTGATTATGATTACCTCTACCAATAAAATAACAACAGCTGCTATTGTTCACATTGTAGCTGGCATACTACTCGCAGCCAGTTTTTTTATGCCCTGGTTGGTTTGGGATGGCGCAGCTGTAAAAGGCAGCGATATGCCAACAGGGAATTTCTTCAAAATTGCCGAGGAAAAATCAGGTATTGCCAATCCGTTCCCTGGTCTAAGTTTTGTCTTTTATATTTTTTACCTCATCCCGGCCTTCGCTGTTTTAGCTGTTGCCTTTGTGTTAGTGAAAAAGAACCCATTCTGGCCCGCCCTGATTGCCGGTGCTTTATCAATTTCACTTGTCATTGTGTATTATCTATTTACAAAAAACATTGCCGGCAATGGTCTTATTACGCAGTCTGCCGTTAAGTTATGGGCATATATACACGTTGCAGCGGCCATCGTGTTTATCCTGACTGCCGGTACTAACAAATGGGCATTGAAGGCTGGCCTGATTTTGGCGACTGCCCTCGTAACCTGGTTTGGCTTTAAAATGATCAGTAGTAAGCTCGAAAAAGATTTGCTGAGTGAAAAGCACCAAACAACCGATTCTGTAAAGACAGATTTTGCCATTACTTCAGATGCGTTGCTGAAAGAATTCCTGGCAAATGATACTACGGCAAACAATATTTACAGGGAGAAAATTGTGGAAGTAAGCGGGCCGGTAAATGCTGTGGACATAGCAGGCGATTCCACCAGTACCATTAAGTTTGCTGATAGTACCGGTTCTTATATTATTTTCTCAGTTGAAAAAACCGAGCTGAACAAAGCGAAGTCAATAAAAGCCGGTGACCAGGTAACCGTAAAAGGTGTGTGCAGCGGCAGCATTTTCAGTGAGATACTGGGAACCACGTCCATTAATTTTAAACGAGCTGTAATCAAACAATAAATAACCTCCCGCTCATCTATAAATACAGAGCGCAGGAAACAACACAAACATTAAAAATCAAGAAAAATGAAAAAAGCAATCTTATTTCTTTCCTTTATCGCCTTCACAGGCAGCCTCTTCGCACAAAAGCTTACCACCACTACTGCTGTAGTTTCTTTTGATGCCACCACGCCTAAAGACGCTTTACCAAAAGCTGAAAACAAAACAGTGATCGGTTCTTTGGATAAAACAACCGGTAACCTGGCTTTTGAGGCTGCGGTTAACAATTTTGCTTTTACAAACGCCATGATCCAGGACCACTTTAATGGCGACAAATGGCTGAACTCTGCGGTGCATCCTAAGTTCACTTTTGCAGGTAAGATTGATAAAATAAGCAAAGTAAAATTCGCAAAAGACGGCACATACAAAGTAGAGGTTACAGGTTTACTGACCGTAAAAGGTGTTTCTAAAACAGTAAAAACGCCAGCTACCGTAACTATTGCCGGTGGCAAAGTGTCTACTGCAGCCAGCTTCTCTATTAAATTGGCTGATTACGGTATTACCGGCCCGGCTATCGATGGTGGTAAAGTTTCCCCTGATCCAAAAATTACTGTGTCCGCACAGTTCTGATAAATTATTATCTATGAAACTGAAAAGGGCAGCCATCGTGGCTGCCCTTTTGTATTTCGCTCAATTGCTTTTACTCAACAATTCTTTCCAGATGAACCAGTTTGCCGTTTACATCAAAACCCTCTATTACTACTTTATATTTTTTCCCGGTATCGTTGTTATAAAAATGCACCGGCACCGTTGTGGTGGTAGCATCTGTAAATAATACCGGCGCCCAGAAAAGTGTGGTGCGATTGTCCTCCACCTGTTTCTTGGGTGGTGCGCTATAATCCGGGTTAAAAAATTCTTTAATCACTGTATAACCCGGGTAGGTAAACACTTCCAGCTTATCATCTTTGGCTGGTTCCATTTTCTTCTCTTTGGTATACACCGCCACGGCCCCGCCGGGAGTAGTGCTGCTTGTTCCCACAAAACCCGCCTCATAGAATTTTACCAGTGCTATTTCATCTGCCCGCAGCATACGTAACTGCAGTAATTCGGCCGGCTGTTCATTTATAAAAAGCCCTACCGTCCATCGCTGTCCGGAGATAAGGCTAAAGTTCTTCCGGTTGGTAAAACGGTTGCCATCGAGTACAATTTGCTGTATTCTGTTCTTTACAAAATCCACCCCGTTCTGTGCCATATCCGTTGGCGGATTATTGATATTATCAATTGTTTCTTTGCCGGGAGACCGGAAGGCTCCTGTGGTGTATTTATCATTTACCGCATCCGCTGCTTTCGTGCTGTTCACTTCATTTTTTACTTCCACTCCGGCAAGTTCTTTTACATTTTCACCTGACAGATCTTTTACATACTTCATCCGTGCGTTTAACTCTTCTTTAGATCCAGGGAGTATGTCATTCTTTTTACCCGACTCATTTATTAATGACAGGCTTGTTTTTTTTGCCACCGCTGCAAATGGATCAGTATCAATTACTACAACAGCCGGAACGGGTTTTTCCTTTTTGTCGGTATACGCATAAAAAAACTCTCCCTTTCCCCTGAAAACCATTGAGTCAAGCATAAACCGGCCATTTGCATCCACATCAGTTATATAATGCTGTGAGCTGACATCGGCTGCATCTAAAAACAAATTCAGTTTGCCGCCATTTACGGGTTTATTATTTGCGTCGGTTACCAGTCCTTTGATAATGATAAATGCGGGATCTGCATAAGCTTGTTGCGATTTTTGTCCTTCTGACAATTGTGCCCAGGTATAGCGGCTCCATCCATGTGTAAGCATCAGGTTATCCAGGGCTTGCTTTACGGTATCGTTCTTTTCACTAAAATACCAGGCTGGATTATAGATATAACCCCGTAAATCCGAGCTCAGTAAAAAGTTTGACCATATACTCTCTGCGTCCCCGTCATTGGCTGAAGCAAGATCTACTACTGATACAGAAAGGCTGCGTTGTACGGCCTCTGTAAAAGTTATTTCCAAACTGTTTTCTTCCCGCTTAGCAATCCCTTTTTTGGCAATAACGATTTCTCCTTTCGACCTGTATTCGCCATTATCTACAAATGTCAGCCTTTCAGCCAGGGGTTTATTTTCTTTGTCAAATACCGTGAAATGAAGTATACCGGAAGGTAGGCTGTCCGTCAACAAGTGGCCAATTACTGAAGGATAATCTTCAAAAGCAATTTCATTGTCATAGATGATACCATAGTTCTCTGTCACCACCAGGCGTAAAACATCGTAGTGTTGTTTGTTCTTTACGGCACGACTCAACTGAAATTTTTTCCCTCCTGGTTCATCAGTCAGCTTCAGGTTGATGCCTTCTGCATCCACCTCGGGAAGATTATAACTACGCTTGCCTGCATCTGTTTCTACTTCTGCGATATATTTTCTCCCTGCCACTGGTTTTATCTGCAGTTTACCAATACCGTCATGAAGTGTCTTAAAAGGTGCAATGGTTGTGCCCTCATCGTTTTTTATAGTGCCGCTTACTTCGGCCGGCTGGCCCCATTGGTCTGTGGCTTTAAACGCAACCGTGGTAAGTATACCATCAACAAGGTGACCACTTTCAGGAAAAAAGTTGACGGTGATTGTTTTTCCGACACTCTGAACACCGCCCGAACCTGTTTGTTTGAATACAAAAATGTTTTTGTGGTAATTGAAGGCTTCGTCTTCATTCAGCATACGGGGTGTAAAAGCACGGATGTAATAATTGCCCTGTGGCAGAGAATCTGGTATTTGTATATGCCCACTGGCCGTAGCACCGGCTACAGGATATTTTTGATCGGCTATTAATTCGCCTCTACTGTTGGTAAACTGCAAGAAAAAATTATCGCTCTGTCCGCTGGGTTTACCATTACTGTATAAATACGCTTTAAACCAAATCGTTTCTCCGGATACGTAGTATTCTTTATCGTATTGCAGGTAAATTTTTTCCACCCCCTTGTTTCTGAATTCGGCAAGCGCTTTTTCCTGGCTTTGCCCTTTTAGCAAGGTTGAAAAAAGCATTGCTGTTAATAACCACCGTGTTTGTCGTCCAATCATTTATTCTTTTTTAGTTATCAATTACGAGCTCTTTATAGACCAGCTTTCCGTTCGCATCAAAGCCCTGCAGGATTATTTTATAGCTGCCGCCAAAATCGTTGTGATAAAATTTAAGTTCTACAGATTTGTTATCCGGGCTGGTATAAATATCAGGGTTCCAATATAGTGTTTTACGCCTGTCATTTGTTTCTGTTGCCTGGTTTGTTGCATAATCGGGGCTAACAAATTTTTTTACAAGTGCATACCCTGTCACCGGGATAGCTTCTTGCTTTTCTGGCTTTTTATCATTAAAATTAATTTCGACCTCTTTTTTCAGATAAATAGCTAACGCCCCGCCCGGCCCGTCATTTCCGCCGGCACCAACAAAGCCGGGTCCATAAAATTTAACCAGGGCCACCTGGTCCATGGTTATCGTTTTTAACATCGCCGGATATACCTGGCTTTCGTTGACAAATACATTGACAATAAAATTCTTTCCCCTTTCTTGTTCCAGGTCCGCTAGCCTGACACTTCCTGGTGATCCATAAGGGCCAATTTTCTGGTCAAGACTATCTTGTTTCCGGGTTTGATCTTTCTGGCTCATTTCTGCAAACAGACTCAGGTTGCGCCTGTTAATAAAATTGCCGTCCTGTGTCCCCAGCTCCCGAACCGAACGCAGTACATAATCGTACACACTCAGCACCCGGTTATTCTCCGGTTGGTTAATATTATCAAAGTTATACTTGCCCATGGAGCGAAAGGCACCGCTTGTGTATTTATCGTTTACTTCATCTACTGCCTTGCGGTACTTCGAACCGCTTACTATAACCGGATCCAGGTCTTTGGTATCTTCTTTCGCACTAAGGCCATATCCGCTGCGACCCATCGTAAAAGAGCCACCAGTGGGTGCCATGGGGTAGTGTTTGGCCTGACTAACCCTGAACGGAAGTATTGCCGCAAGGCTATCTGTAAGGTTTGTATGGATTGTTATTTCGGTCTGCTCCTTTACGCCTTTTGCATTGGTGTAACCCAGGTGAAGCTTTGTTATTCCCCTGAACAAAAGAGAATCGACAAAAAACCCGCCATTAACATCAACCGGAATTTCAAAGTTCAGATCGGCGGAATCTTCTGCTTCAAAAAACATACTCAATATGCCTCCTGTAACCGGTTGTTTTGTCTTTGTGCTTATCAAATGTCCCTTCATCGACATCAGGTAATTGTCAGGAATAGCCGTTTCAGCCAGTGCAGTAGCATCAGCTGTTTCTGGTTTATTTTTTTGTCCGGCTATCAGCAGGCTGTTATCGAATGCCTGCAATAACGAACTGTCTTTAGCACCGGTAAAATATTTTGCCGGGCTGTTATTATCTGCATCCAGTACATCACCCAATATGGTATGTGTTATGATATTTGTTTTTGACGGGCTATCTGTTTTTTCCAATGCAATGACAGATACAGAGCAGCTTCGCTGTGCCGCCTCCTGAAATTGTATATTGATAATATTTTCTCCTCTTTTACCTGTTCCCTTTTTCACCACGGCTATTTCGGCATTGTCCCTGTATTCGCCATTGTCAATCATACCCATCCGCTCCTGAAGCAACTGCATCTGTTCATTGTATAATGCAAAGCGGATCAATCCCGATGGTAAGTCGCGGGTTACGAGGTGTCCTTTTACTGAATAGAAATTATCAAAAGCAATTTCATTTTCATACACAGGCAGCCCGTTTTGTTCAGCGATAAAAATGAGTTTGCTGTATTTATCTTTTTCACGTCTTGTCCGGCTGATAGTAAACAGTTTTCCTCCGGGCTCATCTTCTATTTTGATATTTACACCGCTTGATTTTACTTCCGGTAGTGAATAGCTGACGGGGCCTGCAGCTGAATTAATGACTGCTGTATATTTCTTCCCGGCAACTGGTTTAATCTGTATCCTGCCTGTTCCGTTGATTTCACTTTTGAAAGGTGCCACGACTATTGAGTCGTCCATCTTTATGGTTCCGCTAATGGCGGCAGGTCTGCCATTCTCATCCCTCGTTTCAAATACAAGTGCCGATAGCACACCCTCGGTAAGATAGCCTCCCTCAGGATAAAATTGTACAGCGGGCAGATCCATGGTACTATCCTGCATCGCTGGCGGTGCTGGCCTGGACAGGTTGAATACAAAAACTGGCTTATTGTACATCAATGAAGTTGGAGCCGACAATTGTGCGGGTGTAAACCCACGCAACGAATAAAAGCCCTGCATAATTGAATCGGGTAAATCCAGGCTTCCCTTCGCTGTGGCACCTTCTACCGGTAATTTTTTTGACGATATCATTTCCCCCTGCGGGTTAAAAACCTGCAGGTAAAAATTATTGCAGGTGCCGTCCGGCTTGCCATTATTTAAGAAATAGGCCTTAAACCAGATCGTTTCACCAGCCACATATGTGTCCTTATCATAGTGGATATATATTTTCTTGCCGGGCTTGCTTGTTGTTTGCTGTGCTTTTGCTGAAAAACATAAAAAGAGCAGCCAGGTAAAGCCAACTAAATAGTGCCGGATAGTAATCTTTTTTTTCATATTTCAAATTAAATAAAATTCTTCGGCAGGGGCTGAACATTCCGGATACAGTAATTAATGTATGATAGCAAAAACTTTCAGATAGCTGCATCAGCCACATTGAGTAAATTGCATACCCATGCCTTTTAACCTGCATACCCCGTTCCCTCCTGCCGGCGATCAGCCGGAAGCTATCCGCCAACTAACTGAAGGCGTGCTAAATAATGAAAAATACCAGACCCTGCTGGGTGTTACAGGAAGTGGCAAAACCTATACGATTGCCAATGTGATTCAAAATACACAAAGGCCCACGCTGGTGCTTACACATAACAAAACACTGGTGGCCCAGCTGTATGGAGAGTTTCGCCAGTTCTTTCCTGAAAATGCGGTGGAATATTTTGTATCCTATTATGATTACTATCAGCCGGAAGCCTATCTTCCGGTTAGTGATGTCTATATTGAAAAGGATTTGAGTATTAATGATGAACTGGATAAACTGCGGCTTCGTGCCACTTCCAGTTTACTCAGCGGCAGGCGTGACATTATTGTGGTTGCATCCGTAAGTTGTATCTATGGTATGGGCAACCCCACCGATTATGAAAACGGAATCATCCGAATTAATAAAGGGCAGACGATTTCCCGGCAGGCTTTTCTCCATGCCATGGTCAACTCATTGTATAACCGTACCACTACAGATTTTAACCGGGGTACTTTCAGAGTAAAAGGCGATACAGTCGATATCAACCTGCCCTACGTTGACTATGGTTATCGTGTTACATTTTTTGGAGATGAGATTGAAGAGATAGAAAGCATTGAAGTTGTTACCGGCAAACGTATTGGTAAAATGGACAATGCGGCTATTTTTCCGGCGAACCTGTATGTGGCACCGAAAGATATTTTACAACAGGTAGTATATGAGATACAGGATGAAGTGGCCGCACAGGCCGAATACTTTAAAAAAGAAGGAAAGTATATAGAAGCGCAGCGGCTTACTGAGCGGGTGAACTATGATATTGAAATGATCCGGGAGCTTGGTTATTGCAACGGCATTGAAAACTATTCCCGCTTTTTTGATCGCCGGATGCCGGGCACCAGGCCATTCTGCTTGCTGGATTATTTCCCCAAAGATTTTCTATTAGTAGTGGACGAAAGCCACCAAACTATACCGCAGGTAAGTGGTATGTACGGGGGTGACCGCAGCCGGAAACTGATCCTGGTTGATTATGGATTTCGTTTGCCATCTGCATTGGATAACCGTCCGCTGAACTTCCATGAGTTCGAATCGCTGACGAATCAAACCATTTTTGTGTCGGCCACTCCGGATGATTATGAACTGGAAAAATGTGATGGCGTGGTGGTGGAACAGGTGGTACGCCCAACGGGATTATTGGATCCGCCTATTGAAATACGTCCGTCAGTAAACCAGATCGATGATTTACTGGATGAAATCGATAAGCGTGTTACAAAAGGTGACCGGGTATTGGTGACTACGCTGACCAAACGTATGGCAGAGGAGATGGATAAATACCTGCATAAAATAAATATCAAGTCCAAATACATACACAGTGAGGTAGATACACTGGAGCGGGTAGAGATACTCCGGGAGTTGAGGCTTGGTATTATTGATGTCCTGGTTGGTGTTAACTTATTGAGAGAGGGATTAGATCTGCCTGAGGTTTCTTTAGTGGCCATTCTCGATGCTGATAAAGAAGGTTTTCTCCGCAATGAAAAATCACTGACACAGACAGCTGGCCGTGCTGCCCGTAATGTGGATGGCCTGGTGATCTTCTATGCCGATAAGATGACGGAAAGTATGCAGCGAACGATTGACGAAACTACCCGGCGCCGTGAAAAGCAGGTTGCGTATAATATTGAACATGGTATAACGCCCAGAACGGTGAAGAAAACCACGCAGGATGTTTTTGCGCAGACCTCTGTGTTAGATATTAAAGGGTTTGATGAAAAAAATCCGTATGCCATCGCTCCTGAACAGGATATTGTAACCATGGCCGCTGAGGAACAGGAAGAATACCTGACTATTCCCAAGCTGGAAAAAGCCATTATCAAAGTGAAAAAGGAAATGGAGAAAGCCGCAAGGGATCTGGATTTTATGGAAGCTGCCCGCCTTCGTGATGAAATGTTTGGTATGCAAAAGAAGCTCCAGGAAATGAAAAAGTAGCCGTTCGTAAATCTACGATTATCCTCCGGGTAAATATGCCCGATTTCAGCAATCTCTTTTCTTAATAATTGCACCGGCTTTTGTCCCGTTATATCTTAGCTGTGAAAACCGACTTAATCCAATATTTGTAAAACCGTAAATCCAATATTTATGAAAAGAAGAGTTCGTAAAATCGCCAACTTTTTTGCATTCAATCTTTTGTTCTTTGCGCTGTACCTGAACTTTATCCATAAAGATCAGTCATCTGTGCCTGTAAGCGACCAGGCTGTTCAGCAAAAAGTAGCTGCTTTCAGTGAAGCTACTGCTGCTAACAATACTGAGCTGCAAACCGCAAACACTGCAAAAGATGCATCTGCTGCCAAAGCCGACAACGCACCGTTGAAGCTTTCTATTAACTAATAATCTGCAGCGTTAATATAGCCGCCCCGTTTTGCCCTGGTGCTGAACGGGGTTGTTTTGTTTTTTCTACGCCTCATTCTGATTTCTTTAACTTAGGGGCATGGAAAAAAAAGTCTTTCTTCTCGATGCCTACGCCCTCGTTTTCAGGGCTTATTATGCGCTGATCCGGGCGCCACGGGTTACGTCTAAAGGCAAGAATACCAATGCGCAGTTTGGATTTACCAATACACTGGTGGAGCTGATCACCAAACAAAAGCCATCGCATATGGCTGTTTGCTTTGATACTTCTGCTGCAACAGAACGCCATACTGATTTTGCGGACTATAAGGCCAACCGGCAGGAAACACCTGAAGACATCAGGGCCGCCGTACCTGATATTATTAAAATCATTGAGGGTTTTAATATTCCGGTGATTGCCGTTGACGGTTATGAAGCAGATGATGTAATTGGTACCCTGGCCAAACAAGCCGAAAAACAAGGCTACGAAGTATTCATGGTTACACCCGATAAAGATTATGGCCAGTTGGTTTCGGATAAAGTAAAAATCTACAAGCCTGCCTACCAGGGAGGTGATGTGGAGATAATGGGGCCCGAAGAAGTCTGCGCCAAATGGAATATCAAAGATGTAAGCCAGGTAGTGGATATGCTGGGTATGATGGGTGATGCAGTTGATAATATCCCGGGTATTGCTGGTGTGGGCGAAAAAACAGCCGCCAAATTTTTAGCTGAATACGGTTCGCTTGAAAATACGCTGGCTAATGCAGATAATATTAAAGGCGCCATGGGCGAAAAAGTTAAGAAAGGAAAAGAAATGGCCATCCTTTCTAAAAAACTGGCTACTATTATCACCACGGCGCCGGTTGAATTTCATGTGGAGGATTTTAAATTAAAAGACTGGGACAAAGAAAAGCTGAAAGATATTTTTGGAGAGCTTGAATTTAAAACTCTGGGGAAACGTTTACTCGGTGAAGATTTTTCTCCGGCCACAGCTGCAAAAACTGTGGTAGAAAAAGAAATACCACAGGGTGTGCAAACAGATTTGTTCGGAAATATTATTGAGGAGCCGAAGACAGAAGTCAGAAACCAGAAGTCAGATGGCGACGACTCTTCAGAACCGGGGTTGCCGGTTGACAAAAACATTCATAACGTACCGCATACCTATACAGCGGTACAGGATGATGCAGCCATTAAAAAGTTAGTGGCCGAATTAAAGAAACACACAGAAATATGTTTTGATACAGAGACAACCGGCATTGATGCCAATGAAGCGGAGCTGGTGGGATTGAGTTTCGCAGTAAAACCCGGTGAAGCTTTCTATGTTCCTTGCCCCGCCGATCAGAAAGAAACGAAAGAAATACTGGCGCATTTCGAACCGCTGTTTTCCGATAAAAAGAAAGTATGGATTGGCCAGAACACCAAATACGATTTACTCGTACTGAAATGGTATGATATTGAACTGGCCGGCAATATTTTCGATACCATGCTGGCGCATTACGTAATAGAGCCTGATGGAAAACGAAGCATGGACATTCTTAGTGAAAAGTTTTTGGGATATGAACCGGTGCATATTGAAGAGCTGATTGGCAAGAAAGGCAAAACTCAGGGCACGATGCGGGATGTGGAAATAGAGAAAATTAAAGACTATGCCGCTGAAGATGCAGATATCACCCTGCAACTGAAAAATGTTTTTGAGCCCATGCTGAAAGACAAAGAAGTAGAGAAAGTTTTTAATGAAGTGGAAAACCCATTGGTGAAAGTGCTGGTGGATATGGAGTATGAAGGTATTAAAATTGACGAGGGCTTTCTCAATGATTATTCCAAAGAACTGGAGAAGGATGCGAAAAAAGCCGAAGAAAGCGTGTACAAACAAGCCGGCGTCCGGTTCAACCTGGCATCTCCCAAACAACTCGGAGAAGTTTTGTTTGATAAATTGAAACTCGATCCTTCTGCCAAAAAAACAAAAACAGGCCAATACCAGACCGGTGAGGATGTATTATTAAAGCTGGCTGCAAAAGGTAACCAGATCGTGGATGATATTCTTGCATTCCGGGAACTCACTAAATTAAAATCAACATATGTTGATTCACTGCCACAACTGATCAATAAAAAAACAGGCCGGGTGCATACCACATACGGGCAAGCTGTGGCTGTAACAGGAAGGCTGGCCAGCAATAATCCTAACCTGCAGAATATACCCGTGCGAACGGAGCGGGGAAAAGAAATACGCAAAGCCTTTATACCAAGGGATAATAAACATATTCTATTATCGGCCGACTATTCGCAGATCGAGCTCCGCATTGTAGCAGCCATCAGTGCTGATAAAAATATGTGCCAGGCTTTTAAAGATGGTACAGATATTCATACTGCCACCGCAGCCCGTGTATATAATGTTTCAGAGAAAGAAGTAACAAAGGAAATGCGCTACAAAGCCAAGAGTGTAAACTTTGGTATCATCTATGGGCAGGGGGCTTTTGGTTTGGCCGACAACCTCGGTATTTCACGCACCGAGGCCAAGGAGATTATTGATAATTACAAGAAAGAGTTTCCTGGTATTCAGAAGTACATGGACGACACCATCAATTTTGCCCGGGAGACTGGCTATGTGGAAACCCTGATGGGAAGAAAGCGATGGTTGCGTGATATTAATTCCGCGAATTTTACTGTACGTGGTTTTGCTGAACGAAATGCGATTAACTCACCGATACAGGGCACGGCAGCCGACATGATCAAACTGGCCATGCAAAAAGTACATGCGGCCATGAAGAAAGCAAAAATGCAAAGCAAGATGATTTTGCAGGTGCATGATGAACTTGTCTTTGATGCGTTGAAAACAGAAGTACATGAATTAAAGCCATTGATTATCGAAAATATGCAAATAGCTTTGCCTCTGCCGCATAAAGTGCCGGTGATTGCAGAGTGCGGGGAAGGTAAAAACTGGCTGGAAGCGCATTAAAATTGTTGCCATGAATTGGTCATTATATTTCCAGGATGTTTGGATTATTGGCAGCCGTTATCTCATTATTGCCAGTATTGCCTTCCTTATTTGGTATATCATCCTGCGCAGGATGATAGCTTCCAAAAAAATACAGGCGAAGTACCCGAAGTTTAGCGACTATGCCCGGGAAATTGGCTTTTCCATCGCTACTGTTTTTATTATGTCCTTTATCCCAGCTACTATACTCGGCAGCCCGGAGTTAGCAAAGCACACACGGTTTTATACAGATATTAACCAGCACAGTATGCTTTGGTTTGTGCTTGCGTTTCCGATCATGGCCATCATCCATGATACCTATTTCTACTGGATGCACCGGATGATACATCATCCCAAACTGTTTAAAGCAGTACACCTGGTGCATCATAAATCAACCAACCCGAGTCCCTTTGCAGCCTATTCTTTTCACCCGCTGGAAGCTGTTTTAGAGGCCGGTATTTTTTTAGTCTTCGTATTTACCATTCCTGTTCATCTTTATCACCTGCTATTCTTTTTCCTTTTTATGATCATTTACAATGTTTATGGTCACCTGGGCTGGGAATTGTATCCAAAAGGTTTTAGCAAGCACTGGCTGGGCAAATGGGTTAACACGTCTGTGAACCATAACCTGCACCACCAGTATTTCAAGGGAAATTATGGCCTGTATTTTCTTTTCTGGGACAGGATGATGGGCACCATCCGTGATGATTATGATGAACGTTTTGAAGAAGTGAAGAGCAGAAAATAATTCTCCATGACTAAGCAGGTATTTTTCATACACTGGAATGAAGCGGAGCTGAAAGAAAAAATCGCATCGCTTAGAAAAGCCGGTTATAAAGTTGGTTTCCATTTCAGCCAGGATAGTGTAGCCAAACTGAAAGATAATTTACCTGATGCGCTTATTGTCTGCCTTGACCGCCTGCCTTCACACGGGCAGGCTTATGCTGAATGGCTATGGGAAGCAAAGAAACGTCAGTACATCCCTATTGTTTTCTGTGGCGGCAAAGAAGAGAAAGTGCAGGGGACAAAGGCTAAATTTCCAAACGCCGTTTTCTGCAGCAACGAACACCTGCTTGAAACATTAGCCAGGCTGTCTTAGTTTTTTCCAAACTCACAATATTTACAGTACTCATCAGTGGTAAGTTTGCACAATGATGCAACCCGTAGTTTATTATTGTTACGACGCCTATTGTGGCTGGTGCTATGGCTTTAGCCCGGTTATTAAACAAATTGCAGATGAGTATAAAGATCGTTTGTCCTTTGAAGTATTATCCGGAGGAATGATTTCAGCAGACAACCCCCGTCCGATCAAAGCGATGGCTGGTTATATCAGCACGGCTTATAAAACCGTGGAGCAGATGACCGGTATTAAATTCGGTGAGGATTACCTCTGGCATATTTTCAACCCGGAAGAGAGCGACTGGTTCCCCCATTCAGAAAAAGCTGCGGCTGCTTTATGTATTTTCAAAGAGATATACCCGGACAGGCAAGTGGAATTCGCTGCCGATCTCCAATATGCCCATCATTATGAAGGAAGGGATTTGACAGATGATGAAGCTTACCGGCATTTGCTGGAAAAATATAATATCCCCGCCGATGATTTCTATACAAAACTGAACAGCGAAGCCTGTAAAGAAAAAGCCCGCTATGAATTCGCACTTTGCCAGCAATTGCAGGTTACTGGTTTTCCGGCTGTATTGATGCAGGTGGGTGATACAAAGTTTTATCTTGTCAGCCGCGGCTATACGACCTATGAAAATGTAAAGGCCCGTATTGACAACATCCTTACAGAATTGAATGGCCAGTAAAAAAGATATTGAAAACCGTGATGACCTTTTTTTGCTGATGCACAGTTTCTACAGCAAACTAATTGCTGACGACACCATTAGCTATATTTTTACGGAAGTTGCCCGTATTGATTTAGATCATCACCTGCCAATCCTCGTTGACTTTTGGGATTCAGTTCTCTTTCAATCTGACACCTACCGGAAGAATGCCATGCAGGTGCATACTGACTTACATGGCAAATCACGGCTGCTCCCAGGCCACTTTGAAACCTGGCTCCGCTATTTCAAAGAAACGGTGGATGAATTATTTGAAGGTGAGAGAGCCTTCCTCGCCAAAGAAAGGGCTGTCAGCATTGCTACTGTGATGAAAATCAAACTGAAATAGAAAAAGTGGCGTTCTTTCCTCTTTTTTTAAAAAAATCAATGCTGTTTTGTCCGGTTTCTCTTACCAAAATCGTAGTTTTTACATACTAAATTTATTTTTTATGAAACAAAAATTGATTGCTTTATCGCTTGCAGCGTTCCTATTTGCGGCCTGCAACAATGAGAAAAAGAAAACCGATGGCGACCAGAAAGAACCCACCGGCACTGAAGTAAAAGATGAAAAAACCGACAGTAAGTCCGGCGACAAGAAAGATGCCCCGCCCATGGACATGGCAGCCATGCAAAAAGCATGGGCTGATTATATGAAACCTGGTGACATGCACAAATGGCTGGAAAAAACAAATGGCACCTGGGTTTGCGACTCATTGAAACAATGGATGGATGGGCCAAACCCGTCCTATACAAAAGCGACAAATGTGCAGAGCTCTGCACTGGGTGGCAGGTATGTTATCGGCAAGTTTACCGGCAGTGCGATGGGCATGCCCATGGAAGGGATGAGTACAATGGGCTATGATAATGCAAAGAAAATGTTCGTAAGCACCTGGATGGATAATATGGGTACTGGTATCGTACACATGAGCGGAACATATGACGAGGCTTCTAAAACGCTAAACCTGAAAGGCCATCAAACCGACCCCATGACCGGAAAAGACAGCGATATGCGTGAAGAAATGAAAATGATAGATGATAATACTTACTGGATGGCGATCTACGGGGCAGGAATGGATGGAAAAGAGCAGAAGTTTATGGAAGGAACATTTAAGAAAAAGAAATAACAAAGGCCCCGCAAAATAGCGGGGCTTTTTATTACCGGCCATTGGCATTTTTGTGCACTCTCCCTGCATTTGCTTTTCTACCTTCGTAATCCTTTTTGTAAAAGTTTACCATATGCGCAAAACCGGTATTTGTTTTTCTGTATTCACTGTAGTTCTCTTCTCCTTTACAACTTCACTGTTATACGCACAGCAGACAGATTTTAAGGTTTGTGTTGTCAAGCTGCCACCTGAGGTAGCCTATTACGATAACCAGTTTTCAGCTATGCAGGTTTATGACAATAAACTTTTCGTCATTGCAGAGTCCCGGTTGCAGGATAAGGCAGATGCAAAAATGTACGCCGCCTCCCTTTCCAATTTAAAAAAATCGCTACGGGATACCAGTCGTGTTTTGCCTTTTTCACTGTACCCAATCAGTAATCTGGATAAACTGCGTGAGAGAATGCGTATCAACGGGGATGACTATGAAGGAATAGAAGCAGCCATTTTTGAAAATGATGCCGTTTATCTGTCAATAGAAACAGCCACACCTTCACCCAATTGTTACCTGCTCAAAGGCCGGCTTGATAAAGATGCGTTAGCCATGGATACCAGCTTTTTGGTCGCTATACCTAAATATACCGGTAGCGATGGGAAAGCGATTTTTAATGCGGGCTATGAAGCCATAGTGAAAGATGATGACAACTTGTTTGCGTTCTATGAATACAATGATTTTCCGAAAAATAATTTCGTAAAAGTGCTGGATAAATTTTCCTTCACAGGCAATCAATGCCAGCATGATTTCCCCATAGCCCGGCTTCCCTTTCGGATTACTGATATTACTGCAGCAGGCAACCATCATTATACTGCGATAAATTTTTTCTTTAAGGGCGACGGAGAGGATGCAGTCTACCGTCCGGCAACGGACGATTCCGTTCATAACCGCTTAGTGAAGGAAAACGGCCAATATAAAAACTATTGCCGGCTGGTCGATTTACAAATTACGCCAAGCGGTATAAACTGGCAGCCGCTCTGGCAATTACCAGAAGAATATACCGGGCATAACTGGGAAGCGATAGCCGCATACAAGAAGGGTTATTTTCTGCTGAACGACAAATACACCCGGGCCCGTCCTTATCAGTCAGTACTCTTGTACCTCGTTAATAGAAACTGAGGAAAAGGCTTATTTTGTTTTTTCCATCGGCATTTTTTCATCGCGGCTCCATTCCTGCATACTTCCATCGTACAATTTTACCGGGTAGCCCAATGAGCGGCCAACCAGGTAGTCAACACAGGCTGTTTGCCCAATAAAACAATAAAGTATTATCTCCTTCTTTTTATCAGGCACAACTGTGGTGAAGTTTTTCTCCAGTATGTCTGCCGGTTTAATACAACTGACCGAATCCAGCATATCAGGATAAGGAATGTTTAGTGCTCCGCTGATATGTCCGTCACGAGGATTACCGGTTGGATCACCATCGTACCAGCGTTTCATTCTTGCATCCACTACTGCTGCTGATTTTGTCTGTAAAGCACTGTGTACATATTCCTTGCCAACAAGCAGTCCTTTGTTGGTGGCTGTATAATTACCCTTTTTGAACTCAGAAGCTTTATTCGTTACCGGATATCCGGCCCGTTTCCAGGATTCTATCCCCCCATTGAGAAATGATACCTGGCCTTTTAGGCCAAAATGCTCAAGTGATAAAAACATTCTTGCAGCTATGGTTATATCGGTGCCCTTGTGACAAACCACAATTTTTGAATTTTTGTTGATGCCTAATTCCCGAAGCACCCTGGTTGCTCCCTTTGTATCAGGGGCAAGCATTGTTCCCTCGGGTGTGTCGTAGGCCAACCAATCGGGCCATAAAAAACGGGCACCTTCAATATGTTCCCGATCATAATCAGCCCGTATCACAAATCCGGTATGCAGTATTATCAGGTCCGGGTCCTTTAAGTTTTCATTCAGCCATTGCGGAGACACTATCACCGGTTGCTGCGCTTGCGACAACACGAATGAAAGACTGAGTACAAAGAAGGCCAGTATTCTTCTCATATCTATACTTTTAGCGGATCAACAAGGTAGATATTTGTTTTACTCCCCGGTATAATTTATGACAAGCGGCCTTATTGGTTGTTGTTTCGATGGCTGGCATCTGCAACCGTAATGATAATTTTTCCTTTGAAACTGCCTTCTCCAAAATAGTGAAATGCTGCTGCCGTTTTTTCCAAAGGGAAGATCGAATCCGTTACAGGTTGGAGTTTACCTTCTTCAACGTATTGGACAAGTTCCTGCAATCCAGCCTGGCTGACCCGGTAGCCCATAATCCCCATTTTTTTCTTCCTGAATTTTGAGAGGAATGGCTGAACAATCATCATTTGCCATAACAGGCCACCCATCGATCCGCCGATCATGGCAAATACACCTGCGGGTTTGAGTGCCCGTTTATAGTCGGCCGTTCTTTTATGGGCAATTACATCGAGAATATAGTCATATTGCTTGCCGGTTTTTGTATAGTCTGTTTCCCTGTAATCAAGCAGGTGGTCTGCGCCTAATGACTTGAGCATGGAAAATTTTTCCATCTTGTCCACGCAGGTTACTTCAGCGCCGACTGATTTTGCATATTGCAATGCAAGCGGGCCTACGCCGCCACCTGCACCATTGATCAATATTTGCTGTCCGGATTGAACCGGTTTTTTATACCTGAGCCCCTGCAATGCAAGTAACCCAGCTTGTGGCAATGCAGCAGCCTCGGCAAAACTCATGTGCGGCGATTTTTTCACCAGCCATTTTTCCGGAACTGCCACATATTCTGCAAAGCCACCAAAGCCTGCGCCAGCGATATCGCCCATTACTTCATCGCCTGCTTTAAAACCAGTTACATCACTGCCGGTCGCTTCCACCACTCCGGCAATATCGGCCCCAAGTATTGTATGCTTTGGTTTAATTAATCCGCCGAGCAGGCGTACAAGAAAAGGTTTTCCTCTAAGCAAATCCCAGTCCCATGAGTTTATGGACGAAGCATATACTTTAACCAACACTTGATTATTTTTCGGCACCGGCTTTTCCACTTCTGTCAGCTGAAGGTTTTCCGGTGTGCCATATGCCTTGTAAACGATTGCTTTCACGGAGCAAAGATAGAAATCCGCGGTGCAGGGTGTATTACCTTACACCGGGTACTTCTACAATAACCGGAGCCTGCTCATATTTCGCATCATTCGTTAATTGTATTGTTCTCTTTGTTCTGTAATTCATCAGGTATATATCATAGCCCTTTTCGTCTTTACTGGTTTTATCCATAGCCAGCCATTTGCCATCGCTGCTCCAGCTATGCCAGCCGCTGCCCATTTCACCAAAGGTGATTTGCCATTGCTTCTTTCCATTGGGCTTAATAGCATATATCTGGTGCTGCCCCTTTTGCCTTGACAGATAGCTGATGAATTTATATTTACTGTTCCATTGTGGCGGGCCAGCATGGTATTCAAACCACTGGGCCGATGTATCATCCTTTGGATAAAAGGTAAGTTGTTGTTTTTCTACGCCAAAAGGATTGGGGCCATATGCTTTGTGATCAAAGCTGAATTTCCATAATTCATCCGGTACTGTTTTACGAAGGCTTTTATCCGGCCGGTAGGCCATTATTATTTCATGCCAAACCGGTATATATAAAGGGTCCCGTTTTGTAGAAATAGTATCGTTTGTTATTTGCTTATACGAACCATCTTTTGTGTTTACCTGGAATAACTGGTTGCGCACGTCTTTTCCAATCCGACCCATAACTAACAGGTGCAGGCCAGAAGAAATATCCCAGGTACTCATCCAGCTGTCTTCCAATTGCAGGTTGGTTATTTTGCGTTTGTTATTTCCATCTGCATCCATCTCGTACAGGAAATAGCAACGGTGGCAAGTATCCACATCGCTCACATAGTAAACTTTGTCTTTGTATGCGTGGTACACCCATTCCACGCCGGGTGTATTGGTAATGTTTTTTTTATCGGTACCATCCATATTCATACTGTATATCTCGTAATTGTCCTTTGCTTTGTCTTCTAAAACATTATAGACAATTTTATATTTCTTAGCCTGCCCTGTTGCTGTAAGGCCAAAAAATATAGCTAATAGAATAGCGGTTAGTTTCATTTTCTCTTCTTTTTCTTTGGTGAGGAAGCGTATAAGGATTGCACCACCTTAAAAAATACATTCTGCCTGAAGTCAGCTGGTTTTAATTCGTTCAGCAATACAGGCCCATTCGGGCGGAGTTCTGTCAAAATACTGCGGAAATTTTCTTCGCTCTGTGCATGTTGTGCACTGTCTTTATATACCGTAATCAGTATTAAATCAAAATTGCTTAAGGAGTCGGGGCGGGCTTTCACTATTTCGTAGGATTGTATTACTCCTTTCCTGATTGCCATATCACGGTAAGGCTTCCAGTTGTTTTCATAAAAAAACATGGCTTCTGCGGTTTTGCCTTCTTTTATTTTTACGAAATCCATCAGGGTTACAGTCTTGCTGGCCTGCGCAGTGCTATCTTGTACCGCAAAGATTGCGGCATAGAAAAAGACCAGTCTAACGATTAAGCGGGTTTTCATAACAGGTATTTGTTAGGAATATTTGAAGGTGTATAATTAATGCCGTATGCTTTTTTTATCAGCAGTGCTACTGTTTCCGCAATTGTTTCTTCCTTTCTGTGCATTTGCGGCAGCATGCCCATCATGGCATAGCTGATGGGGTTTACGGCGGGTATAAGAGTTTCCCAGGGATAGCCCTTACCCCAAATCAATCCCTTTATGGTTATATCCAACCGGGCTTTTTTGTCAAGCAGAAAGGCCATCATTTCAGCAGACTGGTTATTGTTTTGGTTTACTGTATGAAATATGGGTGTCTGTCCGCCAAAACCATAGTCATCTGTTCCAGCCGTTGCATTTATATCAGCGCCGTGTTTCTCCAATAAGATAGCACAAGCCAGGTGATTAAATTCTGCGCAGATATGCAGCAGGGTTACTTCATGCATGGGGGTGTATGCACAACGAAGGGAATATTGCTTGTTAACAAGTGTCGCATCTGCGCTTATTTCCTGTTCCAGCATAAGAGGATCGTTCATTAATACAGCAAGCAGGGCTTTATCATCAAATGCAAGCCCGTATTCTACAAAGAGTTTTACGCATTCACTGAACTTTGGGCTGCGGGTATATTCACTGATGAGTTCATATATCAACGGTTGTCCTTGGAAAAGGTCGTTAGGGTTTACGCCGTTTTCAAAGCAGGTGCGTATCCCTTCTGTAGAATGCAGTTCGATTTGTTCAATAATATCGCTCTGGTAGTCTTTCATCAGCCCGCCTGGTCGTAAGCCTGTTTTATCCAGTTAAATAGCTCTTTGTTGATTGTTTTCTCCTCTTCCACTTTGATCCGGTGTGTACACATGGCGTTCCAGCTTCCGGCGGCGGTGGTTATTCCGGAAGGGGCTGCTCCTTTTATATTCAATCCCACATCCAGTCTTTCTTTCGTGGAAGGCTGTATGATAGCAAATTGCTTTTTCCTGCGGAGGCTGACATATGCTTTCTTTGGCGCTATTTCTATATCCTTGCCCAATTTATTGATTTCAGCCATTATTGTATCATACCAGGGTTTCAGGTTCTCTTTTCCCTTGTACTGTTCCGTAATTAAATCATCGCTGTTTTCGGCAGCCCCGGCATGTGATTGTTTAGCAAAGTGCACAATGGTGTTGGCATTACCGTGTGTAAAGCCATGCTTTTCTTTCAAAAAATTAACCAGTTCTCCGTGTTTGGTAAACCCGCTTTTATTCACAATGGTTATCCAATCCGCCAGCTTTTTGCCGGTGCTCTTTTCTATATTGGCAATCTGTGTTTGTGTGGCCTTGTCGATTGATTCAGTGCCCATATTTTTTACATTTATTTTCTGAGTTTGCCGTTACCGCATACCAACCCACCGTTTCCTGCAACTAGCCTGTGTACAAGAGCGGTGTGGCTTTGTTCAGGTTCATTTTTTCTTGCGGCTGTTCTTCAGGTTGGTTTCATACATATTGATGAAATCATCCACCGTTATTTTGGTAGCCAGTTCACCAATCAGTTCAAAAGGAATGTCTTCCGCTTTTTTATACCGGATACAACTTTTGCCCATATCCAGTTTCTTTGGCGAAGCTTTGGCATGTGCTTCTGTAAACCATTTCAGCAGTTTAGGATCGGCATATACACCCATATGGTAAACAGCGATAAAGTTTTTTTGTGATGCAATGCCCATAAATGGCAGCGGGTCACTGGGATTACAATGATAGCCTGCCGGATAGATACTATGGGGCACACTCCAGCCCATCATACCATATCCCATTCCCTCTTTAAACCCTTTGGGAATATTCTTCTTGATCACATTCCTGAGTTTGGTAAATCCCTTTCGCCTGTCTTCCGGCACTTCGGCCAGGTAGTCTTCTACTTTTGTTGCTTTTGATTGCATAGCTATCTTTTTTAGAAACTTAAAATACGAAAAAATTCCGGCCATGGCCCCATCTCCGTAGTGTACTGCTTTGCCATTACCCGGGTTATTTGTGCAATATGCGTAAGGTCGTGCACCACCCAGGTGGAAAGCAGGTGCCGCAGGCTTACTTCGCCGAGCACAGGATGTACACCTTTTCTTTCCAGGTCTGCTTCGGTCAATGTCAGTGATTTAAACCAAGCCATATTTTCTTTTCGTACCCGGTCAAATTCATCCAGGAGCTGGTTTAATGTCTTGCCCCTGCTTTCTTCATATTGTGCAAAGCGGTCCCATGGTTCAAATGGTTTTGCCGTACCATGCTCCAGAATAATTTTTGCACGGGGCACCCAGTCCGTTTTTTCACCATGAATGAGGTGGCCAATTACATCGAAGGGTGAAAATGTGTCAGGCCCTTCATTGTTCATTACCCAGTCATTATGCAGGCCACTGAGCAATGAGCGGAGAACAGCCGGTGTCCGTTCCAGTATCTCGTATGATTTTTCGTGGTTGTAGATCATCGTTTTTTCCTTACCGCTAATCAATGGTTATATCAACTGTTGTCTTATATGTGTCCCACTCTATAACAAGCACTGTTTTTTTATCATTGACTTTTACAAAGGACGTCTGCATCACTTCAACGGGGGTATCAATGCGTTCAACCTGTAGTGGCACCCTTAAAATGTCGGCAGCCGGATCATGATCCGTACCCCAGGCGTTGGCGTTCTTATTAATGATAAGCTCCCATTTAGTTTCCGTTGGATAACTCCATATACCGTATATCCCTTTTGCTAATTTTTGGCCGCCGATTTTAATGTCATTGGTGATGCGCAGTTGCGTGGCATTATTCGCACCTGTACGCCATACCCTGTTCCAGGGCACTACGTTTCCAAAAATCTCCCTGCCTCGTTTATGCGGGCGCCAGTAATCAACTTCAATATTAGCATTACCAATAGACGTTCTTGCCGTATCTCTTAATGTGCGGACGGCTGTGGCCGCAGCGCTATTCCTTCTTTTTGCTGTTGCATCCAATATAGCCGGGTTAGTGTTCTCCCTGTCTACAAACGCCATTATATTCAATGAAGATCCAACGCCTTCCATTTTTTGCAGGCGCCCTTTCTTATCCACCACACAGGTAAGGTAACCCATCAGGTTGCTGCCAATGCGCAATGCTGTTTTGCTTTGGCGGCTAACAATATAATTTCTGAAACCATTAAAGCTGAGCTGGCGGTGAAATATTGTATCGCCCGTTTTCTCCGGTGCATAAAAACCCATGTAAGGAAATACATAAAAACTGGCGATATCCATTCCGTTGGCTAATATGCCCTGTCCGGCAAAACTGCGGCGGTTTGCCACCGCACCTTGTGAGTTGGTAGCCACATAGATAGTTGAATCGCCATTATATGTATTAATACCTCTTGTAACCAGCTCCCAGTTTCCCTCGTTGGTAATACGGCAATTGGCTGATTTCACTTCCCGCAGGTTTCCATTTGCGTCCAGCCTACCTTCAGCCTCACATTTGGTAATAGCCCCGGTAAATTGAATAAAGGTTGTTTTATACGTATGCTTGCTATATTCAAAGTACTGGATGATCGTCGTATCATTTCCAAGTGTATAATACACAATGGCTTTATCTGTAGTATTTTTTTGTGCAAATACCGCCAGCGGCAACAAGATCAACAGGAGTAAGGGTGTTCTCATTTTTTCTTTTTTGGCAGCTTGGCTTTTACCAAATCGTAGGAAAGTTGTAACAGCGTTTTCCATTCCCGGCTGCTGGCCCGGCTGATATCATCCACATGCACCCATTTATGTTTGGCCAGGTAGGGTGCCGGTTTAAATCCTTCCCGTTCTATCAATTCATTAAAAGTCTCTTCATCCGTTTTAAAAGATGCGCTGATGGGTGTAGTGTCTGGTGATGTAATTAAAAACATTTTCCCACCTATATTAAAACATAGATGGTCTTCCCATTTTATATCTTCTGTTACATCGGAGAAGCTCTTGCATATTTTTTCAATCGCTTCAAGTGTCATTTTTCCGGGTGGCTTTATTTACGGTTGTTTTCTTTTTACTGGCTTTAGCAATTTTGTTATACTCGAGTGCCAGTTGTACCCAATAGGACAATTTCTTTTTTGTTGTCAGCACTGCAGCGTCCACGAATACAAATCCTTTCATCACTTTACCCGTAAAATCCATGGCCGTACACCCTTCTTTCTCCATCACCTCTTCATATACGTCGGGGTTAAGCCTTACCATCAGTCTTTCTTTTTCCACCCCCACGCACATTTTATCGTTCACCATAAAGCAAAGGCCGCCAAACATGGCTTTCTCTTCTACTTTTTTTTCAGACAGACAGATAAGCTCCCTTGTCATATTGGCCAGTTTTTCATTGTAAGCCATTGCCGCAGGTTTATGAATTAAGCATTTGCTGTAAGCCTTCTTTCTTATTGCGGAGATCTATACCGCCTTCATATATTGATTTCAGGTTGGCCAGGTAAAAGGTCCAGCCCGTTTTACAACCCACATGCCAGGTGTGCATGCCTTTTTCATCGGTAGGAATAGTATCCTGTACCAGTTCCACAATGGTCTCCTCCTGTTCTGTGTATATTCTTACAGTGCAATTGCCTGCTTTACCAAAACTGAAACGGAACATATCTTTCCCATTACCATCAAGTATTTCGCCATGCTCAACGGTATCATCCGGCCAGCCATGCCAGAGCCAGGTATAGCTATCGCCCTTTTGTACAGGTTCGTCATTGGCCCGCAACAGGCCATCTGTTGTTTTGTATTCACTCTTCCGCAGAAACCATTTTTCCATACCGGCACGGGTAGCCCAGGCCTGGTATATTGCCGGTATCGTTGCTCGCACATCAATGCGGACTATAAAGCGGCTCCAGTCAAATTTTTCCATCGTTCAGTCTTTTATCCTCGAATAATAGAAGTCTGATTTTTTATCCGTCATGGACGGTCCGCCATCAATCCAGGCATGAATAGAATCTTCGTTGACCAGTTCGTAGGTAATGCGTTTGGGAAAATCATGTTCCGGGTTTTCAGCAACAAAACCTTTTTCCGAGTGACTTGTAATAGTGAACCATACCGGCTCATTGTTATTCTGGTTATTTACCTTAGAGATATAATAGTATTTACCATTTTCAAAAACCAGTTCAAGGTTTTCCATCACCCGTTCCTGGCCCGTTTTATAAAACAGTTTGCTGCTACCTTCCATTTTGTTCTCAGCACTCGTCTTCCAAGATTCAATGAGGGCGCCCCGTTTCGTGGTCATCGTCCAGCTTCCTTCCAGCCATTTGAAGGGTTTTACGGTTCTTTCATTTACCAATATTGTAAACGAGAGCAGTAAGAATGGCAGGGCGGCAATTAAAAATTTCTTCATACAATTCAATTTTTCGAAGATTGATTTATTCTTGATATACATAGCGAATTCGCCATATCAGTTTATTTCTTTCTTTCCAAAAAGTATTCTTTGTTGATCCGGGATTCATCACTGTTTCTACCCAATACAACATGTATTGAATCCGGGGTAATCATTTTTACGGATACATATTTATTGCTATCTGCTCCTAACCCACATGCTAAAAACATACCCGGGTTGGGGAACTTGACTATATATTCTGTCGCTTTAATACCACCTGTATCCGGCCGGCTGCTTGCGATAATCCTGTATACACCGCTTCTTCTTTCAAATAGAACTTCATCTTCAAGAAATTCTATTTCCTCTTTTCTCCTGATACGTATAGTAGCTTTTAGCGTACTGTCATTCATCCTGATCCATGTGTCCCGGTGTATCCAGCCTAAGTTTGAGCCCTCCCACTCACCGATGAGCCAAGATAAATCATCGCTTGCTTTTTTAACTGCCTGCTGCCTTTGTAGGCAATGTTGAAAGCCAAGTGCAACTATTAAAAAATATAATACTTGCCATTTCCTCATCTTATTTTTCCATTACTGCTTTCAGGTTGGCCAGCCCAGCGCTAAAATCCTTTCCCACCATTTCACTCATATTCATAAACAGCTTCATAATATTCATCGGGTAGTTCATTTTACTTTCAAAGCCCCAGGTTACTTTGGTACTGTTGGCATCTACCGCCTCTGCTGTCATTTTTGCTTTGGCAAATGATTTGAATGGTTTGATAAACCGCAAATCTGTATGAATGGCTTTTCCCTCTTCAATGGCGGTAATTTCCTGTTCACCTTCTCCTACCTTTTTATTGCCCACCCAATGGTTTACAAAGCCGGGCTGGGCATCGGTACCGCGAAATTCATTTTTTATATCCGGGTCAAGCGTGGCCCATTTGCTGTAGTGCTGTTGGTTTTTTAAATATTTTATATAGTTAAATACTTCACCGACCGGTTTGTTGATGACAATTTCTTTTGTTGCGTGTATGCCTTGTGGAATAACTAAGCCCGCCAGCAATAATGCAGCGATAATGCCGAGGATGATGTAGACGACTATCATTTGTTGTTTGGTTTTTAGTGTGTAAACAAAGTTTTTATAGGTATTTTTCCGGAACCGAATGTAATGCGATGCGATTCCCTTCTGTGTCTGTAAAGATGGCCATATAACCATAGTCAGGCCCGATTTCCCTTTTGGGTACGGTAATTTTTCCACCAGCTGCTTCTACACGATCCAGTACATGTTGCAGATCCGGGTTGCCGTTCAGGTAGATAAGCGGCCCGTCTGTTTCAGATGGTTTGTGAAAACCACCGGTGTCAATGATCGTTCCGCCAATACCCTCCATCGGGTTATCGAGTGGAAATGCCCGCATCTTCACACCGGGAAAGTCCATATTCGCCATTTTTATCTGGAATATGTCTTCGTAAAATTTTTGCGCCCTGTCCGCATCGGTTGCCGGTATTTCAAACCAGCTGATTGCATGTTTCATAAGCAGTGTTTTATTTCTTTTTGGTTATTGTCTTCATGTTCTTATATGCGGCAGTGATCATTTCTTTCAGCACTTTTGTATCCACGTTTTCCAGCTTATTTATATATAAACAGGAGCCGCCGGTTTTAAACTTGCCCAGTTTTTCCAGGTATTCCTTATAATAATTAACGCCGGGCATCAGGTATAATGTAAGGTTGGCTTTACGGGGAGAAAAGCCCATGAAAAACCAATCGCCTTCCTGCCTGCTCCGCTCAGATTTATAGTGGTAAGTACCAAAACCAACGATGCTGGTGCCCCACATTTTGGGTTCTTCTTTGCTGGCCTGCTTCATCATTTTCAAAACGGTTTCGCAGTCTTTTCTTTTTCCTTCATCTGCTACCGTATCCAGAAAGGCTTTTACCGACGCATCGTTTTTTTGTGTTTTTATAGCTGCCATTACTTGCTTTTTTGTCAGTTAATATCTTTGCCTTCTTTCAATTTGGCAATCTGATCCTCTACAACTTTTTTTGCTGCTTCGGTCGGTGCCTGTGCCTTTGCTTTCTCTGCATATTTCAGTGCATTTTTGAAATCACCTTTAGCTGAATAGCCGCTCATAAGGCCATTATTTACGCCATACATATCGCCATATCTTTTTTCGCTGGCCTTGAATACTTCAAGGGCTTTATCTGCCCGTTTCTGTGTTATCAGCTGGCGGCCATAGGCGGTGTATTGATTTGCAGTGGCAATCAGCAACGCTTCATCCATAGTTGAATCTGCTTCAGGTATGCGGTTCAGCTTTTCATAGGCCGTTGCCAGGTTGCGCAGGGTGATAAACGTTTTCTGGCCCGCAACTCCGGTTATAGCATTGCGGCTCCACTTGAGTGCTTCTTCGAGGTTGATATTTTTATTGAGGCAATATTGTGCTGCCTGTAATTCCAGCGCCGGCACAAAGCCTTTGCGGCTCATCATTTCTTTGCGGAGGGTGTTGATAACAATATTGTCCACATCCACTGTTATCTTAAAAGGCACAGATACCCTTTCCCATTGCATGGCAACCACGCAATGTTTTTCGCCATGTTCAATAAATTCATATTTCAACCACTCCACACTTTTATCTAATGTTACCGGTTTTACATCCACCCGCAGCACATCATCTTTTGGGTCATACTGGAAACTGCCCCATGCTTCTGCCTGGTTGGAAAATACCAGTGTTACATTATCGGCACCCATTGCCATAAAGAGCGCATAGGTTCCTGCCTTAATATCCTTTCCCTCCACTTTTACATCATGCTCAAATGTAATATTGGTGGCTTCGTTGGCACCTGCCCGCCAGGGCGATTCGTTTTTGTTGGTGGCAAAGTTTTGGTCTTTAAAACCATAAGGCACCCGGTTGCCATCGCCAAATATTTTGCCTTCCCGTTTGTTTACGTCCGGCCTTGAATACCTGATGGTGATAGAGGTAATACCTACTTCTTCGCTTACCATGGCCCGCGGGTTACCACCGCTCGGTGGCAGATCCATTTGTGCAAATGTGGCAGTAGCAATAAAGCTTATGGCAAAAAGTAACGATAGTTTTTTCATCACAGTTATTTTATTGTTTTAAGGGCAAATCTGTGTTCCATATCTCCCGGTAGAGTTTCCACTTGCCATCTTCCTGCTTCCAGAGGGCGATGAATTTTCCTTTGTCAAAACTGCCGCCTTTACCATCGGGGAAATTATAGGTCCCTTCTTCCACCACCAAGTCTTCATCGCCATATACATTACCAATGGGCAGTTCCATTTTTACATCGCTGCCTGAACCATCCCCGCGGAAAAAATGTATAATCGAATCACGGCTTATAACGGCCGTAGTGTTTGGGCTCAGCACCTGTGCATCTTTACAATACCGATCCACAAAATAGAGCGAGTCTTTTGTAGTAAAGCGCTGGGTATAGCTATCATTCATTTTTACAATATGCGCCTTTACGGAGTCAATGCTAAACGATGAGGATGGGGTTTTCTCTTTTTTGGAAGTACAGCTAAAGCAGAATAGCGATACCGCCACCATTAATACGAATATTCTCATATAGTAAAATTTTGGGCTAACAAGTTAATACAATAAATGTGGATTCCCTTACCGTTTATCAGGGTAACAACGCTTCCGCAAAAGAAAACCGGACAGCTTTAGCCGATTAATTTATCGGGAGTTACCGGCAGGTCACGCACCCGTTTGCCCGTGGCATTGTACACCGCATTCAATATTGCCGGGGCCACACCTACCAGGGCTATTTCGCCAATACCTTTGGCTCCGGTAGGGCTGATGATATAGTCGGGCTGGTTTACAAATAATACATCCATCGGGGGTGCATCCGCATGTACCGGTACATGGTAGTCAACAAAATTGCTGTTGATATAGCGGCCATAACGATTATCAAGCAATGTTTCTTCGGTCATAGCCATACCAATACCGCCTACGGCGCCGCCCACCATCTGGCTGCGGGCTGTTTTTTCGCTGATGATTTTACCGGCATCAGCCGTTGACACCATATGTTTTAATTTGATAACACCTGTGACAGGATGTACATGCAGTTTTACAAAGTGTACAGAAAAAGAATGCGCCTCATATTTACTGCGCTCACTAAACCCCCCAGAGCTTTTTGTTACCTGGAGATCAGTCTTACCCGCCACTTTAAGCAGGTTAGTATAATGCGTGAATACACTTCTTTGTTTTTCCAGGTATAAAATTCCTTCCTCATATAATATGTCCGCTGGTTTCGCACCATTGAATGTCGGTATGGTGGCAATTACCAGTTCTTTGAGTTTTTGTTTTATTTCATCACATACCGCTATTACTGCGGTACCAATAGCGGTAAGCGAGCCCGATCCGCCCTGCGTTGGCCCGTTGGGAAAATCAGTATCGCCCAATTCAAATTTTACAAAACTTGCGTCAATACCCATTTGTTCTTTACCAATAGTCACCATACCCGATGAAGTACCCGGTCCCATATCACTTACCGCACATTGCAATACCAGGCTGCCATCCGGTTTTAATATTCCTTTTACGGTAGCTGCACCACGACCGGCCCAAAACCAGCCAACGGCCATGCCATACCCGACCAGCATGCCTTCTTCTTTCAATGTACCGGGAACTGCTGGTCGTTTGTTCCAGCCGATTTTTTCTTTACCTAGTGCATAGCATTCTTTCAGGTATTTACTTGTCCAGGGCAGTTTGCTCTGCGGGTTAATGGTTGTATCATTTTTTATACGCAGCTCGATAGGATCAATCTTTAATAAATAACTCAGTTCATCCAATGCACTCTCCAGCCCGAAGCAACCGGTAGCAGGGCCGGGGCCACGCATCCAGATGGGTGTGTTGATATCCAGTTGCACCATTTTATAACTGGTATTCACATTGGGTATATCATATAAAAACTGTGAGCCGGTTACAATGGCTTCGCGGAAGTCTTCATATTTCGACGTATTACTGAATGCATGGTGTGTGATGCCGGTTAGTTTACCGTCTTTGTTTGCACCAATCCCTATCTTTTGCCAGCTCTGCGGACGATAGCCCACCATGGTGAACATTTGTTCCCGGTTGAGTGTAACTTTTACAGGCTGGTTTAGTTTTTTTGCAGCAATCACTGCTGCATACACATGCGGCCAGCTGCGCAAGGCGTTGCCAAAAGCTCCGCCAACAAATTCTGTTACTACCCGCACATTTTTTTCTTCAAGTCCAAACATACGGGCCATTTCTGCCTGTACACCTTTTGGCCCCTGTGATTTATCATACAAGGTCAGTTTTGTATCGCCCTCCCATACAGCAATCGTTGCGTGCATTTCCATCGGGTTATGCGTTTCGATGGGTATGGTATATTCAGCTTCCAGTTTCACTTCGGCGTTTTGCCAGGCATCTTTTTCACCGCGGGAGTATTGATCGTTTCCTTTTAGTAAAGCAGCATTGGTTGTATTTTTTTCAAAATCTGTTTCCGGCTGCTCTTTATGATAATCCACTTTTATCAATGATGCTGCATGGGTGGCCCGCTCAAATGTATCGGCCACCACCAGTGCTATGGGCTGGCCATTACTGACGATCATATTATTGTGAAATACTTTCAACCCCTGGTAAGGCCTTGCATTCTTCGCATCGGATATTTTATATCCTGGCACTTGCGGACAGTTGAGATAGTATATAACATCCAGCACCCCGGGCGCATTTTTAGCATCGTATATATTGATGTTCTTTATATAGCCCCTGGCAATAGTGCTGCCAACCAATACACCATATAGCAGTCCCGGTATTTTATGCTCTGCAGAAAACCTTGCTTTACCAGTAACTTTTGCCAGGCCATCGGCCCGGTCATCATCGCCGATGGTGTATGTGTCGTTTAATAATATATCGTCCATGATCGTTGAATTCAGTTGTTAAAAATCAATTCCTTTTATGAAGCCAATGCTTTTGATAATGCTTCTGCTACAGCAGCTTGGCCCAATTTTATTTTATACGCATTGTGCTGGTATGTTTTCGCACCTTGCATGGCAATAGTAGCTGCTTCTGCAATTACTTGTGGTGATGCTGTTTTACCAGTTAAATATTGCTCTGCTGCTGTCAGCCTCCAGGGTTTATGTGCCACTCCACCCATAGCCAGTGCTGCAGATCGTATTACACCTCCTTGCACATCCAGCGCTGCTGCTACAGATACCAGTGCAAAAGCATAAGATAAGCGATCACGGATTTTTAAGTAATACGATTTATTATAACCGTTAGCGGGGATCAGCACTCCTGTTATCAGTTCACCTGCCTGTAAATTATTATCCAGCTCCGGAGTTTCGCCCGGCAGACGGTGAAAGTCTGTAAAAGGTATTTTCTTTTCTCCCTTTGCAGTATTTACGAGTACTGTTGCATTCAGCGCTGCCAATGCCACACACATATCACTTGGGTGCACGGCGATACATTTATCGCTGGCGCCAAACACGGCATGCATCCGGTTGTACCCTGCAGCAGCACCGCAACCCGTACCGGGACTGCGTTTATTGCAGGGCATAGTGGTATCATAAAAATAAGAGCACCGGGTACGCTGCATGATGTTGCCGCCCACGGTTGCCATATTGCGCAGTTGTGCCGATGCACCTGCATTCAGTGCCATCGCTAACAGCGGATGTTTTGTTTTTACCAGCTCATGTTCGGCAGCCGCACTGTTCGGCACCAATGCACCAATCGTTATTCCTTTTGCATCGCTGCTTATGTTTTTATAGGGCAGACTGGTAATATCAATCAGCTTTTGCGGGGCCATGATGCCTTTCTTCATCAGGTCTACCAGGTTGGTGCCACCTGCAATAAACTGGGCGTCTTTATTTTTCAGGCGTGTTTCCACCGCTGCCCTGGGTGTGTTTACCCTTGTGTATTCAAAGTTGATCATACGGCCTGCCCTCCTTTTTTTACTTCCATGATGGCATCAATGATGTTTGGATAAGCTCCGCAGCGGCAGATATTCCCACTCATATATTCCCTTACCTCTTCTTCGCTGCCGGCATGTCCTTCGCGGATGCAGCAGATAGCACTCATTATCTGGCCCGGTGTACAATAGCCACACTGAAACCCATCATGCTTCATAAATGATTCCTGCATCGGATGCAGATCGTCGCCCTTGGCAAGGCCTTCAATGGTGGTGACTTTTTTTCCGTGGCTCATTACGGCCAGGGAGAGGCAGGAGTTGATGCGGCGGCCATCCACATGCACGGTGCAACATCCGCATTGCCCGTGGTCGCAGCCTTTCTTGGTGCCGGTCATGCCGAGGTGTTCCCGCAGTAAGTCAAGCAGCGTGGTACGTGGCTCCACCTCAAGCGAAAGAGGCCGCCCGTTTATTTCTAACTCCAGTTTTACTTTTTCAAACAGGCCTGCGATTTTTTCATCGTTTTCCCCGGCTTTTACTAATACGGGAGAAAGCGAAGCGAGGGCGGCGAGGGCCGTTGATTTTTTGAGGAAGCCGCGGCGGCTTTCCTGTTGGCCATCCAGGAATTCGTCTGTGTGCATAGGTATAATTATGTAGTCGTAAGTTAAACCATTAGCCCGGTGAATAAAAAAGTTTATTATGGTAACGGTCTTTTTTGCTTAAAGGCAGGATTGTTTATGCTGATATTGGTAAAATGGAATACATATTTATCCTTGCCCTGGAAAATATCCACTTGCCAGGGCAACATATAAGCGCCGGTTTGCCTCCAGCCGGCATATATTATATGTATTTGTTCAGCACTGTCTGCCGGATTTTTTATAGTAGAAGAAATAAGTCTTTTTGTTTTATCATCAAATGTAAATGAACACTCATGTCCCAGCCTGTCTTTTGCATGCATTATAAGCTGTGGCAATCCTTCTTTATCCTTAATCATAACCGGCTGGGTGAATGCGTGATAACGCCGGGGTAATTCAAACAGGATAGCATGAAAGGCATGGCCGCGGATTATTTCCATTTCTGCTGAAGAAGCCCGCCTGTCTCCCGTATAGCCAGTACTGTCATTGGTAAGTATAACCTCAAAGGACCCGGGTTTAAAACTGTAATCCTGCCGGAAAAAATGGTAGCCGCCAGTGGCGGTATGCACTTCCGTGGTATAGGCCCCTTTCGGAGACATACAATTTGCCTTTGTAATAATGGTTTGAACGGTATCCCTTGCCGCAGCCGGTGCAATGGCATTAAGCGAAGACTCCAGTACTTCATCCTTTACAGCCTTTTTTTCGCGGGTCTTGTTACTGCAGCTGTAAAGCAGCACCCCAATAACACAGATTGTATATAGCAGCCAATACTTCAAGCGAATTGTTTGGCTTAAGTTACTGGATTGCAACCTGTCCTGGTAGAAAATTGTACAGGTGGTAGTTTTTGGAACCTGGCTAGCTTCGGAAACGCACTAAGCCATACAGGTTTTTCTTCCTGCCTTTCCATATTGGTGTCTTAGTGTTTCAAATCAAAATAGTACAGCAACCTATCCGGGTAAAGAAAAGTTTTTGGGTAATCCCTTTTTCTAAAACAGATTAATCAGCACGGAAGCAATATTTTCAACATGTTTAATAGGTCCGCTTCAAATCCGGATCCGTTAGTATTATAAAATCCCCCATTTTTTCAAAAGACGCCCAGTCCGGATTTGCAAAACTTTTATCTGAAAAACAACTGATGGTAACAATCCGTAGTTTTCTATTCCGCTTCAGCAGTTGCGCAGCTGTCCCCAGCTTTTCTTCTATATGAAATTTGCCGATGCAATGAAATATTTTTTGCCCTTTATTTTTTTTCTGATAGCGGTATATACTGTAGCTCATGCCAGCATCCCAAAGGCTTTGACTGTAGTAAATATTCTTACTTACTGATTCTGGTGCACCTTTCATCGTCTCTAAAAATTTTTCCCGGTAGCGGCCGCTCAGTGTATCGTAGGGCAATGGCGGCAGGTATTGTTTGGCTTCCTTGCTAAGGCTGTCCAGGGCTTTCATACCCCGGCGGGTTACCAGGTTTACATAGCGGCGTGGCGGGTTGGCCGCAATAACAGATAGTTTATTCTGTTTGGCATATTCCACCATGGGACGGTAATCCTTATAGTTTGACCAGAGGCGTGTGTCTTTTGCCAGGCGAACTTCATCTATTCTACCCTGCAGGTATTCATTCAGCACTAACTGGTTGTCAGTTTCAAACATTTCCATACTCAGGGCCAGCTTATCCCCATAGGCAGCATGCAGGGCCCGGAAGATTTTATTTTCGAGATAATGTCCGGCGCTATCGTTATGATCTTCGCCAAAGAAAAGTACATCGGCGGCCGCCATTTCTGCTACGATTTTATCAATGGTTGTTATTTGTTTGCTGCGTGTGTCGTATAGCTTATAGTGGCGGCTCATACTGTCCTGAGCCATACCAGCTGTGGTAATCATCAGGAACAATACAATGGCAAGCTGCTTCATGCAAAAAATGGTTTGAACAAAGGTAGGGCTGTTGGGGTTTAACCGCTAAGACGCTATGGCGCAAGGGAACGCTAAGACGGTTTTTGGCCGCCTGTTAAAAGAAATTATTTTGGAGCGCTAAGACACAAAAGTTTTCTTCGTGCCTTTCTGTCTTGGTGCTTTTGTGATCCAAATCAAAATGCTACAGCAACCGATCCGGGCAAATATGGATTGCTTTGTTAGACGCTTTGCTCAAAATATTTGTACGGAAAACAAAGATTGCTACTGTTGTGATATAAAGTAAACAGCCACGATTTTATCTTTTGCCACCGTATAAATAGCCGCTGCCCGCATCGCGGGCCTGTTTTTATCAAAAATCACCGATTCTTCATCAATGACTTTATTGCCCAGTACAATCCTGGCTTTTATGGTGCAATGCAGATCAGGCAGTTCGGCAAACATTTTTGCATACTCCTGGCGCATAATCTCCTTGCCCTTATACATGAGCTGGTTGGGAAACATATATACTTCCACTGAATCGGAATAGGGTTTCAGAAACGCTTCTATATCCCGGGCATTATAACCGTCGAGCTGTTCCTGTGCGAGTTTTTCAGCAACAGTTGCTGTTTGGGCTTTTGCGTTGATACAGCCGATTACACAAAACAGCAGTACAATTACTTTTTTCATAGATAAGTAGTTTAGTTGTTAGTTGTTCTTCTTTATTTCCTTCACGTAGTCGATGCTTCTTTTTTCTGCCAGCGATTGTAGTACTACGGCCTCGGTATATAACTTCCGTCGCAGCGATTTGTATATACTGATAGAATTATCCAGTGCTTTTAATAGCGAGGTTTTATTATACTGCGCTACGGTTATTTTCAGGTTCTCCAGGTCAGATGCTGTTAATTGTGTTTCCACTTTACGCATACCCCTTGCCTTACGCTTATTTTTAACCTGCATCAATGGTGAGAGCACATTCATCCGGATAAACTCTATACCATTCAGCGATTCAAAATATTCACCACGCCCTGTTTTTGCAGCGATATAATGCACCCATGTCCAAAACCGATCTTCTATCCATTGAAAATCGGGTTCGGGCCAGTGGGGTTCTGAACTGTTATAAATTTCGGTCAGTTTATTCTCCCGCTCAAATAAGATAACCGGGTTTTCCACCCGCACTTCAAACTCTTTTAGTGTAACAAATTTAATATCCACATGCAGCAACGGGTCATCAAACAGGCAAATCAGCACCCTCGGTTCACCCACATGCTCACCGGTAAACCCCGATATAAAATTGCCGAAACCCCGGGCATATGCGATCATTTTTTCTTTATCTCCACCGATCTTTTGTTTGGTTACCAGTACCAGGTCAAGGTCTGAATACTCGTCTATCTCCGCATCGATCCAGGAGCCGGCCACAGCCAGTCCTATGACAGAAGGGTCTTCTTTTACAATGCCGGCTACTTTGTAGGCAAATTCTTTTTGTATCACAGGCAACTAATTTAATGAAAAATTGCTCTGTTTAAACACTTTACCTCAAGCCGGGAACCGCTGGCCCGCTGATCCACGTATTTAGTTTTATAGTCTGCCCGGTTTGTTATAGCTTAGATAACCACCCAGATATGATTATGAAGAAGTGCCCGGGCTTGTTTGGCCTCTTTCTCCTTTGCGGTTCTGTTGTTATTGCGCAGAAACCGGCTATGCAGCAAAAAGCTATTCTACTGAAGCGTACCATTGAATTAAACCACCTGGCCCCGCGGCCAGTTGACGATAGTTTTTCGGTGGCCGTTTTCCGGAGTATCATCAATGCTGCTGATGCCCGAAGGCTTTTATTTACAGAAACAGAATTTAATGCGTTGCAGGCTTTTTCCT
>CAYLRV010000007.1:0-127201 GCA_964386395.1 uncultured Chitinophaga sp.
TAAAATCTTTACTCCCTTTGGCGTGAAAATCAACTGTTTTTGTGAAGAACTGGACCCCGTTTTTTGAGGCGGACGGCAAAGGTAGGGGTTTATTACTTACCAGCAAATTTTAATCCTTTTTATTTGCTTTTTTTTTGCCCTTCCAGCTTCACTATTTCTTCAGAGAACTACCCGTTTTTTGAACGGAGTGCAAAGGTAAGGGCGTATCACTTACTAACCAAGTTTTTAGCAGCGTTTGATTGTTAATATCACTCTAAATACAGTTCCAAAGCCAGTTTCAGCTGTGAATTTTTTTTGACAGAACAATGGTGAAACGTTGATTTTAGTGCCAGAAACAACCTGAAAACCGGATATTAACAGCGGGGGAGAATTATTTATCCAGCTGAAAATCAACCGGATAATGCACTTTCTGCAAAAAAAGACCATGAGCCGGTACCGCAAAGCTTGCCATGGTACAATCTCTCGCCTCAATTATTGCTTTAAACTGCTCCATCGATAGCTTTCCACGGCCCACCTGCAGCATAGTAGCTGTCAACGCCCTTACCATGCCACGCAGAAAGCGGTTGGCCACTACATGGTATACCAGGCAATCCCCCTCCTGCTCCCATTTGCTCAGGGTTATTTTACATAGAAAGGTCTTTACCTGCGTATTACGCTTGGAAAAACTGGTAAAATCCGCATACCCCTTCAATACTTCAGCAGCCTCCTGCATAGCCTCAAGATTCAATTTATAAGGAAAGTAAAAAGCCCTCTCCTGCAAAAAAGGATTTTTATGCTGGTATATATAGTACTTGTATTCTCTTGAGACTGCCAGGAAACGGCTATGTGCTTCATCCGCCACTGCATACAAGCCCTTTATGACTATATCAGCAGGAAGGATGGCATTTAACTTATAAGCGAGCTTCTGCATATTTCCCAATATACCAGGCCACTCCGCCGGTGCTATGGTAGTATCAAAGTGAAAGAAGTTCTGTAAGGCATGTACCCCGGCATCGGTACGGGACGAACCCGTCAGAAAAGAACTTTCATTGTTTGCCATGATGAGAACGGGAGACAGCAACAATTTCATAGCCCTTTCAATCTCTGCCTGTACGGTATTCGCATTTTCCTGTACCTGGAAACCCCGGTAGGCTGTTCCC
The DNA here is from genome assembly GCA_964386395.1 of uncultured Chitinophaga sp. Lineage (GTDB taxonomy): Bacteria > Bacteroidota > Bacteroidia > Chitinophagales > Chitinophagaceae > JJ008. Next base: position 1,140 of record CAYLRV010000007.1, read on the forward strand.
TTATAAGCTACTTCTAAAAAAAAACGGGGCATCTGTTTTTATTTACGGAGCATTGCCCGGAAGCGGTTGATATAATATTCCTCCTTCAGCTCTGACTGCAGCGTAGGGAAGTTTTCCGGGTCGGCCGTATAGTCATAAACAGCATCGAAGAATTTGTACCGGCCCTGGTCGTTCAGAAAGAGGACACACAGGTTTTTATATTGAGCCGTTGTAAAGCAGGTTGATTTCGTGTACTTCACTGCCTCGGCTATCATAGCATCATCGCGGCCGGCAGCAGCCATATTCTTTCTGAGTTCATAAAAATTAGTCTCTGTTGCTACAGCAGCACATCCCCCAGATTCCGGTTTTGCCAATTCCTTCTTTTCTGCTTCAGCAGTTACCGGTGGTACAGCTGGTGTTTCTGTTACCATGGCAGGCGTTTTCGGGTTTTCAATAACTAAACGGATGGTATCTGTATGCCCGTCAGCATATGTATCGGTATATACCAACCCAAAGCCCTGGGTAGTGGAACTTTCTGATTTTTTCTTTACCACAGAAGGTTTAAAATCCGCAGCAACCGCCTCAACATTTGCTACAGGTTCGGGCTCTTTGTCTTTTGGTTTTTCTACAATCACCGCTGGTTCATTCTCTTTCGGCTTTTCCATAACCACGACCGGCGGCGTATATTTTTCATTCGGCTTCTCTGCCACTACTACGGTTTCCGGCAAAGTCTCTTTGGGCTTCTCTGCTACCACGACTGTTTCAACCGGCTTTTCCTTAGGTTTTTCTACCACTATTTCTTTCGGCTCCGTCGCTGGTTGGGCTTCTGCCTTCACTTCTTTCTCTGCTGGCTTTTCAGTCTGCTTTGTGGCAGGGCTTGTTTTCAAGGAAGGATCATCCGATGCTTTGGAGAGCACTTCCGTAAAGGGCGATACATCTTTGCTTTTTTCAACCGGTACGGCTGCCCCTGCTCCTGCAGGCATTAGTACAACCATCGTTTGCATGTTATAAAGCCCCCAGCCTTTGTCACCTAAGTTCTTTAACAGGTAACCATGATCCTTACGGCCAATCTCCACTTTATATAATTGCGGAGATGAAGGTTGTTTGACAAAAGAAAGGGAGAATGTATAGGTGCTGTCAGCCAGCTTGGGCAGTATCACATACCCGGCAGATGATGAATTGTAGATTTTATCTGCCAGCTTCACATTAAATGGCTGGCCCGATTCTGCCTGAATATAAATGAAAAAACTTTTTTGGGAAAAGGATGCGAATGACAAGTTTATAAGTAAGAGAAAAGACAGTAACCTTTTCATTATGAATGCTGTTGTGTTTACTACAAATTTAAACGAATTACAGAGATAATTGCCAGTAATAGTCCAACAACTTGTTAAATAGCCTACCACTTGTAATATGTGTTGGCGTATTAGTCCTGTCCCTGCTAACTTTGCCACTCCAAATTTAGAAACATGAATAAGTTTATTGCCTTTGTTTTGTTCGTAACCCCGCTGACTGCCCTGCATGCTCAGCCGCCAAAAGATACTTCGTGGAAAAAAGTGTACCGGGAAACACCAGCGAAAATTAACAACCTGGTGCATACCAAACTGGAGGTTAAGCCTGATTTCAGCAAATCATACCTCTATGGTAAAGCATGGCTTACACTTCGCCCCCATTTCTACCCTACTGATTCCCTGACCCTGGATGCGAAAGGGATGGAGCTCAAAAAAATTGTGTTGGTTAAAGGCACACAGCAATTGCCACTAAAATATGATTATAACGACTGGAATATCCGCATACAATTAGACCGTACCTATAAGGCCAGCGAGACCTACAATATTTATATCGAGTATACAGCCAAGCCGGATGAGTTTGAAGAAAAATATGGCGGAGGCGCTATGCTCGGTATCAAAGGGATGTATTTTATCAATCCGAAAGGGGAAGAGAAAAATAAGCCCACACAAATCTGGACACAGGGCGAAACAGAATCCAGTTCAGCCTGGTTCCCCACTATCGATAAAACAAATCAAAAGACTACACAGGAACTTACCGTTACAGTCGATAACAAATACATTACGCTAAGCAACGGTAAACTGATGAGCCAAAAGAAAAACCCGGATGGCACCCGTACCGACTACTGGAAAATGGACCTGCCGCATGCGCCTTACCTTTTCTTCTTAGGCGTGGGCGAGTATGCCATGATCAAAGATACCTGGAAGGGCAAAGAAGTGAACTACTATGTAGAGCCTGAATATGCATCTGTTGCTAAAAAGATTTTTGGTAACACACCCGAAATGATGACCTACTTCTCCAAAATTACCGGTGTTGAATTCCCCTGGGTAAAGTATTCCCAGATTACCGGCCGCGACTATGTAGCCGGTGCTATGGAAAACACAACAGCCACCATTCACCAGGAAAGTGCCCAGCAGGATGCCAGGGAACTGGTGGATGGCAATAAGTGGGAAGGCACGATTGCGCACGAACTGTTTCACCAGTGGTTTGGCGACTATGTAACAACCGAAAGCTGGAGTAACCTCACAGTAAATGAATCTTTTGCCAACTACAGTGAAACACTTTGGGAAGAATATAAGTATGGTAAAGATGCAGGTGATGAGCACAACTATGAGGATATGCAGGGCTACCTGCTGAGCGGAAGTGATAAGAAAGATCTTGTCCGTTTTCATTACAGTGATAAAGAAGATATGTTTGATGCGGTGAGCTACAACAAAGGCGGACGTATACTGCATATGTTGCGCAACTATGTTGGCGACAGTGCGTTCTTCAAATCATTGAACAATTATCTTGTTACCAACAAATTCAAATCGGCCGAGGCACACCAGCTTCGCCTCGCATTTGAGGAAGTAACCGGCCGCGACCTGAACTGGTTTTTCAACCAATGGTATTTTGGCAGTGGCCACCCGTCCGTGGACATTGACTATGTATATGATGATGCAGCCGGAAAAGTAAATGTAGTTGTAAAGCAAACACAGAAAACCGGTAAAACCTTCAAATTACCACTGGCAATTGACATCTACAACGGGAACAAAAAGGTACGCCACAATGTATGGGTAAATAACCCAACCGACACGTTCACTTTTAGCTACACACAAAAACCCGACCTGGTAAACGTGGATGGTGATAAAGTAATGCTCTGGATGAAGAAAGACAATAAGACCCTGGACAATTACATTCACCAGTATAAATATGCCGGCAATTTTGTTGACCGTAAAGAAGCCATTGAATTTGCTTCCAAAAAACAGGATGATCCTAAAGCGCTTGACTTGCTGAAAGCAGCGTTGACCGACCGGTTTGAAGATATACGTTCACTGGCCATCAGCAAACTGGATTTAAAAAAGAATGCAGTTAAAACAGCAGCGGAACCTATCCTGGCCAGTCTTGCTAAAACGGATAAGAAAGCCGTGGTAAGGGCTATGGCCATCGACAAACTGGGCGACTATGAGAGTAAAGAATATGCATCCCTGTTTGCGAACGCCGTGAATGACTCATCCTATACCGTAGCTGGTAATGCACTGGCAGCCCTGGCCAAGGTAGATGAAGCGGCTGCGGCAGCTATTGTCAAAAAGATGGCAGACAAGCCGATGAAAGGGACACTGCGTGCAGTGGTGATGGATGAGGTGCTGAAATCAGGCGATGAGAGTATGGCTGAAAAAATTATTGGTGATTTTGCTGCTATGCCAATCAGCCAGGCCAAGTTTGAAACGCTGAACAACCTGGCTACCTATCTTTCCGCCATTAAAAATATTGACAAAATTAAATGGGGCGTGGATGAGATTGTAAAATTCCGCGGGCAGATTCCTGAGTCGTTCCGTAGCCAGACGGACCCTTATATCAACGGTATGATTTTAAAGGGAATATTAGCGAAGAAGGATAAAGAAGCAAAAGCGGATGCCACGAATACACAACTGAAAGACTTGGTGGAATATATTAAATCCCAACTGCCTGAGGCAGATAAGAAAGGGTTTTAAGTACAGTCTTCACTATAAGAAAGGCCATCCCCACAATTATGTTGGGATGGCCTTTTAATTTTTTTGAGTTATTACCAGCTACCGCTGGCACCGCCGCCGCCGCCGCTACCACCACCGAAGCCGCCAAAGCCACCGCCGCCGCCAGACCAGCCCCCTCCTCCGCTGCTGCTTCCTCCGCCTCCTGTCCAACCCGTCCAGCCGCCACGGGATACATAGGTACCGCCACCCGATGCGCCGCCGGCAAAAACAAAAAAGAGTACAACCAGGATAAGAATGACAGCCGTTGATAATCCCTTTCTATCCCCTTTCCTGCTACCATAATTAGCGGGCGCTTTATATTCGCCTGCTGCTGCCTTGATAAGTGCATCAATACCATTATCAATACCCCGGTAATAATTATCCTGTTTGAAGTAAGGCTTTATATCATTTTCAATAATGCTCTTGGCCGTAACATCCGGAATAGCACCTTCCATACCATAGCCGGTTTCGATACGCATTTTGCGATCGTCCTTGGCTACGAGTACAACGATACCATTGTTCTTTTCTTTGTTGCCCACACCCCATTTGCGCAATATCTCAAGGGCCACTTCCTGGTCGGTATAGTCACCAGTTGTTTTAATGATAACAACGGCTATCTGGGTAGAGGTGCTATCATCGTAAGCGACCAGCTTTGCTTCCAGTGCGTCTTTTTGTGCCGCTGTAAGTGTACCGGTTACATCCGTTACGAGTTTAGGAGGGGAAGGCCTTTTAGGAATTACTTCATCTATCTGCGCTGAAGCAAAAAAGGAAATAAGTAGGGAGTATATCAGCAGGAGTTTCTTCATCCGGTTTATCTTCCAAATACTATTTCGTCTGGTAATTCATTTTTATCTGTATCCCTGGTATAGGGGAAATGTGTTTCCAGGGCTTCGCCAATCTGGATAACACATTCCGCTATTCCTTTTGCATAATCTTCTTTATTGAAGTTGGCGAGCATTTCCCGCACCACTTTATTCCAATATTCCGAGCCCACCCGCTGGTGTATCCCTTCGTCACCAAAGACTGCCAGTTGCCTGTCTTTCATGGCCACATAGACCAGTGTGCCGTTGCGCTGTTCTGTTTTATCCATTTGCAGGCGAAAGAATAACTCAGCCGCCCGGTCGATGGCATCCATCCACGGGCACTTGCTTTCCACATAGACCCTTACCTCACCACTGGTGGCTTTTTCAGCCTGCCGGATGGCTTTGACAATAAGCCTTGTGTCTTCCTCGGGGAAGAGTTGTTTTTTTCGTCTGAAAAATGAAAACATTAGTGCTGCTTACTTAATATCAAATTTTATATCAGGATTTTTTTCGCTTCCGGGATCGGCTTTATAATATGCCTTCTCCTTAGCCCCAATCATATTGGCGAGCATACTGCTTGGAAACTTCACAATCTTCAGGTTAAAGTTCTCCACGGCTTTATTATAATCCTGGCGTGCCACATTAATCCGGTTTTCTGTACCCTCTATTTGTGTTTGGAAATTCTGGAACTGTTGTGTTGTTTTTAAATCCGGGTAATTTTCAAAAGAAGCGATTAAACGGCTGAATGAACCCTGCAGATTTCCCTGGGCCTGCTGAAATGCCTCCAGCGATTTTGGATCATTGATATCTACATTGATAGACGTTGCTTTTGCACGGGCTTCCACCACTTGTTGTAAAGTTGATTTTTCAAAGTTGGCAGAGGCTTCCACCGTTTTGATAACGCTGCTGTATAAATCGGTACGGCGCTGGTAATTGGTCTCCACATTACCCCATACTTTTTTTACATTCTGGTCGGCAGCTTTAATTTTATTACAGCCATTACATCCCCATACGCCTACGATTAGTAAAACGGCGATTATTGATAAAATTGCAACGTTACGGGTTCCTTTCATTGTAGTAGGTTTTTATTTGAAATGTAAAATTAGAGCTTTTGCAGTTCTGTGTACGTATTTCCGGCAAACAGAATCAAGCATGCGGTGAACTGTATGCTGCTTACGGTAAACCTGCTCAGCAACCCATTTCATTTTCGCAATCCACGCCGGTTATTGGTACCACTTCCACCCGGCGTTTGTCCGGGTTAAAACGCCAGGCCTTTTTTACCGGCTTCATATACTGTCCGTCTGTTTCTTTTGCCCAGGCTACCAAATAGCTGTTAGGCTTTTTATTTTGCCGGCAAGACCACGTACGTATTGACCAGCCTTTTTGTACACCCGTTACTTCCACTACATCGGCCACTACCCTCTTGTCTGAAGCGGTATCTTCTAATATTGAAAATATAATAAGACAGGTTGTGCCCTTCTTGTATACACTTACCATATGCAGTTCGGAGTCTGAGATGACATTGGTGTTCATAACTGTACCCTCCATCATCGTCCAGCCTTTTAATTGTGGCAGGCTGTCTAATATTGTGTGCTCTTTTCCAATCAATGATTTTTTGGAGCCGGCATATTTACCGGGCTGTGCATATACAATTCCGGCACCCAGCAACCACAGTAAAAGGATGAACCTTTTCATAGACATTTTTTGACTATTTGAATATTATCATAGTAAGGTATGAAAAAAACAGCATACCGTCTGTTATTGTCCGCCAGTATCGCCATTAGTTCCCGGAGCTGGATTCGGTCCTGTTTACTGCCGGAGCAAAACAACATTGCCTGTGATAAAACCAGGAAAGGCTATCACAGGCAATGCTGGCAGGGATTTGCGGCAGGTTAGCGGCGCAAAAGCAATACTTCCCCGGTATTATAGAAGCGTATATAAGGTGTACCCGATCTGTTTGCAATGTTTGATACAAATCCATCAGCCGTAACAAAATCTATTACCAGCTTATCCAGGTTCCAGTTGTCGGGGGTATCCCACTCAAATTGTTTTCCGCTTGTAAACAACAATTTACATTCTTGTATATCGGACAGTCCCACACCGGCAGGCAAGGCAATCTCCACTACATTAGAACTGTTGCCACCCCAGCCAGCGCCATTGTTCAATGATTTGGTAAAAGAAGGCAGGGCAGCGCTGTTTAATTTTAAATACACAAGCACATTACTGTTCACACGCAGATCATCTCCGCCGGTCCCAATTTTTATTCTGAGTTTATTACCCGCAATCGTACCGGGCGGATACATAAGCCGTGCAAATGCCTTATCCGTTGCAGAGAGCTGGGTGTTCCAGGGTACTTCAAAGTCGCCAATTGTAAGATCATTGGAAATAGCATAATGCATTATTGAACTCCTGTCATAACTTGAAAACTGCGTCTGACTTCTGCTTGCAACAGCAAATACCTGCTGGTCTACTTTGTTCCTGTCCCATGGCGGATCTTGTGACACTGCGTAATAGTTATATGTCGCCTCCCTGTCCCAGGGTATACCACCGTCAGGATGAAAATGCTCATGTTCGAAACCCAGGGCATGGCCAAATTCATGGATAATCACCCTGCTGAATTCATCTTCGGGTGTATCGTCTGTAAACCATCCGAAGTGTGTGGTGCCATATTGTGTAAAGTTGCCGATAAACCTTCTGCCGGGATCGATGCAATCCGTACCCACGTAGCTCCAGGAACTTCCATCATCGCCAAAGGTTACTATTATTTCAGCGTCCCCACTATTGATGAAGTTAAAACGAATGTTTGCATAGCGGGTCCATTCGTTAGCATATCGTACCACTTTACTTCTTACTAAGGTGCTGCCACCATCTATTCTTACACGAAGCGTACTGCCGGGCTGCCACATTTTTGATGTGGCTGCCACCAGCGGTTCAACATTTACCCCTACCTCACAGTTGGTACAGGCAGGTTTTGTTGGCTTGGGCGGGGAAGGATAGGTAGCACACATTCTCGGCGCATCCGGAATAGTGAAAAAGGTGAACAACTGTGCACTGCATGATGCATTTACATTTGCACAAGGTTTTTGTAAACCAATAGCGCTGCCATTTTGTTCAGCCGCATAGCTCAGTGCCATGTTTGCAGCAGCATCTTTCATAGCAGAACGGATAGTAAATTGTCCATTAGCAACATGACTGATTTGCCAGGTTTGGTATTCGCTTGTAGTCTTATTGCCTCCTATTTTAGCGGATAATACTACTTCGGTTTTTTTAAACGGGTTCAGGGTAAGATATTTCCCGTTTGCACTCAGTTTAATAGTATAGGAATTGTTGCCGACTGCAGTGAGAAACCAGAGCTGTGGCTCACAGTTTCGCTTATAGTCCGCACAGGCATCCCACAGTTGCAGTTTTGGTGAGGTTGTGTTGATTGACCCCCTGTCTACATCCACTGCACGGGCACTGGTAGCAGCCTTAATAATGTATTTACCTGTTTTTAATCTAATCTGTCCCAACATAGTATTCGTCGGGGTTACAACTTTGTTCTGATTTTTTATCTGCGGATCTTTCTGTGCGCTAACTGGCAGCACAAAGAGCAGGCAGCAGCAATAAATAATCAGCCGTTGAATAATTCTGCTTTTCATGTTTATTAATTTGTGTAGTAAAATATAAAATACAAGCATCAGTTTAAAGCCCTGTGACCGTAAGGTGTACCCTGAAGTCAATAAAGGTTCCTCCAGATGCGGTGATGGCTGAGCCGTCTCTTGAACCCCTGGCCTGGTAAGGCCCAAGCACTACTTTATTATTAGCCGCATCCACCCTGCCACCTGCATAATTTTTATTAATCGGTATTGATTCCGTACGGGCTGCCGGCATTCTTACGTTGGATGAAAAATCATCGCAGAGATCACATGTTTTATGAGCCGACCCGATATTGGAAACGACCAGCATACTTAATCTGCCATCACGCAATGCAGTCGCACCTACACCAAAACTTCCGACGGCCTCACCACCAGAGGTACTTGTTACCACGGTACTAACTACCGGCACCGACGGATTAGCATCATGCAAATGCCGGTTATACCTGGGTGTTACGTTCGCATTGGCATTCGTAAAAGCAAGAAAAGTAAAATTATCAGCCCGGAAAGGACTTGTGGCCCGCAGGTTATGACGCATGTTTGATTGAGACGCCCCATCCGGAGATATTTCAAACACTTTTATTTTTACGTCGCCGAATACACGCCGGCAATCGTTGTTATGAATAATAGTTGATAACCCGTTAAACTGTATAGGCAGGCGTACAAGATTGTCAGACCTTACGCCACAAATACCCATGAGATTGGCTTTCGCCTGCGATTCTGAATAGGCTTCTTCGTAAGGAAATTCGTTTTCACACTTCTTGAAGTACACAATCTTGCCTGCCGCCACTTTAAAAGAGCCGTTGGCTGTCTTAAAAGGCGCTACCAGTTTACCGCCTACTATTTTGAAATTCCCTTTCCGGCCAGTGTAGTTGGTGTTTTCGTAGAGTTCCACATCGGTGAGTGTTACTGTTGTTTCTAAAAGCCCGCCACCACCGGGCAGGGGTAAGTCCTTTTTAACCTTTACGGTGTCAAACTTCTGCGCCTGCAATGCAGTGAAGCTTATTGCTGATAATACCGCCAGGAAGAATATTCTTTTCATGGTAAAAAATTTTACGATTAATGGTTAATGCCACCAGGCTGAAACAATAGCCTTTTGACACAGTAAAATTCAACTGAAAAGAAACAGGAAACAATTACACATTCGGGTGATAAGGGTTATCCCAGTTTTACGATTTTATGCTGCAGGGCCTTTGCCACTGCTTCCGTACCGCAGTTTACGTGCAGCTTATGGTAAATATTCTGGAGATGCTTTTTTACGGTATCCACCGTTACATGGCATTTATCGGCTATCATTTTATACGAATTGCCTTTTACCAAAAACTCTAATATTTCTTTTTCCCTCGTGGTAAGATTGAATTCTTCTGTAGTAGCCTGCTGGTTGCGGAAAAACTGGAATACTTTCTGTGCTACAAAGGGGCTCATGGGTGCACCACCGGCCATGGCTTCCTGCAGCGACTGCACCAATTGCAAGGGGGAGGTATTCTTTAGCAGGTAGCCATCTGCACCGGCGCATATAGAATCAAAAATCCGGTTATCATCATCAAACATGGTATGCATCACAACCTTGGTATGGGGTGCCGCCATTTTTATTCGCTTTACGCCATCTATACCGCCAATCCCCGGCATATCAATGTCCATGACTACCAGGTCGGCCCCATGTGCCAATACCTGCTCATCGCCCTCATCGCAGTGCGGATAGGCAGCCACTACGCTGAAATTTATTTCATCATTCAGCAGTAATTCAAGTGACTGGCGCAGCCTTGCATTGTCTTCAAATATCAGAACCTTATATGCCATCGGTTAAAAGTAAATTAATTTTACAACGGTTTTTCTTACACTTTCGGGTAACAGGCTCAGCTTGTTTTTATCCGCATCTCCACTATTGTTCCGCTGCCAGGGCTGGATTGTATGGTCAAGACCCCTCCTGCCGCTACCGCCCGCTGTTCCATATTCAGCAAGCCGTTACCAGTTTTTACAGCGCTGTGCTCAAAACCTTTTCCATTATCTTTTACCAGCAATTGCATGTCGCTTCCGGTTGTTGTTACTTTTACTGTTGCATGGGTGGCACCGGAATATTTTACCAGGTTGTTCACGGCTTCTTTAAATACAAGGTACAGGTCGCGGCGCTGTGTCATACTCAGGTTTACACCTGTACCGGATGCCGGAAAATCAAACTCACCCTGAATATTTTTACCATCAAGCATATCCGCAGCGTAGCGCCGCATGCGTACAAAAAGGTTTTCCAAATCATCATACCTTGGGTTGATATTCCATACAATATCAGAAAGTGATTCGCTGATACGCTGAATGTCTTCTGAAGCTTTGTTGAGGTAACCGGCAGATTTTTCCGGCTCGCTGATATTGCGCTTTGCCAGTTCCGTAAGAATATTGATGTTGCTTAGAGAAGCCCCGATATCATCATGCAAATCCTGGCTGATAGAGTTGCGCATACCCAACAGACTTTTCTGTTGTTCCAGCTTTTTCTTTAGCTGGTAACGGTTAAAGAATGTATAACCCAACAATAATAACAGTACGATACCGCCTATAAGCAGGTTACGCACGAGTCGCTGATTGCTGATTTGTTTGTCCTGTAACTGTTTTTCTTTTTCCGCAATTTCTAATTGCTGTGCCCTTGCTGTTGCCAGCAGTTCTTTCTTCTCCAACTCTTCTTCCTGCTGGCTTATTTTGGCATCCTGCAGCTCCTGTGATTTTGACAACAGGTCTATTTCATTTTGTTTTTGTTTTGCCACCAGCAGGTTACCTGCTATCACTGCATTTTGCTTTTCTATTTCCAGCTCTTTTAACCGCTGCAGGGTGTTCAGCCGGCTTATCTCCCCGTCTTTCTTCTCTGTTTCGTATTTGGTACGCACTTCTTCAATTTTTGAAAGGGTGCTGCTGGCACTTACGCTGTCACGGTACAGAATAAAATTTTTATAATTATCATAGGCTGCTGCAAAATCTTTTCTTGACAGGTAAAAGGAGCTCATCTTTTCATAGGCATTACCAATATTCTCTTTATTGTTCATTTCTTTTGATAAGGCCAGTGCCCGGGTATAGAAGCCTGCGGCGGCGGCTGAATCATTGGTAGCGTTGGCCAGGTTGCCGGCTGATACATAGAGCCGGGAGAGCAATTGCCGGTTGTCCAGTTCTTCAAAGATTTTGATGGCTTTCGTTTGCCACATCAATGCATCCGGAAAATTTTTGGTGCGGCTGGCATAGGCTGTCATACCAGAATAAGCAGTGGCCATCAGCCGGGGAACCTTGAGTTCCTCTGCATAGCTAACCGCTGATTGCAAATGTTTGAGCGATTGCGGATAATCATTCTTCAGGATATATAACTGCCCGATATTGACGTTGGTGACCACAAGGCCATTGCGGTCGTTATTTTTTTCCCGGAGTACAATACTTTTTTTCTGGTATTCGATGGCATCATCTGTTTTACCCATCAGGTAGTACACAGAGGATATATTGCTGTAGGTTTCGCCCTGGCCTTTCTCATGCTTATTTATTTCGTATAGTTTGAGGGCATTGATAAACCAGTCCATGGCCTTTTCTTTATCACCGGTAGAAAGAAAGATGGAACCCAGGTTGCTGTACACTTCGGCTGTTTTGGCAGACTGTTGCTTCTCCAGGCCAAAACCCAATGCCTGCCGGTAGCTCTGTTCTGCTTCTTTGGCTTTTCCTTTTTCCTGGTAATAAACACCAGTGCGGTTATAGACACTGATCAGGGTTGTCGTGTCTTTCAATTGATAGGCCAGTGGCAGCAATATGGAATCATAGCGGCGCATATCAGCATAGCGGCCCTGTATTTGTACAATATCGGCCAGCTTATCGATGGCTTCGGCTTCATATTTTTTCGCTTTCTGCAGGCGGGAGAGCTGCACTGTTTTTTCTAAAATGCTGGTGGCAGAATCGTAGCGGGCCTGCTGATAAAACTGATCGGCCCGGCTCAGTAGTGCGTTGAAAGCAACGGGCTCGTTGCCCGCAACGGGTTGTGCGGCTGCTTGCAAGCCTGTCAAAACAAAAATGGTAAACAGCAGTGCCTTCATAGACCTGAAGGTATAAATTAGCTGGCATTTGAGCGTCCTGCTGTATTAATTTTGCGGTATGAATGAACCGAAGCAGGTAGTTTTATTTGACGGTGTCTGTAATTTTTGCAACTACTGGGTGAATTTTGCGATCCGTCGTGACCGCAAAAACCGGTTAAAGTTTACGCCCTTGCAGGGAGAAACAGCTGCCCGGTTACTGCCACAATACAAGCTGACCACCACCAATCTCAATTCGGTTGTCTTCATTGATAATGGCAGGGTCTATACCCAATCCTCCGCCGCCCTGCGCATTTGCAAACACCTGGATGGCGGCTGGAAATTATTTTACGGTCTTATCATCATCCCGAAGTTCATCCGTGATTTTTTATACAATATCATTGCCCGCAACCGCTACCGCTGGTTTGGCAAAAAGGAAAGTTGTATGCTGCCGACGAAGGAGGTGCAGGAGCGGTTTTTGGGGTAGTTTTGTTTATTTGATATATCGGGCTAAATCCAAGTCGATACCCAAAAGGAGTCTGCACTTTTCTTTATAACTGCCAGTACGGCAATTGTATTAAATCCATAGTATAAGGTTGTTTGCTACGTTATTAACTTGGGAATAATAATATGTAATAAGAAAACTGTAATTGGATAGACGGATATATCTATCATTCGGGATACGAAAAAAAATCTGGCAAGAAATAAAACGTCCGGACATACGCAAGCGAGCCGGATGGGCATTCTCTCGGATCCAAGGCACAGAGTGGTTTACAAAAACAGCTACGCATGCAGAAAGCTTCGAAAATGGCTTAACCAATAAGCAACAGAAGCTCCTTCTATCAGCTGACTGAATAATTACTAATTTTGCGAATAATAATCAGTGAATGAAAAGGGAGATTATATCACAACTTCACAGCAGTTTTGAATTAGCAGTTAATGAAACTGATGGCGTGGAATATTGGCTTGCAAGAGATCTTCAGGAACTTTTAGGCTATTCAAAATGGGAGAATTTCATAAAAGTTATTGATAAAGCCAAGACAGCTTGCTCTAACGCAAATCAAGAAGTATCAGACCATTTTCTTGACGTCAGGAAAATGGTTGATTTGGGTTCAGGCGCAAAGAGAGAAATTGACGATATCATGCTTACAAGGTATGCCTGTTATCTCATTGCTCAAAACGGCGACCCTCGTAAAGATGAGATTGCATTTGCAATGAGTTACTTTGCCGTTCAGACAAGAAAGCAGGAACTTCTTGAACAACGACTTAAAGAATGGGAAAGATTACAAGCAAGAGAAAAGCTAACCATTTCAGAAAAAGAATTATCAGGTCTAATCTTTCAAAAGGGAATTGACAATGCAGGCTTTGCAAGAATAAGAAGTAAAGGCGACCAGGCATTGTTCGGCGGCAAGACAACATTAGACATGAAAGCAAGATTAGGTATTCCTGACAACAGACCGCTTGCTGACTTCTTACCTACAATAACCATAAAAGCCAAGGATTTTGCAAACGAGTTGACCAATGTAAACATTCGCAAAGGTGACCTTACATCTGAAGATGCTATAACAAACGAGCATATCAAAAACAATCAAGACGTCAGAGGACTATTACTGAAAAGCGGCATTAAGCCAGAGAATCTACCAGCAGAAGAAGATCTCAAAAAAATAGAAAGAAAAGTAAAATCGGAAGACAAGAAACTTCTAAAACAAACAAAGAAGCTGAAAAAGAAATAGCCCACGCATTTGCAGGCATCCGCACAAAGAAATAACCTGCATTAATTGCGTCAATAATTCGCCGGACAGATAAGTGCATGCCGCTAACATGGCGTTGGCTTATATGAAGGCAGGGGAATAACGTCTTTCAACCGTAGCAACATAGACGAAGGCATATACCGCTGAACAAATAAAGAAGTCAGCGATACGAAAAGTGAATGCAGAGACACCCGCCACAGCAATACCAGCCGACAATAAACGTTTACAAAACGGCTCTGCCTCTCACATCACAAATCCTTTCAATATCTTTACCCTATGACAATCAGACTGACGGCCAAACAAAAAATAAAACTCCTGAATATTGATGAGTTGTTTATCATCATGCAGGATATACTAATGCGGGAAAAAAAGATAGACCGCAACAAAGAACATTTCTGGTTGGTATGCCTGGCCAACAACAACCAGATACTAATGATAGAACTGATAAGCCTGGGCTCCGTAAAAAACACTATCGTAGAGCCGATGGATGTATTCAGTTTTGCCTTGCAGAAAAGGGCGGTTAAAATCATTATGGTGCACAATCACCCGAGTGGTGAACTGATACCCAGCCGCAGCGATATAAAAGTGACGGAGAAAATGATGGCTGTGGGCCACCTGGTGGATGTACCCATCATTGACCATATGATCATCAGCGAAAAAGACTATTTCAGTTTTGCCGATTCAGGGCTGCTGGCGAAAATTGAAAGAGAAAGTAATATTGATCTTACATTTAAAAAGCAGGAAGCGCAAGCGAGGGAAATTATACAGGAGAAACTAAAGATTGCAAAAAAGCTTTTAAAAAGAGGACTGGATTTTCCCGCCGTAATTAAGATTGTCGGACTAACAATGAGTGAAGCAGCTGCATTGGTTCCGAAGAAGAAAAAGTAATCGTAGCTTACATTTCTGGTGACACGGCTAATGCATTCAAAACTCCATAAATTCCTCACAGTCCTGGTAAGCCTGGTTAGCTTATCCATTTTTCTCCTGCCGTTCTCTTCTGTTTACTCTGTGGGTAATGAAGGCGTTCAAGGCTTTTGGAAATCGGTATATCTAACCGATGACTGGATTTCTCTTAGCTTTTATTTACCCTTTTTTTTACTATGGTGCATTTACCTCATAAAAATGCCTTTGTTAAATTCAAAACTATTTCGATTTTTACTGGCACTGTTAGCACTTGTTGCTTTTGCCCTGTCTCTATTATCTGCCGGTATGCCTGCACAGGATTATGAGCCGCAGTATGGTGTTTTCCTGTCATTGCTGATACTTCCGTTGTTGGTTCTTTTTCTGTTTAATTATACTTCGATGAAAAAAAAGAGAAATATCAATTAACATTCGGTTTTGCTTAAAGGATGGATTAACGAATAATGCCTCATCTTTTATTCCTAACTTCAATAACATGAGAAATCATTTTTTTTCTGCTTTGACCCTTTCAATACTGTTATCCTGTTCGGCAACCAGGCAAACCCGTCTAACACAGGAAACCCTGCCCCATATTATCGACAGCTTATACAAAGCGGACCAGGCAACAGCAGCAATAAGGCCACCAGACAGCGCCGCTGCCGCTTACCAACGGGTGATCCGCAGCAATTTCCCCATTGTTTACAAAATCTATGATAAGTACGGTTTTCCGGGCTATGACTTAATCGGCAAAGAGTATTCAAACAAATATTTCACACTGGTTCAACATTCAGATTTTGATGTACCGTTTCAGGTACGTGTGCTCAGGTCGATGAAAAAACAGGTGGAGCAGAATAATGCTTCGGGGCAAAACTTTGCCTTCCTGACCGACCGGACAGAAATCAACAGCGGACGGTTACAGGTCTACGGCACACAGATTCTAATGAGCGGAAACACAACAATCAAACCCTGCATTGATACGGTAAATCTTGACAAAAGAAGGATGGCTGTCGGGCTTTCTCCCATTAAAGAATACCTGCAAAAATGCAATGACACTTTTTATGAGCTGAATCCGCAGCAAAAAAGGAGTAACTGATGTGATGAAAACTTCGTTGCTAAGGGCTATGTACATTAACTACAGGCAGGCAAAACAGAATTAATATGAAACCACAAGACCAAATAAAAACCTACATCGCCAGTCTGCCAGAACCAAAGCAGGCAGACATACAGGCCCTGCATAAATTTATCAGCAAGACTTTAAAGGGCAGTAAACAATGGTTTCTTGATGGCAAAGACAGCACCGGCAAAATAGTGTCTAACCCCAATATTGGCTATGGCTCATATACCATCAAATACGCTAATGGAGAAACAAAGGAGTTTTATCAAGTTGGCCTGAGTGCCAATACTACAGGTATTTCTGTTTACATCATGGGACTGAAAGACAAAACCCACCTGGCCAGGGCCTATGGAAAAACCATCGGCAAAGCCAGTGTAACCGGCTACTGCATCAAGTTCAAAGCGCTGAAAGATATAAACCTGGAGGTATTAGAAACAGCTATTCTATACGGGGTTAAAGAAACCGGTAAATAGTTCCCACTACTAACCAGCATTTTACATCACGCCAATAAATATCTTCAAAATAATTTGCGCAGTTAAATAGCTGCGCATATATTTGCAGTCAAATAGCTGCATAATGGAATCAAGAAGGGATATTTATCAGGCCATTGCCGACCCCACCCGCAGGGCCATCCTGATAATGCTGGCGTCGCAAACTATGACGCCCAATGCCATTGCCGCCAATTTTGACAGTACCCGCCAAACCATTTCCAAACACCTGCAGATACTGACGGAATGTGAGCTGGTAACGCAGGAGCAACAAGGCCGCGAAATTCATTACACATTAGCCTTTGAAAAAATGAAAGAGATAGACGAGTGGCTTGATCAATTCAGAAAAATATGGGAAACCCGCCTTAATCAGCTGGATGACCTTTTATCAACAATACAAAAACAATCCCGCCTTCGCTAATTCATCTCCCGAAGTTTTAACGAAGGGAGAAGCAAGGTGGATAAAAAAAACAAAAATGAGTAACAGTTTGCTATTTGACTTCACCGTAGATAAACCGGCAAAAACGGTGCACATCAAAAAAGAATTTGCCGCCGGACTTGACCTGGTTTGGGACGCCTTCACCAAAAAAGAACTGCTCGACCAGTGGTATGCACCCAAACCATTTACATCGGTAACAAAAGCCATGGATTTTGAAGTAGGTGGCCGCCGTTTCTATGCTATGGTAAGTCCCGACGGCGCAGAACGCCATGCCGTACAGCGCTATACCTCCATCACACCGAAAACAAATTTCAAATTCTTCAATGTGTTCACTGATGCAGACGAGAATCCCGAGCCGGCAGGTTCCGACTGGGATTTGACCTTTAGTGAGGATAATGGAACTACCACTGTTACGATTACTGTGTACAACGAGTCTTTTGATCGCATGGAGAAATTAATGGATGGCTTCCGCATGGGCTTTACTTCCACTTTACAAAGCCTCGAAGATTTACTGGCTGCACTGTCGAAGTAAGTACAATGGAAAATGGTTTATGGTAGAAGTGTTTAAAACGAATGTCAACACCATCCGTGCAGCAAAATTGATTGTTGAAAAACTATCCGCTGAATTTCCTGCACATAAGATCAATTTTGATTTGACGGACTGCGACAGGATCTTACGGGTGCAGGGCACTATTATTTCAGGAGAAAAGATAATCCATCTTGTTACTTCGATGAACTATCATTGTGAAGTTTTACACTGAGCAATTAATTGGTGAAGAACAGTAATAAACCGGAAGAACTACTTAACCGCATAAAAAATGAAAATGAAAAAGGGCAACACTCCATTTCTTCATTCAGCATTGTTTGCTGTACTGCTGTTTACAACATCTGTTTTAAGCGGGCAAACTATTAAACCGGCCGACAGCGGGTACGCCCCTGTAAATGGCATTAAAGTATATTATGAAATATACGGCGAAGGCAAACCGCTCATTTTATTACACGGTGCCTTTTATACCATTGGCATGAACTGGGCGGAACTGATTCCCGAACTGTCAAAGACCAGGAAAGTGATTGCCCTTGAATTGCAGGGGCACGGACATAGCCCGTACTCAGATAGAAAATTATCCATCACAACCCTTGCAAGAGATGTAGAGAAACTCATGGATTACCTAAAAATAGACAGTGCAGATGTAATGGGGTATAGTATGGGCGGGTCTGTGGCCTGGCAATTTGCGGTTCAAAGCCCAAAGCGATTAAGAAAGCTGATTATCATATCCTCCACCTATAAATCAGAGGGATGGCTGCCTGTAGTAAACGGTGCGTTTAAGGATTTCAAGCCTGAATTTTTCGACAACACACCCTTGCAAACCGGCTATGATGCTGTAGCGCCTGATAAAACAAAATGGAGAGCCTTCTTAACCAAGATGTTTGCCTTTGCCGATGAGCCATTTAATGTTGGGGATAGCAATATTGCTAAAATAAAAGCCCCGGTATTAATCATAGCCGGCGATAATGACGGGGTAGATAAAGTGGAATTAGCAAAAACCTATCGTTTGTTGGGTGGTGATGTTGCTGCCGGTTTGAGCCCGATGCCAAAATCGCAACTGGCCATAGTGCCGGCACAGGATCATGTCGGCCTGATGATGCAGACACAAACTATATTAGGCTATCTGAAGAATTTCCTGGACTAGATGCTATCGTCTAATTAGACGAAGAAAGGTCAAAATTGCTGCCAATAAATATAGCAGAATAAGATAGTTTTACTGCATGGAGTTTTATGTCAAACTCCGGCCGCTGTATGAACGCAATAGAAAAGGCATTTACCGAAGAAGGTTATATAAGTATTCCATTTTCTTTCAATGGTGCGGGACACCCGGTTATCAAAGCCACTGTAGCGGGGGTTGTGCCGGCAAGTATTCTGCTGGATACGGGTGCTTCAGCTAGTTTGCTGGACTATGATTTTGCAAAAAGCCTTGGGCTGCATCTAACACCAACAGGAGAAAAAGGCGGAGGCGCAGGTGGGCTTATACATGATGTTTTTAGCATCAGTGAAGTAGGGCTTACTATTAACGGCCAGCAGTTTTCATTCACCGATTTCCTGGCCATGGATTTTACCACCATAAAAGAATCGCTGAGCGCCAACGGGATTATGGAGGAGTTTCAGGGCATCCTGGGTTTTGGCTTTTTTAAAATGACCAACTGCTTTATTGATTACCAGGGCAACCGTTTATTTGTCGATAGCAAAACTATCTTCAGCAGGTAATTGTTCACCGTCTTTTCAGTGCTTATATTATCACTTCCCCTTCCATATAAAACACACAGCCGCCACCCATCACCACACGTTCCTCATTCAACTGCTCACATAGTATATCCCCTCCCCTTGCGGATAATTGTTTGGCCCGCATCTGAGCCTTACCCAGTTTCTCACTCCAGAAAGGTATTAATTGCGAATGGGCTGAACCAGTTACCGGGTCTTCATCCACTCCAGCGCCGGGAGCAAAGAAGCGGGATACAAAATCAACTTCCTTGCCCGGTGCAGTGATGATCAGTTTATCTACACCGTGTTTGTTCATCAACGAGAAATCAGGCGTACAGTTTTTAACAGCGTCTTCATTGATCATTTCCACCAAAAAATCACGGTGCTTATATACGCCCACTATCTCCTGCCCTCCAATCATGGCTGATAGTTCCGCAGGATAGTCATTCAGCCTTTCCGGTTTCCAGGAAGGGAAATCCATCAGCCCCCTGAATTTGCCTGTGGCAGCATCTTTCTCTTTTACTACTTTGAGCAAACCACTCTTGCAACTAAAGACAATCTTTTTCTTCTTTGCTTTCATCTTTTCAAATACGATATAAGAAGAAGCCAGTGTGGCGTGTCCGCAGAGGTTTATTTCCAGTGTGGGGGTAAACCAGCGGATATCATAATCAACACCTTTCTGGTCAGATTCGACAAAGAAGGCTGTTTCACTCAAATTATTTTCCAGGGCTATGCGCTGCATCAAATCGTCGGGCAACCATTTTTTTAATGGCATCACTGCTGCAGGATTGCCGCCAAACAATGTATCTGTAAATGCATCTACCTGGTATATTAATAGTTTCATGTGCACTTATGTTTTATGGATTTCGCTCATTGAGCGTATTATAGAATTGAGGTAATGAAATTTTGTAGCGCACGGCCAGCACCCGGATGGTGAATATAAGCAGGATACAGATAATGGTGATTACATCCCTGTCCAGCTGCAACTGCAACAGGCCAAAGTACACCAGGCCGCCTGCGATACAGGCCATAGCATATATTTCTTTGCGGAACAGTAACGGAATATTATTCAGCAGCACATCCCGCACCACACCACCAAAACAGGCGGTAATAGTACCCAATGTGATACAAACACCAATGCTGAAATCTTTTGCAATGCCCAATTTGATACCCACTACCGTAAACAGCCCCAGTCCCAAGGCATCAAACAAAAACAAGGTGGTGGTAAAATGCTTCAGGTATCGCCCAAAGAACATGGTGACAATAGCCGACGCAAAGATGACAATGGTAGCTGTTGAGTTAGTCAGCCAGCTGACCGGCAGATTACCAATCATCATATCACGCAGCGTACCACCACCAATCGCCGTTACAAAGGAAAGCACCAGCACACCGAAGGGATCCAGTTTTTTCTCCATGGCCAGGAAGGCACCTGATACGGCAAAAGAAATCGTACCCAGTATGTCGATGATGAATAAAAATTGGGTGGGCATGAGGTAAAATTAAAAAATCCCCCGCAACAATATTGGGAGGATTATATAACCTGTTAAATAGGTTTACTTCGCTGCCTTCTCTTTATCCAGCCGGAATGATACTTTACAAATAACACCGTATGATTTGATCTTCCCGTCTTTCACATGGGCCTTCATATCTTTTACCCATACAGAATCAATATTGCGGATGGTTTTAGATGCTTCTTTGACGGCCTGCTTTACCGCATCATCAAAACTTTTTTCTGATGAGGCTATCAGCTCAATGACTTTTACAACTGCCATGATTTAATTTTTTAGGATAAAAAAAATGTTGACGATTTTAAGGTACAACTAATTTTTATCAGGACCCTGCTCTTTTTCTTTCAGGCGCTTCACCTGGCTGCGCAGAAACCAATGCATCAACAGGCCAAAGAATATACCTGCAATCATAAACGTAAGGAGGTTGGCCCATAATTTCCCCCGCAGGAGTTCATCAAAACTTACCTTGTCCACCAGCATGTTGTATACGGAGTACAGTAATGCTGTAAGTATGCCCCAGCTTAATACGCCCGTGAAAAGAACATATTTCCACTTCGGCATTTTCAACAGTGCTTCAAACCGCTTAAGCTGGTATTGTTCTTTTTCAGAAAGCATCATTATTTTTTATTCGGCCATCATTTGGCGGATTACCGTTTCAATTTCTTCTGCATTGGGTTTGCTGAAGTAATCGCCGTCGCTGCCATAGGCAGGCCGGTGTGCTTTGCCAGTAATTGTACGGGGCGATACATCGAGGTATTTATAGCCGCCCTGCTCTTCCATTACATGATTGAACATATAAGCAGCGGCACCACCCGGTACATCCTCATCTATAAATACAATGCGGTTTGTTTTCTTTAATGATTCCAATATGAGATGATCAGTGTCGAACGGCAATAGTGTTTGCACATCCACCACCTCACAACTAATGCCCTGTGCTTCCAGGCGGTTTACGGCTTCCTGTATGATGCGTAAAGTGGAGCCGTAAGACACTATGGTTATATCCGTTCCTTCTTTTATGACTTCCGGTACGCCTAATGGCACGGTAAACTCAGTAAGGTTAGCCGGCATTTTTTCTTTGAGGCGGTAGCCATTCAGGCATTCAATCACCAATCCCGGATCATTACTTCGTAATAATGTATTGTACATTCCGGCGGCCTGCACCATATTTCTCGGTACACATACATACATACCGCGAAGTGAATTGATGATCATACCCATGGGTGATCCGCTATGCCAGATGCCTTCGAGGCGGTGGCCGCGGGTGCGTACTATCAGCGGGCAACTTTGCTGACCCGCAGTGCGGTAATGCAATGTAGCCACATCATCACTCAGCGGCTGCAGGCCGTACAGTAAGTAATCGAGGTATTGTATTTCTGCAATGGGACGCAACCCACGAAGGGCAAGGCCAATACCCTGTCCCATGATAGTGAGTTCACGGATACCTGTATCAAATATGCGCTGGTCGCCATGCTTTTGCTGCAGGCCACTGAAGCCCTGGTTCACATCACCAATAAAGCCGAGGTCTTCGCCAAAGGCCACCACCCTGGGGTTGGTGGTAAAGAGTTCATCAAAATATTTATTCAGTACTTCAAACCCGTTTACCATGGGTGAATCCTTGGTGTAAGCTGGTTTTACTTCGTGCACTTTTAATGCGCTTCTCGGTCCTTCATTGTACAACTGCGAGTTGAAGCGTTTTTTGTTTTCTTCCAGTAAATCGTTGTAATAATCTTTTGTCCAGAATGCCGCATCGGCATTGCCTGCTACGGTTAGTGCCGTATGCAGGGCTTTCATTACATCACGGCGAAGTGGTTCACGTATGGCCGTCAGGTCGCGGGCTATTTTTTCCAGCTCTGCTGTTTGTGCCGGCAGTGCTTTCGCCACGGAATGTATGAGCTCAGCAGAACGAACGACCTGTGCTTTTACAGGTTTTATAAAATTGTCCCAGGCCATATGGCGGCTGTCACGTACATATTCTTTTGCCTTATCGGCAATCGTATTCAACTCTTCTTCGTCGGCCAGCGCATTTTCTATCAGCCATTCTTTCATCTTCTTAATACCATCCCATTGCCTTTCCCATTCAAGCCGCTCCTGCGATTTATACCGTTCATGGCTGCCGGAGGTGGAGTGGCCCTGCGGCTGTGTTATTTCCTCCACATGAAAGAGCACAGGTGTATGCGTGGTGCGGGCTATGTTTACACCTTCTTCAAAAGCTTCGCACATACCAGCATAATCCCAGCCTTTTACTTTATAGATAATGATCCCGTTGGTGTCTTCTGTTTTTTGCATACCGGCCAGTGCGTCCGATACAGAAGCCTTGGTGGTCTGGTATTTTTTGGGAACAGATATTCCATAGCCGTCATCCCATACAAATACAGCAAGCGGCACTTGTAATACACCGGCTGCATTGATGGTTTCCCAAAAATGCCCTTCGCTGGTGGATGCATCACCGATGGTGGTGAAGCAAACTTCGTTGCCGTTTTTAGAAAGTTGTTTGAACTTTTTTAGCTGTTCTATATTCCTGAATGCCTTTGAAGCGAAAGCGAGGCCAAGTGCCCGGGGCATTTGCCCGGCGGTGGGGGCCATATCGCTGGACGTGTTTTTTGTTTCGGCCAGCGGCAGCCAGTCACCCGATTTATCCACCATGGGCGTGGCAAAATGGCAATTCATCTGGCGGCCGGCGCTGAAGGGCTCCCTGTCAGCATCCGGATCGGCATAGAGTTGTGCAAAAATCTGTTCTACAGAGGCGAGCCCGGCTGCCAGGGCAAAGGTTTGGTCGCGGTAGTAGCCGCTTCGGAAGTCGCCGGGCATAAAATATTTGGCCATGGCTACCTGGGCCACTTCTTTTCCATCGCCGAAAATGCCAAATTTGGCTTTTCCGCCAAGTACTTCCTTCCGGCCTAACAGGCTGGTTTCCCTGCTTATACATGCAATTCTATAGTCGGAAAGCACTGCTTCCCTGAACTTATCGAAGGAAAGTTTTACATCATCCATGGCAGCAGGGTTATTGGGTTCCATAGGGCAAAAATAGGGAGAAAGGTTACCAACCGTTAGCATGTTAAAAAAATGGTGACAGGTGCAACCTATCTATGTGGTCTGCCATCTTTTAGCTACTTTTACCACTGCTAAATTCTCCATTTATGAAAAAATTAGTACTCGTTTTGGCCGGTGCCCTACTCTTTACCGGTCTTTCTGCCCAAACGGGCCACAGTGAACACGATGGACATAATCATGGCAAGTCTGACCAGGCAAAGCCAGCCATTGCAACTACGCCGGCTGCTGCTCCTGCGGATGATGTGCTTTTGGTGAAAGAAACCGAGTTTGATTTCGGTAAAATACCACAGGGCAAGCCTGTTTACCATGTTTTTACGATTGTAAATACCGGCAAAACTGAACTTAAGCTGGACAACGTACAAGCAAGTTGCGGATGCACGACACCTGAATGGAACCGTGAGCCGATTGCTGCGGGTGCTAAAGCTGAAATTAAAGTTGGCTATAATGCTGCCGCCGAAGGTTCGTTTACAAAGCCTGTTACCATCACCTATAATGGCAACCAGACAAAACAATTATTTATCAAAGGCACGGTATGGAAAGCTCCTGAAGGACCAGCTCCGGCCAATGCCCCGGTTGATATGCTGAAGAAACAAACTTTTTAATATTTAATAATTTTTAAAAATCATGAAGAAGATTCTCCTCCTCGCAAGTGCCTTCGTAATGACACTCGCAGTAAACGCCCAGACAAAAGCTGATGATGTGGTGAAAATGAATACCGAAAAGCATGAGTTTGGTAAGATCAAACAAGGCGTTCCGGTTACGTATACATTTGAAATAAAAAATACCAGCAACCAGCCGGTTGTTGTTGAAAGCACTACAGCATCTTGCGGTTGTACTACTCCTGAAAAGCCTGAGCAGCCAATTATGCCTGGCGAAAGCGGAAAAATTAAAGTGCAGTACAATGCTGCGGCTGTGGGTATTTTTACCAAGGATATCACTATCAAGTTAGCCGGTATTGATTTACCTAAAGTAGTGCAGATCACAGGTGAAGTTGTGGCAACACAGTAAGTTTAAATAAGACATCTCTCTATAAAAAAATCCCCTCAACGATGTTGAGGGGATTTTTTTATTTAGCCTTTTTATACGCATCCAGGCCGCATTCCAGCCATTTTTTAAATTCGCCGGGCTTAGGTGTATAGAATTTTGTCTTCGTCAACGCCTTTTTATCTGCATTAATTATGGCGTATTGTGGTTGGGATACCGCTCCGAAGTTCTCCTTTTGAAAAGCGGTCCATTTATCACCAATGGACACAACAGTCTCTTCCTGCCCCGATGAGGTGGTGTAGGTGATCCTGTCTTTTACAGGCAGTTTTGTACGTTCATCAACATATAATGACACCACAATAAATTGTGTACGCATCAGTGAATCTACTTCGTGATTTGTCCATACTTTTTCTTCCATCCGGCGACAGTTTACACAGGCCCAGCCCGTAAAGTCGATAAGTACAGGCTTATCTTCCAGCTTTGCTTTGGCCAATGCAGCCTGCAAATCATTTACAACCGGGTTCACACCTTTTGCATGCAGTACATGATGCGGATAGATACTGTATGAAACCGGAGGCGGAAAACCACTGAGCAATTTCAATGCGGCCAACTTTGAGTTCGTCAGCCCGGGAATAAGATATATGGTGATAGCGCCAAATAAAGCAATGAATAAAATCCGGATGGGAGAGAATTTAGGTTTGGGTGCTGTTTTCTTACGCAGTATACCCAACAGGTATAGTGTGGTGAGCAGGCCAATAATAACCCATAACCCAACAAATACTTCTCTTTTTATGATGCCCCACTGTTCCACATTGTCTGCGTTTGCCAGGAACTTAACAGCCAAGGCAAGTTCAATAAAACCGAGTACTACTTTCACGGTCGTCATCCATCCCCCTGATTTTGGTAAAGACTGCAGCCAGTTCGGAAACATGGCGAACAAGGCAAAGGGCAGACTTAGTGCTAAACCAAAGCCAGCTGCACCTGCTGTAAGCGGCCAGGCCCCCTGATCAGAAACGCCGACTAACAAGGTTCCCAGGATGGGGCCTGTACAAGAAAACGAAACGATGGCCAGTGTTGCCGCCATAAAGAAAATACCGCCAAGGTTGCCCAGACCCGACTTAGAATCGGCCCGGTTGGCAATGCCCGATGGCAAAGTGATTTCATACAAACCAAAAAAGGAAAGGGCAAAAACCACGAAGATGACAAAGAACAACAGGTTGAGCCATACATTAGTTGATATGTTGTTAAACACCTCACTCTTAGTATTCGTAAAATGAAAAGGAACAGTAATCAGTGTATAAATAAGAAATATAAACAACCCATACATCATGGCATTGAAAATACCTTTCTTCCTGTCCTGCGATTTCTTAGTAAAAAAAGTAACTGTAACCGGTATCATGGGGAATACACAGGGCGTAAGCAAAGCGATAAAGCCACCGAGGAAACCAAGAAGGAATATGGTGAGAATGCTTTTCCCTTCTGTACCATCGTCCCCGCAATTATTGACAGGGTTTTTTATATCAATTGCAGCCTCCTTAATTAGGTCGGAAGATTGTACCCCACCTTCAAGGTCGGCAGTGAACGGCACTAACGTAGACGGATTAAACACATCGCCTTTACCAAACGTGTAATACAGTTCGCCTGATAATTTTGCTGGTACTACGCCTTTAACTGTTACCACCGCTTTCCATGAGACAGACCCTTCAAATACATCTATTCTATCTTTTTCAAATAAGGCACCGCTTATTTGAACTGGAGCATCCTCCACCATAAAAGGCCCCTCCTGTGTAATAGCTGAATCGGGAAACTGTAATACCGTTGTTTGTACATCCAGCAGGGCCTGGTTGGGCGCATACACCTGCCAGCCGCCGCTAATATTGCCTTTAAAACTCAGTTCATATTTTCCTTCTCCGATTTTTTTACTTTCAATCTTCCAGTCGTTTATGGCTGCGGTGGAATCCTGTGCAAACAGGTTGCTACTAACTAAAAAGGCAGACAATATCAACAGGAAGCAGTGCTTAATACCTTGCATAAACATTCTTTCTAAAAATAAACGAGTTCACTAAGGAACTCGTTTTGCAAATTTGAAGCTTTTATTTTGATTTAATTCAACGCAATGGTGAACGGTACTGTTTTCGCCGGCAGGCATTTCTGATCATCGCAGGTCTGGTAGGTTACTTTGCCGGTTATATTCGTTTTAGCCTTAGTTTTCAGTTTTACTTTCTGGGTAAAGGTGACCGTATTAGAATACTGGTTGGCCGAAATCCCTAGATTTTTATCGGTAAATTTTTCCATTTTACCTGACTCCCCCACTTTGCCTTCCAGGCTGAACAGCGGGTTCGGATTAAATACAAATGACGTCGGATCTACTATCGCATCAGCAGGCTGTGTTTGTGAATACAGGTGCCACTTATTTTGAATGGTGGCTTTGGCCTGCACCTGGTAAGTTTTATCATCCAGTTTGGTGGCCGTAAAAGTCCAGGTTACCGGGCTCAGTTGCGCTTTTGCCAATAAGCCAGAGAATAATACCACCGATAGAATAACAATCTTCTTCATGTAAAACGCTTTATTATAAGTACGCAAAGTTCCAGTAAAAGATTAAGCCTGTTTGTTAAAATTTATCCAACCAATTGCTCCTGCATCAGCAGGGTTTTGATAATACCCACACCATCCGTGTTGCCGAGTACGGTTGAACATGCCCTTTCAGGATGGGGCATCATACCAAAAACGTTGCGCCCCGCATTACAAATTCCTGCAATATTGCGGGTTGACCCGTTGGGGTTTGCTCCGGGTACACCAATTTTAGCGGTCTCGCTACAATAATAATAGATGACCTGCCTGTTTGTTTCCAGTTCGTTCAGCACTTCTTCGCTGGCATGATAGCGGCCTTCGCCATGGGCCACTGGTATTTTGAGTGCAGTGCCAAATCCATCGGTGATGTACACATTTTTACAAACAAACTGCTGGTTGGCATTGCGGAGCAGGGCGCCGGGCAGCAGGTTCGACTCGCAGAGAATCTGGAAGCCATTGCATACACCAAACACTTTACCGCCTGCATTGGCAAATTCTATCACACTCTGCATCATGGGGCTGAAGCGGGCGATAGCACCGCAGCGCAGGTAGTCGCCATAAGAGAAACCGCCAGGCAATACAATACAATCCTCCGTATTAAACTGGCTCAGATCCCTGTCTTTATGCCAGAGCATCGTTACATCCTGTTTCAAATCATATTTCAGGGCATCATACATATCCCGGTCACAATTAGAACCGGGAAAAACGACTACGCCAAATTTCATATCAGAGGTGTTTTGAATGTGAAGGGCAAAGATAAAAAACGGCCAGCAACCTTTTTGCACCAGTTACCAACCTGGCCCGGCATACTGATAAGCAGCAACAAAAGCTACAGTAAGCCAGAACAGCAGCAAGGGCAGTACCCGCAACGATGTATATTGGTACATACAGGCATGAAAAGCCGCAAAAGGAATGATGGTGATAATCCAGTTTTCAAAAGTGGGCGTACCGCTGGTAAAGGGTATCAGCGCAGCCGCCAGCAGGTACAGTAGTAACAGACTCCAGCTTTTCCGTACCTGTATCAGCATTTTGCGCAGCCCCTCCTGTACATAATAGCCGCCGGCCAAAAAAGGTACAACCAATAAAAAAGCACTGCCCGCCAACCATACCGATTTGTTCACCACAGGCAGATGAAAAGAGAATTGCGGAAACAGGTTTTGCCAGCTCCATTGATCATTGATAAAAAGATAGACGGCAAAAAAGTAAAAGGGTGTGCTCATACCCAAAAGGCAAAGCACCCACTCATTCAGCCGGAAAGGCCGCATGACCATCAACGCCAGGAACACCCAAAGGGCCAGGGCAAAAGATGGAAAGTAAATGAAGGAGGCTAATCCAAGAGCCAGGCCAATATTAAATATCCGGCCTTTTGCTTCCGGTTGGTTGTAGGTCTTGAATAATGCAGAAAGAATATAGAGCATGAATGTGTTTACTATCAGCGGGGCTGAAAAGTAGTTCCACTCAGGCAACAACGAGGTAATGAGCAGGTAAGCCATGCCGGGAAACCAGTTCGGCTTGTTCATCATCCGCTGGTTATTGATAAACTGGTTGAGCAATACTGCCTGGATATACAGGAGCAGGTAAGCCAGCAGGGGAAATAATATTGTGTTGCCGGTCTTCGCAGGGTTTAACCATTTCAACAGCCCTGTATACAGGGTGCCGTCTCCATCAGTTACCATGGGGGCATGTATAGCTGTAAACATTGGCAGCTTCAGCAGCACACCGAATACTAATAATATGAAGATATTGGCCGGGCTTTTTTGCCTGAAGATTCCAGTCAAATCGTTATGCCGAAAGATTGGGTTTAATTGTAATCAATCTTTGCAAAGCAAATATAGTTACGATACAGGCAGGGAACAATCATTTGCCTAGCACTTACCTGTTTTGCATACTTGGGCATGAATTCATATCCCTTATCCAGGTTTTTCAATGTGGGGCTGCGGTTCAGTTCACCACTTGCTGTGATAGTGTAATCGTTGAGGAGATTATATCTTTTTTCAAGCTGGTTAAACAGGAAGTGTAACTGGCCGCCGGTATTTAATACCTGGAATGAGATCAGGTCGTCGGACTGGTCATCATACTGGCTTTTGGCCATTACCTGGCTCCACTCCAGCTGGCCGGATGGGCTGTATGACATGACTGCAATATTATCGGCATGGTGCCGCACAGCCTGGTTGCTGCTGCGGGGCCATCCCCAGTAATTATAACGACTGTAATAAGGGTTGTAAAACGCACCCGAGTTAAATGTTCCGGGATAGCCATACATATAGTCCCAGCGGTTCCAGTTATTGAAACGGGAAGTGGTATAATAGGCTTCAGCTGCAATGATAAAGCCACCATCTTTCCGGGTGATAATATTCCGGATAAAATAATCATTGAAAGCGCCCTTGGCACTGGCATCACCCCTCGCATCCTGGCGCAGCTGATCATTGAAAATGCTGATTGTTTCCATCACTGGCTTTGCCGTTACTTTATCCCAGGAATAGAAATAATAACCATCGATATTACCGCGGCGTTCTTTATAGTAAAAGGAAGACAGGAGGTATCTCCGGTTGGCATTATCTACTTTGATACTGATATCATCCAGCGATGTTTTTTCTATGTTCAGCTCATTATAATAAATAGTATCGGCCATGGCATATTTGATACCCAGTGCCGCCCGGCTGATATTATCATTGTTATTCCGGAATATTTTAGCAAATACCATATCGCCGTCATTATCCAGGTAAAAATCCCCCAAGTGTTCATTGCGTTCTTCCATTTCTATGGGTATTACACTCTTTTTCAGCAGTTCTAGCTTATCATTCAGCAAGAGGGAGGTTATCACAAAGAGCTTCCGGTTCTTGCTGTTTATTTTAAATATGCCGATTTTACTTTTGTCTTCGCTGGAAACAACCGTATATATTTTATTGTCAGCTGCAAAACTGATATGCGTGGTATCCAGTTCCATTTCTTTACCGATCTGCTTACCGTCCGGGCCTATTTTAGAAGCCATACAGTAAATCACATTTTTCCGCTGGTATTGGTAAACCAAATAAGCAAAATCATTGTAGGGAAAAAACTCCGTGTTAATCATCCGTTCATTGGATGGCATGTATTCCTGTTCTTCCTTGAATATTTGTTTCATCTCGTTATCCAGCCCCACTATCCAGCGCTTGTTGCGGATATTTTTATATATCAGGAAATTCCCGTTGAGTTTGCCCACGATTTCGAAGTCCATCCGCAGGCCATCCTCCCGCTCAGGTTCTGAGTAGGCTATTTTTTGGGCCTGGACAGTATCAGCAAAAAAGCACCCGGAAATAAAAAAAAGAAAAAGGATAAGCCGCATAGAAATCATTTTACAATTTAAAAGTACAATATGCCTGCCAAAAACCGGCAACCCTGCTACAGATGCACAAACCACTAATATTACACCGGTTTGAAACGGGATTGGGTTGTCCGGCAGCCGTGCAGGCCTTCCTGCCGCTATACCTGACGAACGGTAATCCGGTATGGTTTGTTCGTTGTAACCAAAATTTGCTTATACCTTTGCCGACAACCTAACGCCAATCAACCTGTACCCGCCGCTGTTCATTTAATAAGCCGGCCACCAGTATGAAAACAACAGATAATTAACAATTAGTGAAAACACCGACCAATAAAGTCACAGCAGCAGGATTATTAATCGCACTTGGAATTATCTACGGTGACATAGGTACCTCCCCGCTTTACGTATTCAATGCTATTATTACCGACAGGGTTGTTGACCGGGACCTTATACTAGGCACCCTCTCCTGTATTATATGGACGATTACCCTGCAAACGACGATAAAATATGTCATCCTTGTACTGCGGGCCGACAATAAAGGTGAAGGTGGCGTTTTCTCTCTTTTTGCCCTTGTTCGGAGGCGGCGGAAATGGCTGGTAATACCAGCTATGATAGGCGGGGCATCCCTGCTGGCCGACGGTATCATCACCCCTCCTATCTCCATTACTTCAGCCATTGAAGGTTTGAAAGAATTAAAAACCCTGGGTATCCAGGAAGGAAGCGACACGGTTGTTATTATCGTTCTTTCTATCCTGGTTCTCTTCTTTTTTATGCAGCAGTTTGGCACGGCCTCCATCGGCAAGATGTTCGGGCCGATTATGTTTATATGGTTTACCATGCTGCTGGTACTTGGCCTGGTGCATGTGTTTGACGATCTCACCATATTAAAAGCACTCAATCCCTATTACGCTGTCAATTTCCTGAAGAACTATGAAGGCGGATTCTGGCTATTAGGTGCAGTATTCCTGTGCACCACCGGTGCAGAGGCGTTATACAGCGATTTGGGCCATTGTGGCCGGGGCAATATCCGTATGTCGTGGACCTATGTAAAAGCTTGTTTAATTATCAACTATTTTGGACAGGGGGCTTTTTTGCTGCACTCATATACAGGGCTCACCATTGACAAAGCCACTAAAAGTTCACTTTCTATCAATGCTTTTTACGATTTAATGCCCAATTGGTTTATCATGCCGGGTGTGGTCATCGCCACCAGTGCTGCCATTATTGCCAGCCAGGCTATGGTGTCCGGCGCATTCACCCTCATCAGCGAAGCAATGCGGCTGAACCTTTGGCCAAAGGTAAAAATCAGGTATCCATCGGAAGCCAAAGGACAACTGTTTATTCCGGCTATTAACTTTTTAATGTTCCTGGGTTGTGCGGGTGTCGTCCTTTATTTCCGTGAATCGTCGAAGATGGAGGCAGCCTATGGCCTGGCGATTATTGTAACCATGATTGCCACCACCATTCTTTTTTCCAACTACCTGGTACTGCACCGGGTAAAAAAGGCATGGATATGGGTTTTCCTGGTAGTCTATTTGGTGATTGAACTATCCTATTTAGTTGCGCTGATGGTAAAATTCACACATGGGGGATATATAACGTTCATTATCGGTTTGCTCATGTTCCTGGTGATGTATGTATGGTACAGGGCACGGAAGATCAAAAACCGTTACGTGGAGTTTGTCCGGCTGGAGCATTATATTCCTAAAATACAGGAGCTGAGCAATGATAAATCTGTACCAAAATATGCTACGCACCTGGTATACCTGAGCAGCGCCAACAACCCGAAAGAGATAGAACATAAAATCATTTATTCTATACTCAATAAAAAACCGAAGCGGGCCGACATATACTGGTTTGTGCATGTAGACACCATGGATGACCCCTACACCTGTGAATACAAAGTAGACCACATTATTCCCAACGATATTATCCGGGTGGATTTCCGGCTTGGCTTCCGGATGGAACCCAAGATCAACCTCATGTTCCGCAAAGTGGTGGAAGACCTGGTAGCGAATAAGGAAGTAAATATTATCAGCCGGTATGAAAGCCTGGCCAGCAGCGGCACCGTGGGCGATTTCCAGTTTATGGTGATGGAAAAATACCTGAGCCAGGATAATGAACTTCCTTTCTTCGAAAGGGTAATTATGAAATTCCACTTCTGGCTGAAAGAACACAGCCTCTCTGAAGAAAAAGGCTTTGGCCTGGACGTTTCCAACGTTACAGTGGAGAAATTCCCGCTGATAGTGGCACCGGTAACCAACCTGAAACTGAAACGGGTAGAAGATTAACGGATAACGTATAGTGGACAGAGAATAGTTGGGGCTACTACTAAGTACACAGCTTCTGATTATATTTGGAAAGATTCCGCAACGGAGTATTCGTTATTATCTTTTAACTATTAGCTGCTAACTGCATTGCCTCAATTCATCTGGTATATCATCATTGGCATTATTGTTCTTTCTGTACTTGCCTATTTCCTGCAGGAGCGATTTATTTTCAAGCCGGAGAAGCTGAAGCAGGATTTCCAGTTTAAATATGATGCCCCTTTCAGGGAGTATTTTTTTGATATAGCCCCGGGAGTACGTATCAACGGCCTGCATTTTTACCGCGACAATCCAAAAGGCCTGATACTTTATTTTCATGGCAATACCCGGAGTATTAAGGGCTGGGCCCGGTATGCAAAAGATTTTTACCGCTATGACTATGATGTGGTGCTGGTCGATTATCGCGGATTTGGCAAAAGCACGGGCAAAAGAAGTGAGAAGGAAATGCTGAGCGATATGCAGCATGTGTACATGCAAATGCGGGAGAAATACGGCGAGGATCACCTGATTGTGTATGGCCGCAGCATGGGCAGCGGCTTTGCCACCAAGCTGGCCTGCGATAATACACCCCGCTACCTGATACTGGATGCCCCTTATTACAGTTTTAAAAAAGTGGTGGAACGCTTTCTTCCCATACTGCCTGTTCGTTTTGTGCTGCGTTTTCACCTGCGTACGGACAAATGGATTACCGGGGTGAAATGCCATACCTACATTATACATGGTACCAAAGACTGGCTGATACCTATCCGGCACAGCGAGGCCCTTCAACGCATCAATCCACGCATGATTACGCTAATCCGCATACCAGGTGGCGGGCATAATAACCTGCCGTCTTTTGATGCTTACCACAGTTTTGTGCGGGATATTCTGAAGTACTAGCGCTTTATTGCCCCTCCATTGTTAAGGTTTCTATAATTGCCTTTGACTTTATTAAGCTGGACTATTATTTGAATTACCAGGGTGTAAAAGGAGGTGTCTATGAAACTAAAACTTTACACGCTACTCTCCCTGTTCGCAACCAGTTTAATCTTTTCTTGTAAATCAGCCAGCAAGCTGTACGAAAAAGGTAATTATGATGAAGCAGTGGAAATCGCTGCTAAAAAGTTGCAAAAGAAGCCCGGCGATCCCGAGCTGATGGAGATTGTACAAAATGCTTACCGCTACGCGGTGAACGATCATGAAAGCCGTATTCGCACCCATTCAGCCAGTAACAGTGATTTGAAATGGGAATGGATATACAATGAGTATGTTGACCTGCAACGGTTATATCATGCGATACAACAGTCACCTTCGGTGATGGAAGTTGTCAAACCGTTTAACTATTCTTCATACATCGGAACCTATGCGGAAAAAGCTGGTGACGCCCGCTTTGAAAGAGGTATGGCCTATATGAACCAGCAAACGAAACAAAGTTTTAAAAATGCGTATCGTGAGTTCCAGGCCTCTATTCGTTTTCAGCCTGGCCGAATGGACGCAGTAGATATGCGTAATGAAGCGTTTGAGAATGCTGTGACCAATGTTGTGATTATACCTATGCAGCAGCAGGGTGGTTATGTATATAGTTCTTATAACGTTGGGGATGCCAATTTTGACGACCAATTAATCCGCAGCCTGCAAAACAGCAGCGGCGATGAGTTTGTACGCTTCTACTCTGCCTGGGATGCCCGGAGCAAGGATATACGTGTGGACCAGGAGCTGGATATGCGTTTGTCTACCGTGGATATCGGCCGCTATTACGACGAGAATAGTACCCGCCGCGTGAGTAAAGACATTGTTGTAAAAGAAACAGTATATAAACCTGATTCAATCGTCCGTGAGTATGCGAAAGTGCATGCGAATATTATTTCCACCCGCCGAACCTTACAGTCTGCTGCTGTACTGCAACTGAATGTACGGGATGGTAATGGCCGCTGGTTATGGAGCAATAATGTTGACGCTACATACAGGTGGACTACCGACTTTTCCACATACAATGGTGACAGCAGGGCACTGAGCGAAGCAGACCGGCAACTGGTAGAAAGAAGAAAAGAATTTGCGCCAAGCGATAACGAGATCATGCGCATATTGCTTGACCAGTTGAATAACAATGCCATCAGTACAGTTAGAAATTATTTCAGCCGATACTAAGGAATAGCCGACTCCACTCACCAAGTAAAGGGCATGCGCTGCATGTCCTTTTTCTTTTCATCTTTGCATCCATTATGCAGGTAAACAAGAAGAAGGTTTGGAAATGGCTACAAATTATAGCCATTATATATGTGGCCGGTGGCATTGCCCTTTATTTCCTGCAGGATGCGATCCTCTTTCACCCCGTTACGCTGAAGCGGAACCATAAACTGGATGTGCCTGTACCGCATAAAGACATCAGCATACCACTTGGCGGAACAGATACATTGAACCTGATTGATTGCCAGGCAGGTGGTGATAGTGCGAAGGGTATTGTGCTTTATTTCCATGGCAACAAACGAAATATTAACTGGTATGCCAAATACATTCCTTACTTCACCCGGCATGGGTATGAGTTGCTGATGATTGATTATCCCGGCTATGGCAAAAGCACGGG
Organism: uncultured Chitinophaga sp.; assembly: GCA_964386395.1. Lineage (GTDB taxonomy): Bacteria > Bacteroidota > Bacteroidia > Chitinophagales > Chitinophagaceae > JJ008. Next base: position 36,837 of record CAYLRV010000007.1, read on the forward strand.
CAAGCTGACGGAAGAAAAATTGTATGACTGGGCGATGAAAGCGTATACGATGGCGCTGACCCGTTATCCTGCGGATGAAATTATTATCTATGGCAAAAGTATGGGTACGGGTATTGCGGCACAGCTTGCTTCTGTGCGGGATTGCAAACGACTTATTTTAGAAACGCCCTATTATGATTTTCCTTCTGTGATCAAAGCATACTTGCCTATTTATCCCGTACGCCGGATGCTGCACTACCAGTTGCCCACTTACCAGTATTTGCAAAAAGTGAAGGTTCCTATAACCATCTTTCACGGCACCAGCGACTGGACTGTGCGCTACAAAAATTCCAGGCGTTTAGAAAAATACCTGAAGCCGGGTGATGAGCTGGTTACCATTAAAGGTGGCAGTCACAATAACTTATACTCATACAGACAAACAATCGGCAAATTGGATTCCCTGTTACAACTGCCATAAGTGATGTTTAACATACCGTTTAATAAATACAGCCCCTCCATTGGATAAATACCATAAATGAGGTATAGGCCGGCATATGCAGGCAGTGTAGCTTTGCACTATGAAACGGGCTGTATACTGATTTGAGTTGCCCGTTTCAAAACCATTAAACAAATGAAACAGCTTATCCTTTCCTTCCTGCTGGCAGGCAGTTTTTCTGTGCATGCCCAAAATAATTCAAGCTACGCCAAACTGGTGAATGCAGTTCCGGAGATTGAACTGGCCGACAGCCTTGTATTTAATGATTATCCTGTCAATGCAGTAACACTTGACAGTAATGAGGTGCGCAATACATTCCGGCAATTGTACCATAAAACCGGCAATACCTGGGGAACGACAGTGAGCTGGTGGCTGGCCGGTAAAATAACCCGCTACAAAAACTATGACTTGTTACTACTGGTAGAAAAAAATGAAGGATCGGATGGCATCTGTTTTAACACCGTACATCTTGTATCCATGAGCAAGGGCGGAGAATATATTGCAGCACTTGGTTTATACATTAACCGCAATAACAGCATTACCCGTTACACCGCATCTTCTTTATTGTTTAAAGATTTATCGATTATTCAAAACACGAGGATTTATGCCAGTTCCAAAAACTTTGGCGGCAGAAACGAATACCGGATAAATGATGCAGGCATGTTTATCTATTTTGCAAAGAATTAATCAGCTTAATTCCTCGAGTGTTACTTTTTTGTCGTTCACTTTCAAACGATGGGGCATACCTACTTTCAAGGCATAGTTTTTATCAGAATGGCTGACGGGGAACTCAAAACAGACAGGGTAGTCGTATTCCTTTACCAGGTTCCAGAGCATTTCATGCAGCGGTGTACCAAAGGGCCGTTCAGTATCCTTTGTATCGGTAAATAAGCCAAAGATTAAGCCGTGCAGTTTTTCCAGTTTTCCCGCCCGTTTCAACTGGTGCATCATGCGGTCAATATTGTATTGTTGCTCCCCAATATCTTCTATAAACAGGATGCGGCCCTTTGTTTTGAGATCAGAAGCCGTACCCACGGCATGCGCCAGTAAGGCCAGGTTGCCGCCTACCAGTTCTCCTTCTTCATCCCCTTTGCGGTTATATTCATTGAGCGGGCCACTGTAAAATGCTTTCTTACCCTCCAGTGCGTTTTTCAATGATAGTACATACTCATTCGTTGCCCCGCCATCGTTGAAGGCGGCCGCCATAGGCGAATGGAGCGTAGAAATGTAATAATTGGAATAGATATGGGAGTGCAGCACCGTTATATCGCTATAGCCGATGATCCATTTTGGGTTTTTGCGAAACCGTTTAAAGTTAAGCTGGTCGATAATACGGCCTGTGCCGTAGCCACCCCGGCCACAAAGTACGGCCTGCACTTCATCATCGTCCAGCATCAGTTGCAAGTCAGTTAACCGTTCTTCGTCAGTGCCTGCAAAATATGTGGTGGAGTTGCTGCCCAGGGTCTTTCCCAGTTTTACTTTATACCCCCAGGCCTGTAAGGTTTCAATACAGGTTTGGGCTTTTTCTGCTGCCATATAACCGGCAGGGCAAACTATTCCGATGGTATCTCCTTTTTGTAAAAACGGCGGTTGCTCTATCATCTCTATTTATTCTTTCGTTTGTTTTCTTCTTTAATTATCAGTTTTACGATATCGCTGCTGAGATAATAATCCTGCATATCATCCATCGTTATCAGCGGGTCGGGAAGATACCAGTTGTATTTGGAAAAAGCTTTTTTCAGATCGGCATCTTTAAAATCATAGCCCGCCCGGGCATAGTTGAGGTTGCGGTAGAGGCGCAGTTGCTCATTCGTCAGTTTACTTATCAGCACATCCGGCGCCTCACCATAGATAAACTGGGGGAAATCGGTAAAGGCATTTTGATCTTTATTATCGCTCCACAGGCTCCATTCATTGTGCGGATGCCAGAAATTAATCGATAAATCTTCGGTTGGTTTAAAATTGGCTGCCCGCAATTGCAGTTTGCCTTTCCGGATATACACCATTTTCAGTCGTAATTTTTCTTCTGGCATAAACGGGATAGGGAAACTACCCTTGCTCACCCGGCCAATGCCGGCGACCTGCCAGGGTGCCGCAGCCGTGCCGAACATAGCGGGAACAGAGTAATAGCTGTCATCGCCCATATCAATATTCAATTCAAAATCATCTATACCGCTGTTGGCCCAGGTAGTGCCGGTGGTGAGGCGGTAATCAAAATCCTGTTTTACTTCTACCGAACCGCCACCTTTGTAGCTATAGCTGTGCCGCAGCACTGTTGTTCCTTTTGTAAACTTTACGGTGAAGTAATAAACAAAATCATAGCCCTCCGATATTTTGGAATTTACTTTAAAGCCTGTCTCGCTCATTACCGCCACTTTATAGGGCAGTAGCTGGTCGCCAGCCATGACCATAAAATCTTTGACAAAGGGATGCTTTGCCTCTTCGTCCGTTACATCACCCGAGGCCGGTGGTGTTACAAAACCTACTGTCAGTTCTTTATCCGGGCCTGGGTTGAAGAATTCAAAATAGATATCCACCTGCATCCATTCTGCCTTTCTGGTAAGATTGAGTATCTCTTTTTTCAGGCGGATGGTGGTTTCTTTCAGGGGCACCAGAGTGCTGCCGCGGGCATAGAAAACGCCATCGTTTGACCGGGCCTGCAGGGCCGGTAACAGGAGCAGCAGGAGGACTAATCGTTTCATGGTGGTGTGTAATGGTTAATAGCTAAAGTTATTATTTTTTCGGCGTTTATGGCAGCAAACAGACCGCAGGGCCTGTCTCTGCATGATGCGCCTCCCCGGCTTTTTAAGGGCGGCCATTTTCTATGGTTTCGTTAAAAAAAATATGGCGGGCTACCCAACCCTCCTGCTCCACCCAACAGTTATTATATTAGATGACCCAAGCCGCACATAAACCAAGACCATTGACCGATCCCACAGCAATACTGATTGAAGGGTGCCGCAGGAACGATTTGCCAAGCCAGGAGCAATTGTACCGGCTCTGCTACCCGGAACTGATTAAGATATGCTGCCGCTATGCCGGCGACATGGACGGGGCAGGTACGATTTTCAATAACACCATGCTCCGGGTTTTTAAAAATATCCAGCAATACCAGCATGATGGGAAATTGCTGGCCTGGGTCAGAACTATCAATATTAATTGTTGCCTGGATTACGTACGGCAAAAAAATAAGTTTACGAATAAGGAAATCGTTAATGAGGATAGCCTTGATGTAAGCATGGACGATAGCATACTGGGCAACCTATCAGCAAAGGATATACGGAGAATCATAAACCAGTTGCCCGGTGCTACGTCCGCTGTTTTTAATTTGTACCTCTATGAAAACTTTACGCACAAACAAATTGGCGAAAGCCTTGGTATATCTGAAGGCACTTCCAAGTGGCATGTTAATGAAGCCCGGAAGCGCCTGAAAGAAATGCTGAAAGAATTTACCCGTCCTTAATGAATACCTCATGCAAAACAGAACTGACAATATGGACAACAAACTGCGGCAGCTGGAAAACCAGAGCCTGCCCGACCTGAGCAAGCAGGATAAGCACTGGCTTGAGATGAAGCAAATGCTGGCACCAGCGGCAACACCTGTAAAACCTGCAGCTAAAACAGGCTCATGGAAATGGTTTGTGGCGGCTGGTATAGCCGGTGGCATTATATGGCTGGCCGGTGAATTATTTACTGCTGATAATAAAGACAGGAAACCCGTGACCAATACAACCAAGACTGAAACTGTTCCTGCTAAAGAAAGTACAACAGCAACTGACACTGGAAGGATTATACCGAAGCATGATACTGCTGCCCGTCCTGCTGAGGCTTCTGCAGCAGCACTCACTATTGGCATAAAACCACAGTTGCCGCCAAAAGACCACAAGGTAGCTTCTATCGTAACACCACCCTGCCCGAAATGTAATACAGACTGGTTGAACGAGCCGCTTCCGGATACGACTGTAGCGAAACATGTACCTCCGCAAACGGAAGACGCCAAAGCCACACTTGCCGCATTTTTTGCGCAGCTGGAAAAGCCTTCGCAGGAGTTTGTGGTGGATGGAAAAAAAGATACTGTGATATATGGAAAAGATGGAACTGCCTTGCTAGTACCGGCAAACACTTTTAATGCAAACGGTAAGATAACCCTTGTGTTAAGAGAGTACTATTCATATGAAGATATCATTACAAATAAGCTGAGTACTTCTTCTGACGGAAAGCAGTTGGTATCCGGAGGGATGATACATTTGACAGCTTTGTCAAATGGGAAGGAAGTGGATTTGCAGCCGAATAAAAGTATTACCTGGTTCATTCCCGATACAACAGCAGAGATGAACGAGATGGAGATTTTCAGAGGAGAATCTCAACCAAATTCAAATGATCAAACCCAAAGTAATGCAGGAATACTTGCCCAAGCAACTGGTACTATTAATTGGAAACAAGAGAATCGCTCATTTGAGAAAACGTATGTCTATGTAAAAGTGCTTGACCTAAGAAACGAGCCCTATATAACCTGGTATTCCAATAAAGGCGGTATTGGAAAATTTATAATTTCTCCGGATTCAAAAATCACAAAGGAAGAGATCGAAAAGGCGCTTATTAAGAAACATCCTTACTATCATAAAGTGAAAGTCAAAACTCAAAAAGACAAAATTTCATTCTTCGGAAGAGTCTTTCCTTTTCTTTCAGCTGAAAAAAATGTCCGCTATAAAGAAAATTGGGAGTCTTTAGGTGATTCAACCTGGATCACCCCGGAACTTGCCAAAAGATATAGACTGCCGGCCACCGATACAATGATTTCCAAATACTCAACTACAATTTCATCTTCAAATACTGTAACCACCGGATTCAGACAGATTATTTTTAATGGCCGTGGCGACACCGCTGTTTCTGAGTCCTCATATACATATAGTGCTCAACCCACTAATACCTCCCTCCTTTCCCTTGGAAAAAAATTCAATGTTGACATTAAAAAACTGGGATGGGTAAACTGCGACCGCTTTTATAAATACGATAGAGAGAAAATTGATTTTTTTGTCAATATAAACGATACAGCTCAAAACTATTATACCATTTTAGTTTTCGATAAAATTAAATCCGTAATGGCTGGTCAGGGGTCCGGAGACAGAGTTCTTTTTCCGGGTATTCCAAAAGGGATGAATGTAAAAGTTGTAAGTATTGGGGTTAAAAATGGGAAAACAATTGCAACCATAACACCTGCAAAAGTCTCAAAAGATGAATTAATTAAACTAAAGTTTGAAGAAACTACTCCTTCAGACTTCAGAAAGCAAGTGGCCAGCTTAGATAAATAGCTTTCGCTTTAGTTGGGTTTGTTTGGTTATTTTTGCTGCTCACTTATTCTTTTTGAGCCATTTATGACAGACCCAAAACGATACTTAGTTACCAGTGCCCTGCCCTATGCCAATGGATTAAAACACGTAGGCCACCTGGCCGGTGCGTATATTCCGGCTGATATATATGTCCGCTACCTGCGGGCACAAAAAAGAGATGTGGTTTTTGTATGCGGCAGCGATGAACATGGCACTGCCATTCCTATACAAGCCACAAAAGAAGGCACCACCCCCAGGGCCATTATAGATAAGTACCATGAAGCGATGAAAGAGGACTTTGCAGACCTCAGCATGAGCTTTGATATTTACCACCGTACCAGTGAGCCCATTCACCATGAAACAGCCAGGGAGTTTTTTACCAAACTGAATGATGCCGGTGAACTGGAAATCAAAGAAACCGAGCAGTATTACGATGAAGAAGCCAAAAGCTTTCTGGCCGATCGCTATATCAAAGGCACCTGCCCCAACTGTGGCAGCGACCGGGCTTTTGGTGACCAATGTGAAAACTGCGGCCGCACACTCAGTCCCGATGAGCTGATTAACCCCGTGAGTACATTGAGCGGTAAAACACCCGTAAAGAAAAAAACCTCACATTGGTATTTGCCCTTGGGCAAGCATGAACAATTTTTCAGAGACTGGATCCTTGAAGAACATAAAGATGACTGGAGACCTACTGTAGTGGGGCAGTGCAAAAGCTGGATTGAAGGCGGGCTGCAATCAAGGGCCGTAACAAGGGATTTGGACTGGGGTGTGAAAGTGCCTGTAGAGGGAGCTGAAGGGAAAGTACTGTATGTATGGTTTGATGCGCCTATCGGTTATATATCTGCCACCAAACAATGGGCACTGGATAATGACAAAGACTGGAAACCATACTGGCAGGATAAGGACACCAAGCTGGTGCATTTTATCGGGAAAGATAATATCGTTTTCCATTGTGTCATCTTCCCCATTATGCTCAAACTGTACGGACATATACTGCCGGACAATGTACCAGCCAATGAATTTCTGAACCTGGAAGGTGATAAGATGAGTACCAGCCGCAACTGGAAGCTGGATATGCGGGACTACATCAATGATTTTGTAAAGAAGGATAATGGCGGTGGCCAGTGCGTGGATATGCTGCGCTATTACCTGACACAAATAGCGCCGGAGACGAAGGACAGCGAATTTATGTGGAAGGGTTTCCAGGATGCCGTGAACAGTGAACTGGTTAGTGTGTTTGGCAATTTTGTGAACCGGACATGGGTGCTCATGCACAAACTCTGCAATGGTAAAGTGCCTAAGCTGCACGAAGACATATTAGACGATACGGATAAAGCGATCATTGCTGAATTTCAGAACACCCGTGCCGAAGTACAATCAGCGCTGGAGTATTATCATTTCAGGGATGGATTGTTCCAGGTAATAGAACTCGCCCGCAAAGGCAATCAATACATGCAGAAAAAAGAACCGTGGATAGTGGCCAAGCAAATCACCGGCGGGGATGAAGTTTCCACAGCTGCACAAAAAAGCATAGACAACACCTTACATATCTGTTTGCAGTTATGTGCTAACCTTTCTATTCTTGTTAATCCATACCTGCCCAATACAGCCAGGAAAATGCTGCACATGATGAAGGTGGTGGATAAAATGCTGGATTGGGAAAATGCCGGCAAGCTGAACCTGCTGAGTGTGGGCTATAGTTTGCGGGCACCTGAATTGTTGTTCCGAAAAATCGAAGATGAGGAGATTAGTTTACAGGTTGAGAAATTAAAAAAAGGACTGAAGGCAGAGGACAAAGGGCAAAAGGCAGAGGGAAACCCCAGCCCTATTTCTTCCACCGTAGAGCTTAAACCAGAAATCACTTTTGATGATTTCGCAAAGATTGATCTGAGAACAGGCACTATTCTTGCCGCGGAGAAAGTGGAAAAAGCAGATAAACTTTTAAAACTGTCAGTTGACCTTGGTTTCGAAACCCGCACCATTGTAAGCGGTATCGCCATGCATTTTAAACCGGAGGATATCGTGGGCAAGCAGGTAACCGTGGTCACAAACCTGGCACCGAGAAAAATGAGGGGTATTGAAAGTAACGGTATGATATTAATGGCCGAAGATGAAAATGGCAAACTCCATTTCGTACACCCGGAAAATAAAATAAAGCCGGGCAGCGGAATTAGCTAAACTGTGACAAAAATTCCCCAAACTTAGCCTTAACTTCCCCAATAAGATAAGGCCGTACTCCGTTAAAAGGTGGCAGGCTAATTGACTACTATGTAGTATCACTTATACTATCAACTAATCAGACATTTGCAGGCCCGAAAATTTATTAGAAAAACGATCCGTATCCTGGGGTTTTTTACCGTCATTGCCGGTATCCTGTTATTGATCTTCCATTTCTGGTTTATTGCCCATGCCCGGAAGCTGCTGGAAAATACAGTAGCTGAGCAAACGAATGGGAAAATCAACCTGAAAATCGGAAAGTTGCGCTGTGATTATTTTTCAAAAAAACTGGTGCTGGCAGATGTGCATTTTTTTACCACAGATACAAATGCGGCTTCTTCAGACTATGCCCTCAATGTACCGGAGCTACGTATTCAACTAAGTTCGATAACCGGGTTGGTTTTTGGTAAAAAACTGCTGGTGGATTCTATTTACCTGCAAAGCCCGGTTATTAAAGCAAGTATTGCGGGAAACAATAAAAAAGACGCTTTACAACTTGCCCGGAAAAAAGATATTTCCATCTCCCATGAAATGGGTAATATCTATAACAGCATTCAAAAGGCACTGGATGTTTTGAAAGTAAAACGCTTTGCTATTGATAACGGGCAGTTTATTTTATCTGATAAAGAAAAAAAAGAACAGCCGCCTATTGCTATCAACAGTTTGCAATTCCAGATTGACAACCTCCAGGTAGATGCTGACGACAGTACGGCCAAGAAAAAAATCCTCTTTAGCGATAATGTGATTTTGCATGCAGGTCACCAGGACATCGCTTTTCCCGATGGAAGGCATCGCCTTGTATTTGATAAACTGCGCATTAATATCAGGGAAAAAGTAGTGGAGTTTGACAGTTGTTCAGTGAGGGCGATACGGAAAGACAGCCTGAGTTCATCTTTCCAGGCCTATTTTGACAAACTGATATTACGAAATATTGATTTCGATACCCTGTACAGAAGTGAAGTGGTAAAAGCCGATACGATGTACTGTATCAATCCGAAACTGGAGCTGGACATACGATACAGCAAGGACGCAAAACAGAAAAACGTTCCCCAATTAGATAAGATAATACAACAACTTACAGGTGACTGGTCTCTGAAGTATGTGGCGTTTAAGAATGCGGATTTTAATATTGGTACTACGAAGGACAACAGTCATTCGTCCTATGTTTTCACCAATAATAACGCTGTACTCTATAACATTAGTACCAGCCAGGATGAAAACAAACCGATCAGTGTCGACAGTTTTGAACTGGTGATCCGCAACTATCAGAACTTTATAAAAGACAGTGTATACAATGTTGCGTTTGACAGCGTGGTACTGAAGAATGAAGACCTTCGCCTCTTCAGCTTTATATTTACCAAACAGCTTGATGGAAAAATAATAAATACGTTCAGCATACCGGTGTTCCGGCTCAACGGACTGCAGTGGGACAACCTTATTTTCGACAAAACACTTGTGGCAGCTTCCGCCACACTGGATAACCCCCACATTGTCTACCGTGTATCGAAAAATAAAAAACCGGTGACGCAAGCTAAAAATCTGCCTCAATTAATGGCCGGTTTTACAGATGTTATCAATATCGGCGAGCTGTATATCAACCATGGTGATATTGATGTACACCTCAAAAACGATGTGCAGGTACAACTCAATAACGCTACCGTAACTATCACGCCCCGGGCACTTGCCACAGTACAACGGGTGGAGGGCTTAAAAGATGTATTGACCAACCTGCAATTTGATGATGGTTATATAAAAACAGGCAACCTCGCCATTAAAGCCAGGGCTATACAGTACAGCGGTCCGGGTTCACCATTTAAAGCTGGCACGGTAACGATAAGCAGCCGTAATAATAAAATAAATGCCTCGCTTACTGATGTATCTGTCGACCGCTTCCTCACCAATGAGCGCAGCGGGGATATTGATGCCAGCGGTATACGGTGGAAAAGCGGGAAGCTAAAACTGGAAAGTGATGCCACAAGCAATAAACGACCATTGGTTCATATAAAGAATGTAATTGGTGAAAACACTTCATTTGAATTTTCGGATGGTGTTAGAAACATCCGCACTAACCTCAAGCGGGGAGGTTTTGCTGAATTGATTATATCCGCAGACAAACCCGTAGTTACGGGCTTATTTGCCAGTGGCACTGATTTGCTCTTTACAGATGCTGCACAACGGCTTGGTATTGGCAATTATACCATAGCGGATGCGCAACCATCAATAATTCAGCATCTTGACTATACAGCAGTCAGAGAAGGACTTGATGTGACGGCAAGTATCCCGAATCTGAGCATCACCCCATTTATTCAATCGTTGCTCGCAGGTGACGTAAAAGCAAATAATATCCGGATCGTTAATCCCGCAATAAACGTTGTATCCGGCAAATCGGCAAAAAAAAATGAGGCAGTTGCAGACGGTAAAAGCTCATTTGCCATAAAAGATCTGACCATTATAAATCCGGTGCTGCATATAACATCACAAACTGACAGCAGTTTTACACGCATTAATTGGGGACAGGAGCGGGTAAAGGAAAATAACCTGCATATAAGCGGACTGGTTAGTAATACAAGTGACGAGCTGCGTATTTCAGGGCTGGCCTTTGTTGTGAGTAACGCATCAATAGCTAATCAGAGAGGCATGTTATTCAACACAGGTGAAGGAGAAGTCACGGCAAGCCTGAACGGTATAAACCTGTCTGGCCTGCAGCAAAAAATACCTGTCTGGACCGCCATGCTGGAAAAGTTGGAACTTAAAAAAATACAAGTTGACACATCCGTCACCCAAGGTGCCAGTTTATACATAGAAAATGCAGGTCTGCAAAACTGGGATATCGCCAGCTCCCTGTTGCAGGATCCACATGATTTTATTGGAAAAAATTATAGCGCATCCATATCAGGGTTTACCGGTTTTTACAACGGCGCTAAAAACAGGTTTAGCCTGTATAATGCGAATTATAACGGTGGCGCAGGAAGTATGGCCATAGATTCCTTTACCTATACGCCATCCGCTAGCAGAGATTCATTTATGGCTGTACAAGAATTTCAAAAAGATTATTTATCAGCCTCAATTGGTCCCATCAGCGCCACAGGCATAGATCTGTCTGCTTACCTGAAAGACACACTGATCCGTGTTAAAAAAATTACGGCTGACAATGCCAGCCTCTACGACTACAAAAACAAAACACTGCCGTTAAAGCCTGGCCAGCTCAAACCATTGCCAGTGAATATTGCCAGGAGAATTCCGGTAAAAACGAAAATAGATACACTGCTCGTGCGGGATGCGGCTGTGGATTATACAGAGGTAAGCGAAATAACTAAACTGGCGGGAACCATACCAGTGACGAGGCTGAATACTTCATTGTACAATGTAAAAAACTTTGGCATTACCCCTACTGACAGCCTGACCATCGATGCTACAGGGTACCTGTTCGATTCGGTGTGGACTAATTTACATTTCAAAGAATCCTATGCCGATACAGCTGCAGGCTTTATCATGTCGGCACACCTGAAGCCCCGCGACCTGAGGGTTCTAAATGCGGCACTTATCCCGCTGGCTTCCGTAAAACTATTGTCTGGCATGGTCGACAGCCTGCAGATGACTGCCACCGGGGGTGAAAGGTATGCGTCCGGAGAAATGACCATGTTTTATCGCAACCTGCGGGTGAAATTACTTAAGGACGGGGATGAAAACACCAGGAATATTATTAAAGGCTTTGCTTCCTTTATCGCCAACACATTCCTCATAAAACGTAATAATGAGAAGAAGACGGGCACGGTATTTTTTATCCGGGAAAAAGACAAATCCTTTATCAGCTATCTTATAAAGATCACCATCAGCGGCATGCTGAGTTCTACAGGCCTCAAGAATAATGAACGCCAATTAAAAAACTATGAGCGGCGATCCAACCAAAACAAGAAGCCCATCATCCGGGAAAATAGGTAGTTCACACAAAAAATGCCGATCTACACCAATTGCCCGGGAATAGTAGTGGATATTTTATTATCTTGAACAGACTAACCATCAAACAGCATCCTTTCATGCACACACTGAAAACCTTCATCCTGTTTTCCCTTTTATGCTGCGTTTGTACATGTTTTGGGCAGACACAAAAAGAGTTTGAAACCAAGTACAATGAAATCTTTGCTCAAACAGACAGCGCCAAAATACCAGCAATGGCCAAAGAGGCCTACCAGATGCTGGAACGGAATAAAGATATCCAGACACCCACCAATTACTATATCCTGAAAGTAATATTTGAAAACCAGGCCAGGGATCCCAAACTTGCCAAGGCCTGTGCTGATAAGGCTGACCGGCTGACAAGGGAGATGGTGGGCAAAGAACAACCCGAAGCTGATTACGGGAGTGACAGTATGAATACCTGGTATAAGAAAATTTATCCGGCACTCTTTGAGGTAACCGATCCGGATATTGCGCAAAAGGCGTTAGACTTTCTGAAAAAGTACACTTCCTTTCAGAGCCCGGCTAATTATAATGGCATTGCTGGTGCATTTGAAAAAAGAGGAGACTATAAAAATGCCCGTTACTATTATGAACTCAGTATTGCACTTGCCAAAAGAAACCCGGCTGAATATTTCTCCTATACTTATTACATTTTATTCCTTACCCGTACGGGTGAATTCCAGGCTGCCGAGGACATGATACGAAAATTAGAATATAGTGCGGATACGGCCACCGGTGCTTTCAAATCCTCGTATAAGAATGAGGCCCTCTCCTGCCGAACGTTGTTTTATTACTATACCGGCGATTATGAATCGTATGTAAAAGCTTCCGATAAACAGTACGCTGAGCTGGCCAAATTGTATGCAGAATATAAAATGAGTTGTACCGGGCAGGAAAATATACGCCTGCTGAATGCAGCTTTGGCAAGTGAATACATGAAAAACTTTGATGCGGCAGAAAGGTTATGGAAAAGCCGCGACAGTGCATACACTGCCTGGTTAAAATGCCAGAAAGAGCAGTATCCCAATTTAAAATTGTATGAATACTCTATGGCACCCATCTTCTTATTAAAGAGGGGTAAGGATAAACAATTACAGAAACCTGTTACTTATTACCGGGAAGAAGCCAGGACGTATTACAATAGTTTTATCAAATATGCTGACGCCGCTCTTTCCTATTATTATGGAGAACGCATGGGCTTTCTGAAAGACCCCTCTTACAAAGAAATGCTTCGCCCATTGCTGCAGCGGATCAGGGAAACCAGGGATTTCAGCCAAAGCACCATGCCCTATTCGAGCTATGCCTATTTTATGATGCGTGACAATGAGCTTGCTGAAGCAGAAAAAATCTACAGCGAATTGTTTACTATCAATATTGGCTGGGTGAATGATATTATATTCTCACTGGGTGAACGGGCTTTCGTCTCGTACTATAATAGTAAACTAAGAGAGGGCTATGATAATTTTCACAGTTTTGTAAAACTGGCCAAGGAAAAAAAATCAGTTTTATACAACCAGTTGGCTGCACAGGACTATAACAACCTGCTTTTTACAAAATCAATATCCCTCCAGGGAACAAAAAAACGTAAGGAAGCATTTTTAAAAAACAATGATCCGGCCATTATTAAGCTTTACGAAAGCTGGCTGGATAAAAAACAACAACTTATCCGGGAGTATTTTAAATCATCCGGGCCCTCTTCCGGCGGAGCGGCCGCAGCCGCTACATCTGTCAACAACCTGAAAGCCTTACAGGACGAGGTGAATAACATGGAAAATGAACTGGCTACAAAAGCTACTGATTTCAAAAAGCTATTGAAAATTACACCTCCCGACTGGACCGATGTAAAGTCACATTTGAAAGATGGTGAAGCAGCTATTGAAATTATCCGGTTTGACTGGCGCAACCAGGTTTATCTTTCTGATACATCGTATTATGCGGCCTATATTATTACCAATACAAGCATTGCGCCGGAGGTTATTTATCTCCCGGGCAAACCAACGGAGCTGGAAGGCCGTTTGTATACTGTATATAAAAACAATATCCGTTTCAAGACAGACGACAAGGAATCATATAATAATTTCTGGAAACCAATTGCCGATAATTTAAAAGGTATCAGCAAAGTCTATCTTTCCCCTGATGGGATATATCACCTGATTAATATTTCGACGCTGAAGAATCCGGCAACCGGAAAATTTGTGATAGAAGAAATGGATATACAATCTGCCACATCCACCAGTGATATTGCGGTAAACAGCAGTACAACTAACAATACCACTGCTGTATTGTTTGGCAGGCCTTCTTACCGGACCAGCAGGGCCGGTGGATCCGGCTCTTTAGGATCGGGCGGCACACGGTCCTTTGTATCCGGCTTCAGAGATGAAAATATACCTGACCTTCCCGGTACGGAAACGGAGGTAATGAGTATAAAGTCAGAAATGGAGAAAGGCAAAATGAAGGTTAGCTACTATGTAAAAGATGATGCCACAGAAGATAAATTGTACAAACTACAAAATCCCGGCATTGTGCATATTGCCACACATGGCTATTGGGCAGGTACTGGCACTGCAACGGGAGGGTTCCGCATGTTTAATGCCATGGCTAACTCCGGCTTGTTGCTGAGTGGTGTGATTAACTATTATAATACAAATCCCTACCCGGATAATTATGATGGTGTGCTGACCGCCTACGAAGCACAGAATCTGGACTTGACCAACACTTCTTTGGTAGTACTGTCTGCCTGCGAAACAACCTTGGGATTTCTTGATGCCGGTGAAGGTGTGTATGGTCTGCAACGGGCCTTCCGGGCCGCGGGTGCAGCCAGCGTTATGACCAGTCTCTGGAAAGTGGACGATAACGCCACTAAGGATTTTATGATTAGCTTTTATCAGGAGTATTTAAAATCAAAGGATAAAGCGGCTGCGTTCGCAACGGCACAAAAAGCCATCAAAGAAAAGTATATATACCCCTATTACTGGGGTGCATTTGTTTTAGTGGGAAAATAAGGCTGCCTATACCGGAAAGCTTACTTCCAGTAAACAACCATTGCCGGGCGAAGAAATAATTTGCATGGTTCCGTTATGCGCTTCCACACGGTTCCTGATATTGACAAGGCCGATCCCTTTTTCCTGTTTAGCTGTGGTGTCAAAACCTTTTCCGTTGTCCCGGATGCCGAGATGGATCTGGCTATTATGGATGGTCAGGCTGATGTCGATACATGTAGCAGCTGCATATTTGGTAATATTATTACTCTGTTCCTGGATGATGCGGAACAGCGTAAGCTTCTGCTCTTCCGACAATAAGCTGTTTGCTTTGTCGTCATAATGAAACGCCACGTCCATTTTCTTCAATACACGCATATTGTCGAGGATATCCTGCACACTTTCTTTCAGTCCCACGGTTTTAATATGCGATGTATTCAGCGACCGGGAAAGTTTTCGTATTTCATGCAAGGCTATTAACTGGTATTCTATGGCTTTGTCGATCAATATTTCTGCTTCTGAAGGCATTTTTTTAGCCGTATCCATAAAGAGCTTGGCGCTCATGAGGATCTGGTTTACGTTGTCATGCAGTTCACGGCTGATATTTGTTTTTTCCTGGTCCTGCGCTGTAATGGTGGCCAGGGTGATGGCCTGGTGTTTTTGTGTCTGCTCGTCCAGCAGTTGTTTTTCCAGTTTCTTCTGCTCAGTCAAATCACGGATAGCCCCCAGTATACGGGATGGCTTACCGTTTTTGTATAATATCATTCCTGAATCCTGCAGGTATTTGGCCGATCCATCGGCGCAAATGAAGCGGTACTCATCCTCCCATTTTTCTTTACGCTCACTGATATGCTGGTTCACTTTTTCCCTTACCCTGTCCCTGTCTTCAGGATGCACATGATTAAACCACCAATCGAGATCGCTGTCTACTTCATCCTGCGAATAGCCGGAGAGGCTGTTAAATGTTTCACTGCGGTAAATGGTATTGGCCTCCATATCAAAATCCCATATCGCATCGGAGGTTACTTTGGTAACATAATAAAAGCGTTCGTTGGTGAGCCGCAATTCTTCTTCTGTATTTTTTGCTTCAGTTATGTCTTTATAAGATACCACCACGGCATAGGGGTTGAACTCACCTGGCCGTATGAGTGCTTCTGAATTTAATGATAACCAGATAAGGCCTTTGGCGGGGTGATTGAGCCCGAGGATAACATTACGTTGCGGGAAACCTGTTTGCAGGCTTACCACGGCCGGAAATTCTGTTACCGGAAAAGGTGAGTGATCCGCTTTGATGGCGCTCCAGGAATAGTTGCCGGCATCCTGCCCCAGTATCTGTTCCTGCGTTAAGCCGAATATCTCAGCGCCACGCTTGTTACAGGCAGATATTTTTCCATTGGCATCAATCATCATCACACCTTCAGGAAGTGTATTGAGCAGTATCTGGTATTTTTTTTCGAAAGAAAGTAATTCATCTTCTTTCTTCTTGGCATCCGTAATGTTGTGGCAAATGACCAGCACACTTTGCGCTTCATGCATTTCAGTAAACAAATAGGTGGCCGTTACCTTAAAATAGTATTGGCTGCCATCTACCCGCTTGTATAAAACTTCGCCTGTCCACACACCGGTATCCTGTAAGGTTTGTTTTGCGCCGGGGCAATCAGTGTCCAAAAAAACAACATCAATCAGCGAGAAAATATTTTTGCCAAGTACGTCTTTGTTACCATGCAGTAATTCAGCCGTGGTATTCCAGTTCATAAGGTTGAAATCCAGGTCGGTCTGGAAAACGGGGTCACGTAATTCAGGCAGGGGTATTCCGGGTTTATAGGAACTATGAATGACAGAGAGATGGCTCTCATATCCGCTTTTGTAAGCAGGCTGGTTTTTCATAATGACATATTGGCCTTTAAAAACGGGAAAATATATAATTCATTGTCAAATGGATGGCATTTGCAACCGATTGCCAAAAAGAAAGCGAGGCAGGCCGTAGTTTTTCAAAAAAATTGCTGGTAATTCTACGTTTTAGGGGTCCATTTTGGCAAAGTTTGCTCTTTCGTAAAAACGCTTATCTTCGATTTTAAAATAGTTGCATAACTAACTAATTTTGGGTTTGCTCACGGATGACACAGATTAGCACAGATGGATTTGAATGATTTGACATACAGTATCAGGGGCGCTATTTTTAAAGTTCATTCAACATTAGGGCCCGGGTTGTTTGAAAGTGTGTATGAAGCGGCATTAGCGTATGAACTTATACAAGCAGGTTTGGTGGTTAAAACACAGGTAGGTGTACCAGTCAACTATAATGGAGTAAAACTGGAATTGGGGTTCAGGCTGGATATTTTGGTAAATGACCAGGTAATTATAGAAGTTAAATCTATTGAGTCATTGGCTGATATACATAAAAAACAAGTATTGAACTATCTAAAGCTTACGGGTATGAAAATTGGCATCCTCGTAAATTTTAATGTTGGCTCTTTAAAGGACAAAGAGAGTATTATCAGAATAATAAATTAAAATCTATTGATTTCATCTGTGTCAATCAGTGAAATCCGTGAGAAAAAAAATTCATTATGAAAAGAATCATCAAGAAAGTAGCCGTACTCGGCAGTGGCGTAATGGGTTCACGAATTGCCTGCCACTTTGCAGGCGTTGGTTTACAAGTTGTATTGCTCGACATTGTACCAAAAGATGTGGCTGCGGATGCCAAGCCTGCCGAAAGAAATAAAATAGTGAATGATGCACTGACGGCTGCGATTAAAAGAAATCCTTCCCCTGTTTATCATAAGGATGTAGTGAAGAAAATAACTACGGGCAATTTTGAAGACAATATGAAAGATATTGCGAGTTGCGACTGGGTGATTGAAGTGGTGGTGGAGCGTCTCGACATTAAACAAAAAGTATTTGAGCAGGTAGAAAAATACCGTAAACCCGGTACACTTATTACTTCTAATACTTCCGGTATTCCCATACACATGATGGCCGAAGGAAGAAGCGATGATTTTAAAAAGCATTTTTGTGGGACGCACTTCTTTAACCCGCCAAGGTATTTGCGCCTGCTGGAAATAATTCCAACGCCCTATACCGATCCGGAAGTAATTGACTTCCTGATGAACTATGGAGATTTGTATTTGGGCAAAACGACTGTGCTTTGCAAGGACTCACCGGCCTTTATCGCCAACCGGGTAGGTGTGTTTGGTATGATGGCCATCATGAACGTAAAAGAAAAACTGAAACTCAGTGTTGATGAAATTGATGCGCTTACCGGGCCCATTATCGGACGGCCTAAATCTGCCACCTTCCGTACTGGTGATGTGGTGGGGCTGGATACCTTGGTGAAAGTAGCAAAGGGCGTTGCGGAAAACTGTCCGAACGATGAAGCGAAAGATCAGTTCAACATACCTTCCTGGTTGGATAAAATGATTGCTAATAACTGGCTGGGTGATAAAACCGGGCAAGGCTTCTTTAAGAAAACCAAAGGTGCCGGTGGGGAGAAAGAAATCCTTACACTGAACCTCGACACGATGGAGTATGGCCCGCGGGTGAAACCCAAATTTGCCACGCTGGAAGCAGCCAAACCCGTTGATGATTTATATACACGTTTGAAAATGCTGGTGGCCGGGCAGGACAAAGCCGGTGAGTTTTACAGATTATTCCATTATGGCCTGTTCTCGTATATCTCCCACCGCATTCCTGAAATAAGCGATGAGCTGTACAGGGTGGATGATGCGATGATGGCAGGATTTGGCTGGGAAATCGGTGCTTTTGAAAGCTGGGATGTATTGGGTGTGGCCAAAACAACAGAGGCGATGAAAGCTGCAGGCTATAAAGTAGCGCCCTGGGTTGACGAGATGCTCGCTGCAGGCAACAAATCATTTTACAAAGTAGAGGGTGGCAAAAAATACAGTTATGACCCCGCTTCTAAATCATATAAAGCATTGCCGGGCGGTGAAGCGTTTATTGTAATGAGCAATTATACCGATAAACAAATCTGGAAAAACGGAAGTTGCCGCCTGTATGAACTGGGTGATGATGTGCTGGGACTGCAATGGTTTACCAAGATGGGAAGCATTGGCGGCGATGTACTAAGTGGCATGCAGACTGCGATTGATAAAGCAGAGAAAAACTACAAAGGATTGGTTATTGCTAATGAAGGGACTAATTTCTCTGCCGGTGCAAATGTGGGCATGATTTTCATGCTCGCCATTGACCAGGAATATGATGAACTGGATATGGCCATCCGCATGTTCCAGAATACAATGATGCGTGCCCGGTATTCATCCGTACCTGTAGTTGTGGCCCCGCATGGCCTGGCACTTGGTGGTGCTTGTGAATTAAGTTTGCATGCCGATAAAGTTTGTCCTGCTGCTGAAACCTATACTGGTCTTGTTGAATTAGGCGTGGGGTTGATCCCCGGCGGCGGTGGTACCAAAGAGTTTGTACTGCGTGCATCGGATGAAATGCATGAAGACGAGCCGGAAACCATTACTTTAAAGAACCGCTTCCTGTCGATTGCTACCGCTAAAGTTGCCACATCAGCGCAAGAAGGTTTTGGACTGGGCGTATATAGAAAGGGATTAGACGAGGTAGTGATGAACCAGGGCCGCCGGATTGCTGAAGCAAAAAAATCAGTGATTGAAATTTTTGACAGCGGGTATACCGCCCCTGTACAGCGAAAAGATATTAAAGTGCTGGGCCAATCTGCCCTTGGTGCCTTATACTCAGGTATACATGCTATGCGAACAGCTAACTATGCAACTGAACATGATTCGGTAGTGGCAAAAAAGCTGGCCTATGTTATGTGTGGTGGTGACCTAAGTGAGCCTACATTGGTTTCAGAACAATACTTACTTGATCTTGAAAGGGAAGCTTTCTTATCACTTTGCGGTGAAAAGAAAACACTGGAAAGAATACAGAGTGTGTTGAAGAGCGGTAGGCCGATTAGGAATTAGGGTTAGTACGGTCAGACGGAGACCGTAACTTAGCATGATCGTTAATAACCTGCTGTTGGTCAGACGGGGACCGTAACTTAGCAAGATCGTTAATAACCTGCTGTTGGTCAGACGGGGACAGTCAGACCAACAGCTAACTTTTACCTCATATGCACCTTGTAAGTGCACATGAATTTTTCTGCAAATAATATTTACCATCTCTACAACCAGGGTAATAACCGGCAGCGGATATTCTTGCAGGATGAAGATTATTTAATCTTTATGCGGCTGTACAGGCGTTTATTCCCTTCGGTTACTACGACTATCGCCTGGTGCCTGATGCCGAACCATTTTCATTTTATGATTTATACAGATGAACGTTGTGAGACTAAAATGAAACAAGGCGGAATATTTATCGACCCGGTTACCAATCGTGTGCGCAAACTTTTGAGTGGCTACGCCCGGATTTTTAATAGCAATTACCAGCAAACCGGATCCGTTTTCAGACAGAAGACAAAAGCTAAATGCATTTCTGCACTTGAGACTACACCGGGAACACATTTTAGCATGCATAACTATTACAGCAATTGTTTTCGCTACATCCATCAAAACCCGTTAAAAGCCTCGCTGGTAAAAGCGCTGAAGGATTGGCCTTTTTCCTCTTACCTGGATTTTGCAGGCATGCGGAATGGCTCGCTTTGCAATAAAGCACTGGCATCACAATTCTGCGGTTATAATCCGGCGACTTTTATTGAAGAGATGCAGGGCAATACGGATGAGGGTATAATACGGTTGTTGAAGTAGGTGTCCGCCATTATGGTCAGACCGGGACGGTCAGACCATAATAGAGAGAGACGGTCAGACAATACGTATCTTTAGGACTAACCAAAAAACCTCATCGCATGTCAATGACAACATCCGAACTGCAATCGTTTGCCGAACGATCAGCCAGTTTAGTCGCCACCACACAAAAACTTTCCGCCGCCCTTGCACCTAACACCGCACAAGTATGGCCAGGTGGTGCCATCTTCAGTACCATACAGGCAGCTATTGATAGTATTACCGGTGCCAGCCCGCAGGAACAATACCAGGTAGCTGTTGGCAGCGGTACCTTCAATGAAAGTATAACCCTGAAAGATTATGTGTATGTAATTGGTGCAGGGCAGGGCGTTACCATTATTACCGCAACACCACAGGGCAACACAATTAATGGCGTTGTAAATTCCGCATCAGGTGGTGGCATCAGTGAAGTAACTATTAATGCGCCCGGATCGTCGTGGGGCAGCTGGCCAGTGGGTATTAAAATCTGTGGCACCGGGAAATTTCATATCAGCGGTGTTAATATCAATTGCGGCGCCGGCGGTACAGGCGATAATATCAGGGGCATTACGAACAATACGGGGTCGGACACCGGTAATATTGTTGTAGGGCAGTGCAATATTATCTTATCGGGCGATGGGCAAAGCACTTGTGTAGGTATGGAATTGTTTGGCGCTGGCATGGTTGTACTGGTAAATCTAACTACACTGCAAGCCAGTGGCGGCGGACAGAATTTTGGTGTCAGTACCGCTACCGGGGCTAATGTAACACTGGAGGATTCAAAAATAATAGCTGCCACCTATGCATTATACAACTCAGACGGTACAGGGCCAATTACTGCCAATCAATGTAGCATTGAAGGCCCGGTATCTTCCGGCGTGGTAGTAAATAATTAATACCGGCTTTCATTTTACCTGCAAGCTGTTTACATAAAACAGTTTGCAGGTTTTTTGTGGATAGAATCCTGATCTTTTCAATACAGAAAAACATATTATTGCACTAATACTTTTTACTAACGCCGGTTATCCGGCATAAAAAAAACAGCCATGCAAGCATCACTTGTAGACTTCGCCAAAGACCGTGTTATTTATAATTTCACGGGATGTACCCGTGAAGAATTGGATAATAAACTCAATCTCTTCTTCACATCTGAAGGGTATAAACTAAAATCGTCTGAGGGTGAAATAAGTGCATATACCAAGGGTAACCGTGTACTGCGGATTTTGTTTGGCGCATTTGTAAAATATCATAAGCAGTCTGTTGTTATAAAAAACCAGGGCGACCTGTATTCGGTACTGCTGCAAAAAGACTCTACGGGTATGTCAGGCGGCCTGATTGGCATGAACCAGGTAAAAAAAGAATTCGCCCGGCTGGCTGAAGCCTTCCGCGAGTATTTTAAGTAACCCTATCCGTGTCCCCATGGGAACCGCCGAATTAAATACCACATCAAAGGAGATTACTATCTGCTCCACGCTTATTACGTATGGCAGCAAGGCTACGGCCGGGCTTACGGAACAAATGCGATCGGAGATTGAAGATATGTGGAACGAACCCAGGGCCGTTATCAATTTTGGCCGAAAAGAATGGACGGTGCGTTTTCGCATCGACGCCCTCTTACGGACCGACATCGAACCGGAGGAGATTTTTGCAAATGACGATCCACGGAATAACTATATCCGTATTGAAGATTATTGCGAAACCAATATCTCTTTCGTAGACGGGCTTGGTTGTAATACCGGTTACTGGCTGCTCGAAAATTTATACGAAGGTTCAACCACCGCTGCCCATGAGTATGGCCATACACTTGGCCTGCCACACCCGGATGATATGGATTACCGTGGCATGGGTGCACCCGGCATTATGTATCCAAGAGGCACTTTAGTGGACCCTCCATTTCAATATGAACCTGATAAGCCGGCCGGTACAAAAGGCGGAACAATGCACCCGATGTACCGCAAGGTAAGGCAGGCTGACATCGACATGCTCCAACTGCAGAAGCTCAGTTATGATAATAATATTGCCATCGTAGGGGAGTTTACATCACTGTGGCACGAAGCGCATATACGATAAATCAGCTGTTGAGATCAGCCAAAGCGGTTTTTATATCTCCATATTTAAATACAAAACCATTCTGTTGGATTCTGTCTGCACTTACGGTAGTGCTCTTCAATACTTCCACACTCATTTCACCAATCACGAGCTTTAATAGAAAGGACGGGACTTTAACGGATATGTAAAATTTCTTACGGCTTTTAGCCAATTGTATTGTCAGCTCTTTATTGGAAACAGGCTGCGGTGCTACCGCGTTATATGCACCGGCGAATTTTTCATTTTCGATAGCTGCGATATACATGTCCACCAAATCATCAATATGTATCCAGCTTATAATTTGTTTACCACTGCCGAGAATGGCAGCTATACCAAAACGCAATGGTTTCTTAAACTCCTGCAGGGCCCCTCCTTTTTCAGCAAGTACAATGCCTGTACGCAATTTCACCAGCCTGATCCGTGCTGCTGCAAGTGGTTGTACACTTTCTTCCCATTGGCGGCAGGTATTACCTAAAAAATCATCGCTGTTTGGATCGGTTTCAACAAAAGGCCGGGGGTTGGGTATTACTGGATCGGGGCCATACCAGCCGATGGCAGATGCGCTGATAAAGGCTTTGACATGGTGCGGAATTTCCCGGAGGCTTTTCACCAGTAGCCGCCCGCTCTGAACCCGGCTGTTCAGGATTACAGCTTTCCTTTTTTTTGTCCATCGTTTCCCGGCAACATTTGCCCCGGCCAGGTGGATGATATAATCAGCTTTGCCCAATGCTTCTTTATCGATTTCCTGTTTCTCCACGTCCCAAAGGGCATAACTAAGACCTGGTGTTACAGGCCTTTTCTCGCCGGCGCGGCTTAGTACAATGACCTGGTAACCTTTTTTGAGTAAGGCTTGTCCAAGTACCGTACCTATCATACCGGTGCCACCGGTGATGAGAACTGTTTCCATAAACCCGATAACAATGATATGTGAAGATAGTTCACGAAAAACTTAAGCAGCTTAACCGGGTGCTTTTGAATAATCCTTTATCTTCAACGCCAAATAACAGTTGTATGAGTGCAGTGCTTTCAGTCAATAATCTCTCCAAGAATTACGGCCCTGTCCGTGCCCTGAACGGGGTAAGTTTTGATGTGCCCCGTGGCAGTGTGTTTGGTATACTTGGCCCAAACGGAAGTGGTAAAACAACCCTGCTGGGCATTGTAATGGATGTATTGAAAGCCACCAGCGGGGATTTTTTATGGAACGGTGAGCCGGGTTCAGAGAAGCAGCGTAAACAAATAGGCACATTGCTGGAGACGCCTAACTTTTATCATTACCTCACCGGGGAAGCCAACCTGAAAATATCTGCAGCCATTAAAGAAAGGGGACATGATGATATTGAAGCTGTATTAAGAAAGGTAAACCTGTGGGAGCGCCGTCATTCTAAATTCAGCACCTACTCGCTTGGGATGAAGCAGCGCCTGGCTATTGCTGCCGGCCTGCTGGGCAACCCGGACATACTGGTATTTGACGAACCGACTAACGGCCTTGATCCTGCCGGTATTGCCGAAATAAGGAACCTGATGAAGGAACTAAACCGCCAGGGTAAAACCATCATCATGGCCAGTCATATACTGGATGAGGTGGAAAGGGTTTGTACCCATGTGGCGATTATCCAGAAAGGCGATTTGAAAACAGTAGGTACTGTACACGAATTACTGGCTGGTGCCACGAGTACCGAAACAACAACAGCCACTATAGAAGTGGAACTGGCAGCTGAAAATATGGCCGGGCTGCAGGAAGTACTGCAACGTATGCCTGGATATATTAGTATGCACAGCAGCGATACCAGCATCAGTGTGGAATGTACAGAGAATGTCAGTGCATCGGCCATCAACCAGTTTTGCTTCGACAACCAAATCGTGTTATCACAATTAGGGGTGAAACGCAAATCGCTGGAGAAGCGCTTCCTCGAGATAACCGGTACAAAAAGTGACAGATAATCTTATTAAACGCATTGAATATGTTCAAGAACCTGAAAATAGAATGGATGAAAATTAAGAACTACCGGGTATTCCAGGTGTTCTCGATTTTATATATGCTCGGTATTTTGTTAATCATTTATATCTTTTATCAAATATACATGAGCTTGACCGGCCGGTTGACGGGCCGAGATGCTGCCGACCTGCTGAACCTGTTTGGGAGTGACACGATCTGGCGCTCTGTATGCTTCGCCACCAGTTTCTTATTATACCTGCCGGGCATGGTTATAATCAGCCTGTTTATAAATGAGGTGAATTTTAAAACAAACCGTCAGAATATTATTGATGGCTGGAAAAGGGAAACATTTATTTATACTAAAATTGGTTTGATTGGCTGCATTGCTGTTGCGGTAACGGTGATGAATATGATTGCATGCCTGATCATGTGCAGTGTAACCGGAACCAGTTTCTCGTTGATAGACGGGCTTCCTATTCTTGGTTTATCATTTGTTCAAACATTTGTCTATCTCATGTTTGCGTTGTTGCTGGCCACCTTGTTCAGACGTAGTGGCGTTGCTATAATCGTATTCTTTATATATGGGCTGTTGCTTGAGTTTCTCTTTATGTGGATGTTCTCTAAAATAGTGCCTGGCATGCAACACTTTTTGCCGTTGCAGGTTGCCGATTCGCTTATTCTTATACCGGGAATGGAAGGGCTGTACACCAACCTGCCGCAAAGCATGATACTGGTAGTTGCAGCTATTGCATTTGCAGGGCTATATGTCTACCTGACTGTAAGAAAATACAAGCACGACGATCTGTAATCGCTGCGGTCTTTGTGCTAATCTCCTTTGTTTTCTTTGTGGTAAAAACAAAGTGGGTTCTGCTATTTCCGTATAACGGCTGTTATTATTTTCCTAAATAGTGCCCGCTGACTATAAAGCAGAATCCGGGTTAATAAAAGAATTAACTTTAATTGCAAGCCCACCGTCATGAAGCCAATAACTAAAATACTGCCGCTCATAAGCCTGCTTATTACGGTCATTTGGTTTACATCCTGCCAGTCTCAACAAACAACTGTCCCTAAAAAAATACCACTGGAAATGACTGCCTCCCTGGGTGGTGCCGGATCTTTTTTAGATACGATCGGCGTTATACATATTGCCACTACGTTGTACAACCCGACAGCTGACACCGTCCGCTTTGTGAGCATGACCTGTTCCTACGAAGATTTTTTTACCACCAGTACCAATAGTTTTAAAATTCAGTCCCGCTATGACTGTTACAGCAACTACCCTACTGTTATTACTATTCCGCCAAAAGCAAAGACTGACCGGTACATCATGATTACCCGTACAAAAAAAGGCATGAACGTTGATACGATTACACTTAAAGTGGGCATGTATTATCTTCCTTATAAAATGGGAGATAATTTTGATGCTATTATCAAACAGTATGATGAACGACAAAAAGCTGACATACTGTGGAGCAATGAACTGGACTTAAAACGGCTTCATAAAATAAACTATTAATAATTCGCCATGAACCGAAGCTGCCTTATTGTAATTTATTTTTTGGTAACAGCCCTGCTTTTTTTCAGCCAATCCGGTTGCGGCAGCAAATCGACAGCAGACAACAAAAAAAACACTACATCCATTGACACCTTAAAAACAAAGACCATGCAAAACGATTCAAACGTGTACGAAGAAATGAGAAACATGGCTTTGAATATAACCGCCGAACAGCTTGAACTCCCCATGCCCGGCGATGCCACGATAGTGTACGGTGTTGTCATGGATTGGGAACTGGGCGACGGTATTTCAACCACTGCTTGTTATGCCACAGGCGATGCAAGCATGTACCTGAGCACAGGCGGTGGAGTAATTGGTGGAGGCAAACATCAAAACGTAAACGCAGCAGCCAAAAAATTGGTAGCGTCTGCACAAAAGCTCCTTGATAAAACAGTCAAGACAGGACAAACACCTTTACCGGGTACTGATGAAGTACATTTTTACTTTATCACTAACAAAGGGATATTTATTGCTAAAGAACATATGGCAAATTTTGAGAATGAAAAATCGCCATGGTTCCCGTTTTTTGAAGAAGTGAACCTGGTGATAACAGAATTACGCAAATCCAATGATGAATATGGGAAATAGTAATAAGCAGACCTGCCTGATGAAGAAAACAAAACACTACCTGCTTTTTATTTTACTTGCCTGCCAGGTAAACAGAGGAATTTCCCAAACCTATAGTAAAATTATAAGCGACGAATTGTATTATTCACTTATCAATGATGATATTCTGAGCGACTCACTTACAGGGGTGCGTCATATTTTAAAAAACCGAATTCCGCTGGAACCAAAATTATCTTATTATAAGGATTCTGCTGATTTCAAGAAAAAGAATAAGCTCACAAACATGAGGCCCTTTATATTTCATAAGTATATATATAACGGGAAAGTATATTCTTACCATCTTGATACCATTTTCTCACGAAAGGACATAGATTTCTTTGGTGAGCAGCTGAAAGCAATGAAAAAAAAGCGCTGGAAAAAACCCTTTGCCAATTCAATACTGGTTGATTCGGTTGAATATGCTGATGACCCATCCACCTATATAAGGGAAACAAAATTTGGTGTCTGGGCCTATTCTCTTCCTTTATTTTCCTATGACAGGAATTTTGCTTTCGTGATTAAACAAACCCCGGCAACTGCCGCCTATTATGTTTATAAACGCAATAAAGATGGAAAATGGGAAGTCCTGAGAATATTTAACGTGTACAGTATTGGATAAAACATGAAAAAAGGCTACAAATATTTATTGATTACACTAGTGACAGGTCTCATCCTGTTTCTTGTTTTCTGGATCATTATGTCCCTCACACTCTCAGGTCCTTTTGATAAAACAGTAACGCTGGAAGAAACAGTAAAAAATTTTAAGCAGCGGGAAACCGATATTATGCGGTTTGCTGATCATTTATTTTTAAATAAACCTCCACAAAAAGAAATTTCTTTGACGGTAAGTGGGAACACAGCTTCCTTCTCCATCGGGCCTCCGGGCTGGGCTGTTTATGAAAATAAGCCCAACCGCCATTTCAATTTTAAAATCTCAAAACTGGATAAGGACAATCCGTTCTTGAAAGAGCTTGGATGGGATGCTGAAACCTGTAAGGACATCATAACCGCATTTAAAAAAACAAATTGCGAAAATGCGATGACAAATGACGACCACATCGACCTTGACTTCAAATCGGGTACATGGAGTGCTTATTCCTATCGTATAAATGCCGTACCCATGACCGACAGCATGATGATAAAAGGAGATACCGGCATACAGGTTTTAAATAAACGGGTGACTATCGGCAGAACAACGGCCCTTTAAAACCTGCTGCGGTTATCTTTACAAAAATCTTTCACCGGATGGAGTTGTACCAAAAAATTGTACAGGCACGCAAGAAAAAAGGGCTAACGCAGGAACAGCTTGCCGATCTGACCAACGTAACCGTCCGCACTATCCAGCGTATTGAAAGCGGTGAAAGCGTTCCCAGATCATTTACCTTGAAAGCTATTGCGGCTTCGCTGGATATTCCGTTTGAAGAGATGGCTTCAACTGCAACAAAGGAAGAAAAAGCCGTACAAGACTCCCCCGCCCTGCCAGCTACAACCGATCCGGGCGACAAAAAACATTTTCTGCAAATGCTTTGCCTGTCCTGTTACAGTTTCCTGGTTATACCTTTTGTACATTTTCTTATCCCGGCACACCTGCTTAAAAAATCGAAGGAGCAAAACCCGAAGGTGATAGCCTTTGCCCGCAAAGTGATCCGGGTGCAGATTTACTGGCTGATCGCCCTGCATTTTATTATGCTGCTTACCCTCGCTTACAATTTTATCAGGACCGTGTATTTTGAAAAGACATACTTTCTCAACTATCTCTGGCCTTTCTTCGCCATGTATATTATCAATGCCATCATCATCGCCGGCTTTATAGTACGGCTACCCAGGGTTGACCTGGCTTCAGGCTCGACGAAAGCAACAGGTTGACTGCCAGTAAGGTCCCGTGAGGGTCTTGTCAGTGTCCTGTGAACGTCAGGTGAATGTCGGGTAAACGACGGCTGACCCCGTCCCTGTCCTTTTTAGCTTTGCCCTTCAAAAAAAATGAAGCAGCACATGAAGAAAGGGTTTTTCAACAGACCGGCGATGATCGTATTTGTGATGGCTTTTTTTACCCTGCCAGCTTTATCACAGGCTTCAAAGAAGGCGGCAGAGAACCAGTTTATACTACCTGCAAAAACCAGCACCATCCCCTTTATATGGCAGGGCGATACGGTGAACGGAACATGGGAGCCATATACGGCATTGCTGATTCCCGTCAAATTGAAAAACTGCCCGCGGCAATTTTATATGCAGTTTGATCTGGGTTCGCCCTATTCCCTTTTTTATAAAAACAAACTGGCGGCTATCCGGCTCCGCTATCCTGAGGCAGTAACGCTGAGCGAAACAGGTAAGCTCCCTGATTTTTCTTTTACCGCAGGCAAAACAAAACTTCGGGCTACAGATATTGTTGTCAAACAGTTTGACAGCACGGGCATCAACTGGAATGATAAAAAAGCGATTGACATAATCGGAACGATTGGCTCCGACCTGATCGATCAGCGAACAGTTACTATTGATTATCCCGGAAAGAGGCTGACCATCAGCGAAGCGATACCGGCAAAGTTGCAAGCGAAAACAAGATTGACTGATTTTGTATATGCCATGAAACGGGTGTTGCTTCCTGCTGTTATCAAAGGCGATAGTACGATGCTTTTTTTTGATACCGGCTCCAGTATGTATGAACTGCTGACGACGAAGAAAAACAGTGAAGCCATGGCTGTGCCTGGCAGCCAGCCATTACGAAGTACAGTACGATCATGGGACAAATATCTGACGGCAAACAGTCTTGCCACAATGGACAGCATTGATATTGGCGGTGTCAGCATTCCTATCCGCTACACCACGTATATGGAAGGCGTAAGCAGCGCACGGGTGGAGCAGATGACGAAGATGGGCATAGGTGGGATGACAGGTAATAAAATTTTCCTGTATTATAAATTGATCCTTGATACAAAGCATAAAAAATTCGGGATTTTGCGGGGTGATTAATTTTCTACTTTGTCAGCCTGTTCGTCTGTGTCAGGTTGAGTCGGTTGTTGTCAGGTTGAGCTTGTCGAAACCTGAATCAGACAAACTCCACACGCCTTCGACAAGCTCAGGCTGACAGAGCAGATGATTTCAGCCTCACTAATAACAAACCACACCCCCTTAAACTTTAAGAACCCGCCATACAACCGCATCGCTATTTATAATATCTTGCTGATATTAAAACGATGCTATGAAATTCTTTTTCCCATTTCTTATTCTTGGCTTTTTTGTACTGCAACAAAAACCGGCAAACACCACTGCCACTGCCGGTAAGGAACCTATAAAAACAGGCGCAGAACAAACAGAAAAATACCTGCCGTTATTGAAAGGCAAACGGGTGGCCATGCTGGCCAATCAAACCACCATCATAGGCAAAACACATCTGGTGGACAGCCTGCAAAAACTGGGCGTAAACATTGTAAAAGTATTCGGGCCTGAACATGGCTTTCGCGGCAATGCCAGTGCCGGCGTAAGTGTAGCCAATGAAACGGATAAAGCTACCGGCATACCCATCATTTCGCTCTACGGTAAAAAAAATAAACCCACTCCAAAAGACCTGGCCGATGTGGACATCGTCATCTACGATTTGCAGGATGTGGGCTGCCGCTTCTATACAAATATCAATGCCCTCTCCCGCCTGATGGAAGCCTGCCAGGAAAATGGGAAGGAACTGCTGATACTCGACAGGCCCAATCCCAATGCTTATTTAATAGACGGACCTATCCTTGATATGAAATATAAATCAGGTATTGGTATGTTCCCTATGCCTATGTCGCACGGACTGACCGTGGCTGAATTTGCACAAATGGCCAATGGCGAAGGCTGGCTGACGAATAAAGTGCAATGCAAGCTGACGATTATTAAAGTGGAGAACTATGATCATGAAATGCCGTACATATTGCCCGTACCACCATCGCCCAATTTGAATACGCAGCAGGCCATTATGCTCTATCCCTCCACCTGTATGTTTGAAGGGGTGTACCTGAACCATGGCCGGGGCACATTATATCCCTTTACTGTTTTCGGTAGCCCTGCACTGAAGGGCAGGTATGCATTTTCATTTACACCTACAAGTATAAAAGGTATGTCGGAAACGCCTTTGTTTATGAACCAGCTTTGTTATGGCCTTGACCTGCGCAACTACGATGTTGAGCAACTGCGTAAGAAAAAAGAAATAAACCTGCAGTGGATCATGGAACTCTATGCCGCATCACCGAACAAAGAGCAATTTTTTGATTCCAAACTGAGTAAGGAAATGGGCCCGATTGAATTGCGGGTTGGTACCGGTGAATTTCGCCAGCAGATAATAAATGGTGTATCGGAAAAAGATATTCGCAAAAGCTGGGAGCCGGGACTGGAGAACTATAAAAAGATGCGGAAGAAATACCTCTTATATCCCTAAAACAATAAGCCGCCCTCCTGCTTTATTTTTCGCATTTGACCAGCAGGATTGTCGCATATGCACTGCCTGCGTAATTATTTTCGGACCGAGATTTGTTTTATACAAAATACATTTTTGACATAAACCATAAAGGAGGGAATAATCATGCGTGAAATAATTGTTTTATCCATGATAACACTGGATGGTGTAATGCAGGCACCGGGCGGGCCGGAGGAAGACATATCGGGTGGATTTAAATATGGCGGATGGGTAGCACCCTATGATGATGAAGTGGGTAATGAGTTAATGGCAAAGCTGATGAAACCTGCCGACCTGCTGCTGGGCAGAACAACATTTGAGATTTGGGAAAACTACTGGCCGGCACATGGAGATATATGGCCTGGTATTAATGAAGTAAAGAAGTATGTGTTTTCCAGTACAAGAAAAAAATCTGCATGGAATAATTCATTCTTTATCGAGAACCTGGCTGGTATCAAAGAGCTAAAAAATTCAACCGGTGCTGCCATACAGGTATGGGGCAGCAGCCAGCTTATTCAACTCTTATTGCAGCAAGACCTTGTCGACGAGCTCTGGCTGATGATCCATCCGCTTACGCTGGGCGAAGGAAAAAAGTTATTTACTGACGGGCCTATTCCTGCAGCTTTTACGCTTGCTGAAAGCAGGATAACGAAGAGCGGTGTTATCATTGCCAATTATGAAAGGGCTGGTGAAGTAAAGACGGGTAGGTTGGGCCCATAAAATAAAGAAACCTAATTCCGGTTCAAACTTGTTTTAGTAATAATAAAGATTGCGATTCAACAAAATGTGTCCTTGCCTGCTGTGTAACTGTTAATATTTACAGTAGCATTACAGGCTGTCAGTTATTCTGCCTAATTTAGAAAAACAAAATCTGCTGCATCATTGAAACCAGCCACCATCTTAATAGCGTTAGGCATTAATGCCAGCCTCCTTTTGCTTGCTAGAACGTTGCCGGGGTGCAGTTCCGCTACCACTACTGAAATAAAGGATACGGTACTGTTACGAACACGGATTCTCAATAGTATCAAGAATCCTTTTCCTTCGGCAGATACATTTATTATTGATACTGACGGAAACAATTGCACGTTGGGGGGAGAGTTCGAAAGACCGCTGAATATTGCAACCGAACTCGATAAAGATCCCTTACTCAAAAGCTTGTCTGCCAATATTCATAAGCCGGTCATCTCTAAACGGGACTTTACGAAAATAGTAGATACGCTGGTAAAATACAGGTACAACGGCGAATACCCGGATGATTTATGGCATAACAGTACCCGCAATAAAATCAGTGCAAATATCCACGCAGAAAAATTAAAAGAGAGCAGCAAAATACTGGTTCATGAAACCTACTTATTTAACGACAGCGTAAAACATTTTACCAAGGAGTTTTATACAAAGGCCGGGGAATGGCAGTATAAAGTAACGGACTCTTCTGCCGAACGGCTAATTAAAGGTGTTCAGTGAAATATTTTGTAACGATATTGGCATTGTGTATTTGTGCCCAGTTTTCTTTTGGACAGTCACCATCATATAAAGCTGATTCAACGCTGAAGTCCCATTTGCGGGAACCGCACTCCCCTGTAAGAAAAAGGTTTATGGATATAACCCGGTACAGGCAATCATGGGGCCTTCTTAGCCGGCTTGATACAATTCCATATAAGTACGCTTATATAGAAGAACGTTTCAATAGTAGCGATTCCACTTTTAGTACCAGCGAATATTATTTTCAAACGCCACTGAACCAATACAACCAATTCAACTTTGAGGACCGGAACATACTTCCGGGCCAACTATGGGTGGATGGTAAACAAATTGATTACCGTTATGTTTATTATTCCTCTGCAGTAAGTGGCATTGTTTTTACTGGTCTTTACGAATATTATTATACGCTGGACACTCTATTACCAAGAGCACGGAGCCTGCGGCCTTTCCAGGAATTATCCTACGATCCTACGCCTGCCCTGACGCAGTACACGGATGCAAAATCATGGTCGCAGGTGGATACAGCGTCAGCTACAAAAGCAGCCCTTGAAAAAAAATACAAGGAATGGCTCCAGTCCACCTCGCAGATTGTAACATTTGTAGACCGGGAAAGGAACAAGGTTATTGTGTCTGTACAATTTCCCGTAAAGAACCCTGTTTTCGCTTCGTATGCGAAGGAGTTTGAGTATTATTCGTGGTAGGGTAAATCAGCCATGATTTTTTCTAATTTTAACCCACAGTTTACTCGTATATGACAAATGTAAAATCAATTCTGTTAAGCTCTCTTTGGGTACTCTTAAGTTGCGGACAGACAACCGGCGGTTCAACTTTGACCACTGGTGAAAGTAACACACCCTCATATTCAAAATCCTCATTCCCGGAATATATAATATTTGGTGTTTATTGCGGGGAATGTGTTGGCCATTGTGCAACCATGTATAAACTTTATACTTTAGGAAACGTCAATACACTTTGGGTGGACAGCACGGACAGCTATTTTAAAAACTCCGAAGAAATTAAGTTTGAAAAATCTGTAACCGATACAAGGCGATTTAACCTAGCTCAGGGTATTGTACAACAAATTCCAGCAGAGCTTTTAACAACTACAAAAGTGAGCGAAAGTTTTGGATGCCCTGACTGCGCAGACGGTTGTGGAATTTACTTTCAGTTTAAAACATCCACAGGCGTAAAAAAATTCTATATTGATTATCAAACTTCAGTGCTAAAAGGTGAAATAAAGAAATTTGCTGAATATCTAAAGACAACCATTGAAGAGTTGAATGCCAAACAATAATGCGATAATTACAATTAAAGAACTGACTATATAACGTTCGGCATGTAAATACTTCATATGCGGACAAGTCTTTCTGCCCCCGCTGGTATTCCCAAATCGTTGAGCGGCCTTTGTTGCGTGTTGCGTGCAGGTGTGGAAGCGCTGGCAAAAACACCAACAAACCGATAGCAGAATTTCTGCTAATCATTATCCTGTTACGTTATATAGCTCCCGGCTAATACTTCATGCATACACCGGGTTTATACCTATAAAGTCTTAAGCATTGGATGATGCCAATGCCATATCAGGCGGGTAGGATTCTTCTGACTTCGAAGTTGTTGTGTCTTTACAGCACCCTGTACTAAACCCGGTGATTGCTTCGTATGCGAAGATGTTTGAGTATTATTCGTGGTAGGGCAGAAAAAAATGGTTTCAGTTTAAAATATATCTATATGTTTGTGGCAGAAATAGGTAATTCCTTGTAAAGTGTGGTGGTGAAACACCTGCCATAAATGTAGTTTTCCTGCATCGCTCCAAGGGTCTATTTCCTTTTAAACTTTTTATCAGGGACGAAGCAATTCGTCCTTTTTTTATGCCTATATCCTCTGCCACACTTTTGGTATTGCCAAATCGTTGAGCGGCCTTTGTTGCGTGCAGGTGCGGCAGCGCAGGCGAAACACCAACAAACCAATAGCGGAATTTCTGCTAATCGTTATCCTGTCACCTTATACAGCTCCCGGCTAATACTTCATGCATACTCCGGGTTTATACCTATAAAGTTTAAGCATGGGATGATGCCAATGCCATATCAGGCGGGTAGGATTCTTCTGACTTTCTGTTGCTGGTGTTTCGCCCTCCCGCCATTCCCGGCACAGAACACAAGCAACGGCGTGATACTTTCCTCGAACAACAACAATGGCAAAAAAAGAAGTACTAAATTTATACACTTATGACTTTAAAAGGCAAGTTTATTATAGAAGGCAGTTTTATCCTTACAAAGAGGGGGCTTGTCATTTATGGTGAAATTATTGAGGGAAGGGTGCGGAAACAGGATTTCCTTTGTTTCACAAGCGAGGGGCAGGAAATGAAACTGCAGATTAGCGACATAAATTTTCTTGATAACATCAGTGAGAAGACAGCTAAAGTAGGTCTGTGCTTTTATTACGCTTACGGTGAAAAAAAATGCTGGACAGTGTACAACTAATCAACCAGGTAGCCGACATTCTTGGTGAGTAGTTTTCCGCCCCTGCCGGTATTGCCAAACCGTTGAACGGCCTTTGTTGCGTGTTGAGTGCTGGTGTGGCAGTGCTGGCAAAAACACCAACAAACCAATAGCGGAATTTCTGTTAATCGTTATCCTGTCACCTTATACAGCTCCCGGCTAATACTTCATTCATACTCCGGGTTTGTACCTATAAAGTCTTAAGCATGGGATGATGCCAATGCCATATCAAGCTGGCAGGATTCTTCTGATTTCGTGTTGCTGGTGTTTCGCCCTCCCGCTATTCCCGGCACACAACACCAGCAATGGCGTAAATGAAAAATATTGTAAATACCAAAAGGCGACATAACAATTATAAAAGGCGACACAAACCTACCTGAAAATCAAGTAGTTGGTTTTTGGGCCTCAGAAAATAGGTTCGTATATTTATGTGTTATATGCAATTTAAAACAGACACACCATGAGTGATTCAAAAATTCAAATCAAAGTAGGGATTGTAGAGTTTTCTGGTGAAGGAAACCAAGATTGGTTAGCTTCTCAACTTGACAAAATCCTTGAAAAAGTTCCTGAACTTTTAAAAATTGAGCTTACAAACAATCCACTTGGAGGTAATGGAGGTTCTGGTGCAGGTGGCGACGCTGGAAGCGGAGTAAAACTTACAAACCTTGCCGCTTTTCTTAGAGAAAAAAATGCTACTAGCAACCAGACTAAAAAGTTTTTAGCTACTGCTGCTTTTCTTCAATTAAGCGGTAGACAATCTTTAAGCACTAACGATGTTACAAAAACACTTGAAGATGCAAAGCAAGGCAAACTCTCAAATCCTGCACTTTGCTTAATTAATAATACCAAAAAAGGGTATTGTGAAAAGAAGGGTAAGGACTTTTATGTTACACCTGAAGGTTTGATAAGCATAGGCATAACAGTAGAATGATGAACTTAAGTACACTTTTATCAAGCATTCCTGACGGTCTTAAAAAGCCTCTGCTATCTGAATATAATAGCATTGTTCAACACTTCATGGAAAAGCGTTGGACAGGTGCGGAGTTGAGTGGCGGGAAGTTTTGCGAAATTGTTTATACAATTTTAGATGGACATGCAAAAGGTAGTTACTTGTCTGTACCGACAAAGCCTAGTAATTTCGTAGATGCTTGTAAAAAACTTGAAAACAATTCACATGTGCCAAGAAGTTTTCAAATTTTAATCCCAAGAATGCTGCCTGCTTTATACGAAATTAGAAATAATAGAAGTGTTGGGCATGTGGGTGGTGATGTTGACCCAAACCCTATGGATGCAAACGCAGTTTTAGCGATGTGCAGTTGGATAATCGGGGAATTGATAAGGGTATTTCATAGTACATCTGTAGTAGAAGCACAAAAGATTGTTGATTTTGTAACAAATAGGAAAATTCCATTAGTGTGGGAAACAGATAAAGTCAAAAGAGTTTTAAACCCAAAAATAACCCTGAATAATCAGATTCTATTACTTGTCGCATCTAACACTTCTAAGACGAAAACACCAGATTTATTGAATTGGCTTGATTATAAAGACAAGGCATATTTCCAAAAGACATTACGGAAGCTTCATAAAGCCAAACAAATAAACATTTCCTCTGATGGCAGTGAAATTGAAATCCTACCACCTGGGACACTGAAAGTGGAAGAATTAATTTCAAGTTTATGAGCGACAAAATAAACTGCAGATAACATTGGTATTGCCAATAGTGGGGCTGGACATTGGAACAATCAGCAGCGGTAATTCTACTGTACTGTGGTTCTGGGTTCGACGAATAAAGCCCAGCTTTAGTTCTTAATATTTAACTTTATCAAAAAGGCGGGCAGCAGTTCCGGGCGGACGGAATTCTAATTCCCCACCATCGGCAATACCTGCTCGTTGGGCCAAATTTCTCACAAAAATATTCATCTAACTGTGTCGGTATCTGAAAATAAGATAGCAATAATCATAGGAGCCGGAGCCGTCGAGAATGCTTGGGAACCTATCCTGAAAATATTTAAACCTTTAATGGAAGATGAAGTTGATGCCGATGTTGCCAATTGTATCTTTGCCAAACTTATTTACCTGCTCAGAATTTATTCGAGTGCTGCGGATGAAAAGGCTGTTGAAAATTTAGAATTTGAGAAGGAAACCGTGAGACAATTGAAAGAACTAATCTGCGAGCATATCAAAATTTATCAACAAAATGGAATTTTAAGAGCAAGAAAAGAGTTTAAAAATATATTGACAAAATTTGTTTTTGCTGCACCAGATAAGCTGTTCGGCTTGGTTTCAACAAACTGGGACACTGTAATTGACAGGGAGTCCGACGAAATAGTTCAAGAGGTATACGTAGATCTTAAGAGTGTAAAGTGTTTTCATCTTCACGGTTGCATAGACTCTCCTGAGAATCTTTATCTGCCTTCTGAAACATCGAAGGAAAATTACCGTTCTAAAGAAGATAACGACAGGCATGGCTATAATCACTTTGCAACATTAAGATTCTTACAAGAAGCCAACCAGATTATACTTTATGGAATTTCTCTGGATCCGTTAGATGCAGAACTCAGTCAGATTCTGAATAGTACATTTACAACAAGCAATAATTTACGTGAAATAATAATCGTCAATCCCGACTCTAAAAGAATAAGAAAGAGGGTAAAGGCATTACTATTTCTAAAAAATCACATTCCTATTAAATGCTTTGCCCCAGAAAATCTTGAGCATGAAGTATAACTTCGCCCAACATGGGGTTTGCTACTATGCTTGCTGACGAATAAGTCCTGGTCTTTCGGTTCGAATACCAGCACGGCAGCATGCCCTGCTCGTCAAACCTTCCTAATCAACGCCAAACTAAGTCCTGTTGCTTTTTTAATAACAGCTTCATCAATACCCGTAGCCTTTAAATATTTAGCAACTTTAATGTTCGCATTTCTTTCAATCTCTCTCTTCTCAAGTTCCCTTTTCATCTGCTGCACTTCCGCCGTTTCTTTTTCTACCAGCCGCCAGGTGTCCAGTTTTCTCAGTATTTCCAGTATGCCGTATTCGGCAAAACTGAAATAGTCTTTTTCGGATATAATGAGGTGTTCGATTACATCTACATTGATTATCTCCCCTACTTTCAGTATGCGGTCGGTAAAGGCTTCATCGGCTTTGGAAGGGTGCAACTGGCCACTGGGGTGGTTGTGTATCAGTATCAGCTTCATGGCCAGTTTGTGTATGGCCATGCGAAATACATCGGGCGGGTTGGTGCTTACCCGGTTCTGCCGGCCCAGGGCTATCAGTTCTATAAAGAGTATTTTGCCCACATTATCCAGCCCGCATACCCAAAAATGCTCCTGGCTGCGGCCAAGCTTGTTTTCCCGCTTCAGTATGCGCTGCATGATTTCGGCTATGCTTTTAGCATTGCTGATTTTTATTTTCTTCTGGGCTTCCGACAGTTTTACGTTCATATGAGTAAATGATTTCAAATCTATTGATTTTGGGGATAGGGCGGCAATATTTTCGGTGAGGGCGTAATACCGGGCGTTGTAGAAATTGTACGCCCAACTTCGCAGCCTATCAGCCGCCCGCAGCGTGGCATACATGGGTGGTAAGCCGTACAAAGTGGTTGGAGGGGGAAACACCAACCGGGGGCAACAATAAAAACTAACCAGGGCGTGAAGTGCTGGCGCTTACTACAGGGTGGCGCAGCATCCGCTGTATGGTCAGACGGGGACCGTCAGACCATGGGGACCGGAAGACCACGGAGGCCGTCGGACCATGGTGACAACTGAGCATTTTGTATATTTATATATGCCCCGCTTTGCTTTTATCCGGCTAATCCCTTTTTGGTTGCTCACCCTCCTGCTTTTTGCGAATTGCAATCATGTAGAGCCCACCGTTAATATAGCCCGTTCAATAGATGAAGATATTGTGCTTGTTAATATTGAAGACGGTGACCGGGAATTTATTAGCCGCATCTTACTGAAGATTGACAGCCTGAAACCGCTTGCCGTTGGTATTAACGTGTTTTTCCGGGATAGAAAATCGACATACGAAGATTCAGCACTTGCACATGCTTTGCATACGATGAAGAATGATATTCTTTCGTACAAACTTAATGATTTGAATGAACGGAACGGATCCCATAAAATGTTTTCACAACTGGTCAGCGGTCAGGGATTTCTGAATTATGGCGACGATTTTATAACCAGGATTGCCCCGCTACCTGAAATTGATAACCAGCTTCACGAATCCTTTGCCTTAAAAATTATCCGTACCTGGCAACCTGATTTCAAACAAGGCTTTAAGGTCAACCAGCATATACCAATGAACTACCAGCGAACCCTTGAACATTTTACACGTATTAATGGGTCAGAATTACTGGATATCCCCATCAGCAAATGCGATTTGCCTGACAAAGTTTTCCTGGTAGGTTATACCGGCCCCGGTAATGAAGATAAGTATCATACACCCCTGCATTTTCAATATGACAATCTCAAACCGGGCGAACCAGATACCTATGCCCTGGTAATTATTGCCAATCAAATAAGAACGATTTTGGAGTATACGGATTGAAGGGGCGGTCTTCATGGTGGCACGGGGATAGTAACAATCTTTAGCCTTTTCATGGTTAGATGGGGACCGGTGGCGGCCCATGGTCAGACAGGGGAGCGTAAGACTATATTAGGGGTGGCGCAGCATCCGCTGTATGGTCAGACGGGGACCGGTGGCGGCAGATGCTCAGACGGGGACCGGCGGCGGCAGATGGTCAGACGGAGACCGGCGGCGGCAGATGGTCAGACGGGGACCGTCAGACCATGGGCCGCCATAAAAAACCCCCGGTATGAATACCGGGGGAACAACTAAAAAACACTAGCGTTTAATGCTCAGTGGTGATTTCATCGGAACGAACTGCGTTTACTGATTGTTTGCTTCGACAAGCTCAGCATCACAATCATTTCAATGCGGTTGCCTTAGTCGGGTTTCTTCCCGTCTAAGAATGTATTAATCGTACTTATTTCTGATTGATTGTTTGCGCCGGCTTTCACCTCCACGCTGCTGTAAAACTGTTCAATATGAGAATTGGTATTGTACAATTCCATATTGCGGCGGATATAAGCCGGCACAGTTTCAAACTCATTATTCGGGTCAGCAGCGTTAATATTGAACGACAAGTTTCTCAACTTATGCAGTCGTTCGGCCGCCCTACGTTTCTGCTCTTCGGTTTCGTCCTGCAGCGCAGGGTCCTCAACCTCGGTGGACAAAGGTGCTTGAGCCTGATGGGCCAACGGCATATCCGCCGCAGGAATGTCGTCCTTCTCGGTTAACTGCATTTGCAATTCAAGGAGTTCTTCCTCTTCATTGCTGGCAGTAGTTTTATAAGAAAGGACCGGCTCTTCTGCCTTGGTGATTGGGGTGGTTGCCCCTGCTTTTGCCTCGGCATAGATATTGGACGGTCTGGCCAGGTACCCGCCTGATGCTGCAGACACGGGGGTACTATCTTTAATGCTGAGGATTAACTCAGCATCTGTTTCTTTAACTGGTTGGGGTACGTTGTCTTGTGCTTTCGGCACCGAATTTATACTATCGGTATTTACACCGAACGGCTTTTTATCAACAGTAATTGTACCCGTTGTTTTCTCCGTAGTATTACTAAGTATTTTTTCCTGCGGTTTCAGTTCTGCAACGGGTTCTGGCTTCAATTCCCAATGAACAATAGCTGGTTCTTCTTCACGTATATCCGTCATATCAATAACAGGCACTTCCATTTCCGGTGCTTCTTCCACGAGCTTTGGCATCAGGTACTCTGTTCTGTCTACTACAGGTGCAGGTGCAACTACAGGTTCTGCTTTTACCTCTGTTTCCATAGCCTCCATTTCCTTTTCAATAGCCGCCGGCGATAAAGGACTGATGGCAGGAATTATTTTTTCATCTTCCGCTTTCCCCAATACCATGACTATTTTTTCCTCTTTCTTCGGCTCTTCTTTCTTTGGTGCTGCTTTTGCAAACGGATCTTTATGTTCAAAACCTGTTGCTATGAGTGTGATACCGATCTTATCGCCCAGTGTGTCATCATAGCCCATACCGAGGATTACGTCAGTACCCTCTCCTGCCTGTGTAAGCAGGTAGTTTTGTATTACCTCTACTTCATCCATGGTAAACTCATGCTCCCCTCTTGCAGAGTTGATATTGATGAGTATCCATTTAGCCCCGCGGATTTCATTGTCATTCAACAACGGTGAGTTCAGGGCTTCCTCAATAGCCTGCTGTGCCCTGTTATCGCCAGCCGCTTCAGCATTACCGAGTATGGCCACACCACCATTGCGCATTACGGTGCATACGTCTGCAAAGTCCACGTTTATCTGGCCGGTACTGTTGATTACATCAGTGATACATTTAGCCGCAGTCGCTAATACATTGTCAGCTTTCTCAAATGCTTCACGCATTTTCAGGTTGCCAAACTGATGGCGCAGTTTATCATTGCTGATCACCAGCAGTGTATCCACATACTGCTTCAATACTTTAATTCCTTCCTCAGCCTGCAACTGGCGTTTCTTTCCTTCGTAGGCAAACGGAGTGGTGACAATACCCACGGTAAGCACACCTAAATCTTTACAGATTTTAGCAATGATAGGTGCACCACCCGTACCTGTACCACCACCCATACCAGCAGTGATGAAGGCCATCTTGGTATTTACTTCCAGTATGCGTTTTATTTCTTCCAGGGATTCTTCCGTAGCCTGGCGCCCGATATCAGGATTGGCACCAGCACCGAGACCTTGTGTAAGGTGTGGCCCGAGCTGTATACGGTTAGGAATGCCACTATTGGCCAATGCCTGGGCATCTGTATTACATATTACAAAGTTCACTCCCTCTATTTGCTGGCTATGCATATGGTTTACTGCATTGCCGCCGCCTCCGCCAACACCGATCACTTTCAGTATAGATGATTTTTCTTTAGGCAGATCAAAATGTATCATAAGCTTTAATTTTAGGCCTCCGTATTCCAATGATACGTTTCGGAACAGGCTTGGCCGTTGTTGATTGGGTTAGTAATTTTTTCTCAAACAGTTAATACAAACAGCACTTAAAGCGCTTTGTCTTCCTCTTCTTTAAACAGGTCGATGATGCGGTCTTTAAACTTGCCCCAGAATCCTGTCAGGTTTTTTCTCCGGGCCATTTCGTTTTCGCCAATCACCTCCTCTTCTTCCACCACTACTTCTTCCGTTGCATTTTGTTTCAATCCCTGTGGCACTTCCACATTGCGGAAGTCTTTTTCAAACTGCTTGCGGTTATGTTCGTAGTCATCATATCCTTTAAGGATAAGACCGATACAGGTAGAGTAGGTTGGCTTGGCCAGCTCTTCTATATGACCAGCTGCCAAATGCTCATTGGGGAATCCAATGCGTGCAGGCAATCCGGTTACATATTCTGTAAGCTGTATCAAATGTTTCAGTTGTGAACCACCACCAGTAAGGATAATACCGCCATTCAGCATACGATTATCCAGGCCTACTTGTTTCAGGTGATAGGTTACAAAATCCATTATCTCACTCATCCTTGCCTGGATAATGTTTGCCAGGTTTTTCACACTGATTTCTTTAGCTGGCATACCACGCAGGCCCGGTATGGTGATGTAGGCATTCGCTTTAGCCTCATTTGCCAATGCACTACCAAACTGTACTTTCATTTGCTCCGCCTGTGTTTTCAATACACCCAGGCCGGTTTTAATATCGTTGGTGATGTTTTCACCAGCGAAAGGAATTACAGCCGTATGCTTCAGTATGCCTTCGTAGAACACAGCAAGGTCTGTCGTACCACCACCAATATCCACGATGGCCACACCGGCTTCCAGGTCTTCCTGTCCCATTACGGCAGAAGAAGATGCTAAAGGCTGCAGCACTAAATCTTTTGTATATAAACCAGATTTTTCCACGCTGCGGTTGATGTTGCGGATGGCATTCTTGTCACCAGTAATGATGTGGAAGTTGGCGCCAATCTTTACACCGCCATACCCAATTGGGTTGGGAAT
Organism: uncultured Chitinophaga sp.; assembly: GCA_964386395.1. Lineage (GTDB taxonomy): Bacteria > Bacteroidota > Bacteroidia > Chitinophagales > Chitinophagaceae > JJ008. The sequence goes on from CAYLRV010000007.1 coordinate 80,143, forward strand.
GTTCTGGAAATTATCAACGGTAAATTCCTGCGGTATCACATCGATAATCTGATCACCGGCAGGGATATATGTTTTGTACTGATCGTCGATCAGCTGATCAATTTCACGCTGGGTTATTTCTTCGTCGGATGTCTGGCGCACGATGTCACCACGGGTTTGCAAACTTTTTATATGATGGCCGGCAATACCTACGTAAACCTCTTTTACGTCCAGGTTTGGATTAGAAGCAAAGCAATTCTCCAGCGCACTGCGGATGGCTTTAATCGTTTCGTCAATGTTCAGCACCTGTCCGTGCTTCACACCGTTGGAACTCGCTTTACCAAAACCGAGAATCTCCAGTTTGCCGAACTCGTTTTTGCGGCCAGCTATGACAGCAATTTTGGTTGTCCCAATGTCGAGGCCGACAATAATGGGTTGTTCGTTGTTCATAATAGTTGTTTTTTTAGTTGTTGTTTTTATCGAAATCGTTTATTATTCTCCATCGGAACACTAATGCGGTCTGATGGATATTTTTGTTTACCAATTTCTCCGAAGGAGTCCTTCGGACTGCGCCCTGATGATCGTCCCTTGCGACGCTCCGTTCAGGGTTCTGTTCGCTACTCATCTCTTATCCACGAGTCAAAAACCGTGGCTATCAGATATCACCTAATTGTACCCGTCTTCCTCCCGAACCGTTTCAGTTGTGCGCTTAGGCATTACTGCCCTTGGCTGTTTCGGTTCGGGCTTTACGGGCTTCTTGTTTCCGGCAACCGGCTTTTTAGGTCCGGGTAACGGAAGTTTCATAGGGTTGGGATTGGGATGCTCAGGATTTACCTGCGGTTTATCTTCAAGCGAAACAGCGCCTGCATCTTCAGGATCAGTTTCAGGTTTTACTATCGGCTTTACATTATTTGCGGCCAGCGTATCATTCTTCGCCTCTTCTGTTTGCTTAATCAGCTTTTCAATATTCTGGCGCAGCTGTATAGAATCAACTTTATTTGTTGTACTGGTTTTAGAAGCTACCACCTGACCTTTATACTGCACATCTATCACACGGTATTTCTCAAAACCCGTTTTGCTCAGTACCTGCTGATAAAAAATCATCAGGCGTCTAAATTTCTTATCAATACCTTCTCCATTACCCAACCTTACCAGGTGATTACCCACTACCGGTACCATTTCAAATGTTCCGGCAGGTGTTATGTCAATCTGTGCCACCTGCGACATCCAGAAGCGATCATTAAAAACGTATACGCCAACATTTTTTACCTGTTGCATCAACAGGCTGTCTGCCTTTGTCCAGTTCTTCCTGTCAGGAAAACCAGTGAATACCGGCACCCTTGCACTCAGTTTGTCCGATAAGGGCATTCGCATACCTGCACTGTCGATATAAAAAGAACTGTTTGCTGTTGTGAATATCCTGGCCACCGGTTCTTTCTCCACTACAGTTACATGCAATACATCCCGGTTATCTATATACAATTCGGCTTCTTCAATCCAGGTATTGTCTTCCAGCACTTTTTCCAGTTCATAGAGGTTCAGCGATGAAACTTGCTGCCCTTTTATATTTCCGCCAGCTGCTTTCATCAGCATGGTGGTTACATCTTTCTCATCGATAAAGAAATTATTCTGTACCCCTTTGATGGTTATTTCAAAGCCGCTGCAAACACCTTTGTTCTTTTTGCTGATAGCAGCGAGCAACAAGGTGAGCATGCCACCGCCTATGCAGAGCCATACTGCTACAAATAAAAATTTCCGTATCGTTGTTTTTGCACCCACTCCTTATATTTCTTTTAATTCATTTTTTATCGGTTCCACCAGCATATCTATATCGCCGGCACCTGCTGTAATCAATACTTCGCCAAATTCTTTATTCACTGTTTTTACAAAATCGTTCTTTATCCATTCCATCAGCTCCTCCTTACCCATCACCCGCTTATAATCATTCTTCATCTTATCGAGTATCATTTCACTGCTTACACCGGTTATTGGCAATTCTCTCGCCGGGTATATTGGCAGCAGGATTACCTCATCGGCCAAATCGAGCACTTCTGCAAACCCATCTGCCAGATCTCTTGTCCGGGTGTACAGGTGTGGCTGAAATATCACCGTACATTTTCTTCCTTTGAACAAGGTTTTTGCGCCGGTAATCAATGCCCGCAGCTCTTCAGGATGGTGTGCATAGTCATCAATAAATACCGGCATCTCCCATTGCTCTTTCACCAGTTTCTCTACCGGTGCAATGATGTACTCAAAACGCCGCTTCACGCCTTTAAAGCTTTCCACCGCTGCCCTGATTTTGTCATTCTCAATTCCCAAAGAACTGGCCACTGCTATAGCGGCAACGGAATTTTCCACATTGTGCATCCCGCCCATATTCAACCGCACATCAGTTATTGTATTATCCGGCATTACTACGTCAAATTCATACCCACCATTGCCAATCATGATATTCGCTGCATATACATCGGCACTTTCGTTTTGCAGGCTGTACGACAAATAGCCCTGGCTCTTCAATTCCTTCGTACGTTTCAGGCCAAACTTTCCAATCACCAATCCGTCCTGCTTTACTCTTTTGGTAAAGTCTATAAAAGCCTGTTCCATCGCTTCTGCCGTACCATAGATATCCAGGTGGTCGGCATCCATGGCAGTAATGATGGCTACATCCGGACTGAGTTTCAAAAAACTACGGTCGTATTCATCGGCCTCTATCACACATACATTCCGTTCACTGCTCCAGAAATTAGTACCATAGTTAGCCGCAATACCACCAAGAAATGCATTGCAACCAAAACCACTGTCGCGGAGCAAATGTGCCACCATGGTCGTTATGGTTGTCTTACCATGTGTGCCTGCTATACATATATTAAAAGAACTTGCTGTTATTATCTGCAATACATCACTGCGCTTTACTACTTTATATCCGTTCTCCCTGTAGTATACCAGCTCTTTGTGTTCAGCCGGTATCGCTGGTGTGTATATAACAAAGTCAACTTTCTTTGGAATCAACGTCACATCTTCTTCGTAATGCACGGCAATACCCGCTTCTTCCAATTCTGTGGTAAGCGCTGTTTTTGTTTTATCATAACCGCTTACCCGCACACCCCCTTCTTTAAAGAACCTCGCTATCGCACTCATCCCTATTCCACCAATACCTATGAAATACACTTCCTCCAGTTTTTCTGTACCCCGGAAGGGTTCGTTCATAAGGCCTGTATTCAGCCCCCATCCCCTGAAGGGGAGAGGAGAAAGTTGTTTTATTATGAACTCAAGTCTCAATTAATCCTTTTATTTTGTCAGGCGCCTAAGTCCCCTTTAGGGGATTTAGAGGTTTCTGAGTATTTCCGCCGCTATCCGTTCGTCTGCATTGGCAATACCCAGCGGTGTAATATTTTTTATAAACAATTCCTTTTTTTCACTGTCGTCCAGTAATGCAAGCGCTGTATCCACCAGCTTTGTTGCCGCTTCACCGTCTTTTACAATAGCACCGGCGTTTTTATTCACCAGTTGCATCGCATTCACCGTTTGGTGATCTTCTGCTGCAAACGGGTAAGGCACAAATACAGCCGGCTTTCTTGCTATACACAATTCCGCTACCGTCATGGCGCCCGAACGTGCCACCACTACATCAGCTGCGGCATAGGCATACTCCATTTTAGTAATGAAATCATTGGCCCAAACTGCTTTCTTTCCTTCCACACGCTGCTTTGCCTGCGCAGCATATGGCTTCCCGGTTTGCCATATTACCTGTATATCATTTTCAATGAACTTATCCAATCCTGCATCAATCGCTTCGTTAATAGATTTTGCCCCGAGGCTCCCCCCCACTACCAGCATGGTTCTTTTTGTTTCATCCAGTGAAAAGAACTGTATGCCTTCCCTGCGTGAAATGGCTGCATCCGATATACTATTTCGTACCGGGTTGCCTGTCACCATTATCTTGCCTGCAGGGAAAAATTTTTCCATCCCTTCTGTACCAGTAAACACTTTCGTCGCATTCTTGCCTAATAAGATATTGCTGCGACCTGCGAACGAATTTGACTCATGGATAAATGTCTTAATCCCTTTTGATTGCGCCAGGCGCAGCACCGGGTAGCTGGAATATCCACCTACACCTACTACTGCATCTGGTTTGAATTTTCTAAGTATTGTCCTTACCTGTAAAAGACTTTTTATAATCTTATAGGGTAAGCTGACATTCTTTATCAAAGAGCTTCTGTTATATCCGGCTATATCTAATCCTTCAATCGGGTAACCAGCCTGCGGCACTTTCTCCATCTCCATCTTTCCTTTTGCTCCGACAAACAATATTTCAATAGTACCGTCTGCGTTCTTCAGGGCATTGGCAATCGCTATTGCCGGAAATATGTGCCCGCCTGTTCCTCCCCCTGCTATTACAACTTTCTTACCCATTCCTCTTATTGTTTTGCAAAATCCGATGTCATCTTTCCTTCAGATTGCTCAACGTTTCTTGCCACACTTAATATGATACCCACTGCCAGGCAGGTAAAGATGAAACTCGTACCTCCCATACTCACTAATGGCAGCGTAACACCGGTTACCGGGAACAAATTCACCGTAACCGCCATATTGGCCACTGCCTGGATAGCCAGCGTAAAGCTGAGCCCCAATGCCAGGAACGCACCAAAGGCATAGGGGCATTTTTTAAATATCCGGATACACCGGTATAAGAAAACCAGGTATATAAACATGATAAATGCCCCGCCCATTAATCCATATTCTTCTATAATGATGGCGTAGATAAAGTCATTATATGCCTGCGGCAAATAATCCCTTGTTGTACTGTTGCCGGGGCCTACGCCGAATATGCCGCCTTTCGCAATAGCTATCTTAGCCTGTGTGGACTGGTAAGCATCAGTCTCTATATCCTTACTGCCATATAGAAAACTCTCCATCCGGCCGATCCATGTATCAACCCGCACAAACAATCCACCCGATGTAGCTTTTTTTGCAACAGCCCCGTCATCATTATTCGTTTTTCCATGACGCATTACCGCTGCCGCAATCAGGAACAATACCGGTATCAGTGCTGCACCGATGGTAAGCAGTATATGTTTTGTACTTACGCGGCCGATAAACATGAGCAGCAGGCAACTTGCGCCCAATAACAGAGCTGTCGACAAGTTAGCTGGTGCAATCAATGCGCAGGTTACCGCTACCGGTGCGATAATTGGCAGGTACCCTTTTTTGAAATCTTTTATCACATCCTGCTTTTTACTCAGCAGACGGGCCAGGTACATAAAGAGGGCCAGCCTGGCAAAGTCGGAGGTCTGCATGGTCATGTTGATAAAAGGCAGTTTTATCCAGCGGCTTCCATCATTGATTTTTGCACCGAAGAAAAGCGTGTAAACCAACAGCGGTATGGAAATTAAAAAAGCAATCCTGGCTGCTTTTGAGTAAAAAGTATAGTTGACCAGGTGCGCAAAGTAAATAACCAAAATGCCAGCTATTATAAATGCTATCTGTTTGAACAGGTATACCTCGGTATTGCCTTTATAATTTTTGTATGCCAAAGAGCCGGTGGCGCTATATACAGCCAATAATGAAACAAGGGTAAGCAATACCACCAATGCCCAGATAACCTTGTCGCCCTTTGTCTTACTCAACAGGTTGTTGGTATTGAAGATATTCTTCAGATCATTTGCTCGTATATCCCTTGTTGCTTCCATTTTATAAATCACGAACAGCTTGTTTAAACTGCTGTCCCCTGTCTTCATAGTTTTTAAACAAATCAAAACTGGCACAAGCCGGGCTTAATAACACTACGTCGCCTTTTGCCGCAAAATGAAAGGCTGCATGCACAGCTTCTGCTGCCGTAGCCGTATCCACCACTGTTTCTACCATACCATCAAAAGCGTCATGTATTTTTTTATTATCGGTGCCCAGGCAGATAATTGCCTTTACTTTTTCTTTTACTAATTCATCAAGCAAAGCATATTCATTGCCTTTATCCACGCCGCCAAGTATCAGTACTGTTGGCTTTGTCATGCTTTCCAGGGCATACCAGGTTGAGTTTACGTTGGTAGCCTTGCTGTCATTGATAAATTCAACTCCCCTTATCGTAGCCACATGCTCCATGCGGTGCTCCAGGCTCTGGAAATTCTGCACAGCATCCCGGATTTTATCTTTCCGGATATCCAGTGTGGTGGCTGCCACACACGCTGCCATCGTATTGTATTGATTGTGCTTTCCTTTCAAAGCAAAATCAAATACACTCATACTGGTAAAGTCCTGTCCCGTTCTTACGTACATGTCCCCGTCTTTAATAAAGGCTCCGTTTGGTAATTCTCTTTTCATACTTATTGGCAGTTGGTTTGAGTGAATATTGAATCTGTCTAAATAGTTCATTGTTACTTCATCATCGGCGCAGTATATCAAATAATCACTGGCCTGCTGATTCATTGCGATACGGAATTTGCTCCGTATATAATTTTCAAACTTGTATTCGTAACGGTCCAGGTGGTCTTCAGTGATATTGGTCATGATAGCGATATCTGGCCTGAACGTAATTATGTCATCTAACTGGAAACTGCTTACTTCCACTACGTACAGGGCCTTCGGCTCAACAGCGATTTGCCTGGCAAATGAATCGCCGATATTGCCCACCAGCGCACAATCCAAACCGGCCTCTTTACAGATATGGTATGTTAGTGCCGTGGTAGTCGTTTTGCCGTTGCTGCCAGTAATAGCGACTATCTTACTTTCACCTTTGAAGCGGTAAGCCAGTTCGATTTCGCTGATGACCGTTATTCCTTTTTTCCTGATTTGTTTTACCATCTCAGCTTTCTCAGGAATGCCGGGGCTTTTTACCACTTCATCTGCATTCAGTATTTTCTCCGCGGTATGTTGTCCTTCCTCGAAGTCGATACCTGCCTCCTGCAGTTCGTTACGATACTCGTTTTTCAAAGAGCCGCCATCGGAGAGAAATACATCATACCCTTGTTTTTTGGCGAGCAGTGCGGCACCCGCACCACTTTCACCACCACCGAGTATGACAATCCTTTTTCCCATGTCGATTACAATCCTTGTACGGAATAGGGTTCTTCATAAGCATTGGACTTCCGGTTTACAACTGCACCACAATTCAATTAATCAGTCCTTAACGTTTTGGTCTTCTTTCAGAAGGATTTGGATGGTTTTTCAGCAATTTCTTTTCAGTAACAGTCGTCAATCATCTATCGGTCGTTTATCTCATCTTCAGCGTTGCAATACTCAGAATCACCAGCAGCACGGTTACAATCCAGAACCGGTTTACAATTTTCACTTCATGCAATCCCTTCATCTGGTAGTGGTGGTGAAGCGGCGATTTCAAAAACAAGCGCTTTCCTTCACCAAACTTTCTTCTTGTGTATTTGAAATAGCCTACCTGCAGCATCACACTCACCGTCTCGGCAAAAAACACCCCACAGAAAATAGGTATCAGCAATTCCTTGTGTACAATTATCGCCAGCGCTGCGATGATGCCACCCAGTGTAAGGCTTCCGGTATCGCCCATAAATATTTGCGCCGGAAACGAATTATACCAGAGGAAGCCTATACAGGCACCGATCATCGCTGCAACAAAAATTGACATCTCATCCAGGCCGGGTATCCAAAGGATGTTCAGGTAGTCAGCAAATACCAGGTTGCCGCTTGCATAGGCAAAAATGCCCAGCAACACCCCGATCACTGCGGAAGTTCCTGTTGCCAATCCATCGAGGCCATCTGTAAGATTGGATCCGTTGGATACAGCGGTGATGATGAATATCACAATCAATATGTAAAGAACCCATGAATACTGCCGCAGGCCTGATGGCAAAAGTTTGGAGTAATTAAACTCATGACTTTTCACAAATGGAATAGTGGTAACCATTTTAGCCGGTGCGAAATATTTTGTCTTTTCACCTACTTTCTTTTCAATGAACGTCGTGTCGGTTGGCTTTACCTGGCCGATATGCTCCCGGTATATTTTTACGTCATCATTAAAGTATAACGTAGCCCCAACCAATACACCAATCCCAACCTGTCCAAGTATTTTAAACCAGCCCGCCAGTCCGTCGGTACCGCTTTTTTTATACACTTCCCCTTTCTGCTGTGCCAGCCGTTTACCTCTTAGTTTCAGGTAGTCGTCTATAAAACCAATCAGGCCTAACCATACCGTACTTATCAGCATGATCTGCACATACACACTTGTGAGGTTTGCAAAGAGCAGGGTTGGTATAATGATCGCCATGATGATGATGATACCACCCATCGTTGGCGTCCCCCTTTTCTTTTCTTCACCCGGCAGCCCTTCTTCACGTATACTTTCGCCTATCTGCTTTTTCTGTAAGAACTTGATCAGCTTTTTACCATAGAACATGGTGATAAAAAGCGATAACAACACAGCCAGCAACACCCTGAAGGTGATAAAGCCAAACAGCCTCATGCCGGGGAAACTTACCCCCTCATTGTTCAGCCATTCGTACAAATGGTACAGCATACTGGTTTGGTGTTACTTCTTTTATTTATCCAACACATTAAACATCTCCGCTACAACTTCCTTATCGTCGAAATGATTCTTTACTCCTTTTATATCCTGGTACTTCTCATGTCCCTTTCCTGCTATCAGCACTATATCTTCCGGGCCTGCCAAACTCACCGCCGTTTTGATGGCTTCCTTCCTGTCTGCGATTGAGATATACTTTCGTTTATACGCCGGTGCTAATCCATCTTCCATATCCTTTATTATTTGACCCGGATCTTCGCTTCTTGGATTATCACTCGTGAATATTACCCGGTCGCTATGTTCACAGGCTACGGTTGCCATCACAGGTCTTTTTGTTTTGTCCCTGTCACCACCACAACCCACGACTGTTATCACCTGCTCAAATCCTTTCTTCAGTTTCTTTATAGTAGCCAGCACATTCAGCAGTGCGTCCGGTGTGTGTGCATAGTCCACGATGGCTATCACCCTGTCCTTGGCGGATACGATATAGTCAAACCTGCCTTCTGCACCTGTCAACTCACTCATGGCGGTCAATACTTCGTGTTTATCCTCTCCCAGGCAAATGGCTGCACCATACACGGCAAGCAGGTTATATGCGTTGAACTCACCTATCAGCCGGAAATGCACTTCCACATCATTGATCGTCATCTGCAATCCCGCCAGGCTGTTATCAAGGATTTTTCCTTTGAAATCAGCAACTGTTTTGAGGCTGTAGTAATACTTTTTTGCGTTTGTATTCTGCAGCATCACTGTTCCCCTTTTATCATCAGCATTGCTGATGGCAAATGCATCTTTTGGCAATGAATCAAAGAAGGCTTTTTTCACCCGGATATATTCATCAAATGTTTTGTGATAATCCAGGTGATCATGCGTGATGTTGCTGAACAGGCCGCCTGCATAGTGCAAACCGGTTACCCGGTGCTGGTGTACGGCATGTGAGCTTGTTTCCATAAACACATGCGTACATCCGCTTTCCACCATTTGCTGCAACAGCGCATTCAGGCTGATAGCATCTGGTGTGGTATGCGTGGCGGGTATCACTTCTTTGCCAATCCTGTTCTCCACCGTACTGATCAATCCGCAGTTATATCCCAATCTTGTAAAGAGCTTATATAATACCGTTGCGATCGTTGTCTTTCCATTTGTTCCGGTCACGCCGGTCAGCTTCAGTTTCTCCGAGGGCCTTTCATAAAAATTGCAGGCCATATATGCTGCAGCAGCCGCACTGTTTTCTGCCTGTACATACACTACCCCCTCTTTTCTCACTTCGGGTAGTGTTTCGCAGATGATTGCTGTTGCCCCGTTTGCTGTTGCCTTGTCGATGAACTGGTGTCCGTCTGCCACTACCCCGGGTACTGCTATAAAAGCTGAACCTGGTTTTACTTTTCTCGAATCAATCTGCACATCACTTATTTCCACTGATGTATTTCCTTCCACCACCCGGATTGCGACCTTATATAATACATCCTTTAATTGCATATACGCCTGGTAACAATTCCTTTTATCAGCTCAGCTCTAATACAACTGTTGTTCCTTTTGATAATGTTGCACCCGGTGCTACTGACTGCATACTCACTTTTCCTTTGCCCACCGCCTTTACTTTTACACCCATATTTTCCAGCAGATATAAAGCATCTTTTAATCCCATGCCCCGCACATTGGGCATTACAGCCTGGCTTATTGATGTATTTTTTATCACCGGCTTATAATCGTTTGCCGTTACAACTGCCCAATTACCTTGTCCTGCTGAATCCTTATAATTCATCTTGACTGTACCAAAAACATGCTTGATATCTTTTGTATACCCGGCGTAGTAGTAGGCTGAACTGTCTTTTGCTGCAGTGTATAATGCCGGGCTCTTCTTGTCAACATACATGGCATATAACTTCGTAGCTATCTCTTTAAATACCGGTGCTGCCAGTGTACCGCCGTAGTGTGAAGCTGCATGTGGTTTTGTGCGGATAAGCACAATACAGGTGTACTGTGGTTTTTCTGCCGGGAAGTAACCGACAAAGGAAGCCTGGTACACTCCATGTGCATATTTTATAGCACCATCCGATACATGTGCTGTTCCGGTTTTACCGGCTATGGCAAAGGGCATGCCTTTGAATACTTTGGTAGCTGTACCATCTATCACTGTTGCTTCCATAGCCTTTCTCGCTGCTGCCACCACATCAGGACGGCAGATATTGTCATGAACTACCACCGGGTCAAACTGCTGTATAATATTCCCATTGTCGCGGATGCTGCTTACGAGGTACGGCTTCATCATCCGGCCATTGTTCGCAATGGCATTATATAAGGTGAGCGTATGCAGCGGGCTCACCTGTAAGCCATAACCAAAACTCATCCACAGCATATTGCCTTCCGCACTTCCTTTTTGGTTCAATGGTGCCATCGTTGGTTTTGGTACATTGGCCAAATCAATCGGCGATTGCACATCCATATGGAAGCGGTGGAGATAGTCTTTTATTTCAGCAGGCTTACCGGCAAATGCTTTATAAGCCAGTTTGCTCATGCCCACATTTGAACTGTGTGCAAAACATTCCTTTACCGACAATACAGCACGGGGCGATCTTTCTGCATCGGTCACAATTTTGTTGCCTACCTGCAGCCTGCCTGCACCGCCTACTTCTACCATGTCGTCGATCTTGCTGGTACCTTTTTCTAATACAGATAATAAGGTGGCCAGTTTGATGGTAGAACCTGGTTCAGTAGTACGCAAGGCGTAGTTGTCATCCTCCCAATACGAACCATCGGGGCGGCGTCCAAGATTGGCGATAGCTTTTATTTTACCAGTCGCCGTTTCCATGACTATCGCCGTGCCATATGGGCCTTCACATTGCAGCATCATCCGCATCAGGGCTGTTTCTGTAATGTCCTGGATATTTACATCGATAGTGGTATAAATGTCTTTACCATTTACCGGGTCTGTCTGCGATCCTTCAACTGGTACAGCCGTACCACCGGCTATATAGCGCACTAATTTTTGTCCGTCGCGGCCACTCAGCACGGTATCATAGCTTCTTTCCAGGCCAACGTTTTGTTTTTTTGCTTTGTTATTGTTGTCTTTAAATTCCCTTGAAAGACCGATCGTACGGTTGGCCAGCAGGCCAAATGGTGTTTCCCGTTTGCTGTTTACTTCCACAATTACACCACTGCGGTTGCGGCCCTGGCGTACCAATGGGAAATCACGGAAGACTTTGTATTGTTCAAACGTGAGTTTCTTTTTTAACTGGTAATAACGCTCATTGTCTTTAAAAGCAACCTGCAGCTCTTTCTTGTACTTTTCCGCCGGTTTATCTTTAAAATAACTGGCCAGTGCATAAGCAAAAGAATCTACATTCTCTTTGAAGCGTTTTCCCTTTTTCTCCCGCAGGCCATCTGCGTTAAAATCAATGTAGATATCGAATGTAGGAATGGAGGTGCTCAGCATTTGTCCTTCCTCGCTGTAGATAGTTCCGCGTTCTGCATCGAGGGCGATATATTTTTGGTGGAGGCTGTCGCTCATATTGCGCCAGTGACTTCCCTGGAAGCGCTGAATGTAGAAGGCCCTGCCGAGGACAAAGAGGCTGAGTATTACTATACCCAAAAACCCGAGGTAAACCCTCCAAAGTATGTCCTTTTTTACATCCACCGTCAAAATAGCTGCCACGGTTTTATCCCGGCAGTCTTAGTTGTTTTATTAGTTGTAACCGTCCTTTTCGTTTATGCGCTATTCATTCTTACGAAGCATCCCTACTCCCCACTGGCGACCAGCTATTCCGCTCTCCCCACTCCCACACTATCCTTCAATACAGCCGGGGCTTCAGTCAGCTCTTTTAATTCCAGTAGTTTTATGGCATCCGATTTTGCCAGCTCACTTTGTTTTCCCTGGAACATCACTTTGCTTTTCACTGCTATGTATTCATACTTCAGCTCCTTTACTTCCTTTGCCGTACGGTTTATCTTCCGTATCGTTTTATCTGCATAGTGGCCGTTGTATATATATATCACCGCCAGTACAGCCAGGAATAATATGAAAGGCAATTGCTTTACAACAGACTGATAATTCAGCCACCTCTTCCAGCCTGCCTGCCCGGTGGACGGGCCCTGCTGCACAGGTTGTTTTTTTTCCTGGTCTGTTTTTGTTTGTTGCGCTTCCACTACTCTTTCTTTTTCTTGTTGTTGGTTTTTTCATCAACCCTGCCTGTTATAAACAGATCTGCTTACAAGCATGCAGGGTTGATTTCAAAGGATATAGACTTTCCAAAGTCTTTATTGAATGTGTCACTGTTTATTCATATCATCATTCGCCTCTCAGCCACCCTGAGTTTAGCACTGCGGCTTCTCGGGTTTGCTTTTTGCTCGTCAGCCGATGGCACAATGGGCTTCTTGCTGATTACATGCAGTTCATTCACTGTTACGGTATTGATAAAAGGATTCTCTTCCGGCTCATCAAATGAACCGCGGCGGAAAAAATTCTTTACCAACCTGTCCTCAAGGGAATGAAACGTGATAATGGCTGCCCTGCCTCCGGGTTTTAACAAGGATGGGATTTGCTGAAGCATTTCTTTTAACGCACCTAGTTCGTCGTTCACTTCAATTCTCAATGCCTGGAAAACCTGGGCGAAGTACTTATTGGGGTTTCCTTTAACTATTTCCCGGACTGCATTTTTAAAGCCATCAATTGTTTTGAGTGAAGCCGTGCTTCTTACTTCCACAATTTTCTTAGCCAGTGTTTTTGCATTAGTTACCTCACCATACTGTTCAAACAGTTTATGCAGGCGTTGCTCCGTATATGTTTGCACAATATCAAATGCAGTGTTTACCTGCCGTTGATCCATGCGCATATCCAGCGCTGCATTGTGGCGGATCGAGAATCCTCTTTCTGCCTCATCAAACTGGTGACTGCTCACGCCAAGGTCGGCCATAATTCCATCCACTGCTGTTATCCCCTCTAACCGGAGAAAACGTTGTAAGTGGCGGAAATTTTGTGAAACAAACACTAATCTTTCATCAGCCGGAAGGTTTGCCTTTGCATCTGCATCCTGGTCAAAGGCAATTAACTTTCCTTTTGTACCAAGCTGCTGCAATATGGCTTTGGAATGTCCGCCTCCACCAAAGGTGCAGTCGACATATATGCCATCCGGCTGAATGTTCAGGCCTGCGATTGTTTCGCTGAGCAAGACGGGTATGTGGTAGTCGTTGGGTTGATTAGTTAACTGGTCAATTGGTTGATTAGGCTCTTCCGTTCGATGTTTCCCTTTATTCTTTTGGTGTTTCATCTAATACCTAATTAACTAATAAACAAACTAACTATCCCCCTTTCCTCCTCCAAGTACCTGGTTGCCCAAGTCACTTAATGCATCCGAAGAAATTGAATCAAAGAACTGTTTGTACTTATTACTATCCCAGATTTCTATTTTGTCTCCTGTTGCCATCAGCACAATGTCTTTCGTCATCCCTGCATATTCTTTCAGGTTTGGCGGCAACAGTATCCGGCCTGCGGCATCCGGTTCCACATAAGTGGCGCCGTTGAGGAATGCCCGCCTGAACTCCCGTTGTTTGGGGTCAAACTCATTCAGCCCGGTAATTTTTGTAAAGAGCGGCTCCCATGTACTCAATGGATAGAGAGCTAAACACTTTTCAAATCCCCTGTTGATAACATACTTCTCCCGCTCCGCTTCCGGCAGCTGGCTTTTCAGCCCACCGGGGAAGAGAAAGCGTCCCCTGGCATCCAGTGTTGCCTCGTATTCTCCAAGAAGGGTTGTCATTATCAATCAGTTGAAGCAAAGTTTCAATTAATTCCCACAAAATAACCAAAAATCCCATTAATTGACCAAATTTTTCTTATTTTCTTTTATCCCCACTCCTTTTTTACCCAAAAGCCGCTCCCAAAGTTGATTTCGGGCATTCTAGTAAAATGGGAGTAAAGGAGGCTGTTAGTGGAGTGTGAATTGCGGTGGATAAGCTGTGGATTGTAACCGGAATTGGCATTTTTCAGGTCTGAATGGATGAAAACAAAATTTACCTCGTTCAAAACTTATAACACTGGGAACAACCGGTTATGGTGGTACTCTAACATTGAAGAAACTCGGTATCCAGCCAGGCATGAAAATGCTGGTAATTTATCAGCCTGCTGGTTATTTGTTTTTATTAGCAACACATATTACTAATCAGTATTATCCGGAATGCGACAGGCCCGACTTCATCCACCGCTTTGTAAAATCAATGAACGAGTTCGCAAGCGAAATGAAAAACTAAAGAAGCAAATTGCAAAAACAAAACAGTAACCATCTGGGTTTCCTGGTATAAGACAGTAGCAAGATCTCTACTGATATTACAGAAGATACTATCCTAATTATGCCTTGAAAAATGGCCAGGTGGATGTAACCCTTTGTGCCGTAACTGGGAATGGAGCGGGTTAAAATTAGTGGTGCCACTGGTAAAACGTTAGTATTTTTATATTACCAATACAACAGTTGGTTGTGTTATGACAGGACCATTCAACATATCAATAGCAGATTATCACTACTCCCTTCCGGAAGACAGGATTGCTAAATATCCATTGGCAGAAAGAGATGCTTCCAAATTGCTCATTTATAAGAATGGGGATATCCATAAAGACACTTACGAGCATATAGCCCAATATGTTCCCGACAATGCCTTACTAATTTTCAATAATACTAAAGTTGTAGAAGCAAGGTTACTATTTCAAAAACCAAGCGGTGGAACGATTGAAATTTTTTGCCTGGAACCGCATGAACAATATGCAGATATTACCACGGCCATGCAGCAACAGGGTAAGGTATGGTGGAAATGTTTAGTTGGCGGTGCATCAAAATGGAAAGCCGGACAAATACTTTCTAAAGCCATCAGCCATGAAGAAAAAACTATTACGCTGCACGCAAATTATATTGACAAAACAGAAGGCGCTTTTATTATTGAACTATCCTGGGAGCCAGCTGATTTGAGTTTTGCAGAATTGCTGCACCATGCCGGGCTGATTCCCCTGCCTCCTTATATCAAACGCTTGCCTGAAGAAACAGACAAAGAAAGATACCAGACGGTCTATGCACAAACCGATGGATCTGTAGCTGCACCAACAGCCGGCCTGCATTTCACCAACCAGATTTTCGGCAACCTGCGTCAAAAAAACATTGAAGTGGATTACGTTACACTTCATGTCGGCGCCGGTACATTCAAGCCCGTGAAAACGGAAACAGTTGGCGAACATGATATGCATGCAGAATGGATAGATGTGCATATTGATACGATTAAAAAAATACGGGAGAACCTGGATAACAATATCATTGCCGTAGGCACTACTTCTTTACGTACCATAGAGAGTTTATATTGGATGGGGGTGAAGCAGTTGGCAGTGGGCAGTTGGCAGCAGACAGCTGGCAGCGAGGCGGATATGTTTCTTTCGCAATGGGAAGTGTATGATCCGGAGAAAAATAATATTCCTGCGGATAAAGCACTTGCCGCCTTAATTGAATGGATGGAGTTAAATAAGATGGAGCGGCTGGTTACTAAAACACAAATACTGATTGCTCCGGGTTATTCCTTCAAAGTAATAAAAGCCCTTATAACTAATTTCCATCAACCGCAAAGCACCCTCCTTTTATTAGTTGCTGCATTGATCGGCGATGACTGGAAAAAAGTTTACCGGTATGCAATGGATAATAATTTCCGCTTTTTAAGTTACGGTGACGGCAGCCTGCTGTGGAAATCAACTTAGCTTTTTTTCAATGGAAATTCCAGGGTGAAGATACTTCCCTTGCCTAAAGTACTCTCTGCTTTGATATCGCCGCCGTGGGCTTCCACCATGGTCTTTACATAGCTCAGGCCCAGGCCAAACCCTTTTACATTATGGACATTACCGGTATGCGCCCGGTAAAATTTTTCAAATATCCGCTTTACCGTATCCCTTGTCATACCAATACCGTTATCTTCTATTCGCATAGAAAATATCTTGCCATTGGAGTTTGTGGAAAGCTTTATATGCGGGGGTATATTCTCTTTGCCATACTTCATAGCATTATCCACCAGGTTATTGACAAGGTTGGAGAAGTGGACTTCGTCAGCAGCCACTAAGTCATCCTGTGCCTTCAGGTCCATATCTACTTTTCCGCTCTTTTCCTGCAATTGCAATTCAAAATTATCAACCACATCCTTTATCAGTTCCTGTACATGTACCGGCTTCAGGTTAAGTTCCACTTCCTGTTTCTCTAATTGGGATGCACGCAGGATCGTTTCCACCTGGCGGTTCATACGCTGGTTCTCTTCTTTTATTATGCCGCTGAAGTAACCGAGTTTATCTTTATCATTGATAACTTTTTCATTCCGCATGGCATCCACGGCCAGTGATATGGTCGCTAATGGTGTTTTAAATTCATGCGTCATATTGTTGATAAAGTCATTCTTTATCTCGCCCAGTTTTTTCTGCCGCAGCATAGTGCGTACGGTAAGATAGAAAGCTGCCAGTATAATACCGGTAAATAATAAAGATATAAGGATCCGCCAGCGGAGTGACTTATAAACCAGTTTATCAATATCCGGTATCAGCAGGAATAAAGATTCATCTATACTCAGGTTCTCCCCTGCCGTGCCGCTCAATGCCTCCATACCCGCCGGTTTCATATAGTTATTGACGGTATCGGCATATTCATCCATAAAATGAGGCGACATTTTATCAAATACCAGATCGCCCCTCTTATCAAAAGAGGCAATGCCAAATTCGAACCGCACATTATTCAAGTTGTAACGGGTGAGCGCCTGCTCAATTTTTTTCCCGATTTCATCCACCTCCATATTCTTTCCAACTGTGGGCGATTTCAGCAGATCCAGCCCGTAATCGTTGGATAAAAATCCTTTCTTATTGAGACCGGATGCATAACTGCCCTTATGCTGTGCCAGTTCGGCTGCCACCGCATTGGCGCTTTCATCCACGCTGTGCTTCACCTGTTCCTTACGCAGCGATACCATATTTTTTATCCAGGAAACCTGGATAACAATAATACCCGCCAGTGAAAGGGTGATGAGTATGGTGATGATCGTAAAAGTGCGTTTCATATTTTACCTGCCCAAGATAATAAAGGATACAGGAGCTTACAAAAATACATAAGCTTTTTACCGGAGACTGCCCGCTATAGGGTATATACTGGCGTTTTAACGGCATTTTACAAAAAAACGATTACGATTTTTGTACTATATTAGAATTATGATTGACCCAGGCCCCGGCATATTACTAATCGCAGATCCCTTCTTAAAGGATCCAAATTTTCTGCGCACTGTTGTACTGCTTTGCGAGCATAAGGACGAAGGCAGTTTTGGCTTTGTACTCAACCGCCAATACACCAATACATTGGATGAGTTGATCCCTGAACTGGACGGGTATAAACTTCCGCTTTATTACGGGGGACCCGTGCAGGTGGATTCCATTCATTTTCTGCATCAATACCCTGATAAAATACCCGGCGGCCAGGAAGTTATTAACGGCGTATACTGGGGAGGGCATTTTGATGCGCTGGTGGAACTGATCAAACAGCGGGAAGTAAGCACCGATAAAATCAGGTTTTTTATCGGCTATTCAGGCTGGGGCGAAGGACAATTAGGAATGGAGATGGCTGAAAAAACATGGTTAACTGTGGAGGCAACCCGTAAATTAATCTTCCATAAGAATTACAATGATACCTGGAAAGATTCAATCAAAGCCTTAGGTGGCGACTTTGAGATGATGATCAATTTCCCGCTGGATCCCCAATTGAATTAATTAACGTCCCAGCCAGTCTTTAAATTCATTCACCCGTTCCCGGCTTACCACCGTATCAATAGCAACCGACGGGTTCATCTCTATTTTCAACCGGCCCCCAAGCCAGCTATGCACTTTACTTACTGCATCGATGTTGACTACGAGGTGACGGTTGATGCGAAAAAAACGTCCGGGTTCTAATTGTTCTTCAAGTTGTGAAAGATTATTCTCGAGAAGATATTTATTATTATGAAAATCTACTGCATAACACAATTTTCCGTCTGCATAGCAGCAGGCTGCGGCCGTTGTTTTCAGGTAACTTAATTGTTGCCCCCTTTTGATCAGTAAACGTTCCTTATATTTAACTGCATTGATTTGTTCCAGCAATTGCCGCATCTTCTGCGAGAACCCATTTTCCTGTTGATGGTAGAGTTCCTTGTATTTGCTTAGCGCTGTTTGCAATTCATTCTCATCGATGGGTTTCAGCAGGTAGTCAATACTATTTACTTTGAAAGCCTTTAATGTATATTGATCAAATGCGGTAGTAAAGATCACCGGTGCTTTGACAACCGCCTGTGTAAATATGTCGAAGCTTAATCCGTCGGCCAGCTGAATATCCATAAAAATCAAATCCGTTTCTTCCTCTGTCATTGTGAGGTAACGTACGGATGCTTCCACACTGTCAAGTCTTTTAGTAACAGTTATACCAAAATCTGTTTGCCCCAGCATTTTTTCCAGGCGGTTGGCCGCGGGCAATTCATCTTCTATGATTACTACTTTTATCATTTATACATCAAGCAAGGGTATAGAAACTGTAAAGCTGGTACCGTTGTCAATCACTTCCACCCGGGCATTTCCATAGAGTGCATACCGGCTCCTTATATTATCAAGTCCGATACCGGTAGATTCATTTACCTGGTTCTTTTTTTGCAGGTTATTACTTACCACCAGCTTACCGTTGCTGGCCACCACATCCACTTTCAACGGGCGATCGGAAGAGACTATATTATGTTTTATGGCATTCTCCATTAATATCTGCAGGGAAAGGGGAATTACTTTTTTGTCCAGCTTTTCTTCGGGCACCTGTATGGACACATCCAGGTTATTGCCAAAACGTGTATGCAATAAGAAGGCATAGGCACGCATCACATCCAGTTCATCTCGCAGCGCTATTACCGGTTCATCCTTTACTTCCAGTATATGCCGGTATAATTTCGACAACTGTTGTACAAAATCCACAGCCACTTTTGGATCCTCCGGGATCAACGACGCAAGGGTGTTCAGGTTATTAAATAAGAAATGCGGGTTTACCTGTGTTTTAAGGGCCTGTAGTTCTGCGCTGATCGTTTCCCGTTTCAGTTTTTCCCGCTCCTGTACTGCCTGGCGCAGCTGGTTCATAAAAAAGATGCTTTCATAAACAGCTATTACCATGATGGTAGAGAAAAGTGCTGCAGAATTGGAATGTATCAGCACATCAGAGTAGGATGTGGTACGATCTGCATTAAAAATGGGGCTGAATACACGGCCAAGTGCGATATTACTGACGATGGTAAAGACGACCATGAGCGATGACTGGAGTATAATCCGCTTTCGCACTGCATCAAAATGCGGGTATTTTTTCCGGCTGTATATCATGATATACCTGTTGCCGATCCAGATAAAGGCCGTCATAACAAGGGTTGCCAGGAATTTATCCCAGGTAAAGAAGGGTGCCCTGCTGAAACGGCAATTCATGAAAACGATTGGCACAATAAAAGCCAGCAACGGCATGCCGATAGCCATCAGCAAGCCGTCGTTGAATCCGATTCTGCAATTCGCCTTCCTCATACCCTAAAAGTAATGATTCTGAGAGGGTGATCTGCGGTTAACCGGCATTTATCAATTGCGGCTGTTATACGCATCTACCGCTTCCTTCATTTTGGCCGGGTCACCCGCTGCCAGTTTCGCCTTATCAATAGCAGCAGTGCTGCCTTTAAAGATAGCTATACTTGTTTCTTCCTTTGTTTTCTTATCAATCAGCTTCAGATCGCCGGTGCGGGTATCGTAGATAAAGTAATCGCCGGGTTTTCCATCGGTGCCATTAATGAAAACGGTTTCGCCGGCCCTGTATGAAGGCTGTGAGGATGCATCACCTGCTTTGCGAAGAAAAAGCAGGTCGCCCTGGCTGAGAACAACAAAGAAATCACCTTTAATACAACGATAGCTGGTACCATTGACTATGGCACCGTTAAGCATTGAGCCGTCGTACGTTTTTTTGGATGACTGTTCATTTTCCATAAAGGAAACAGTTGATTTGGCCTTAATTGATTCACGGATAAGTCCTGTTAAAACTGTTCCATCAGCAAGGATTAGCTGACCGTTTACATATCCTTTCGGCAGAGCGTTTTGTGCTGTGAGTGTGATGGCCAGCAACGTGGCAGCCGCAGCAAGAATTCCTTTTATCATTGTATATGGTTTTTGGTTAGAAAATAACAGAACAAGATTAGTTATGGCTATAAAGCGCTCCAAGCAAAAAAGACTGGATTGAAGAAATACCGGAGTGAACTGTAATCTCCGGCGCAAAGACTATACAACGGCATGAGCTGTGCAATCGTCCGTTATTTCGCATACCGGGAACAAAGATTCCCGGAAACATGATTGATTAGTTAACTTAGATATATGAAAAAACTTTTGCTTGTACTGGCTTTCCCTACCGTGTTCCTTTCCTTGTCAGGATGCAGTACGCTAAAAAAATTGGGCATCATTCCCTCTGAACTGGAAATGGTAGCCGGTTTGAAAGACGCACTGTCGCAGGGATTGTTCAAAAGCCTGGATGCATTTGCCAACCCGGATGGTAACCCACTGGTCCGCTTTGTATTTCCCGGTGAGGCACAGAAGATTGAAAACACCCTGCGTGATCTTGGCCTTGATAAAACGCTGAACCAGGTAACCGGCAAATTTACCCGTGCCATGTCATCTGCAGTGGGTGTGGCAAAGCCTTTGTTTATAAATGCGATTGATAAAATGACTATCCGGGATGCGGCGAATATTTTAGTGACCGATAACCCGCATGCCGCTACCGATTATTTCAAACAAAGCATGAAGCCCGGCCTGATGGATGCTTTTCGCCCGATAGTGGACAGCACCATTAAAATAGAAGGGGCAGATAAAGAATGGTCGGGGATTACGAAAATCTACAACAGCATTCCTTTCATCAGCAAGCCGCTGGAAAACAACCTTACCGATTTTATTTCCGCCCGTGTGGTCGACCTCATGTTCCTGATGATTGCCGGTGAAGAGAAAGAGATACGGGCTAAATACTCGCTGCGCAAAACCGATATGATGAAAAAGGTATTTGGCTGGGCGGAGAAGGAGTTGCAGAAGAAGATGCAGAAGTGATATTTATTCAAGTCCTCTCGCCTGCTTGATATACAGCTTTCCTGTATGTGCATCAATTTTAAATTCCACATCCATACCATAATTCCAGTAACTCTCCATATCCCTGGCAATTCCTTTTTCTACTTTATAAAAATAATGGTCTTTAATCGCCGTCAGGTATTTGGTCAGTAATTCTATTTGCGCCTGGGTAAGCACTGTTTTCTCTTTTGATAGATTACTCCGGCCTATATATTCCACGCTTGTCTTCTTACTCCCGGTTGCCCTGCCTAGTCCAATGATCCCCTCATCACTACTTACACTATCGGGCGGCGTCACCACACTTATCTCCCCTATTTGCGCATTGAAGGTATAAGCCGGGTATTTTTTCCTGTATAAATGCCGGGTAACAGCCACGCCGTTTGCAAGCTCTTCTCCAAAAGCCCGGTGTACCAAAATACCCATGGCTACCGATCGCTGATCTATTTTAAAATATTGCCTCTCGGCAAAAGCCCGATCATCCCACAAGCTGGCCCAGACACCTTTGATGGCTTTATCGATCATTTTTGCTGTATCGGTAACGCTGCCTGTTTTAGAATGATACAGACCGGCTCCATTAAAACCCTTCACGTCTTCTGCATTGGTGGATGACCGGAACCGGTAATTGGTAAATTCATTCCCGTTACTTTTTATACGGGTGGTTACAGCTTCCAGCAATTCTTTACTCAACGGGGCGCTTTTTATTGCATCCCTTATTTGCTTTAAATGCTTGTCCAGTTGCCTTGGATCATCTGTGACAGCCTTATTTTTTATTAAAGAGTCCATTAATTTGTTTATTCCATTGCTGACTATATGCTGGTTATAATAATAAAAGGGAATAGCAAATGCACCCTCCGGTAATGGGATTGGCTTTTTATCCACCCTGATTTTAAGCAGTTCGGCAAAATTGGCCGCCTTTCCTCCGATCTGGTACACGTTTTTAAAGCTTGCATTCGCCAGGTTCACCAGGCCTTTTGTTTTAACGTCCAGTTGTAACTGTATTGGTTTTCTGCTGCCTGCTTTATTCCAGAAAGCGGTTGCTTCTGCTTCGCTTGCTAACCGGATAAGAAAAGTATCAGCTTTTACTTCATAACATACCAGTTTGTTTTCCATTTCCTGCAACAATGGATCTGTCCATGCCTTTGTATACGTGGCGTTGGGCGTACCGCGGTTTTGACAGAGCAAACTGATATGGCACAAAGGCGTTTGAAAAGGAACAGTAAGCACACCGCCAACAACAGGCAGGCTGTTCGGCAATCCATTGAGTATTACTATATCTGTATTGCCTATGCTTGTTTTCTCCATTTTGTTTACTTCGATTTTTCTCAGGACCCCGAATGTCTTTCCTTTTTGTAAGGCTATAAACTGCCGGCCTTTATATACTTCATTCGAGGTTATTACCGGCATGGAAGGAACAGCAGCCAGCCTCTTTTCCATGTCCGGTGAAAAAGCCAGTACGCTGATCTTGCTTCCAAAAGAGGTAAGCGCCACTACTTTTTTGTATAATTTATTGAGTTCCTCTGCCCTTGTGTCGTCCTCGGACATCAGTTCAAGGCCATAGGTATCCAGCCATGAGTAATAATTCAGGTTGCCTAATATGTAGTCACGCTGCGGGTTTGACGTATAGTTTTTGATATTAAAGAGGCTAAGTTCATCGGGGTTTTTCAGCACTTCGCTGCAAAAATCATAATGAAAAGGGTAAAGCGAGGAATTAGTAAAATATACTTTGCCGTCCTTTATTTGATAAACTATTTTGACTGAAGCCACCTGCCCGAATTTCTCCGTCAATGATTTCCCTTTCAAATAGTCGTAGTCCTTTTCACAACCGATTTTGTCGAGGTAGTCTTTTTTACCTCCTTTATATATGCAGGTATTATCCGTCCGGGCCGGCTGCCCTTTACAACTTACCAGTACAGCCAGCAGGAGAAAATTGAAGATGTATTTTTTCATAAACAACATGAATAAAGCAAGGATGCCGGTACTAAAGTTATTTCATAACCAATAAAAAACCTCCTGCTGAGCAAGAGGTTTACATGTTGTTTCCACAATTCCAGACACCTGCCTGCTTACCAGGCCGGGTTTTTCAGAGCCGTATCTTAGTCAATTGCTTTCGCTCCTTCCACCAATACAGTTACTTTATTATTCAGTACTTCAACAAAACCGCCCTGGATTTCAAAGCTGGTTGTATTGTTTTGTTTATCTTTTAACACTTTTACCTTTCCCGCTTTCAATGCACTTACCAGCGGTGCGTGACGTTCCAGCACTTCAAATGAACCGCTAATGCCTGGCATCTGCACACCGTACACTTCGCCGCTGTAAAGTTTTTTTTCTGGTGTTAATATTTCTAAGGTCATATAAATGTGAAAATTAGCAAATGTGAAAATTTGGAAATTAGTTAATGTGAAAATTAAGTCCGGGATGAAAGTGGTCATTTTCACATTCCCACATTCATCATTTCCCACATTTGCTTACTGCGCCTGTGACAATAACTTCTTACCTTTTTCAATCGCATCATCAATGGTACCTACCAGGTTGAATGCTGCTTCCGGATACTCATCCACTTCACCATCCATGATCATATTGAAGCCACGGATTGTTTCTTCGATTGGCACCAGTACTCCTTTCAAACCGGTAAAGGCTTCCGCTACGTGGAAAGGCTGTGAGAGGAAACGCTGCACCCTTCTTGCACGGCTTACTACCAGTTTATCATCATCACTCAGCTCATCCATACCAAGGATTGCAATGATATCCTGTAATTCTTTATAACGCTGGAGCATTGATTTTACCCTGTCAGCACAGTTGTAATGCGCTTCACCCACTACTTGCGGTGTCAGAATCCTTGATGTAGAATCCAGCGGATCCACCGCCGGATAGATACCTAAGTCAGCAATCTTACGTGACAATACCGTAGTGGCATCAAGGTGGGCGAAGGTTGTTGCCGGAGCTGGGTCAGTCAGGTCATCCGCAGGTACGTAAACGGCCTGTACCGATGTGATTGAACCGTTTTTAGTAGAGGTAATACGCTCCTGCATGATACCCATTTCAGTAGCCAGAGTAGGCTGGTAGCCCACCGCTGAAGGCATACGTCCCAACAGGGCCGACACTTCAGAACCTGCCTGGGTAAAACGGAAGATATTATCTACGAAGAACAGGATGTCGCGG
Source organism: uncultured Chitinophaga sp. (assembly GCA_964386395.1). GTDB lineage: Bacteria > Bacteroidota > Bacteroidia > Chitinophagales > Chitinophagaceae > JJ008. The sequence continues at coordinate 104,904 of CAYLRV010000007.1, forward strand.
CCTTTGCCTTGTCCATCACCATCACGGTAGTATTCTGCAATAGTCAGACCAGAGAGTGCCACCCTTGCCCTTGCACCAGGAGGCTCGTTCATCTGTCCGAATACGAATGTAGCTTTTGAGTCAGCCAGTTCTTTCATATCCACTTTGCTCAGGTCCCATCCACCTTCTTCCATGCTGTGTTTGAATGCATCACCATATTTCATGATTCCTGCTTCAATCATCTCACGCATCAGGTCATTTCCTTCACGGGTCCTTTCACCCACACCGGCAAACACCGATAATCCTGAGTATGCTTTTGCGATATTGTTGATCAGCTCCTGGATCAATACCGTTTTACCCACACCGGCACCACCAAACAGACCGATTTTACCACCCTTTGCATAAGGCTCGATCAGGTCAATTACTTTAATACCTGTGAACAGTACTTCAGATGCCGTACTCAGGTTTTCAAATGCAGGAGGCTGGTTGTGGATAGGACGGCCGCCTTCTTTGCTTACTACTGGCAGACCATCAATTGGATCACCTGTTACATTGAACAGGCGGCCTTTAATGCCTTCACCCGTTGGCATGGCAATCGCTTTACCGGTATCAGCTACTGCAGTACCCCTGACGATACCTTCCGTACCGTCCATCGCAATGGTACGAACACTGTCTTCACCCAGGTGCTGCTGCACTTCAAGAACCAGTGTATCACCATTCTCTTTTTTCAGTTCCAATGCGTTATAAATTTCGGGGAGTTTGCCATCGAACTGTACGTCGATTACGGCGCCGATTACCTGTTTTACTTTGCCAACATTTGCCATATATATGCAGGGATTTAATTTGGCCGCAAAGGTAAGGGCGGCAGTCTAATCTGCCAATTTCAAATTGAAGAAGCCTGGCCTTTCCTTTATCCCATTTCCTGCCTGCTTTCAGGCGGGCTTTTTTTGAATAATGAGGCCGATGGAAGTGGCTACATAATCGCCAATTTGAAGTTTCAGGTGGATTTCCTGCTTGTGCGGTATCGTGTCAACAGTATAATCCTGTGGCATACTGCCCATTGAGTAGTCTAATTCCTCCACAAAATGGCCTTCGCCTTCCAGTTCTTTGATAATTGCTGCTATATCCCGATGCCGGAAAATGACCGTGGGATTATTTTCCTGCGTAAAATCGTTGGATGAGAGGTTATACTCCGTTGTATGCACAGCCCACCCGCCGGGTTTAAGGGTTTTAAGCTGGTTTTTGAGAAAGGTTAGTCCGAGTTGAATAGTACCCAAATGTTCGAAGGAGCAGCTGCTCCAGTTAAAGTCAAAGTCTTGCAAGGATGTGGGTATATAGTTCATATCTACCGGCATATATTTTACCTTATTGTAAAAAACTGCCTTGTCGCATAGGTGATTTTTATACAGCGAATCCAGGCCAAAGCATAACTGGTTTCCGTTGTCCCATCCCTTTTCCAGGCCTCTTTCCGGCTCAATATCCGTCGCCAAAATCTCACAACCATATTTTGCCAACACTGCCGGCAACGGTTCCGAGCCCGCGGCAAATACCAAACCCCGCTTACCTTCCTGCATACACCCCCTTTCCCACAATGCCTGTAATATAAAAACATACTCCCACTGCTTGCGATGGTAGACAGGAGGTTCTTTTAGTTCATCGCACCAGCGGGTATACCAGCTTTGATGAAAATCTGCGGCTTTACAAAGCTCTGACCGGCGTTTTCCCCGGTCGGGGGTGACGGGTATGTTCCATCCATTGAAATCGGGTTTCTGCGCCATGTACTTTATTCTTTTCCTGATAATGACTGATAAACGTTTATATATTCCGCAGCTTTTTGTTCCCAGTTAAAGGCCTCGCCGCGCCTGATTATTTTTGAGGCCAGCCCATTATTCCGGTATTCGGCCATTCCGTCCCGGAAAACATGCAGCATATGGGCCGGGTCGAAAGATTTAAAATAAAAGGCTACATCACCGCCTATTTCCGGCAACGACGTACGGTTAGAAAGAAAGAGCGGCTTACCAAACGCCATAACTTCCACAACCGGGGCGCCAAAGCCTTCTGCCAGCGAAGGAAGTGAAAATGCCAGGCAATTTTTGAAGTACCAGGCTTTGTCAGATTCACTCACCGGACCCAGAATTTTCAACCGGTCTGAATAACCTGCCCGTGCCGCACTATCCAGCATTCCTTTTATATAATCGGGTTCATCTAAATGTCCGGCAATCACCAGTTCAATATTTTCCTCGGCGAGCAAAGGGATAAGGCTATGAAAATTTTTCTTCCGGTTGATATAGCCAATACCGAAAACAAATGGCCGGCAAGGTATATATCCTTCGGGCTGCGCAGGCGGAGCATCCACATGGTGTGTGCCATTGTGAATGACATATACCGGTTTGTTGGCCGTATTCATATTTTCAAGCACATCTTTTTTGCAATGGTTAGATATACAAACAACCGCATCTGCCCTGTCGATCAGCTTTTGTGTGTGCTCCAGGCTTTGTTTTCTTTCGTTTGCCGTTTTATCCTCGTAAAGGCAATTTAAATCATGCACCGTTAGTAACACTTTTGTTTTATCTGTAGCTTTTGGAATTATCCGGCCAGACTGAAATGGGGCATGCCATACATCGCAATTCCACAAAAAAGGCTTGAAAAAACGGTGGTGCCATTTTCGCTCAACGATCGTGTGACGGGACTGCTCAAAAGATGTCGCTTCCCTGGCGGGTGTATAAAACGAAATACTATCTCCGCTATAATTCGCAAGTTGCCTGTTAACATAGTTTCCGAGGTTCAGGCAATAATGGTAGAGTCCTGAATTCCGGTGTCGCATTAAATCGCAATCAAGTATTATTCTGCCCATAATTAAGTTTGGCCAGGCCATTTTTTTATTGGTATCCGCCAAAAAGGGAATTGTACCCCGCAAGAGCCATTTATTTCATCCATTATCTGGTTACACCCTGGCTTTCAGGGGATACTTATGGGGATGAATGCAGAAACTCCGGGAGTCCGGATAACGTGAAATTATTCACTCCCTAAATTTGACAGCCATGCGGAACATTATTTTTGACTGCGAAAGAATGAAATACATGAATACCGGGCTTTTTCACTACTGCCTGAACCTGGGTAAGCACCTGGCCGAAAATTGCGATAAACAGCGGGAAAAGCTCTTTTTCTACACCCCATCCTACGAACAAAACTGGATTAGCAACCACGCAACCTGTCTGACGCAAAATCCCCTGCATAAGTTTTTACTTCCTGCTTTAAAAAGCTATGATATCTGGCATGCAACTTACCAAAATACAAACTACATACCTGTTCGTAATAAAAAATTGAAAGTGGTACTCTCTGTACATGATCTCAATTTTATGTATGACGACAGAAAGCCCCAATGGAAAAAACAAAAATACCTCCGTCATTTGCAGCGCCTGGTCAACCGGGCCGATTCGCTGGTATGTATATCCGAGTTCAGCAAAAAGGATGTACTGCAATATTGCGACATTGGTAGCAAACCACTGACGGTGATACACAATGGCAGTAATCTTTTACAGGAACCCGGGTTAACCCTGCAATCATACAAACCCCGCAAGCCGTTTTTATTTTCTATTGGTGTGATCCATCCGAAAAAAAACTTCCATGTTTTGCTGCCGCTTTTAAAAAACGGTTTGATGGAATTACTGATCGCCGGCAGAAGGGAAGACAGAAACTATTACGCCTACCTGAAAGATCAGTCCCGGGAGATGGGCGTGGATGATCATGTGCATATACTTGGCCAGGTTTCTGAAACTGAAAAATCCTGGTACTTTAATAATTGCCGGGCCTTTGCTTTTCCATCCATTTCTGAAGGTTTTGGCCTGCCGGTAGTGGAAGCCATGAGTTGCGGCAAACCATTATTTCTGTCAGACAAAACCGCCCTTCCCGAAATCGGCGGCGATGTGTCTTTCTACTTCCGTGATTTTAACCCGCAACATATGGAAGAGGTATTTCATCAGGGCATGCAGACATACATCAATAAGGATTTGAGCGAACGTATAAAAGCCAGGGCCTATCGTTTCAACTGGAATAAGGCCGCCAGAAAATACCTGGATGTTTACCGTGCATTATAATAATAACTTTGTGCCGGATAAACAGGGGCCGATAAAATAAACTAATGTTCTCACATGAAAATCTACAGAAGACTGTTGACATTCGCCCGGCCATCACGATGGTTTATACTCCCTTTTTTTGCATTTACAATTCTCGCAGTCATCTTTAGCATATTTCAATTTGCTTTAATTATTCCCCTGCTAAACGTACTCTTTAATCCTGATGCAGCACCCGGTACTGTCACAGCACCTGCATTTTCATTATCCACGGGTTTTATCAAAGATATCTTCTACTACCAGGTGTACCGGCTCAAGGCTATTAATCCTGCCTATGCACTATACTTTATCACATTTATCATTGTGTGTGCTGTATTACTCACAAATCTTTTTCGCTACCTGGCGCAACGGACATTAATAAAAGCCAGGACATTGCTGGTAAAAAAAATCCGCGAAGCGTTGTTCGAAAAGATCAACCGCCTGCACATGGGTTTTTTTACAAAAGAGCATAAAGGGGACCTGATTTCCAGAATGAACAGTGATGTGTTTGAGGTCGAAGGCGTTTTTGCCAACTCGCTGGAAGTACTCTTTAAAGAACCGGCCATGATAATCGGTTACTTTGTAGCATTGTTTGCTATATCCACACAACTGACGCTGTTCACACTTATCATCATCCCCTTGTCGGCACTGGGTATTGCGACCGTTCAAAAAAAATTAAAAAGGGATGCGAAGGATGCCCAGGCTTCTATCGGCCGACTGCTTACCATTATGGATGAAACGCTGACGGGCATGCGCATTATCCGGGCATTTAATGCAACGGGGTTTACCTTGAAAAAATTCAGCCGGGAAAACGATTTTTACCGTAAAGCCAGCCTTCAGGGTTTTAAGAGAAGGGAAATGGCCCCTGCTTTTTCAGAAGCAGCCGGTGTGCTCGTGGTGGCTGGTATTTTATTATATGGTGGCAGCCTCATTTTAAACAATGGTAAAACGGCCGCAGGTATACAAGCAAGTGAGTTTATCGCCTTCATCGCTATTTTTTCGCAAGTATTAAGACCTGCCAAAGCGATGGTGGTGGCCGGTGCCAATATTCAACGGGGAAGAGGAGCCGGAGAAAGAATATTGGAGATTATTGATAAACCTATAGAAGTAAACGACAAGCCCGACGCCGTTGTATTAAAAGAGTTCGGCCATAGTATTGTCTTCAGGAATGTAGATTTTGCCTACAATGAAACACCTGTTTTAAAAAATATCAGCTTTGCCATACCCAAAGGAAAAACGGTTGCACTGATTGGTTCTTCCGGTGTTGGAAAATCCACAATTGCCGATTTAATTCCCCGCTTTTATGATGTAACCGGCGGTGCCCTGCTCATTGATGGCATTGATGTGCGGGATTACACTATGGAATCACTCAGGACCGTCATGAGCTTTGTAACCCAGGAAATTTTTCTTTTTAACGACACCATCTTTAATAATATAGCTTTAGGCCGGCCGGATGCAACGGAACAGGAAGTAATACATGCCGCTAAAATTGCCAATGCCCACGACTTTATTATGCAAACAGAAAATGGCTACCAAACGGTTACCGGCGACAGGGGTATTCGTTTATCCGGAGGACAGCGCCAGCGTATCTGTATAGCAAGAGCCGTTTTAAAAAATCCATCCATACTTATATTAGATGAAGCTACTTCGGCGCTCGACACCGAATCTGAACGAACGGTTCAGGACGCCCTGGGAAAATTGATGAATGGCCGTACCACCCTGGTTATTGCTCACCGGCTCAGCACCATTAAAGAGGCAGATGAGATAATTGTGCTGCATGATGGCCAAATTGTCGAACGGGGACATCACAACGAACTCATTGAAATTGATGACGGCGTATACCGCCGGCTTACAACCATGCAGCAAATTGCCTAAACCATTCTTCAAAAAATATTTTTTGCCTGTCCGGAATACCCGAACTTGTTCGTTGCTGTAGTGTAATTTCAATTCAACAACCAACAAAACACGATTTATGGAAAAGTTCATGCTTATTTTTCATGGTGGCATCAGCCCCGACAGTTCCCCCGAAGAAATGCAGGCCAATATGGGTAAATGGATGGCCTGGGTAGATGAATTAGTTAAATCAGGTACCTATGCCAGTGGCGAAGCCCTGATACCCGGCGGAAAACTGGTAAAAGGAAGTGCTTCGGGCGTTACCGATGGCCCCTATACCGAAGGCAAAGAAGTGGTAGGCGGCTATTTTATTGTAAATGCAGCCTCATACGATGATGCCGTTGCCCTTTGTGCCGGCTATCCCGACTTTGATGCCGGCGGTAGCGTACAGGTGCGCCAGGTAATGAAATTTGATATGTGATTGATACGGGTACGCATATCAATAAAGCTGTTGACCATCTTTTCCGGCATGAATCGGGAAAGATGGTTGCTGTTTTATCCCGGCTGCTGGGTATGCAGCAATTAGAAGCAGCAGAAGATATTGTACAGGATACTTTGTTGCAGGCCATGAATACCTGGAGCTATAAAGGCCTGCCCGAAAACCCGGCGGCATGGCTGATGAAGGCGGCAAAAAACAAAGCCATCGATTACCTGCGGCGGCAAAAACGCTTCAACGAAATAACACCGGGTTACGCCTACCTGCTGCAATCAGAATATACCCTTTCTGCTACCGGCAGCCAGCTATTCCTGGAAAATGAAATAACTGACAGCCAGTTGCGCATGATATTCGCCTGTTGTCACCCGGCCATACCCCCTGAATCGCAGGTGGCAGTTACCCTGAAAACACTTTGCGGTTTAAGTGTGGGCGAAATAGCGAAAGCCTTTTTGACCAATGATGAAACCATTGCCAAACGCATTTACCGGGCAAAAGAGAAAATCAAAACGGAGCAGATTGAACTGGAAGTACCACAGGGCAAAGAATTGGCCACCAGGCTGAATGCTGTTCTCCAGACCCTTTATCTTTTATTTAATGAAGGGTATAACTCCTCACACCCCGAACAACTAATACGGGAAGACCTTTGCGCTGAAGCTATGCGGCTCTGCCATTTACTGACTGAACAAAAAATGACCGCCTTCCCGAGGGTCAGCGCCCTGTTATCGCTCATGTGTTTTCAGTCATCCCGCCTTACCGCCCGGCTGGATGATAAGGGACATATAATAATCATGAAATACCAGGATCGCAGCAAGTGGTACCGCCCGTTGATACAAAAAGGGTTCGACTACCTTGATGCAGCGGCAGAGCCTTTTGAAGGCTCCGCCTATCACCTGGAAGCCATTATTGCTTCATTGCATGCTGCTGCACCTTCCTTTGAAACAACGAACTGGAAAGCGATACACCATATGTATGAACTGCTTTACAACATGCATCCTGGCCCTGTGGTGGCTATGAATAAAGCTATTTCTGCAGCGTATGCATTTGGGAAACAAAAAGCTGTTGAAGAATTGCAGCAAATCAAGGGATTGGAATTGCACCATCTCTATCATGCCTCTCTTGGAGAAATGTATTTTGACCTGAATGAAAAAAAAATGGCCAGGTCTCATTTTGAAAAAGCCTTCCTGCTTACGCAATCCAATACCGAAAAGCAATTGCTGCTGCAAAAAATCAACAATTGCTGAAGCAGGCTGTTTCCTACATTTGTCCCATGCAACTGATCGAAGTAACGACGCCGCAATTGGCTAAAGATTTTATACAGGTACATGTCGTGCTGAATAAAAACAACCCCGCATGGATACGTCCGCTGGATAAGGACATCAATGAAGTCTTCAACCCGGATAAAAACAAAGCCTTTCGTTTCGGCGAAGCCACCCGTTGGATACTAAAGAACAACGAGGGGAAATTCATTGGTCGTATTGCTGCTTTTGTCAATAAAAAATATAAAAACAAAGGTGACGATGGCCCCGTGGGTGGTATTGGTTTTTTTGATTGCATTAACGATCAGGATGCAGCCGATATGCTGCTGGATGTAGCCAAACACTGGCTGATGCAAAGAGGTATGGAAGCAATGGATGGCCCGATCAATTTTGGCGAACGGGATCGCTGGTGGGGACTGGTGGTAAAAGGCACCGAGCTGCCGCCTATGTATTGCATGAATTTTAATGCCCCTTATTACCAGCAATTGTTCGAAACCTATGGCTTCAAAAACTATTTCAACCAGATATGCTTTGGTATGAAAGCCAGCAGCCGGTTACAGCAAAAATTTTATGATCGCCATGCTGATTGCGCAAAGGATCCCCATTTCAGTTCGGCCAATATGAAGAAAAGTCAGCTGGATAAGTTTGCAAAGGACTTCACCATTGTATATAATAAAGCATGGGCAGGCCATGGCGGCATGAAGCAGTTGGAAGAAAAAGTGGTGCGTAAAATGTTTCAGTCAATGAAACCGGTGATGGATGAACGTATCAACTGGTTTATATATTATAAGGATGAGCCGATAGGTATGTGGATCAATCTGCCCGATTTGAACCAGTGGTTTAAACACCTGAACGGAAAGTTTGATCTCTTTCATAAGCTAAAATTCCTTTGGCTGAAAGCCACCAAAAAGAACAACAAATTCACTGGCCTTGTCTTTGGTATTGTGCCTGAATTCCAGGGCATGGGCGCCGACAGTTACGTTATCGTAGAAGGTTGTAAAGTGGTACAGGGCCTGACTATTGAAAACGGGGTATATACATTAGGCAAGCCGATATATGAGGATTATGAAATGCAGTGGATTGGCGAGTTTAATCCTAAAATGGTGAATGTGGCCGAAGCCATTGCCGGCAACCGCAGCCGCATCCTTACGACATACAGGTACAATTTTGACCGGACGAAGGAGTTTAAGCCTCACCCGGTGTTACATTGATGTATGAAGACTGAAGAAGGAAGTCAGAAGTCCTTCAGAGAACAAATTTTCCCACTCAAATGTGCGAAAAGCCAGGCCAGCGCTGACAAAACTTTCTTTATTATTGCACACGAAGAACCATTCCTGAAAATGGAGGTTCTTCTGACCTCTTACTTCAGACCTCCGATTTCGTGTTATGGATAAATTCATTGTTTCAGCCAGAAAATACAGACCACAGACTTTTGATACAGTCGTGGGGCAGTCGCATATTACCACTACCTTAAAAAATGCGATCAGGCACCAGCAACTGGCGCATGCCTTCCTGTTTTGCGGGCCAAGAGGTGTGGGCAAAACCACCTGTGCAAGGATACTGGCCAAAACCATCAACTGCGAAAAGCCTACAAAAGAGGGCGAAGCCTGCGATAAATGCCAAAGCTGTCAGTCTTTCAACGATGGCGCTTCCATGAACTATTTTGAACTGGATGCAGCTTCCAACAACTCGGTGGATAATATCCGTGATTTGGTCGACCAGGTACGTTTTGTACCACAAACAGGGAAATACAAAGTGTATGTGATCGATGAGGTGCATATGCTTAGCTCCTCTGCCTTCAATGCATTTTTGAAAACACTGGAAGAACCTCCTTCCTACGCCATATTTATATTAGCGACTACAGAGAAACATAAAATACTGCCCACCATTCTCAGCCGATGCCAGATTTTTGATTTCAAACGGATCACCACAAACGATACGGTTCATCACCTGGAAGAAATATGTGAGAAGGAAGAGATAACAGCCGATAAAGCCGCACTCCAGATCATTGCGCAGAAAAGCGAAGGCTGTATGCGGGATGCATTGAGTATACTTGATAAGATTGTCAGTTTTACCGGCGGTCAACTGAATTATTCCAACACACTTGAGCACCTGAACATACTGGATGCAGATTGCTACTTCAAATTACTGGAATGTATGCAGCAGCAGGATCTTTCAGGAGCCATGCTGCAGTATGATGATATTAACCGCAAAGGTTTTGAAGGCGATCTCGTATTGAATGGTTTTGCAGAGTTCATCCGTAACCTGCTGGTGTGCAAAGACGAAAAAGCCGCCAGCCTGCTGGAAGTGGTGGAGAGCTTTAAAGACAAATATGTGGAGACTGCAAAAGGTGTTTCTGCTGCCCTGCTTATCAGCGCATTGAATATACTGAACGAAGCAGAGATTAATTATAAAGCAGCCCGCAACAAACGCCTGCATGTAGAACTAGCCTTAATTAAATTATGCTACCTGCAACAGGCACTTCAGTTAACTGCGGAAGGAAATGCAGTAAGTAAAAAAAAACTGATTGACAGTCCGCAGGCCTTCCGGGTATCTCCGATCAAATTATATACTGGCGCAGCCAAAGCTGCAATAGCAACGAGGCCAGTTGCCACTGACACAACGACTATTGCAAAAGAAACAAAGCAAACTGGTGCAAAGCTCATTATAGAAACGCCGGCAGCAAAACCAACAGTGGTGCCAGAACCTGTTACGGCCCATACGCCTGCACAAAGCGCACAGCAACAGCCCGGCACGTCTAAAAAACTGTCGGCACTCGATAAAATAAGGAAGCAGTTTAAGGGCAACGGTGACATTACCAGCGGCAACACTGTAAAGCCATTAGCAGCTGATGAATTACAGGTAGCCTGGAGCAGCTATGTGGTAAAATTAAAAGAAGCCCGTAACCCCGCCGCTCAGCCTTTTGAATTAGCCTTACTCAGAATAAAAGATGACAACTCATTTGAAGCCGTTACGGCCAATAATATCGAACAAAAATTTATAGAGCAGGAAAGAAACAGCCTTTTTGCTTTCCTTAAAGAAAAACTGCACAACCCCAAACTGCAGTTTAATGTACTGGTGGAAGAAAGGGCGGAGAACAGGCCGGTGATAGAAGTGACACTTACTTCAAAAGAACAATTTCAAAAAATGATTGAACAATACCCGATGGTATGGGAACTGAAAGAAAGGCTGAAGCTGGATTTGGATTATTAACGCATTACCATAACGATGGTTATCCGTAATCAAAAAATAGGTGCCCTGTTTATTTTTTGGATAGCGGCTACAGGCTGTGCTACAAAATTCACCCTTACCAAAAAAAGGATAACACAAAATCATAAATTCTACGAAAGCCTTTCCATTCAAAAGCTAATTGTTACAAAGACGGATGAAGCGGGCTTTCCGGCCGGCTATACAGTTACAGAAAAATATATTGCTTACAATCTCTGGGAAATTGATGTGAAGGACATAGCGGCACTGCTGCCAGAACAAGCAAGACAACAGTTTATCCCTATCCAGCAACGGATTGATAGTTTCGACAGGCTTAATGTGCTGGAGGACCGGCCTGCCGATACCATACGCATGCCATCCGGTGTGGTCATATATACTATGCCAGGACAGAAAAGGCCGGTGGAATATTACCGGTTACAAAACGAAAAAGAAAACCTGAAGTACAGTATAAAACGAAAGCTGCGAAAAACAATCCGCTTTTCCAAACCCAACAAGTGGTACCGGTGGTATATACCCGGCAAGGGTATTGACAAGTCCAACATCGTAAAATTTGAACCCGGCCAATGGTATAAAACATCATTTCATTGTGTTTACGGCTTACTGGCAGATGGCTACTGCACTGTTTATTTTTCCTTTAATGAAAGGGGAAAGCTAAAAATGAAAAGGAAAGACTATGTTAAGGACGGGCCCTTTTAACTGGTGCCGCTAACAGGCCAACCATTCATCTTTTTACCTTAATTTCGGCCAAAATTCACAAGGAAATGGCAGAAGTGATATTAATGCCCCGCCTCAGCGACACTATGGAAGTAGGTGTAATTGCTGCCTGGCATAAAAAAATAGGGGATCCGGTTAAAAAAGGGGACCTGCTGGCTGAAATCGAAACGGATAAAGCCACTATGGAGCTTGAAAGTTATAAAGACGGCATCCTGCTGCATATCGGGGGTGATAAAGGTGCTAAAATACAGGTTGACCAATTGCTGGCTATTGTTGGCGCAAAGGGTGAAGATATTTCTGGCCTTACCGGTGGCAGTGCTGCCCCGGCTCCTGCAAAAAAAGAAACAAAGAAAGCGGAAAAGGCTGCTGAAGCACCAGCTGCTGCACCCACTCCCACTGCAACCTCTTCCCTTGATATTTCAAAAATGGATGAAGTGGTATTGATGCCACGTCTTAGTGATACCATGGAAGCCGGTGTAATAGCAGGCTGGCATAAAAACGTAGGCGATGCTGTAAAAAAAGGTGAAGTGCTGGCAGATATCGAGACAGATAAAGCCACCATGGAACTGGAAAGCTACAAGAACGGCACCCTGCTTTATGTAGGCGCTGGCAAAGGTGAAAAGATAGCGGTAAACGATCTGCTTTGCATCATCGGCGAAAAAGGAAAAACAGATGTAGATGCCATCGTAGCTGCTGCCAAAGGTGGTACGCCGGCTGCTGGTGCACCAACAGCCGAAGCCGCCCCTGAAAAAGCAAGCGTTGCTGCAGAAACATCGAATGCTGCTGCAACACCCGTTGCTGCCGCTGCAAATGGCAGAGTGAAAGCCTCTCCCCTCGCTAAAAAAATTGCAAAAGATAAGGGCATTGATATTGCTACCGTACCCGGAACTGGTGATGGTGGCCGGATTATTAAATCTGATATCGATAATTATAAAGGTCAGCCTGCCCCTGCTGCCACATCACAGGCCGCAGCCAGTACAGCACCTGCTGTTGCTGCTCCTGCATTTGTAAACGGCCAGGAAGGATACACTGATTTGCCCAACTCACAAATGCGCAATGTCATTGCGAAACGTCTTGGAGAAAGCAAATTCTCTGCTCCACACTTCTACCTGAAGATGGAGATTGTGATGGATAACGCCATGACAGCAAGGGCAACCCTGAATGAACACAGCCCGGTAAAAATCAGTTTCAACGATATGGTGGTGAAAGCCGCTGCATTGGCACTCCGCCAGCACCCGGCCGTCAATGCCAGCTGGATGGGTGATAAAATCCGTCGTTACAGTCATATACATATTGGTATTGCGGTAGCTGTAGAAGATGGATTGATTGTACCGGTTGTCCGCTTTGCCGATCAAAAAACACTGCCACAAATAGCTGGCGAGAGTAAAGAACTTGCGGGAAAGGCAAAAAATAAAAAACTGCAGCCAAACGAATTCACCGGCAACACCTTCACCATATCCAACCTGGGTATGATGGATATTGATGAGTTTACTGCCATCATCAATCCGCCGGACAGTTGCATTATGGCCGTTGGCCGCATCAAAGAAGTTGTGGTGAAAAAAGGAGAAGGTTTTGCAGTCAGTAATGTAATGAAAGTAACACTTAGCTGCGATCACCGCAGTGTGGATGGCGCCGTAGGTGCTGCCTTCTTGCAAACATTCAAAAAGTATTTAGAGAACCCGATTACCATGTTGCTCTAAAAAATAATAGCTAAAAGAAAAGCCCCGGCAATGCCGGGGCTTTTCTTTTATGGAAACATTTTTAATACGGGTGCTGCACCTGGCTTTAATGATATTGATTGATCCGATAGTTCAATTTTCCCCTCCCGGTAATAAATATTACGGTGCAATGCCATAGGTGATGGTTCCGGTTCGGGAAAACTAAATGTAGCCGTTACCGTAGTGGCATTCGTGATATTCACTACACAAGTACCGGTACCTGTACATCCCCCTCCGCTCCATCCGGCAAAACTGCCTGTTGTGGCATTAGCTGTAAGTGTAACAACGGTACCATAAGGATAAGACTCGGAACAATCTGCCCCACAGGAAATACCGCTTGGTGAACTGGTGACTGTACCTGTGCCACTGCCCGCTTTTGCTACAGTAAGTGTATAGCTGTTTATGATAAAAGTAGCCGTAACTGAAGTAGCCGAAGTCATATTCACATTGCAGGTCCCGGTGCCTGTGCATCCGCCGCCGCTCCATCCGGTAAACGATGAACCTACTGATGGCACAGCCGTAAGCGTAACAACGGTACCATAATTATACGCCTCCGAACAATCAACGCCGCAATTAATACCTGAAGGGGAACTCGTTACCGTACCGGTACCTGTACCGGTCTTTGTCTGTGTTAATGTAAACTGCTGCAGGGTAAATGTTGCGGTGACAGAAGTCGCTGCCGTCATAGTCACCACACAAGGACCTGTACCCGAACATCCGCCACCACTCCAGCCAGTAAATGTGGAACCAGCACCCGGCGCTGCAGTTAATGTAACGGTTGTACCATAATTGTAAACTTCTGAACAATCTGCTCCGCAGTTGATACCCGAAGGAGAACTGGTAACTGTACCACTGCCATTACCCGCATTTATTTGTGTTAAGGTAAACTGCTGCAAGGTAAATGTAGCCGTCACTGTTTTTGCCATATCCATCGTTACGTTACACGGCCCTGTACCTGAACAACCAGCGCCGCTCCAACCACTAAAAGTCGATCCCGCTGATGGTGTTGCTGTAAGTGTAACTACGGTGCCATAATTATAAAGCTCAGAACAATCTCCTCCGCAGTTGATACCCGAAGGAGTACTGGTAACGGTACCACTGCCGTTACCAGCTACAGTTTGTGTTAATGTAAATTGTTGCAATGTAAAAGTCGCTGTAACACTCGTTGCTGCATTCGGTGTTGCTACCACACAGGCACCTGTGCCAGTACAGGCACCACTCCAACCAGTAAAGTTTGAACCAACCGCTGCTGCCGCAGTTAAGGTTATGTTGTTACCCACTCCAAAAGATTCATTACAATCGCCGCCGCAGTTAATGCCTGAGGGGGTACTGGTTATCGTTCCGCTGCCGTTACCGGAAAGGCTTGTATAAATACATCCTTCATCAGTAATACCATCACAATCATCATCCAAACCATTGCATATTTCCGGTGCGCCGGGGTATAAGGATGGATTGGTATCATCACAATCCGTACTGTCTGCAACAAAACCTGGCAAAATAGTACAGCCATACACAGGCCTGTATTTATCGCCTTTCCCATCACCATCTGCATCGCGGAAATAGTAGGTAAACAAACTACACTTAGGCGTTACTACCCAATTAGTTCCGTTCCAAATCAAGACATCATCAGGGCTTACACCGCTAATCAATGTTTGCAAATTTGAAATAGCACGAAGCCTTTTCCAGGCACTTAGCTCATAAATAAAAAGCGAGGAAGAGTCGGTGTCGTATACCATTAACCCGTCAACCGGCGTTATAAGTAAGCGCTGGGCAGCGGGCATACGCGGAATAAGGATGCCTTTATTCGACGAACTCACATCAAGGGCTGCACTGGCATTCGGCGTATTTGTACCCACACCCACGTTCTGCGCAGTAAGGGTACTTAATGGAAATAAGAGGGTAATAAGCAGAATTTGGGTAAGCCGCATAACGATAGTTTAGGTATTTAAATGTATCAAATACCTGTGAAAACATGGAGGTGCAAATCTATTTTTATGCGTTTTACCGTAACTAAGGGCAAAAATCGCCTGTTGGCAGATTTTTTGCGGCAACATTATAAATCCTGATTCATGGAAAAATCAAATGAAGAGAAAGACCTCTATGCCTTCTCGTGGCCTTCCTTCCTGATGGTTACCGGCGTGTCACTATTTCTCTTTGCACTGGTGCTTAAATTCATCGACGGCGAGCATATCAGCTTGTTTTTGTATGCCGGTGCAGGATCATTGGTGGCTGGTTTCTTAGGATGGTTGATTTTCAGCCGCAGGTAATACAGGCATAATCCATCATTCTGTAAGATTGCCTATATTCGGTATGTAAAAACCAACTATGCATATCGAACTGCTTGATATTTCCTCCTGGTGGCAGGCCCTGGACGGATTTGAGAAAATCCTCTGGTCTATTGCCCTAATGTTTTCCCTGCTGTTTTTGCTACAAACTGTGCTATCCTTTACCGGGAGCTATCATGATCTGAGCGGGGGTGATGCTGATGCCTCAATAGGTGGCGATGACGGCGCAGGACACCAGTTTTTTACCATCAAAAACCTGATTGCATTCTTCACCATTTTTGCGTGGACAACACTGGCCTGTTATAAGGGCAATATGAACAAAGGGCTTTCTATTGGCATTGGCTTCGTTGCCGGTTCATTGATGGTGCTGATGATGGGCCTGCTCTTTAAAAGCATGAGCAAGTTGAAACAAAGCGGCACCCTGCAAATGAAAAATGCAATCGGCATGATCGCCGAAACCTACCTGTTCATTCCGGCACAACGAAATGGCTTTGGTAAAATCCATATTAAAGTACAGGGATCATTGCATGAACTGCAGGCGATAACCGATGACACAGACTTAATACCAACAGGCAAACTGGTAAAAGTAACCGGCGTCATCAATGACAGTGTATTACTGGTAACTGCAAATATTTCCTGATAACGTATAACCAATTATCATTCCTTAACCTTCATTTTCTATGGCTGAGAATTTATTACTAGTCGTGGCCGCAGCGGTCCTCTTCTTTTTCATCCTTGTCTATTCCATGTTCCGGCGCTACAAGCGCTGTCCTTCCGACAGAATATTAGTTGTGTATGGTAAGGTTGGCAAAGGCTCAGAAGGAACACAAACGGCAAAATGTATCCATGGTGGCGCTGCCTTTATCTGGCCCATTATACAGGATTACTCATTTCTTGATCTTACACCTATATCGATAGAAGTAAACCTTACCAGTGCACTGAGTAAACAAAATATCCGGGTGGATGTTCCCTCCCGTTTTACCGTAGGTATCTCTACAGAGCCCAACGTCATGCAAAATGCGGCTGAACGCTTGCTGGGTATGCAAAGACCTGCTGTGCATGATCTCGCCAAAGACATTATCCTCGGGCAAATGCGCCTCGTAGTAGCCATGATGGATATTGAAGAGATCAATAATAACCGTGATAAATTCCTGGCCAACATTGCCGGCAACGTGGAAGCCGAACTGAACAAGATCGGCCTGAAGATGATCAACGTAAACGTAACCGATATCAAAGATGAGAGTGGTTATATTGATGCCCTCGGTAAAGAGGCTGCAGCAAAAGCCATTAACGAAGCAAAAATCCGGGTGGCCGAACAGGAGCGTACTGGTGATATCGGTAAAACAACAGCCGAGAAAGAAAGGGATATTAAAGTCGCCGAGACGCAAAGGGACCGTGATATCAATGTAGCCCTTGCCCTGAAAGAAAAAGAAATTCAGATAGCCGGTGCCAACCGTGATGAAAATATTGGTAAAGCTGAAGCAGAGAGGGATACCCGTGTAAAAATGGCGGAAGCAAATGCCATTGCCGTACAGGGTGAAAACCTTTCCAAAATTGAAATAGCCAACTCCGATGCAGCAAGAAGGGAACGTGAAGCAGAAGCGTTGAAAAAAGCAATTGCAGCTGAAAAAGTGCAGTCAGCAAAAGCGCTGGAAGAAGCCTACGAAGCAGAAAGAAAAGCAGAACAGGCAAGGGCTGAAAGGGACCGGGCTACACAAAACGCCACCATCGTTGTAGCTGCTGATATCCAAAAACAAAAACTGATTATTGAAGCCCAGGCCTCTGCTGAACAAGTAAGGGAAAAAGCCAAGGGTGAAGCTGATGCCATCTTTGCTAAGTTAGAAGCGGAAGCAAGAGGTGTGTACGAAATGCTGACCAAACAGGCTGAAGGTCTGGAGCGCATTGTAAAATCAGCAGGCAACAATCCAAAAGATGCGGTGCTCTTGCTGATAGCTGATAAACTGCCTGAGCTGGTAAAACTGCAAACGGAAGCAATTAAGAATATCAAAATAGATAAAGTAACCGTATGGGACGGCGGCGGACAGGGTGCCGATGGTAAGGGCTCTACCGCCAATTTCATGAGTGGCCTGTATAAAGCGGTGCCACCGTTGAAAGATATATTTGATATGGCAGGCATGGACCTCCCCTCATACCTCGGCAAAAAGAAAGGAGATGATGCAGTGGATGTGGACGCAGAGGAAGTAAAGAGAGAACCGAAAAAATAATCCGCAAATAACAAAAAGGGCCACGGCCCTTTTTTAATACCCAGAAGTTTCAAAATATTTTGAAAATTCGGAAAACCCATTGTAGCTTTGTGCTATGAAACTGACAGAAGCTAAACAGCAATTTATAAGTAACTGGGGTGCCTTCGGCACCCACTGGGGTATCAACCGCACCATGGCGCAAATACATGCCCTGTTACTGATAAGCCCCGACCCGCTGACACAGGATGATATGATGGAAGAACTCAACATCAGCCGGGGAAACGTGAACATGAATATCCGGGAACTTATCAATTGGGGGCTCGTAGAAAGGGTATTGCTGACCGGCGAACGAAAAGAATTTTTCTCTGCTGAAAAAGATATCTGGAAAGTGGTGAAGCAGATAGTAAAGGAGCGTAAAAAGCGGGAATTGGAGCCGATGATGCAATTGCTGGACAGGCTGGAAGCTGTGGAAGGTGACAAACGTGACAAACACGTAAAAGCCTTTGTGGATACAGTAAGTGGCATCAAGAAACTGGGTAAACAGGCCGACAAAACATTAGATACCATGATCAAGGCAGAAGAGACCTGGTTTGTGGGTGCGCTGATGAAGATGTTTAAGTAAACAAGCAAAGCCGGTGATGCCGGCTTTTATTTGCACAGATAGTTTCAATTATTTCTGAAAATAAAATTTCATGATTAAAAGACTGAAATATGCAGACATGGCCGGGCAAGCAGGGGTTGCTTTGTTTACCATGATGGATGCTATGGCAGGTATTACAGATCTGATCGCCGGTAACTTCTTATGGATTTATTTTTTGACCGGTGGTTGGCAGATGTTGAGTTTTTTCATTCACCTTTTTGCTGCTGATCAACTATGGTACAATAACAAGTCGAGGGTTACCTACGCTAAAACGCTTATTTGGACCTTCATTGCCGGTATGGCAGCACTCTTGCTGGGAAGTGTAACAGATAGTGGGTTGGCTTTATTCTATCTTTTTGCCATGCTGGTGATTACCCCCTTTTATGCATGCTGGTATTTTTATATTGGCATTACAGAAATCAATATCATCAGGCAAAAAGAATTGATTCATTTGAAATAGGTATATGCAGCACAAGAAAATAATAATCGCTGGCGGTACAGGCTTTATCGGTGCTGAGTTAATAAAATATTTTGGAAAAAATAATGCTATAGTCGTTCTCACCCGCAGCCTGCCGGATGAAACCAATAACCGTAATGGATTTGATTCTTTGCGTAAAGAAGATAGGCAAACCGTATCCTTCATACATTGGGATGGCAAAACATGTGGCGACTGGTATAGCCAGCTGGATAATGCCGGCTTACTGATTAACCTGGCCGGCAAAACAGTGAACTGCCGCTACAACAAAAAAAATAAAGCAGCGATACTTAACAGCCGTGTACAAGCTGTGCAAGCGCTTGGTGAAGCCATACGCCAATGCAAAAACCCACCGCCCTTATGGATTAATGCTTCCTCTGCTACCATATACCGCCATGCTATGGATAAGCCACAAGATGAATTCACCGGCGAAATGGGTAGTGGCTTTTCAGTGGAAGTCTGCAAGGCCTGGGAAAAAGCATTGTTTGATCAACACACACCCGCAACCCGTAAAGTAGCCCTGCGCATGGCCATCACATTGGGACCGGGTGGCGTGCTAATCCCTTATTTTAATTTACTGAAGTTTGGCCTGGGTGGCAAACAAGGCAGCGGGCAACAACGCTTTAGCTGGGTGCATACTGAAGACACCTGTCGTATGATAGCGTGGCTGGCAGCCAACCCGGAACTTGAAGGTGTTTTCAACTGTTCCTCACCCAACCCTGTGCTAAATACGGAATTGATGAAAACGTTCAAGGCTGTAACTGGTAAACGCATTGGTCTACCTGCGCCAGCCTGGATGCTGAAAATAGGTGCAGCAATCATTGGTACAGAAACAGAACTGGTATTGAAAAGCCGTTGGGTGCTCCCCACAAAAGCACAACAATATGGCTTCACATTCAAATACCCTTTATTGCAGGATGCCCTCCGGGACATTATCGGGAAAGTGCCCCGCCGGCAATATCAGTTGTTCTAATATAAAAACTCCGTCATAGCTTTACTACATGAGACAGAAAAAAACGCTGGTGCTTGGTGCTTCAGATAATCCGTCAAGATATAGTTATCTCGCAGTAAACCGCCTGCGCAGCCATGGCCATCCAGTAGTGGCTATTGGTAAAAAACAGACTGTGGTGAGTGATGTAACTGTAGAAAACGCTACCCAGCCCTATACTGATATTAATACGGTAACGCTATACCTCAACCCTGCACATCAGCAGGCATACTACGACTATATACTTTCACTAAAGCCGGAACGCATCATATTCAATCCCGGTACAGAGAACGAAGAACTGGAAACACTGGCAAAAAACAAGGGTATAAAAGTAATGGAAGCCTGTACATTGGTCATGCTGAGTACCGGCCAGTATTGATCAGTATCAGTTTTAACAGGGCTTTTACGATTAGCTCCCGAGTATTATCACTTTTTTTAATAAAAGAAACAGGCCCAACTGTTGATAGAATTAAAAAATTGGTGAAATATTGTATTTCCGTACCCCAATAGAAAACGTGCAGCTATAATCCAGGCTGCTGACAATATCCTTTTTTGACTTTAAAAGAAAGTAAAATGAAAAACCTTCGTATGCCTATGGTATGCCTGTGCATTGCAATAAGCAGTGCCTGCAGTTTTAGCCAGACAACAGCCCCGCTTAACAAGCCGGACTACAACAAGCCCAAACTTTTTGAGAGCCTCCCTGAAAAAATCACCGTTGCCATCAGCGATGTAGAACTAATGATTGGCAAACAAACTGGTGAAGCAACAGGACTTACCCTCGACCAGAGCCGCCAGGTTAGCTTCACTGGTACCGTTATTTCTGTATCGGCCCCTTCAGCCAACGACAGCTACCGCAGTGTGGTTATCCGCTCAGATAATTTCAGCGGTGCCCGTATGCAGCTGATAAGAGCCGTAAAAGAAGACGGCAGCATTGCCTATGAAGGCCGCATCATCAGCAACCAGCATGGCGATGCTTACCTGTTGCGTCGTGACGGCAACAACCTCGTTTTTGAAAAAAAAGGTTATTACCAGTTAACAAATGAGTAATACAATTTGACTATCGTTAAGGCCCGTTTTTTTATCCGTACCCTATATCATCCTAACACCTTTTGAAAAACAGAAAATCCTCCTTGTTATGAAAACCTATTTACGTAACCTATTCGTACTGATTTTGTCAGTATCCGGGATAGCCGGCACAGCACAGGTACCGAAGCTAAACAGCCTGCCCACTGCTACTGCCTGTATATTCCTCGATTTTGACGGCCACAATGTACAGGGCACTTCATGGAATTATATACCTTCTATCCCTTGCAGTGCATCTACGATGGATGTAAACGGCATTACGGCCGTTTTCAACCTGGTGGCAGAAGACTTCCGCCCCTTTAATATTAACGTAACGACTGATTCCACTAAATTCCTGGCAGCACCAACTACCAAACGTACCCGTGTAATTCTTACTGAATCATGGGAATGGTATGGTTTCCCTGCCGGTGGTGTGGCCAACATTAATACATTCAGCGATGCTGGCGATGACCCTTGCTTTGTATTTACCAGTTTGCATTACAACAATCCTAAAAACATTGCTGAAGCTACTTCACATGAAGCTGGTCATACACTTGGTTTATTTCACCAGTCACTGGTGGATGGCAGTTGCGGAGTGACTGAATACCATCCTGGCTTCGACGGACCCAACGGCACTGAAATTAGCTGGGCGCCAATTATGGGTGTAGGCTACAACCGTAACCTTACGCTTTGGCACCTGGGGCAAACACCGGCAGGATGCAGCGGACCATTACAAAATGATCTGGACATCATCATCAACAATAACGGTCTTACTTACCGTGCAGATGAACATCTCAGTACGTTTGCTGGTGCAACGGCAGCACCATTTGTCGGCAACCAGTTCAATGTAAACGGTATCATTACCCAAAACACAGACCTGGATATGATCCAGTTTGTACAACCGGCAAATGGCCGTTTCCAGCTGAGTGCCATTCCTTACAATATCAGTAACGGCTATGTAGGTTCTAACCTTGATTTGCAAGTTTCCTTATTTAATAGTGCCCAAACGCTGCTGAATGTATATAATCCCGGCAACCAGGTGCGGTCTGTAATTGATACTACCCTTGCTGCAGGTACTTACTACCTGCTTGTGGAAGGCCGTGGCAATATTTATACACCAAACTATGCCAGTATCGGTTCTTACTCATTACAAGGCAACTTTACATCCACCCTGCCACTTCGTGTGTTGCAACTGAACGGGCTGGTTAATGGCGACAGGCACCAGTTCTCCTGGGTGATTGAAGCAGATGAGCGGGTAACATCGCAGGTGCTTGAAGTATCAGCAGATGGCAGAAGTTTCAGCCCGGT